>NZ_QFOA01000032.1 GCF_003248505.1 Sphingobium sp.
ATTTCCGCGACGTCGAAAACCAGGACGTGCTGTTCTTCGTCGACAACATCTTCCGCTTCACGCAGGCGGGCGCGGAAGTGTCGGCGCTGCTCGGTCGTATCCCTTCGGCGGTGGGCTATCAGCCGACGCTGTCGACGGACATGGGCGCGCTTCAGGAACGTATCACCTCGACTAACAAGGGATCGATCACCTCGGTCCAGGCCGTCTACGTTCCCGCAGACGACTTGACCGACCCGGCACCTGCCACGTCGTTCGCGCACCTCGACGCGACCACGGTTCTCAACCGCGCCATTTCCGAACTCGGCATCTATCCGGCGGTCGATCCGCTCGATTCGACCAGCCGCGTTCTGGAACCGCGCACCGTGGGCCAGGAACATTACGACACCGCCCGTGCCGTCCAGTCGATCCTTCAAAAGTACAAGTCGCTGCAGGACATCATCGCGATCCTGGGCATGGACGAACTGTCCGAAGAGGACAAGCTGACCGTCGCCCGCGCGCGCAAGATCCAGAAGTTCCTGTCGCAGCCCTTCCACGTCGCCGAAGTCTTCACCGGCATCTCGGGCAAGTTCGTCCAGATCGAAGACACCGTCCGCTCGTTCAAGGCGGTGGTCGAGGGCGAATATGACCACCTGCCCGAAAACGCCTTCTACATGGTCGGCGGCATCGACGAAGCGGTCGAGAAGGCCAAGAAGCTGGCCGCCGAAGCGGCCTGATCGCGACCTCGAAGATAACCCCTCCCCTTGCTGCGGGAGGGGGGAGTTTAGTTGATGGCATTGCATTTCGAACTCGTGACCCCGGAAAAGCTCGTCCGCTCGGAAGAGGTCTATCAGGTGGTCGTGCCCGGCACCGAGGGCGACTTCGGCGTGCTGGAAGGCCACGCGCCCTTCATGTCGACCGTCCGCGACGGCGCGATCCAGATCTTCGCCAGCGCCGGGGCCGCGCCGGAAATCCTGCCCGTCCAGGGCGGCTTTGCCGAGGTCAATGAAAAGGGCCTGACTGTCCTCGCCGAAAAGGCCGGCTGACCCGGCTCTTGTCGATGGCCTTGCCATGGAGACGGACGAAGGGGCGCTTTCCGCGCCCCTTTTTCTTTGCCATGACGATGCGCAGATGACCGCCCGAACCGATCCCATCCCGCCGCGAGGACTTAAGGGCCGCTGGCTGATCGTCGCCATTGCGGCGTGGCTGGGGGCGGACCAACTGCTGTTATGGCGGTTTCTGGCGATGCCGGGATGGTCGATCGTAGTGGGCGGCGGGATGCTGGCGGGATTTCTCGCCTGGCTGTTCCGCGCCGCCCGCCCCATGCCGCGGATCGGCACAGGGGCGCTCGTTATCGGCTTTGCTGCCGCCTTCGTGTTGATGCTGCTGGGCGGCGAGGGGCGGTTCTTCTACGCCAATATCGACTGGCAGGCGCGCTACGCGATCCTGCGCGACATGAGCCTTTATCCCTGGCCCTTCGTATACACATCACGTGGCCTGCCGGAGCTGTTGCGCGGACCTATCGGCATGTTCTTCGCCCCCGCGCTCGCGGCAAAGGCGCTGGGCGCGCGGGCGGGCGACATCGCGCTGCTGCTTCAGAACAGCCTGCTGACCGGCGCGCTGCTGGCGCTGGGCTCCACCCTGTTCGACACGCGCCGGGCGAAGCTGACCGCGCTTGCCATCGTCATTCTCTTCAGTGGCCTCGATGCGATGGGGCGCATCATGTTCCGCGGCGGCCTGTCCGATCATCTCGAAAACTGGGCCTATCTTCAGTTCAGCTCGACCATCACGCTGGCCTTCTGGGTGCCGCCGCATGCGATTTCGGGCTGGGTCGGTGCCTTGGGCTTCCTGCTGTGGCGCGGGGGGAAGCTGCCGCTCGGCCCGTTCCTTGCGTTGCTGCCGCTGACTGCGCTGTGGTCGCCGCTTGGCCTCATCGGTGCGATGCCGTTCGCAGCGCTCGCCGCCATACGCACGCTGATCGCCCGTGCCTTGCGGACGCGCGACATCGCCCTTCCCGCGCTTTCCAGCCTGATCGCGCTGCCGGGACTGTTCTATCTGTCGGCAGCGGGTGGGGAGGTCGGCGCACGGCTGCGGACGGTCGCGCCGATCCAGTGGGCCGTTTTCGAACTGTTGGAAGTGCTGGTCTATGTCGCTCCGCTCGCCCTGCTGGTCCGCCACCCGCGCCTCGGTCGCGATACGCTGGCGGTGCTGACGGGATGGCTGCTGTTCGTCCCCTTCGCCCAGATCGGTTTTTCGAGCGACTTTCCCATGCGCGCGTCGATCAGCGCGCTTGCGATCCTTGCCGCGATGGTCGCCGACGCTGTCAGCACAGCGCCCCGCGCCCGACCGATCCTCCTCGGCCTGATCGCCATCGGATCGATCACCGGGTTCATGGAGGTACGCCGCGCCCTCATCCACCCCGCCGCGCCGCAGGTGCGCTGCGGCCTGTTCCAGGCGTGGGACCAGAGCTTTGGCGATTTCCCGGTCAGCTCTTACGTGGCGCCGCTCAGCGCGGTACCCGCAATCGTGCGCCCCGCCGATCCGGCGCAGGTCGTGCCGCCCCGCCCGGCCCGCTGCTGGGACGGCCACTGGTACAGCCCGGACGAAGCGTCAGGCTGACAGGATCGCGTAGAGCGACAGCCCGATCGGAAAGCGCACGCGCCCCAGCAGGTGCCGTTCCCATCCGAACACCCGCCGCAGCAGCGCGTTGACCGGCGGCGAGGGCTGCGTATCGAGCGCGTCTTTCCGGCGCAGCAGGCGGTGCGCGGTGCGCATCGCCATCGCCAGCGGAAACAGCAGGCTGTTGAAATAGCCGATCCGCTCAACCTTCAGCCCCGCCTCCTCCGCCACCCGGCGGAGGGTGGCAAGCGTGTAGCGGCGCTTGTGGTGATGGATCACGTCATGGTCGGACCAGAGCCACGGCACCGCCGGCACCGTCAGCAGTATCCGTCCGCCCGGTGCCAGCCGCGCCCCCAGCGCGGCGAGCGAGGCGCGATCCTCGTCCACATGCTCCAGCACGTCGAGAATGGCGATGAGGTCGTAGCGCGCGTCGTCGAACCCGACCCGATCCGGCAACATGCCCGGCTCGACCCGCGCGATTCCTCGCGCGCCTGCGATCTCGCGTGCCTGGGCGTCATATTCCAGCGCGTCGACCCGGCCATGGCGGGCCAGCATCGCCAGGTTCCCGCCCGTGCCGCACCCCGCCTCCAGGATGCGCGCGTCTGCGCGCGGCGCGATGCGTGTGCGGATGAGGCTGTCGAGGATAGCGCGGCGGGCGACGAACCACCAATGGCCGCCCTCCTGCACGCTCATGCTCGCATAGGCTGAACGGTCCATCGGTCCTCTTCCTCTTGCGCACTTTCTAACGTGTCCGGCTCGGCGGAACGGCGCGCGATTACATAGAGCGGTCGCTGACGCACCTCGCGCGCGACCCGCCCCAGATATTCGCCGATGATGCCCAGGCTCAACAGGTTGAGCCCGCCCAGCATCAGCACCGCCACCATGATCGAGGCATAGCCAGGCACGTCGATACCGGTCGTCATCGTGCGTACGACAAGCCATCCGGCATAGGCCATCGCCAGCAGCGCGACCGCGCCGCCGATATAGGACCAGATGCGCAGCGGCATGGTTGTGGACGCGGTGATGCCATCGATGGCAAGCGACCAGAGCCGCCCCAGCCGCCACTTGCTCGCCCCTGCCCCGCGCGCGGCGCGGACATAGTCGACGGTGGCGACCTTGAACCCGATCCAGCTGAACAGTCCCTTGTGAAAGCGCGCCTGTTCGCCCAGTTGCCGGATCGCGTCCACGGCCTGTCGGTCGAGAAGACGGAAATCGCCGACATCTTCGGGAATGGGATAATCCGACAGGCGGTTGAGCAACCGATAGAAGCCGCGTGCGCTCAGCCGCTTGAACCAGCCGTCGCTCGACCGGTCGATCCGTCGCGCATTCACCACCTGCGCGCCTGAAAGCCAGGCGCACACCATGTCGACGATGACGGCGGGCGGGTCCTGAAGATCGACGTCGATGGGAATGACCGCATCGCCCGTCGCATGGTCGATGCCCGCCGCCAGCGCCGCTTCCTTGCCAAAATTGCGCGACAGCGAAAGATAGCGCACATCGGGATTGAGCCGCGAAAGGATCGCCAGCAGATCGGCGGTGCGATCCGTGCTGCCGTCGTCGACGAACAGAAATTCGGCGCTCGCCCCCGGACCGATCAGGTGCAGCGCTTCGGCGACCGCAGGACGCGCGGCGTCGAGGAAGAGCGACAGCGCTTCCTGTTCGTTGAACACCGGAATGACGATCGAGAGCGTTCGCATGGCGCCTGCGGCCTTCCTCCTGAAACCCGTTGCCCGGTATCGGCCCCAATGGTTAACGGGCGGTAAGCGAGGACGGCGCGATCACCTTTTCTTTACCATGAGTGGGGCAGGGAAGCGGGCGATGCGATCCTTCCCCCCCCTCCTGCGCCATCCGGCGATCACGCTCACGCTGCTTGGCCTGGCGCTGATGCTGCCTGCGTTGCTGTGGGGGCCGGGGACGACGCATTCGCACCAGTATAATTATTTGTGGACCCAGCATTTCGGGCAGCAGATGGCGGCTGGGCACCTCTACGAACGCTGGCTTCCCGCCAGTTTCGAAGGGATCGGCAGCCCCACCTTTTATTTCTACCCGCCGCTCGCCTATTGGATCGGCGGGGGATGGCACGCGCTGGGCGTTCCGGTCGTTCCTTCGATCACGCTGACGGGCCTTGTCCTGCTGGTCGGGTCCGGTCTTGCGATGCATCGCTGGCTTGCCGCGCGGGGCACGCATCCGCTGCTCGGCGCGGCGCTGTACATGGCTGCGCCCTATCATCTGCACGATATCTACGTGCGCGGCGCGCTGGCGGAGACGGCGGCGTTCATGTGGTTGCCGCTGATCGCTCTCGCCATCGACCGCTTGCCGCAGCGTCGCGCGATGCTGCTTCTCGCAGCCTCCTTCGCCGCGCTGCTGCTCAGCCACCTGCCGCTCGCCATGCTGACGGGGATTTTCCTCGTCGCGCCGATGATCGGGCGGCGGCTGTGGCTGGGCGATCGGATACTCGTCCCGGCTGCGATGGCGGGGGTGCTGACGACGGGGCTGGCCGCCTTCTACCTGCTCCCCGCGATGACGCTTCAGGATCATGTCTCCATCGCGATGCTGTGGGGGCCGGACTATCGCGCGACGGACTGGTCGGTGCTGAATGCCAGCTTCGAACTGTTTCCCAGCCTCGCGCTGGGCCTCATCCTGCTGTCATGGCCTGCGGCGCGCAGTTTCTGGGGAGTCATGGCGATCCTGCTGGCGCTGCTTTCGATCCGGCTGATCCCCTTCGTCTGGGACATCCCGATACTGGACAAGGCGCAATTCCCCTGGCGCGCGCTCTGCCTGGCGGAGTTCGCGGCGGTGACGGCGATCGTGTCGGTGCGCCCGCGTCCCGCATGGGCGGCGGGCGGCGCACTCCTGCTGCTGTTCCCCTACGCCTTCACCGGCTTCCTCACCGCCGCCTTCATGGCACGGCCCGTCGACTATGCCCGGATCGAACGGATCGCGCCCGACGCACCCGAATATCTGCCGCGCGGCTTCGACCTGTCCCGCGTCGAGCGCGCCTATCGCTGGACCGACATGCGTCCGTGGCGATCGCTGCCGCGCGGCGATACGATCCTGGTCGAGCGCGCGGGGCCGGTAACGCTGGGTCATGCCGCCTTCCCGATCTGGCAGGTGACGCGCGACGGCAAGCCGGTGGCGAGCCACGGCCCATTGCTGCGCTTCGATGCCGTTCCCGGCCTCTACCGGGTCGAACGCATCACGTTGTGGCAGGAGCGGTGGGGCGGCGCGATCAGCCTTGCCACGGCGCTGCTGTGGGTGCTGCTGGCCATCGGTCAACGCGCCATTAGCCATTTATCAAAGTTTCGAACCTATTCACCTTCATCACCCCTATTGGATCGACCGGAGCGGCGCATTGCCCTGCGGTCTCGACAGCGCGGCGGAGACTTATGAGCGCCTTTGGACGGAAAAATGGACCTGCGGGCATCAAGCCCGGTTTCGGCGTGGCCCGGCCCATGCACGGCGGATCCGCCCCCCGCGAGGAAGCCCCGCGCGGCGGAGAGCAATTCCCTCCGCTCGACATCGCATCCCTGCCGGGCGAAACGCCGTTCGATCCGCTCGCCGCGCCTACGGGCCAGATGCAGCGCAACGCCGACGCCATGTCGCGCCTGTCGGAACGCGCCAATGCCGAACATGTCGCCGATGCCGGCCCGACCGGGTTCGAAGCGAGCGTCCACAAGATCAAGGAACAGGTGCTGCCCCGCCTGCTCGAACGCGTCGATCCCGAAGCGGCCGCGACGCTGACCAAGGATGAACTGGCGGAGGAATTCCGCCCGATCATCATGGAAGTGCTCGCCGAACTGAAGCTGACCCTCAACCGGCGCGAACAGTTCGCGCTGGAAAAGGTGCTGGTGGACGAACTGCTGGGCCTCGGCCCGCTGGAGGAACTGCTGTCCGACCCGGATGTCAGCGACATCATGGTGAACGGCCCGGAACAGACCTATATCGAAAAGAAGGGCAAGCTCCAGATCGCGCCGATCAAGTTCCGCGACGAGGAGCATCTGTTCCAGATCGCGCAGCGCATCGTCAACAAGGTCGGCCGCCGCGTCGACCAGACGACGCCGCTGGCCGACGCCCGCCTGCCCGACGGCAGCCGCGTCAACGTGATCGTGCCGCCGCTGTCGCTGCGCGGCACGGCCATTTCGATCCGTAAATTCTCCGCCAAGCCGATCACCATCAACATGCTGGCGCAATGGGGCGCGATGAGCCCCAAGATGGCGACCGCGCTCAAGATCGCAGGCGCGTGCCGGTTCAACATCGTCATTTCGGGCGGCACCGGTTCGGGCAAGACAACGATGCTCAACGCGCTGTCCAAGATGATCGACCCGGGCGAGCGCGTGCTGACGATCGAGGACGCGGCGGAACTGCGGTTGCAACAGCCCCACTGGCTGCCGCTCGAAACCCGTCCGCCGAACCTGGAAGGGCAAGGTGCGATCACCATCGGCGACCTCGTCAAGAACGCCCTGCGTATGCGCCCCGACCGCATCATCCTGGGCGAAATTCGTGGCGCGGAATGTTTCGATCTGCTCGCCGCGATGAACACGGGCCATGACGGCTCCATGTGTACGCTCCACTCCAACTCGCCGCGCGAGTGCCTGGGCCGTATGGAAAACATGATCCTGATGGGCGACATCAAGATCCCGAAGGAAGCCATTTCCAAGCAGATCGCCGATTCGGTCGACCTCATCGTGCAGGTGAAGCGCCTGCGCGACGGGTCGCGCCGCGTCACCAACATCACCGAAGTCATCGGGATGGAAGGCGATGTCATCGTCACGCAGGAACTGTTCAAGTTCGAATATCATGACGAGGACGACAGCGGAAAGATCGTGGGCGAATATCGCTCGATGGGCCTGCGCCCCTACACGCTCGACAAGGCGCGGATGTTCGGGTTCGACCAGCCGTTCCTCGAAGCCTGCCTGTAGGCGAAGCCCGGCGGGTTTGACTTGCCTCTCCGGGGCGGGCGGGGCACATCATACTCCCATCGTTGTCGATGAGAGGATTGTGCATGAACCGTCTCGCCCTGCTTGCCGCCGCCGCGGCGCTGATCCCCATGGGGGCAGCGCTCGCCCAGCATACCGGCCATGGCAAGCCCGCCGCCGCCGATCCGATTGCCGCCGCCGTCGCCGCGCCCACGCGCACGCCCGCCAATGTCGCGCGCGACCGCTATCGCCATCCGGTCCAAACGCTGGCCTTCTTCGGCGTGAAGCCGGGCAGCCGCGTCGTCGAATATTCGCCGAGCGGCGGCTGGTATACCGAAATCCTCGCGCCCCTGCTGCGCGACAAGGGCACCTTCTACGCGCTTCAGCCGACAGGCAGCTACCTGCCCAAATATCGGGAATTCCTGGCTGCGAAGCCGATCTATGACAAGGTTCAGGTCGTTGCCTATCCCGAGGAAGCGGCGAAGATTCCGGCGAACAGCATCGACACGGTGCTGACCTTCCGCAACGTCCACAACATGGTGATGGGCGGGAAAGAGGCGGACACGTTCAAGGCCTTCTACACTATGCTGAAGCCCGGCGGGACGCTGGGCGTGGTGGATCATCGCCTGCCCGAAGGCCGCGACACGGCGCTCGAAAAGACGAGCGGCTACCTCAAGGTGTCGACCATTCGCCGGATCGCGCAGGCGGCAGGGTTCGAATATGTCGGCAGTTCGGAAGTGAACGCCAATCCCAAGGACACCGCCGATTGGGCCAAGGGAGTCTGGACGCTGCCGCCCACGCTGTCCCTGAAAGATGTCGACCGCGAAAAATATCTCGCCATTGGCGAAAGCGACCGCATGACGTTGAAATTCCGCAAGCCCATGAAGTGACAAGTGGCCCGGTTGCGTCGATGCGCAACCGGGCTAAGGGAGGGGCGTGACCGCCGCCCCCCTGCCCCGCCCCCACCGCCCGATGCTGGCGATCGCGCTACGCCTGCTGGCGGTCGCATGCCTGTCGATCATGTTCGTGACGGGCCGCCTGGCCGCGAACCACGGCGTCAACATCGTCGAGACGGTCTTCTATCGCCAGCTGATCGCGATGCCGGTCGTCTTCGCGACCGTCGCGATGACGACCGGCATCGGATCGCTGCGTCCCAACCGTATCGGTGTCCATGCGACCCGCATGGTCGTGGGCGTCACGGGCATGGCGCTCAATTTCCTGTCCTACATCCTGCTGCCCCCGACGGAAGCCGCCGCCATCGGCTTTACCATGCCGATCTTCGGCACGATCCTGTCGGCGTTGCTGCTGCGGGAAGCGACCGGCATCCATCGCTGGGGCGCGGTGTTGCTGGGCTTTGCCGGGGTGATGGTGATGGTGCGGCCGGACGCCGGGCATTTTGCCGCCTATGGCGTCAGCGTCGCCATCGCCGCCGCCATCGTGACCGCGATCGTCAGCCTGATCCTGCGCGAACTGGGCCGCACGGAACGGCCCGGCGTCATCGTCTTCTGGTTCACCTTATTGTCGGTCGGTCCGCTGGGCGCGGCCATGCCCTTCTTCGCGCAGACGCACGATGCCACGACATGGGGCCTCATCGTTACCATCGGCGTCATCGGCGGGATCGCGCAAATCTGCCTGACCGCAGCGCTCCGCTTCGGCCCGGTCTCCGTGGTTTTGCCGATGGACTATAGCGCCATCATCTGGACCACGCTGCTGGGCGCGGCCATCGGCGAGGGATGGCCGATGGCGACGACCTGGATCGGCGCGATCCTGATCATCGCCAGCGGCCTTTATATCGCCTGGCGCGAACATGTCCGCGCCGTGCCCCCCGTCGTCAGCCCAGCAATTCCGCCTCCAGACTGATATCGGCGTTGAGCAGCTTGGAAATGGGGCAGTTCGCCTTCGCCTTGGCCGCCAGTTCCTGAAACGTCGCATCGTCCGCGCCGGGGATGGTGGCCTTGAGCGTCAGCTTGCTCGCCGTCACGGCAAAACCGCCGTCCTTGTCTTCCAACGTCACCACCGCGTTCGTTTCCATCTTTTCGGCGGTTAGGCCCGCGTCGCCCAGGATCATGGACAGCGCCATGGTGAAGCAGGAGGCATGCGCCGCCGCGATCAGTTCCTCCGGGTTGGTGCCCGCAACGCCTTCGAACCGGGTCGCGAACCCGTAAGGATGCGCGTCCAGCGCTCCGCTCTGCGTCGAGATCGCGCCCTTGCCGTCCTTCAGTCCGCCGCTCCACACAGCCGACCCGCTATGATTGATCTTCATCTGCTTGGCTCCTTCTTGGGGAAAGCGAAGGAACCCCTGTGGCACGGCATGGTTGCCGAGATGCGACAAATCTGGCGTGGCGCAACACGATGCCGCAGCGGCGGACCTACCTGTCTCCCAGATGAACGGACTGCCCAGATTTCACCACATTTCGTCGCCAGCCCATTGTCTACCGATGAAATAGAATTAAGTTGAAGGCTCGACAAGGATGAGGATCAGACAATGGACCGATTCGGATTCACAGGCGACACGCGTCAGCCGGTTGTCCTGACGATCCCCGGCCTCAACAATAGCGGGCCGGGTCATTGGCAGACTTTGTGGGAACAGCGGCGCGGCGATTGCGAACGCGTCGACCTGGGCAGTTGGGCCAGCCCCAGCCGTAACGCCTGGGTCACGCGACTCGACGCCGCTATTCGCGAAGCGAACGCGCCGGTCATCCTCGCGGCGCACAGCCTTGGCTGCCTCGCGGTTGCGTGGTGGGGCGCGCTCCAGAGCCAGGCCTATGGCTGGCCCGTCACCGGCGCACTGCTGGTCGCACCGCCCGATTGCGACCGGATGGAAACGCCCGAAACCATCGGCGGCTTCGGCCCGACCCCCCGCGCGCAGCTACCCTTCCCCTCGATCGTCGTGGCGAGCAGGGACGACCCCTATATCTTCTTCGAGCGCGCCCACAGCATCGGCAAAAATTGGGGCAGCGAGTTCGTGGACGCAGGCTATGCCGGTCACATCAACGCCGACTCCGGATTGGGCGACTGGACATTCGGGCAGTCGTTGCTCGAACGGCTGATCGACAATGCGCAGGAACAGGCGAGCGCCGTGCGGCAGATGCGCCCCGCCCTGCCTCTGGCGCAACAGGACCGCAAGGCGGCACCTATGCTTCACCCCTGACCGGTTCACCCCCGAAGGGGCGCGACAAGACAAACTTGCGCGCCCCTTATATTTGCTTTTTTGTCTATCTGTTCGGTTGAGATAAAGCGGGGACGAAGAGGGATTTATGAACGACCAACGCACCATCGACATTCGCAACGCCCGCCCCGCCAGCCAGCGCGTCGACATCGCCGCCAGCATCGACAAGGTGCGCGACGTGCTTCAGGGAATGCGGTTCGGATCGATCACGCTGACCGTCCATGACGCCCGCGTCGTGCAGATCGACGTTACCGAAAAGACCCGCCTCACCAGCTGACGGCCCGGCATAGAAGCAGTTCGAAGCCCGCGCCTATCGAGCGCGGCGGCTGGCGGATCGGGGGAACCGCCAGTGTCGCAGGGAAGCCCCCCAAGACGATCGACCGGACATCCGGAACAAGGGGAATTACATGATTGCGCGTCCGATACTGCTCGCCGGGGTGGCGAGCCTTTCATTCGTCTCGCCCACTGCCTTCGCCCAGAGTGCAGCGCCTGTCGCCGCCGCGCCGGACCAGGCGGACGCCGCCCCCCAGCCGCGCGGGGACGTGATCGTCGTCACCGCCCGCCGCCGCGCCGAAACCGCACAGGAAGTGCCGCTCGCCATCTCCGTCATCCGGGGCGACAGCATCGAGGCGACCGGCAATTTCAACGTGCTCAAGCTCCAGCAGCTGGCCCCCACGCTTCAGGTCTACACGTCGAACCCGCGCAACACCTCGGTCAATATCCGCGGTCTCGGCGTGCCCTTCGGCCTCACCAGCGACGGTTTCGAGCAGGGCGTCGGCATCTATGTCGACGATGTCTACAACAGCCGTGTCGCCGCCGCGACCTTCGACTTTCTCGACGTGGCGCAGGTGGAAGTGTTGCGCGGTCCGCAGGGCACGCTCTACGGCAAGAACACGACGGCAGGCGCGATCAACATCACGACCAACCAGCCGACCTTCGATTTCGAGGGCCGCGCCGAAGTGACCGCAGGCAACCTCGACTTCCGCCAGGCCAAGGCCGCCGTGTCCGGCCCGATCACGGACAAGATCGCCGCCCGCGTCGCCATCGCCACCACCAGCCGCCGGGGCGTGCTCTACAATGTGGTAAGCCGCCGCTGGATCAACGAGCAGGACAATCTGGGATTGCGGGCGCAACTTCTGTTCCAGCCGACGGAAAATCTGTCGATCACGCTGGCGGGCGATTATAGTCGGCAGGATCCCGAATGCTGCGGCACGACCTTCGTACGCGTCGGTCGGACCCAGCGCGCTCTGACCCGGCAATATGACGCCCTGGTCGCCGCCGCCAACGCTGCCGGGCGCAACTATCAGGTGCCCAGCCGCAATCCCTACGATCGCCTGAGCGACCTCGACAGCAACCTGAACGCCGGAAACAAGATCGGCGGCGCATCGCTCAAAGTGAAGTGGGATGCGGGCGCAGGCACGCTGACGTCCGTTACCGCGTGGCGCTTCTGGGACTGGAAGCCGGAAAACGACCGTGACTTTACCGGTCTGTCGATCGTCGCGCGCTCACAGAACCCGTCGCAGCAGGACCAGTATAGCCAGGAATTCCGCTACAATCAGGAAGGCGAGCATATCGACTTCGTCGTCGGTCTGTTCGGCTTCAAGCAGCGGATCGACACGCAAGGCATCGAATCGCAGGGCCCCGACGCCAGCCGCTGGAGCCTCACCAACGCGGCGCAGATCAGGGACAATATCCTGAACGGCCTGACCGCCAGCAACACGCAATATCTCAAAAGCACCAGCGCCGCGCTGTTCGGCCAGCTAAGCTGGAAGGTAACGCCTGAACTGACGATCCAGCCGGGCGCGCGCATCAACTACGACAAGAAATCGGGCTTTTACCAACGCGACGTGACGACCGGCACGGGGCAGGCGATCGTCAGTTGCGCGCCTGCGGCCACCGCGGGCAATCCCGTGCTGGCGGCCCAGTGCGGCGTGTACCAGCCGCAGATCAGCGCACCGTCGGCCAGCGACTGGAACTTCACCTACGACTTCAACGTCAACTACAAACTCGCGCCCGACGTGCTGGCCTATGCCACCTATGCCAAGAGCTTCAAGACAGTCGGCATCAACCAGAACGGCCTTCCGCTCGACCAGAACAACCAGCCGATCCTGAGCGCGGGCACGGTGAAGCCGGAGTCGGTCAATCATTTCGAAGTGGGTTTGAAAACCCAGTTCTGGGACCGTCGTGCCACCTTCAACCTCACAGCCTTCCGCACCGACATCAAGAATTTCCAGGCGACGGTGAACAACGGCCAGTTCGGCGTGCTGCGCGGCTATCTCGCCAATGCGCAGAAGGTGCGCTCGCAGGGGATCGAGGCGGATTTCAAGATCCTCGTCAGCGACCGGTTCACCGCCTATGCGAACGGCGCCTATACCGACGCCAAATACAGGAAGTTCGTCGACGCCCCCTGCCCGCCGGAACTGGCAGGCGGCACGGTGACGACCAATCCGGCACTGTGGAGCCCGGCGGGCACCGCGGGCGGGTTCAGCCGTCCCAACTGCGACATTTCGGGGCAGCGCCTGCCCGGCGTGTCCCGGTGGGCGGCGTCCTACGGCGCGGAATACAACATCCCCGCCAACCTGCTGGACAAGGAAGGGCAGGTCTATTTCGGCGTGGACGGCAACTATCGTTCGCACTGGAACTCCAACGCGTCGCCGTCCATCTATACGGAGGTCAAGGGCTATGCCCTCACCAACTTCCGCACCGGCTTCCGGGGCGAAGGGTTCGACATCTTCGGCTGGGTGCGCAACGCCTTCGACGTCAATTATATCGACCTGCTTCAGGTCGCGCCGGGCAATGTCGGCCTGATCGCTGGCCAGCCGGGCGATCCGCGCACCTGGGGCGGCACGATCAAGGTCAGCTTCTGACCTGTCCGGTTCTGGGGCAGCCCGGCGCGGCTGCCCCGTCCGCGATGCCCTTATTTGCGCGCGCCTTCGCGGTGGGGTAGAGCGCGTTCATGTCCACGACCTTCACGCTCGACACCGCAACCAGCCGGGCCAATCCTACGCCCGCGCCGATGAAGCGGCTCACCGTCCCCGCCATCCAGCGCCGCAAGGCCGATGGCCGGACCGCCGAACCCCTCGTCATGCTGACCGCCTACACCGCGCGGCAGGCGCAACTGCTCGACGCGCATTGCGACATGCTGCTGGTGGGCGATTCGCTGGGACAGGTGATCTATGGCCTGCCATCGACGCTGTCCGTCACGCTCGACATGATGATCGCCCACGGCGCGGCGGTGGTGCGCGGCAGCTATCACAGCCTCGTCCTGGTCGACATGCCGTTCGGCGCCTACGAAGCCTCGCCGCAGCAGGCCTTCGCCAGCGCCAGCCGCATCATGGCCGAAACGGGCGCGGCGGGCGTCAAGCTGGAAGGCGGCACGGCGATTGCGGAAACCATCGCCTTCCTCAGCCAGCGCGGCATTCCCGTCATGGGCCATATCGGCCTCACACCGCAGGCGGTGAACGCGCTGGGCGGCTATGGCGCGCGCGGCAAGAGCGAGGCGGAACATGCCAAGATCCTGGCGGACGCCCGCGCCGTCGCCGATGCCGGAGCCTTCGGCCTGGTGATCGAGGGCGTGATGGAGGACATCGCCATCGCCGTCACCGACAGCGTTTCCATCCCCGTGATCGGCATCGGCGCGTCGGTCCATTGTGACGGGCAGGTGCTGGTGACGGAGGACATGCTCGGCATGTTCGATCGCGTGCCCCGCTTCGTGAAACGCTTCGACGACATCGCCGGGGTGATCGACCGGGCAGCGCAAACCTACGCCGCCGACGTGCGCGCCCGCGCCTTCCCCACCGACGATCAGGTGTATCGACCCAAAAAGTAATTTGCGTGTATCTCCAGCGCCGCTATTGATCGCGCCTTCTGCCCGTCCGTTTCTGTTCCATGTCCCGGAGAATATCGTGGCCCTGACGCCGCAAAACAGCGAAGTCTTCATGCGCGAGGTCGATGATGCCGTCCGTCAGGACCAGCTCATGTCCTTCTGGCAGCGCTATGGCCGCATCGCGGTCGCTGCGCTGGTGCTGGGCCTCGCCGCGTTCGGCGGCTGGCTTTACTGGCAGCATCATACCCGCACCCAGTCCGAAGCGACCTCCGAAAAGATGGATGCCGTGCTGGCGACTGCGCTCGGCGGAGGCAAGCCCGACGCAAAGGAGCTGGACGCGCTGGCGCAGGCGGACCAGCCCGGATACCGCGCGGCGGCTCTGTTGACGAAGGCGGGCGTCGCCTCGCGCAAGGGTGACGCCAAGGCCGCAATCGCGGTCTATGCGGCGATGGCGGCGGACAGCAGCCTCGACCAACCCTATCGCGATCTGGCGCTCATTCGCCAGACGGCGCTCGAATTCGATGGGCTGAAACCCCAGCAGGTCGTCGACCGGCTGAAGCCCCTCGCGGTGGAAGGCGCGCCCTGGTTCGGCAGCGCGGGCGAACTTGTCGCGCTCGCTTATGTAAAGATGGGCAAGACCGACCTTGCCGGACCGATGTTCGCCGCCATGGCGAAGGATGCGAACGTCCCCGACTCGATCCGTTCACGCGCGCGTCAGATGGCGGGCGTCATGGGGATCGACGCGGTCGAAATTCCGGCAGAGCCGAGCGAAGGATAAGCGAGCGGATGGTGAGCATGAAGAGCCTGTCGCCCCTGGGGCGGAGCGTCACGGTGGCCGCGATGATCGCGCTGGTCGCGGGTTGCGGTATCGTGGGCGGCAAGAAGGGCGGCCCCAAGACCCCGGTCGTGGGCAAGCGCATGTCGATCCTCAGCAACGAGCAGGGCGTCGAAGTCGACGCCGCGCTCGCCGATGTAACGGTCAGCCTGCCTGCCGCCTATGTCAACGACGCATGGACGCAGCCGGGCGGCGACCCGTCCAAGGCGATGGGCCATGTGTCGCTCGGCGGATCGCCCACACAGGTATGGACGACCTCCATCGAAGGCAGCACGCCCCAGGCGCGTCTGGCCGCCTCCCCCGTCATTTCGGGCGGCAAGCTGTTCGTCATCGACAGCAGCGCCCATGTCATCGCCTATGACGCCGCGAGCGGCGCGAAGCTGTGGCAGACCGCCCTGCCTGCCGAAAGCAAGGGCAAGGGCAATAACGGTCGCGCTCTCTTCGGCGGCGGCGTATCGGTGCTCGACAACCGTCTTTACGCCAGCACCGGCGTGGGCGACGTGGCCGCGCTCGACGCGACCAACGGCAACATCGTCTGGAAAAAGCATCTGGGCGGCCCGCTTCGCGGCGCACCCACGCTGGAAAACGGCCATGTTTACGTGATGGGTCAGGACAATCAGGTCTTCGCCCTCAACCAGAGCGACGGCGAAACCCAGTGGACCGACAGCGGCACGCTTCAGGTCACGGGCATCTTCGGCGTCGCCGCGCCCGCCGCCGCGCAAGGCACGGTGATCGCAGGCTACAGTTCGGGCGAAATCAACGCCTATCGCTATGAAAACGGTCGTCAACTGTGGGGCGACGCGCTGTCGCGCACCAGCATCTCGACCGCCGTCGCCAGCCTGACCGACATCGACGCCGATCCCGTGATCGACCGGGGCCGCGTGTTCGCCATCGGACAGGGCGGACGCATGGCCTCCTACGAACTGACAAGCGGCCAGCGCCTGTGGGAAATCAACATCGCGGGCATTTCGACGCCATGGGTGGTGGGCGAATGGGTGTTCGCCGTCACCAGCGACGCAAAGCTGCTCTGCGTCGCGCGCGCCACCGGCAAAATCCGCTGGATCAGCCAGTTGCGCCGCTGGGAAAAGGAAAAGAAGAAGGACAAGGCGATCCGCTGGACCGGCCCGGTTCTGGCAGGCAATCGCCTGATCGTGGTGTCGACCCGCGGCGAGATGGTCTATGTCGATCCGGCCAGCGGATCGGTGCAATCGACCGTGGACATGAAGCATTCCATGTCATTGTCGCCGATCGTCGCCAACAACATGCTCTACGTCCTGGCGGACGACGGACGGCTGACGGCGTTCCGCTGACGCCTTGCCTATGCTATGCGCCGCACCCGCGCAGGCCACGCCTGCGCGGGTGCGCTGTTTTTTGAAGATGTGATTTTTGTGGAAGGAAATGGGCCATGCTGCCCACGGTAGCGATCGTCGGACGCCCCAATGTCGGCAAGTCCACCCTGTCCAACCGCCTCGTCGGCAAGAAGCTGGCACTGGTGGACGACCAGCCCGGCGTCACCCGCGACCGGCGGGAGGGACAGGCGCATCTGCTCGGCCTCGATTTCACCATCATCGACACGGCGGGGTATGAGGATGAAGATCCGCAATCGCTCCCCGGACGGATGCGGATCCAGACCGAGGCGGCAGTCGACAATTGCGACGTCGCGCTCTTCATGATCGATGCGCGCGCGGGCATCACGCCGTTGGACGAGGAAATCGCCCGCTGGCTGCGCGCGAACGACGCGCCGGTGGTGCTGGTGGCGAACAAGGCGGAAGGGAAAGCGGCGGACCCCGGCGTCATGGAATCCTTTGGCCTGGGCTTGGGCGAACCCATTCCCTTTTCCGCCGAACATGGGCAGGGCATGGCCGATCTGTTCCAGGCGCTGCTCCCCCACCTCGAACGCGAGGGGGAGGACGAGCCGGAGGACGAACCGAGCGAGGAGGACATGGAGTCCGCTCCGCTCAAGCTCGCCATCGTGGGCCGTCCCAACGCAGGCAAATCGACGCTCATCAACCGGCTGCTGGGCGAAAACCGCCTGCTGACCGGGCCGGAAGCGGGCATTACCCGCGACAGCATCGCGGTCGATTGGCAATGGGTCAGCCGCGACAACGCGATCCGCGCCGTCCGCCTGATCGACACGGCGGGCATGCGCAAGCGCGCCAAGGTGCAGGACAAGCTGGAAAAGCTGGCGGTCAGCGACGGTCTCAACGCCGTCAACTTCGCCGAAGTCGTCGTGCTGCTGCTCGATTCGACGCGCGGCCTCGAAGCGCAGGACCTTCGCATCGCCGACCGGGTGCTGGAGGAAGGGCGCGCGCTCGTCATCGCACTCAACAAATGGGACACGGTGGAAAACGGATCGGCGCTGTATCAGGGCATCAAGAAAGCGCTGGACGACGGCCTGGCGCAGGTGCGCGGCGTGCCGATCATGACCGTGTCGGCGGCCACCGGTCGGGGCCTGGACGACCTTATCCATGTCGCCTTCGAAACCCGCACCGCCTGGTCGCAGCGTATTTCGACCGGCATCCTCAACCGCTGGTTCGAACGCGCGCTGGAAGCCAACCCGCCGCCCGCCCCCGGCGGCAAGCGTATCAAGCTGCGCTACATCACCCAGAACAAGACGCGCCCGCCCACGTTCGTCCTGTTCGGCACGCGCCTCGACGAACTGCCCGAAAGCTACCGCCGCTATCTGGTGAACGGCATCCGCAAGGAACTGGGCTTCGGCGCGGTGCCCGTACGACTGACGCTGCGTAGCGCCAAGAACCCCTATGGCAACAAGTGACGCCGCGCCGGTCGCCATCGACGCGCGCGGCATGAAATGCCCTTGGCCTGCGCTTCGGGCGGCGCGGGCGATGCGGGAGGGAGCGGCCGCGGTGCTGATCGATGCCGACGATGCCATCGCCCCGGCCGAACTCGCCGCCCTGGCGCAGGCGCATGACTGGACGTTTGCCAAGGCCGGGCCCGACCGCTTCCTCCTTCAAAAGCGGGGATGAAAGCCGTTACCATCCTGTGTCCCCCGCGTTTCTTTAACTCCCTGTTTACGCGCCGATCATAAAAACGCTCGGTCGAAGGCAAAGGAGCGTGAAGGTGTCCCACCAAGATACCGAACTGATCAACGTCGCGCATCTCGCCCGCTCGCGGGCGGAGCTGGGCGGCGCGTTCCTGCGAATCCTCGGCTATTTCCGGGAAGACGGGGTCAAATCGATCCGGGCGGTGGAAGAGGCGTTCCGAGCCCGAAACGCCGCCGCGCTCGTCAGCCCCGCGCATACGCTCAAGGGCGAATCCGCGCAGTTCGGAGCGTACCGCCTCAGCGCCATGGCCGAACATATCGAAATGACCGCGCGCCGCTGCGTTGAGGCGCGGCAGGGACCTGAGGAACTGATCGAAACCGTCGTCGCCCTGCGCCCCTGTTTTACCGAAACGATGGCTTTGCTCGACCGCGATGCCGGTCCGGTCGTCATGCGCCGCCCCGGCACCTTCGGTCGCCGCGTCGACACGCCGGCGGCAGGATTCGGGCGCGCGGGCTGACCTCCCAAGTCTTGAAATAAAACCGATCATGCCCCCATATGGCGGGCATGACACGCTTTTCCGTCCTCGATCTCGCCCCTGTTCGCGAAGGCGACAGCGTCGCGTCCGCGCTCGCCGCCACGGCGGACCTTGCCGCCCATGCCGAAAGCCTTGGCTATCGCCGCTTCTGGGTGGCGGAACATCACGGCATGGCGGGGATCGCGTCGGCGGCGACGGCGGTCGTGCTCGCGCATATCGGCCATGCCACCTCCACCATCCGTATCGGCGCGGGCGGGATCATGCTGCCCAACCACGCCCCGTTGGTGATCGCCGAACAGTTCGGGACGCTGGAAGCGCTGTTCCCGGGTCGCGTCGATCTGGGCCTCGGTCGCGCACCGGGATCGGACCAGCGCGTCGCGCAGGCGATCCGCCGCAACCTCGCGGGCGGGGCGGATCAGTTCCCCCGCGACGTGATGGAGCTTCAGGCTTTCCTGGCCGGTGACGAACGCCTCGGCATTCAGGCGACGCCGGGCGCTGGCGCGAACGTGCCGCTCTGGATTCTCGGCTCCAGCCTGTTCGGCGCACAGCTCGCAGCGGCGCTCGGCCTGCCCTACGCCTTCGCGTCGCACTTCGCGCCCGCCGCGCTGGACGAAGCGCTCGCGGTCTACCGCCGCGATTTCCGTCCTTCGGCACAGCTGAAGCAACCCTATGCGATGGCCGGGTTCAACGTGCTCGCCGCCGATACGGAAGAGGAAGCGCAACTGATCGCCACGTCGATGCAGCAGTCCTTCGTGCGCCTGCGCTATGGCGAGCCGGGCAAGCTCCAGCCGCCCGTTCCCGGCTATTACGAGGATCTGCCCGATAACGCCAAGGCGATGCTGGCAAAAGTGCTCAGCATCTCCGCCATCGGCACGCAAGCCGATGTGGAGCGCGGGCTTGCCGCCTTCCTCCGTCGTACGCAGGTGGACGAAGTGATGTTGACCGGCCAGATCTACGATCACGAAGCACGCAAGCGCAGCTTCACCATCGCGATGGCGGCGGCTCAGGCCATGGCGGTTCGCGAAGCGGCCTGACGCCGACCGGAGAGCCGCCCGCCGCTCAGCATCCGGGCGGCGGCGGGCGCGACCCGCTGCAACGCGTTGGCGACCAGCACCACCACCGCCAGCACGATAAAAGGCTGCGCGATCAGGTAGAGCGGATAGAGCGGTTCGCCCATTCGTCCCGACAGCTTTCCGATCAACGGTCCACCCAGCCAGATGAGGATGAGGTGGGCGCAGAACAGGAAAAAGGCATAGGGTTCGATCCGTAGCAAGGCCGGGCGCACCCCGCTCCCCGCCAGGGCCCAGGCGATGCGCCAGAAGGCGAGCGCCGCACTCACCCGAACCGCGAGATCCAGCGCCGCCTGGCTGCTACGCAGGCCCGTGTCGCCGATGGCGATGGCGCGATAGAGTTGCGCGCCCATCAGCAGCAGGAAGGGCAGCATTGCTGGCAACAGCGGAAACGCCGCCACCCGCTCCGCCCAGCCCCACCGACGCGCGACGATGCCGGTCGTAAAGAAGAACAGAATAGACGCCCGCATCAGCACCGGCGGACCCAGACCCGCGATGTGGCACAGCCCCGCTGCCGCCACGATCGGCGCCAGTGCCCATGTCGGCAGGCGGATCAGGAACGGCGCTGCGACCATGCACAGGAACAGGTCGCGCAGGAAAGGCATCTGCACGTTGATATCGGGATTGCGGCTGACGATCAGCACCTCCTGCGCCACCCAACCCACCGACTTGGGGGTCGGCGCCTGCAATCCGGCCAGCAGCGCCGCGCCGCCCACCGCCACGATGGCGATGATGTTCCACAGGATCATGGGCAGCAATATGGTGCGTGCCTTGCGCCGGACATGCGCGCCCCAATCCAGCGTCGTGCGCGATCCCGCGACCAGCCAGCCGGATATGAGCCCGAGCAGAGGCACCGCGCTGCGCCCGAACACTTCCATCAGGACCCAGCGCAGATTATCCTGCGCGCTGCCCCGCAATTCCGCCAGCGCCCCGCCGCCGATGCCGGTCCAGGCATGGACGTAGACCACGCCCAATATGCATATGACGCGCGCGACGGCGATCGCGTCGGATCGGCGCGCACTGTCGAGGGAAGACGAAGCCGACAATATCAAATCCCGATTGTTACGCCTGAACAATGCCTTCGCCCTCGCCCTGTTCCTTCGCGGACGCGATTGCGTCCGAAATGGACGACCGATCACCTCGCCTTAACTCTCGCGGGCGCAGCAAAAACGCCCGTATTCCGCCATAAAGCCGTTCTTTACTTTCGCTCGCTATAGACGGTCGCCTGTGCCGGATGCGGGTCCGGCCGCTTGGGGAAGATGAAGCCATGACCCACATGCCGGGGGCGGATCAATTTTCGGCGATGCTATCGACACATGCCAGCGCACATGAGGCGATGGGCATGCTGTTCCAGATCGCCGGGTCGAGTTCGAAAGCATTGTTCGACGCGCAGCAGATCGCCCTGTTGGGTCAGGACCCCGATCCCTGCATCGCCATGGCGGGCCAGGTGGGCAGCCAGATCAAGATGCGGGTGGGCGGTGCCTGGCTGATCGCCAGCGTCCGGGCGCTGGTGCTGGACCAGGCGAGCCAGGGCATCGTCGCCGACATCGATTTTCTGGGCGAGGGCGATGAGGAAGCGCTGACGGGGCGCATCCACCGTTTTCGCCGCGGCGTCACCCGCTATCCGACGCCGGGCACCGACATCTTTCCGGTATCGGGCTCGGACATGCAGCAGATCTACGCCGCCGACGACCGCGCCCATATCGAGATCGGCACCGTCTATCCGACCAGCGACACGCGCGCCGCGCTTTATGTCGATTCCATGCTCGGCAAGCATTTCGCGCTGCTGGGATCGACGGGCACCGGCAAATCGACCAGCGCCGCGCTCGTCCTCCACCGCATCTGCGACCTGTCGCCGCAGGGGCATATCGTGATGATCGACCCGCATGGCGAATATGGCGCTGCCTTCGCCGCGAACGGCGCGGTGTACGACATCAACAACCTCGCCCTCCCCTATTGGCTGATGAATTTCGAGGAACATTGCGAAGTGTTCGTCACGTCGTCGGGATCGGAACGCACGATCGACTGCGACATCCTCGCCAAATGCCTGCTGGCCGCGCGGTCCAAGAACCGGTTGGCCGAAACCATCGGGCGGCTGACGGTGGATTCGCCCGTGCCCTATCTTCTGTCCGACCTCACCACGATCCTGTCGAACGAGATGGGCAAGCTCGACAAGG
The DNA here is from genome assembly GCF_003248505.1 of Sphingobium sp. Lineage (GTDB taxonomy): Bacteria > Pseudomonadota > Alphaproteobacteria > Sphingomonadales > Sphingomonadaceae > Sphingobium. The sequence goes on from NZ_QFOA01000032.1 coordinate 22,129, forward strand.
GCACCGGCACCCTGCCCTATATGCGCCTGCGGACCAAGATCGACGAGATCAAGGCCGACCCGCGCTACGCCTTCATGTTTTCCGGGATGCTGGTCGCCGACACGATGCAGCAGTTCATCGCCAAGATTTTCCGCCTGCCTGCAGACGGCAAGCCGATCTCGATCATCGACGTGTCGGCGATGCCGTCCGACATCACCTCGACCGTGGTGTCGGTGCTGTCGCGCCTCGTCTTCGACTATGCGATCTGGGCGCGGGACGAACCGCAGCGCCCCATCCTCCTCGTCTGCGAGGAAGCGCATCGCTACATCCCCAACTCCACCACCGGCGGCGGGCAGGCAGTACGCCGCATCCTGGAACGGATCGCGAAGGAAGGGCGCAAATATGGCGTATCGCTGGGCCTCATCACCCAGCGCCCGTCGGACCTTGCCGAAGGCGTACTGTCGCAATGCGGCACGATCATTTCCATGCGCCTCAACAACGACCGCGACCAGGCGTTCGTGAAGGCAGCCATGCCCGAAGGCGCACGCGGCTTCCTCGATTCGATCCCCGCGCTGCGCAACCGGGAAGCGATCGTCTGCGGCGAAGGCGTCGCGGTGCCGATCCGCGTCGCCTTCGACGATCTGGAGGCACAGCGCCGCCCGGCATCGGGCGACCCCAGCTTCACGCAGCTCTGGCGGCAGAGCGGGCAGGAAGCCGACATTCTCGACCGCACGATCACGCGCTGGCGCAGCCAGGGCCGCTGAACCGCGCGCCTACCCCACAGGGGCGATACGCCCGGCGGGCTCCGCGTCGCTGTTTACGGTTTCGCGGCATTCCTCTTCGTGCACCGGCGTCATCAGCCGCGCCTTGCGCCAGCCGCCATGCAGATAGACCGCGCCCGCCAGCGCCAGCGACATCGCCGACCCCGCCGGAAAACTCAGCCACAAGGCATCCGCTCCCAGCGACGGATAGGTCAGGTGATAAAAGCCCAGCCGCACGCCGAACAGCGTGAAGACAAGGATCAGCAGCGGTTTCACCACCACTCCGTTGGCGCGCATCACGCCGAACAGGATCATCGTGCATCCAAACAGCAGGAAGCTCCATGACGCCAGCATCTGCATGTTCCACGCTACGTCGATCGCGGCGCGGTTGCTGCCCAGGAACAGCGCCAGCAGCGCTTCGTGGAACAGCAGGATGACGCCGATCATCGTGCCCGTGATCGCCAGCTGATATCCAACCCCATAGCCCGTGATCCGCCCGATCCGGTCCCACCGCCCCGCGCCCACATTCTGCGCCGCCATCGCGCTTACCGCCGCGCCCATGGCCATCGCGGGCATCTGGAGATAGGTCCACACCTGCTGCGCCGCGCCATAGGCCGCCGTCACCAGCAGGCCCTCGCGGTTGACGAGGCCGATCATGACGAGGCCGGACGCCGACATCACGATCATCTGCAACCCCATCGGCAGCCCCTTGGCGATCAGCACGCGCAGCTGATCGGGCGCGGGCCAAAGCCACCGCAACTCGCGCCCGCGCAGCCGCAACGGCAAATCCTTGGCATAGATATAGGCGATCACGCCGATCAGGCTGACGAAGCCCGCCGCCGCCGTCGCCGCCGCCGACCCCGCGATGCCGAACGCCGGTACCGGCCCCAGCCCCAGGATCAGCACGGGATTGAGGACGAGGTCGATGGTGACGCTCACGATCATGAAGATGAGCGGCGTGCGCGCATCGCCCGACCCGCGCAGCCCCATCATGATCATGAGGCCGAGCAGCGACGCGGGCATGGCGATGAAGATCACCCGCAGGTAGATGAGCGCCATGTCATAGGCCTGCGCCGGCGTCGCCAGCAGCCGCAGCAGCGCGGGCGCGCCGATCCATCCCGCGACCGCGACGCCGATGCCCAGCATCCAGCAAAAGCCGATGGCCGACCCGAAGGCGCGCTTGGCCCCTTCGATGTCCCGTCGCCCGACCGCCTGGCCGATCACCACGGTCGACGCCATGCCGAAACCGAACACGACCGAGAACATGAGGAACATGATGATGTTCGCGTTGGCCGTCGCGGCCAGCGCCTGAGCGCCCAGAAACCGCCCGACCCAGATCGCGTTGATCGATCCGTTGAGGGACTGGAGGATGTTGGACAGCAGGGTCGGGATCGCAAACAGCAGCAGCGCCGACGCGATCGGCGCCTGCGTCAGGTCGCGTCCACCCTGCCCCGGTCCGGCCATCTTCATTTCCCCCCTTTTCCCCGACTGCGGCGTCCTTACCCCAGCCGTTCCAGTGCCGCCTTCAGCCTTTGCGCCTCGGCGCTCTTCTCGCCATGGTCCTCGCGCGCCTTGGCGACGGCTTCGGGCTTGGCCTTTTCGACGAAGGCAGGATTGTTGAGGCGATTGCCAAGGCCGTCACGCTCCTTCTCCGCTGCGGCGAGCGCCTTGGCAAGGCGCGCCTTTTCCGCCGCGATGTCGATCACGCCTTCCAGCGGCAGGATATAGGTCGCCTCGTCGATCACGATCTGCGCCGCGCCGCCCGGCGGCGCATCGCCGAAGCTCAGATTTTCCACCCGCCCCAGCCGCGCCAGCGCCACGCCCTGCCGGTCGAGCCGCCGATGCGTTTCCTCAGACCCGTCGCGAACCACCATGGGCAGCCTGGCGCCCGGCGGCACGTTGAGTTCGGTCCGCGCCGTGCGGATCGCGCCGACCAGCCGGATCAGCCAGTCGATCTCCGCCTGCGCCTCGCTGTCCACCGCCGCCAGCGCCTGCGGCCAGCGCGCGACGATCAGTTCGTTATCGCGCGCACCGGTCAGGCTCCATAACTCTTCGGTTATGAACGGCATGAAGGGGTGCAGCATGACGAGGATCTGGTCGAACGCCCATCCCGCAACGGCGCGTGTCTCGTCGTCCATCGCGCCCTTGGTCAGTTCGATATACCAGTCGCAAAACTGGTCCCAGACGAAATGGTAGATGGCGTTCGCCGCCGCGTCGAAACGCAGTTCCGCCATCGCCACGTCGATCGCCTGCACGCATCCGACCGTTTCCGCGACGATCCAGCGATTGACCGGCAGCGTCGCGTGCGGGGCTTCGTGGGCGGTCGAGGCCGCGACCCCGTTCGCCTGGAGGAAGCGCGCCGCGTTCCACAGTTTCGTGGCGAAGTTGCGATATCCCTCGACCCGTTTCTCGTCCATCTTCACGTCGCGGCCCTGGCTTTCCATCGCCGCCATGAAGAAACGAAGCGCATCCGCGCCATATTTGTCGATCAGGCCCAGCGGATCGACGACATTGCCCTTGGACTTGGACATTTTCTGCCCGTCCGCCGCCCGCACGAGGCCGTGGAGGTAGAGCGTCTTCCACGGAACCTCCTCCATGAACTCCATCCCCATCATCGCCATCCGCGCGTCCCAGAAGAACAGGATGTCGAAGCCGGAAATCAGCAGGTCGCCCGGATAATGGCGCTTGAGAAGGTCCGTTTCCTCCGGCCAGCCCAGCGTCCCGAACGGCCAAAGCGCCGAGGAGAACCAGGTGTCGAGCACGTCGGGATCACGTTCCAGCTTCCTGTTGCCCGCCTGCGCCTGCGCTTGTTCTTCCGTCTCGGCGACGAAGGCGTTCCCATCCTCGTCGAACCAAGCCGGAATGCGATGCCCCCACCAGAGCTGCCGCGACACGCACCAGGGCTGGATATTGTCCATCCAGTTGAAGAAGGTCTTTTCCCACGTCCTGGGCACGATCTCGATCCGCCCGTCGCGCACCGCCTGCGTCGGCGCGACGGCCAGCTTGGCGGCATCGACATACCATTGGTCGGTCAGCCACGGCTCGATCACGACGCCCGACCGGTCGCCATAGGGCGTCTGGATCGTGCGCGGCTCGAAATCGGCGGCGACCTCCTCGCCCTCCTTGGTCTTCGTGACATGGGGCATGAGGAAGCCCAGCGCCTTCATCTCCTCGACCACCGCCTTGCGCGCGTCGAAGCGGTCCAGGCCCAGATAGGCGTCGGGGACCAGCCCGTCTGCGGTCTGCACCACCTTCGCATCGGCGTCGAACATGTTGAGCATCTGCGCAGCGGCGATCCCCGCGCGCTTGCCCACCTCGAAATCGTTGAAGTCGTGGCCCGGCGTGATCTTGACCGCGCCCGATCCCAGTTCGGGGTCGGCATGTTCGTCCGCCACGATCCTGAACCGGCGACCGGTGACCGGCTGGAGAATGTCCTTGCCGATCACGTCCTTGTAGCGCGCATCGTCGGGATGCACCGCCACCGCCATGTCGGCCAGCATCGTTTCGGGCCGCGTCGTCGCGACGACGATATGGTCGCTCCCGTCCGCCAGGGTAACGCCATCGGCCAGTGGATAGCGAAAGCGCCAGAAACCGCCCTGCGTCTCCTTCGTCTCCACCTCCAGGTCGGAAATGGCCGACCGGAAATGCGGGTCCCAGTTCACCAGCCGCTTGTCGCGATAAAGGAGGCCGCGCTTGTGGAGTTCCACGAACACCCTGACGACGGCCTTCGAAAAGCCTTCGTCCATGGTGAAGCGTTCGTTCGCCCAATCCATCGAACAGCCCAGCCGCCGCAGCTGCCGCGTGATCGTGCCGCCGCTTTCCGCCTTCCACTCCCACACCTTGGCGATGAAGTCCTCGCGGCTATGGTCGGTGCGCTTTTCCCCGCGCGCGTTCATCTGCCGCTCGACCACCATCTGCGTGGCGATCCCCGCATGGTCGGTGCCCACGACCCACAGCGCATCCTTGCCGCGTAGCCGCTCGTACCGCACGGCGATGTCCTGCAACGTGTTGTCCAGCGCATGGCCGATATGCAGGCTGCCCGTCACGTTGGGCGGCGGATTGACGATGGTGAAGGGCACGGCATCGGGCCGTTCCGGGCGGAACAGGCCGTTGGCCTCCCAATGCGCATACCAGCGGGCTTCGATATCGGCGGGGTCGAAAGTTTTGGGCAATTCGGTCATGGGAAGCGGCCTTAATCGCCCCGCCGCCTCCATTCCAGCGAAACTATCAGAGGATCCAGCGCCAGATGCCCGCCGCCCACCCGGCAAGCGGCATATGCGCCCATGTCGCTGCCAGCCACAGCACCGCGCCGCCCGCGAGCGTATGCATCCCGAACCGTCCGAACCGCGCACGGCCCGCCGCGATGGCGGCGAAGGGCCAGTAACTCGTCATCCCCTCCCACCGCCGCCACTCCTGCGGCTTCAGCCGCTCCTTCTTGCGGTCCTGCAACGCCGCACCGACCAGCGACAGGATGACGATCGCCACCGCGACGACGATGTTCTTTGCGACCGGGTAGACGAGGATATGCGCTCCGCCCCACAGCGCGAACGCCCACAGCATCGGGTGCCGGGTGATCGCATAGACGCCCTTCGCCTCCGCCGGGACCGCGATCTTGCCCTCAGGATCGGGCAGCGCCGGATTGCCGACCAGCGATCCCATCAGCAGGATGGCGGCGACCAGCATGACGACGCTCGCCACCGCCCACAGCCCGTCGCCCACGGGCCAGGCCATATTCGTTACGATATCGGAACGATAAGCATGGGCCATCCACCCCAGCGTCGCAAACGCCACCAGCGAATAGAGGCCGAGAAACCCCTTCTCCCCCACCCGCGCCACGATCGGCGCGCGCAGGGGATGCGACAGAAGGAAATGCGTCCCCACAAAGGCCGCCGCTGCGATCGACACCATGGACATGGTCATTCTCCCCGACCGGATCGTCGAACCGTCATAGCATGGATCGACTGTCTATTTCGCTGTCTCTTTACCGGTCCACCGGTCCAGCCATCCCAGCGCCTCGCCATACCATTGCAGCGAGTTGAGGGGTTTCAGCACCCAGTGATTCTCGTCGGGGAACACCAGCAGTTTCGAAGGGATGTCCCGCTGCTGAAGCGCGGTGAAGGCGGCAATGCCCTGGGTATAGGGGATGCGGAAGTCCTTCTCTCCCGTGACCACCAGCATCGGCGTCTTCCACTGGGCGACATGGTTCACCGGGTTCCATTTCTCGAACTCCTGCGGCACCGCATAATAGGGGCCGCCATGTTCCCATTCGTCGAACCACAACTCCTCGGTCTCGTAAGCCATGGCGCGCGCGTCGAACACGCCGTCATGCTGGACGATGCATTTGAACCCGTCGGGCCACTGTCCCTCGATCCAGTTCATCATGTAGCCGCCATAGCTCGCGCCCAGGGCACAGGCGTTGGTGGCGTCGACCTGGGCGTCCTTCGCAGCGGCGGCGGCAAGGCCCAGCTTCAGGTCTTCCAGCGGCTTGCCGCCCCAATCCTTGTTGATGCTGTCGGTGAAGGCCTGCCCATATCCCGTCGACCCGTGGAAATCGACGATCACGGCGGCGTAGCCATGCGCAGCGAACGCCTTGGGGTTCCAGCGGTAGGACCATGAATCGTTGAAGCTGCCCTGCGGCCCGCCATGGACGAGGAAGGCCACCGGCAGCCTGGGCGCGGGGCCGCTGGCCGCGGGGTTCAGCGGCTTGACGATCTGCCCCCAGACCGTATCGCCGTTCGCGCCCTTGAAGCTGAACCGTTCGACCGACACGTCATCGACGCCGTCCAGCTTGTCCGCATTGACGCTGGTCAGGCGCACGGGCTTTGCTCCCCGTCCCTTGCCGCCGGGCATCTTCCAGAAATCGGCGGGCGACTGGATCGAATCCATCGCGTAGACGAACCCCCCGCCGGGCAACGGCACCACGCTGCCCGCATGGCCCTTCCCGGTCAGGCGCGCGACCTTGCCCGATGCCGCGTCCACCCGGAACACGGGATTGTCGAGCACGTCGTTGGCAGTCACCAGCAGCCCCTTGCCGCTCGCCTCCCAAGCGATCGATGCGACCGACCGGTCCCATCCCTCGGTCAGCGCCTTCGTCTCGCCGGTGGCGATGTTGCGCAGCATCAACACCAGCCGATCCGCTTCGTAGCCCGGTCGCTTCATCGCCGCATAGGCGAGCCACTTCCCGTCCGGCGACACCGCCGGCATCGTATCGGTCGCGTCATTGGCGTCGGTCAGGTTGACCGGCGCGGCGCTGCCGTCCGCAGGCACCGAAAAGATATCGAGGTTGGTCGAGCGCGGCTCTATCCGTCCCGCTTCGCGCAAGGTGAAGAAGATCGTCCGGCCATCCTTGCTCCATGCGAGTTCCTCCGCCCCGCCGTAGGGCTTCGAGGGCGCATCGCCGACAAGATCGCCCATCACCGACACCGCAGGGCCACCCGACAGCGGCATGACGAAGATCTGCGATCGCTGGCCATCCGCCCATGTGTCCCAATGGCGCACGAACAGCTTGTCATAGACCCGGCCCGAGCCTGCGTCCTTGCCTGCTTCGGGTTTTACGTCATCGATCGTCTTCGCCCCGACCGGTCGGTCAGCCCACAGCGCGACCTTGCTGCCATCCGGGCTGAGGAGGAAGCCGGAAATGCCGCCCGGCGCCTTGCTCACCTGAACCGGTGCCCCGCCCGCCAGCGCGACCCGCCAAAGCTGGTCGTCCCCGCTCGCATTCGACTGATAGTAAAGGCTCGATCCATCGGGGGAAAAGATCGGCGCGGCTTCGTTCTTGTCGGGCGCGGAGGCGATCAGGCGCGGCGTCTGCCCCGCCCGGCTGATGTCGAGCAGATAAAGGTCGGTTCGTCCCCGGTTGGCGGCGAGATCGGTCGTGCGCTGCTGGTAGGCGAGCCATTTGCCGTCGGCTGAGACGGCGGGCGCGGACACGCGGTTAAGGCTCACCATGTCGGCGGGCGTGAACGGACGGGCCAGCGCGGGCGCGGCGTTCAGCGCCAGCGCGGCCACGGCTGCGAAAAGATATGCTTTCATGAACGTCACCCTTGCATCGGACGGCGACCCCCTTGGCACGGAACGTACCTTGAAGCGGATCGTCGGAATGCGTCGGGTCTAGGCCGCGAAAACGACCTTGCGCAAGCGCCGCTTAGCGGCCGCCGGTGATGCGGGCGATTTCCTTTGCCACCATCTCTTCGACCAGCGCCGGGAGCCGCGCGTCCAGCCAGTCCTTGAGCATGGGCTTGAGCATCGCGCGCACCAGCCCTTCGAGCGTGTTGTCCTGCCCCGCTGCCGGTGCGACCAGCATGGATGACAGCGCAGACAGGGAATGCCGCGCGGCGACTTCGCTTTCGACGGACAGGATCGAATCCTCCGAAGCCCCGGCGTCTTGAACGGCAGCAGCCTTGGGCACGGCTTTGGAAGCGGGCATCGGGTCCTCCGCGATCTCGTCGGTCAGTTCCAGCACTTCGTCCGGCTCGGCAGGCGATGATGCGGGCGCGGAAGCGGCGGATTGGGCAGCCGATTGAGCGGCGGCCTTGTCCGCGCGCGAACGACGCGGGCTCGCGGCCTGCACCGCCTCCTCACCTTCCTCGGCGATGATACGCTTGATGGACGAGAGGATCTCTTCCATCGAGGGTTCCTTGGTCATGTCACCCATGGATAGTCCCCGTCCAAAAATCATGCGCGCCCTTCCGCTTTACTCGACAATCATGTTCGCGGGTTAACAGGCGGTTAAGGCTGTAGCGTCGATGCCATAGGGACATTGGCATTTTGTACGGGCGTGTCAACGGTGCGCGTCGCCACGGGCCTGGGCGCAGGATCGAAATCCCAATCGAACCACTTGCCCTTGACCCGCTTGTAATTGACCATCGGGTCGTAGAGCGCCCCGCCGCCCAGGTTCAGGTCGCCCGCCTGCGCATGGCCCATCGCCGCCAGCAGGCTGAAGCCCGCGACATAGGCATTGCGGCGCGCCGACACCAGTTGCACACGCGAGCGCAGCGCTTCCTGTTCGGCATTGAGGATGTCGAGAATGGTGCGGCTGCCCACCGAATTTTCCGCACGCACGCCTTCCAGCGACAGCGCTGACGCCGACACGGCGTTTTCCGCCGACTTGATCGTCTCCAACGACGCCTGCCAACTGGCGTAGGATGCGCGGGTTTGCGCGATGACGCTGCGTTCCGTACCGATCGCCTGCTCGATCGCCTGCGCTTCGAGCGCTTGGTTCTGCCTCACCTGCGCGGCGGGGCGACCGCCCTGATAAAGCGGGATCGAAATCTGGACACCGGCGGCCGCCTGTTTGTTGATCTGCGGTCCTTCGATCTGGTTGCCGTTGGCGTCCTGCGCCGTGCTGTTGAGCGAATGGAGATAGTTAGTGTAGCCCGCCTGCGTGAAAGCCGACACCTGCGGCAGCACCGAACCCTTGGCCGCCTTCACGTCATAGGCGCGCGCCTCGCGCAGCTTGTTCGCGGCCAGGATGTCGGGATTGTCACGCAGCGCCACCTGCACTGCGGCGTCGGGGTCGGCCGGCAGGCCGGGCAGTTGCGGCGGCGGTTCCAGATTGTCGGGCGCTTCGCCTACCAGCGCTATATAATTTTCCTTGCTGGTGATAAGGTTGGCTTCGGCGGTCTGGAGGTCCGAACGCGCCAGCGCCAGGCGCGACTGCGACTGCGCCACGTCGGTGCGCGTCACGTCGCCGACCTCGAACCGGTCGTTCGTCGCCTGAAGATTGACCTCCAGCACTCGCACGTTCGCGCGATTGAGCGACGCGATCGCAGTGTCGCGGATTACGTCCATATAGGCCGCAACCGTCTGCGAAAAGATAGTAAGCTCAGTCCCGCGCAGTTGCGCCTGCCCCGCGTCGACGCGGGTTTCGGCGGCCTTGACGCCGTTTCGCACCTGCCCCCCGGCATAGATTGGGACGGACAACTGCGTCTGGGCATTCACCGTCCGTTGCGGCGCGGTAAAGCTGATCGTGGGCTTGAGGATGCTTTCGGTGTAACTGCCCGTCACATCGAGAGCGGGGCGACCGCTCGCTTTCTGGATGGCGACGCCCTCGTCGGTGGCACGCTGTCCCGCGCGTGCGCCGGTCAATGTCGGATTGCTGTTGTAAGCCTTCGCCAGCGCCCCTTGCAACGTTTCGGCGCTGACCGGAGCGGTAAGGGCAGATGTCAGCAAAAGCAGGGCGGCAACAGCCCGTCGTCCGCCATATATGTGCTTCGCCTTCATGTGCCCCCGCCTGTTCCTGCCCGTCAGAATGTAAAGGTCTTGGGCGCGCCAAATCCCGGCAGCACGACCATTTCGATATCCGCCAGCCGTGCGAGGCCCAGCACGCCCTCGATCACGCGCCCGCTGCACAGGCGGGTGATACCCCGGTCCACCAGCCCCGTCACAACCCGCGCGCCATCGGCAAGTTGTTCAACGAGCGCGGCGGGCACTTCCTCCACCGCCCCGTCGATGAACAGCAGATCGTATGGCGCACCGGTCACGGCACCCGAAGCCAAAGGCCCTCGCACCAGCGTCGCACCGCTGGCCGCCGTTTCAGGTCCGTCCTCCTCTTCGACGGCGGTCACCACGGCGCCCATACCCGTCAAAAGCGCGGCGGCGTAGCCGGTCGCCGCACCGATCAGCAGCACCTTGTCACCCGCCTGGACGCCCGCTTCCTTGAGCAGCCGCCCGGTCACCAGCGGCGCGTTGAGCGCGCGCCCGTTGCCCAGCGGCACGGGCCTGTCGATATAGGCAGCGGCACGGCGGTCGGCAGGCACGAAATTCTCGCGCGGGACTTCCGCCATCACCGCCACCACGCGCGGATCGTCGACGTCGCTCGTGCGTAACTGGCTTTCGACCATGGCGGCCCGCATCGAAGAGAAATTCTGCTCGGTCACGATAAGTCCTCGCTTGGCACAACTGTATTGACAATGCAATACACTAAGATGATCCCCGGACCTCTAAATCAGCATACCGCCCGCGCCAAGCGGCTTTGCGCCGCGCCACACAAGATTCTTGGCTGTGTCCTGCCCAGCCCGGCTTGACTTTGCCGCCAAACCCGCACATTTGCGGCCACCCACCACATCGAGGCCCGATGGCGGAGTGGTGACGCAGAGGACTGCAAATCCTTGCACGCCGGTTCGATTCCGGCTCGGGCCTCCATTTTTGCTTCTCAGAGGGTCTGAGAGCATCGCATAAGTGGCTGTTTTCTGCCATTTTTTCGTGGTAAAATGTATCCGACAGGTTCGGGCCATTTCACCAAATCTCACCCCAATCATGGAAAATTTGATGGTACGCCCCGCCATAGCGATGGGGAGATACCATCATGTTGGAAGGAAAGCGGCAGAAGTCCGGGCTCACCGCAGCCTTGGTGTCGCGTGCCAAGCCAAAAGACAAGGCCTACAAACTCAGCGACCGCGATGGGCTGTACCTCCAGATCGAACCCAGCGGCTTACGCGTCTGGCGAATGAATTACCGGTTTCTCGGGAAGCAGAGGACCATAACCTTCGGGCGGTGGCCAGAGCTGCTGCTGGGAGAGGCGCGAGAACGTCTGCTCGACGCACGCCGCCTGCTCGCCAAAGGAGTCGATCCCGTCGAGCATGCCAAGTTTGAAAAGATCGAGAAGATGCTCGCGGCGTCGCACACTTTCGAAGCTGTGGCGAAAGAGTGGCTCGAGAAGATAGCCGCCGAAGGTGCCGCAGCCATGACGCTCAAGAAAGCGCGCTGGCTGCTGTCGAAGCTGTATCCCGCGATCGGGAAGCGACCCATCCGCGAAATCTCTGCGCATGAGCTGCTTCTGGCCTTGAAGAAGATCGAGGCCACGAAGCGCTACGACACCGCCAATCGGGCAAGGACCGCATCCAGCCAGGTCTTTCGATATGCGATTGCCACGGCTCGAGCCGAGCGCGATATCGCCTCGGATCTTCGCGGCGCCCTCGTCACCCCTCGAACGACACATCGGGCCGCGATCACCACGCCGATCGAAGCCGGGGCTTTGCTGCGGACCATTGATGAATATGACGGCTATCCGCTTACGCGGACCGCGCTGCGTTTGCTGGCGCATGTTTTCGTGCGGCCCGGCGAATTGCGCTGGGCGGAATGGAGCGAGTTTGACCTCAACAAGCGCGTCTGGACGATCCCCGGTCACAAGATGAAGATGCGCCGGCCCCACGCTGTCCCCCTCACCCGGCAGGTTGTCGCCATACTCGGCGAGATCGAACACGATGCGGGCTACAGCCCTTTTCTTTTCCCCTCCCTTCGTTCGGTGGACCGGCCCATGTCGGACAATACGATCAATGCCGCGCTCCGGCGGCTCGGCTACGGCAAGGACGAAATGACCGGCCATGGATTTCGGGCGCTGGCCGCGACGCTGCTCAACGAAATGGGCTGCTGGAACCCCGATGCGATCGAACGCCAGCTCGCCCATGCGGACGGCAATTCCATCCGCCGCGCTTATGCACGCGGTCAATACTGGGACGAGCGTGTTCGCATGATGCAGCACTGGTCGGATCATCTTGATCAGCTGCGCGGCGGCGCCACCATCCTGCGGCCCAAGTTTGGCCATAGCGGGTCATGAATTTCAGTGGCTGCGTCTATGCGTTTGGAGCCCGATCCGCATTTAACGGTAGAGATGTTAAACTGGCCCTCGATGTTAGAACGGCCCTGGCACCTAAGGCAGTTGCGGCGTCCCAGCCCTGACGGGCTGACCGCGCTCTACTTCCGCTGACGCTCCAGCCGAGCCGCCGTGCGGCGTCTCGTCGGCATAGCCGCAACGATCGCTGACGCGTTCCGCCCCGCCTTGGGCGGTCCGGTCGGGCCGCTCCTGGCATCCCTTCTGCAGTCGCCGCGCAGATGCGCGGCGGCGTTGAGCCTTGACGGCTCCAAGGTGGCGGGGGGCGTCGCTGCCCTGTAGCCCCGCCTTCAGCCGGCGGGGCTGTCGGTTCGCTCCTGCCGCCCCCCGCCACCCTGGCGCCGGTCAATGGCGGTTAAGGAAAGGAGTGAAAAGTCATGGCCGACCGTCAGAGCCTTTATGGCGAGGTTACCGCACGTGTGATCGCCGAGCTGGAAGAAGGACGTCTTCCATGGGTGCAGCCTTGGGACAGCGCCCGGTGTCCTTGCACGATGCCGCATAACGCGGTGTCCGGACGGGTCTATTCCGGGATCAACATCCTGATACTGTGGTGCGAGGCGGTGGAACGCGAGTTTTGCTCCCAGCGCTGGCTGACCTACAAGCAGGCCGAGCAGGCAGGCGGGCATGTCCGGCGCGGCGAGAAAGGCACGGTCATCTGCTATGCCGACCGTTTCACTCCGAAGGACGAGGCGCAAAAGGCAGCAGGTGAGGACCGCGAGGCACGCACGATCGCCTTCCTGAAGCGCTTTACCGTGTTCAATCTCGACCAGATCGAGGGGTTGCCCGAGCAGTATGCAGCTGAGCCGGTCGTGCCCGATCCCGTCATGGCGATTGCGGAGGTGGACAAGCTGATCGCTGCGAGCGGTGCGGACTTCCGGATCGGTGGAAGCGAGGCGTTCTATTCGCCGGGGCAGGACTATGTGCAGGTGCCCCCTCAGTCTGCGTTTCATGAGCCCATAAACTGGTTTCGCACGGCGCTGCACGAAATGGGGCATTGGGTCGGCGGTAAGGGGCGGCTGGAGCGCGACCAGTCCGGGCGGTTCGGCTCGATGGCGTATGCCAAGGAGGAACTTGTCGCCTTATCTGGACAGTCTGCGCCGTCCGCAACATTGCAGTAAGGTCGGCGATGGACGCCCACGGTAGGCAGTAATCAGGCTGGCCGTAGCGCTGACCCA
>NZ_QFOA01000133.1 GCF_003248505.1 Sphingobium sp.
TAGATAGCCTCACGCGTCACGCGCCCATCAAAATCGCTCTGCCATGACCAGAATATCGTCTTTTCAGTGTCCAAATGCCCTGCCCTCCGCCGGGATGCATGTCGGTATCAACAAAACACAGGACTGGGAAACGCAGGGTTTTCAAACGCCATCTGTCAGCAAAATCCAAGCCTGTCTCGCGTGTACTTCGCGATTTTGCTACAATAACACTGGACCACGCAAGGCGAGTCCCTGAAGCAGTCGGGGATAGGTCATGGCCGATTTGGGCACACTTCTGACAATGATCCCACCTGCCGCCTGGCAGGAGGCTTGTGAACGCGAAGCGGTCATTCGGCCCCTCACCGAACGGCCCAAACTGACCCGCGCTGCGGTGGAATGTGCAGCGGCGGAACTCGGACTTAACCGCAGCCGTATCTTCGAACTGGTCGGCCGATATCGCTCCAAACCAGTGGCGAGCTCCCTTCTTGACCAAGGCAGGGGCTTTCCAAAAGGTCAGCACCGCCTATCCCCGAGACTGGATGGCATAATAAGCGCGGAGATTGACGGCTTCTATCTGGCACGGCCTAAACCGTCGCTCGCACAGTTGGTCCGAAGCGTCAGACACGCCTGCCAATCGGAAGGCATCGAAGCGCCTTCACGTAACACGATTGTCGCTCGGGCGCGTGAGGTCGATGCTAAACGAAGCATCGCGGCGCGCGACGGAGCAAAGGCCGCTGCGGATCGCTTCCGCCCTGTCACCCGCTCATTCGACGCTGAGTATCCGCTCCATGTCGTCCAGATGGACCACACTCCTGCTGACGTCATCATCGTCGATGAGCATTTCCGCAGGCCGCTTGGCCGGCCGATCCTCACGCTCCAGATCGACGTGGCCACTCGCACCATCCCCGGGTTCTATGTCTCTTTGGAGCACCCATCAGCAACGTCTGTTGGTATGGCAATCCGCCACGCTGTTCTCCCAAAGACCGCATGGTTGCAGGAAAGGGATCTTGACCGTGTCGAGTATCCTGTCGCGGGGATTCCCGACGCCCTTCATCTCGATAATGCCAAGGAATTCCACTCTCTGGCGCTCAACCGGGGCTGCCGCCAACACGGCATCGAGCTGATATATCGACCGGTGCGGACGCCCCACTACGGGGGCCATATCGAGCGGCTGATCGGTACGACCGTCGGTGAGATACACCTCCTTCCCGGCACCACCTTCTCCAACGTAAAGGCGAAGGGCGACTATAACGCTGAGGGGAAGGCTTGCCTTACCCTCCCGGAGTTCGAGAGATGGCTCACGCTCCAGATCGCAGTCTACCACGGGACGATCCATGGCGAATTGGGAGTTCCGCCCCTGACCGCTTGGCATGACGCGCTGGCGAAACGGCCGACGCCGCTACGGTACCCGATCAATGACGCAGCCTTCCTTCTGAATTTTCTGCCTTTCGAGATGCGCAAAGTCCGGCGCGAAGGGATTGAGCTGTTTCACGCCTTCTACTGGCATGGAACATTGGCCGCGCTCGCGGTGAGCACTGATCGAAAGCGGCCTGTAAAATATAACCCGCTCAATCTCTCGGCGGTTTATCTGGAGCTGTCAGACGGCGAACATCTGACCGTTCCTCTTCGGGACCGGCGGCGTCCGGCAATCACGAAATTCGAGCATGATGCGGCTGTGAAGGCTCTACGGGAGCGCGGCCGACTGGCGCTTGATGAGCATCAAATTTTCGAGATGGTCAAAGAGCAACGGACCATCGTTCGCGACGCCATCGCTCGGACCAAGACGGCTCGCAAAGCCGCGCAGCGAACCGTTTATGCCTTGAGCGCGGGAGCACCGGTCATTGCGCCAACCGAACCCCGCCTACCAAAACCGCCCGATCCGCCTGCTGACACCGAAAGGGTTGTGCCGTTCGACATCGAGGAACGCGGATGACTGTTCTCAACCAACATCTGTTTCCGGCCTATCGCGACCAGGCGGACTATCCCGACGAAACCAGGATCGATTGGCTACGCCGTGACCGTTGGATGGGCCTTCCGCAATCAGAGGCGGCGTTGAGCCAGCTCGAAGATCTTCTGGCCTATCCCAAGCGCGGACGCATGCCATGCCTGCTCCTGTTCGGATCAACCGGCATGGGCAAAAGCGAAATCCTCAGCCGCTTCTCGGAACTTCATGCCCCCGCGTTCGACGAACGGGCTGGCATCACCGTCATGCCGGTCGTTTCAGTTCAGATGCCGCCAGAGCCAACCGAGGAGGAGTTTTATACCGAGCTCATGCTGGCCATGAACTACGCCGAGTTCGGCCATCTATCACTTCGCACACTGCGCGCTCTGGCGAGACGCACCCTCGCGGAATTCGGCGCCCGCATTCTCGTGCTGGACGAGGTCGACAAGATGCTCGCCGGGACGCCGAGGCAGCAACGCATCTTTCTCAACACCATCCGCTTCCTCACCAACGATCTTAGAATTCCCATTGTCTGCGCGGGCACGGAAGACGCACGGATCGCCGTGCTCACTGACCCGAACCTTGCAGATCGGTTTGGCGCCCTGGAATTGATCGCCTGGCGCAACGATCATGCATTGCGCCAGTTGTTGGCCAGCTTCGCTGGATTGCTTCCCCTGAGGCGTCCTTCCCACCTCGACGATGACCAGGTGCGTCGACGAGTCCTTGCGCTTACCGATGGGGTCACGGGCCGAATTTTTCGATTGATGGAAGCGGTTGCCATCGCAGCTATCCGTAGCGGCCGCGAGATGATCGATGCCGACAGTTTCGACGATGAGCAATTGCTACTTCCCCTGGTTTCCATGCAGGTCACTGCCGGAGGCAGGAGAGCCGCCCGGTGCCGACGGCCATGATAGCGCACCCGCTCCCTTTTCCAGACGAGCTCCTCAGTTCCTGGAGTGAACGCAGAACGAAGGGGCGACCAACTATCGTCAGATCGTCTGACGGGCCCCGTCTATTTCGTCGATCCTGGCGTCAACACAACCCGGATTACTGTCCTTCGGTTGCATGGCTTGCATGGGCATCGGCAGCGTTCAAAGTTGAGACTAGGCAGTTGGCCGGAAACGCCCTTCGTCGTCGATACAAGGCGATGCGGAAAGAATTCGTCGCCTGGCTCTATCCCCCAACGGGAATCGGCCTAGCAACCTCTTCGGTTATCCCCTGCGTGCGCGTTGCCTGGTGCAACCGTTGTCTGGCTGAAGACCTGGCCAATGCAAGGCCAGCATACTTCAGACAATGCTGGGCCCTCGCGCCGCAAACCTTCTGCCACAAACATCGATGGCCGTTAGAAGAGCGGTGCAACATCTGTGGCGCCTACAACTGGACAGTCATCCGCACCGCAACGAACTGCGTGCGCCTCGTTTGTGGTGAGTGCTGGCGACCGCTCGAGCGGTCTATGCGCGCCGCCCTCGATGCCCCATCATCTATGCTAGACGCCTGGGACCGGGTGATTGCTCTCGAAGCCGAAATCCTGGCAGCACTGTCCGGTCGAACACCAGATCAGTTTCGTTTCAACTTCACCTCCGGCGCGCAGCTCCTGAATGAGGTGGATGACATTGCCGGAATTCTCTGTCGAAATTACTGGGGGTACACGCGAACCAACATCCCGCTGAACGCCTTCAGCTGCCCTGCCATTACCCCGGGCTACCTTCCGCAGGACTTCTACGAAAGCGACGGACTTCATCCTCTCGCAACCGGCAGCATTCGAAAACGCCGGAGCCTTCTAGGGGCAATCTGTGCAATTCTGGATCCCGATCCGACGACCGGACGCACCCTCTACGGGCCAGAAAGTCGGCCATCGATCGAGGAATTCGTTTCAACCGTCGAGCGAGCCGCCATCGAAATACACATCTCGGCAGCTGATCGATGGTCGCCAAGCTTCATCAGCCGGCTGAACGGCGCTCGCCGAGCGTTGGATCAAAAGCGCAAAGTTTCCAAACTGGCGGCGATCTGGTCGCTGCGCCGCTGAACAACCTTGGCAACCCCGCCGCGAACTCCGGCGGTCGGTCCTGAAGGCAAGGGCGAGCGATTGGGTCGTTTTCACTCTGGGCTCGTCCCC
The DNA here is from genome assembly GCF_003248505.1 of Sphingobium sp. Lineage (GTDB taxonomy): Bacteria > Pseudomonadota > Alphaproteobacteria > Sphingomonadales > Sphingomonadaceae > Sphingobium. The sequence continues at coordinate 4,038 of NZ_QFOA01000133.1, forward strand.
TACCTATCTTGGCAGCTTCCGCTAACGACCCGAGATCGCGATCGCGGAATGATCAGTTGCCGGATCAACCGGCACCCCAAGCTGCTTGCGTTCTGAGTAGCGATCAACGAGCTGACCGGCGTGCGGACGCATCAGGACAGTGAAGCGCACCAGCTCCTCCATCACATCGACGATGCGGTCATAATAGCTCGACGGCTTCATGCGGCCTGCTTCGTCAAACTCCTTGTAGGCCATCGCCACGGATGACTGGTTGGGAATGGTGAACATTCGCATCCAGCGGCCCAGCAGGCGAAGCGTGTTCACGGCGTTGAACGACTGCGAGCCGCCAGATACCTGCATGACCGCAAGCGTGCGCCCCTGCGTTGGGCGCATTCCCTTCATT
>NZ_QFOA01000134.1 GCF_003248505.1 Sphingobium sp.
ACTCCGCGTCCGTACCCTTGATGGCACGTTGGCCAATGACTTTCAGAGGTGGAGGGACGAACGGAAGGCGGCATGACCCCCAACTTTCTCATGCTCCCCTCATACTTACGTCCGCAACGGTACGACATCACTGTTCGCGGCGCTCGATATCGCCACCGGCGCGGTGATCGGCAAGTGCTACAAACGACACCGGGCAACCGAGTTTCTCGACTTCCTCAAGCGGATCGATGCCGAGATGCCCAAGGGACCGGACGTGCACATTGTGATGGACAACTATGCCACTCACAAGACGCCGAAGATCAAGGCCTGGCTGGCGCGTCGTTCGCATTGGCATGTCCACTTCACACCGACATCGGCCTCCTGGATCAATCAGGTCGAGCGCTGGTTTGCCGAATTGACGCGCAAGCAGCTGCAGCGCGGCGTCCACCGATCGACGGCGGAACTTGAAGCCGACATCACGGCATTCATTGCGGCTCACAATGAAAATCCCAAGCCGTACAAATGGGTGAAGTCAGCCGACGAGATCCTCGCCTCGGTCAAACGATACTGCCAAAAAACAATGAACCGAACTTCGGATTCAGGTGACTAGGCCATGCCGACGTGTCGGCGCTTGCTGCACACGTTATGGCAATGGAAGACTAAGCAAGGCCGAGTTGGTTCCAAGTTCTGTACCGTCCGGCAATCTCAGTCGCCTCTCTACACGAGGATGTGCATGTTCGCGTGCCTTGTTATCGGTGACAGCATTGGCGTCGGACTGTCGGGAGCGATCAATAACCGATACGCCAGTGGGTGCGATTCGGTGGTCGAGGCAGGCGCTACCATCGACCAGATACTGGCGTGGCGTAAACCCGCCAGGCTATATGGCACCACCGTCCTCGCCGTCGGATCCAACGATCAGCCGAGCCGACAGCTAACGCTCAAACTGACCAGACTACGCCAAAATATCGCGACAAAACGAGTGATCTGGATGCTGCCCTACTCCCGGGAGCGAGCCTATCTCATAAACTCGATTGCTGTGACGTTCGGCGACGACACGTTGGACATCGCGCGTTTCCGCACGAGCGACCGTGTCCACCCGATCAGCTACGATGAGATCGCGGCTGTTCTCCTGCCGAGGGGCCAACCACGGGGGAGCAGGAAATCCACTGTTGAGTGGTCTCAACGCAGTCGACGATAAAGCATCGACCTAAAACGCTGCATTTCATTCGAGTAAGCTGAGCTTAGTCCTCCATTGCTCCAGATGTTGGAGCGCAGGTCTCAAACCATGCGCCAATGGCCCCAAGCCATAGAGTTGATAGGATTCAGGCGGTGGCGACATCATTCGCGAGACCAGAGATACGCCTTCCAATTCCCGTAGGCGGACCGTGAGCACATTAGCGCTGATTTTCGGTATGGCTCGACGAATGGATGTAAATCGCAGCTCGTCTTTGCTCAGGGCTACCAGGATGTGCAACACCCATCGGGCACTCAATGTATGGAATATCGCGTCGGCCGCCGCAGGGTCTATCGCTTGAAAAAGCTGTCTTTCTGACTCGATGCACATCCAGTTACTTTCTCACCCTAAAAGGCGCACGGCCGGACTGAGTCAGCTACGCCGTTCGCGGTTCCGTCGGGCCCGGCTTGGCGGTGCTTGGAGGGTCGCCGACCCGCTCATGGACAATTGCGGAGGGCGTGCGCGAACGGCGGCGGCGAGCGGCCGAACTTGTGACCACCACTGCCTTGGTACGTCTTCGTCCCAGTGAAGAGCAGATGAGGGAAGGCGCTTTTTGACATCACGATTTGCCGATGCGCGAAGGTCCGATGAGGGACGACTCTGGGGCACCACGACGGATTTCATGTCACGCGATCCGCCAAATCAAGTGAAGCTACTCCCGACAAATCAAAGTACCGCAGTGCAACGCGCCTGATGCGTGCGTCACCGTTCGAATATAATACGCGGCGAAGCGTCCAACCCCTCAGCCTCGGCGCGGCGGAGCTTGCTCTTCGGGCCTCATCGCCTTACCTGCCGCCTCCCCCCGAGCGGGGTTGGAGTCGGAGAAACGAGCCGACCGACCACGTAGCCGCGGAACAAAGGCGGGTACGCGGTCCATATACGCACGATATGCCTGGCCAAATTCCGCGAGCGCCGCCTTCTCCTCATGCCGGGCAAGGCGAATATACATCACCACCAACACCGGAAACATGGCGAGCGTCAGTAACGTCGGCCATTGCAGCAGAAATCCGAGCATCACGAGGATGAACCCGATATATTGCGGATGGCGAACCTTGGCATAGATTCCCGTCGTTGCGGGCTTGTGAACGCGCTGGGCTGCGTGAAGCGGCGCCCATCCGGCCGAGATCAGCCAGAAGCCCGCGCCGATCAGCACGAAGCTGGCAAGATGGAACGGGCCAAAATGTGGGTTGACCCTCCAGCCGAACATCATCTCGAGCAGATGGCCGGCATCGTGGCTCCACCAGTCGAGGCCGGGGAAATGCGACTGGAGCCAACCCGAGAGCAAGAAGATGGTGAGCGGGAAGCCATACATTTCGGCGAAGAGTGCAACGATGAATGCGCTGAATGCGCCGAAGCTGCGCCAGTCGCGCCCGGTGGCGGGTTTGAAGAAGCTGTACGCGAATAGGATGAACACGGAGGCGTTGACCAGCGCCAGCCCCCAAAGACCATAGCCATAATCGGTATGCGTCATCGCGGCCCCCCTTCCACGCGCTCGTTCGAATTCGCAGGCAGTCCGGTCGGGACAGCACCCGGCATCTGGTCATGGCCATGCTGATGGCCGCCATGACCGTGATGCATGAACAGGTGCATGAGCGGACAGGCGAGCAGGATCAGATAGGGCAACACACCCAGGAAATGTGCGGTGTGCTCGGTGATGAGGAAAAAGCCCGCGACTAGCAGGAAGCCGATCAAAACGATCTTTCCACGCTTGCGCATGCGATGGTCATGCCCGTCCATATGCCGCTCTTCTCTCGCCAATGTCTTGCGAGCATAGATCCGAGTCCCGGGAGCAAGGTATAAGTAGAGACCGAAGTCCGTCATTCGCCCAAGAAGGCGATGCCGGCTGGTTCACAAACCTCACCATCCCTATCGGCGTTACGCAGTGGTCATGACGCGGCCGTCATTCTGCGGCTTTTGCGTATAGGCGTGCGCTGGTCGTCCACCAATGCTGCGCTAAGGACAATAAGCGTGAGAGGCAGGCCAGAGTTCATGCACAAGAAAAGGAAAAAGCATCATTCCCGCGGCCATGTCGGGGTGAACCTGCTCGAACGGGAAGCAAGGATCGACCTCGCCACGCGACCTGCCGACGGCCTTGGCGTCGCGTTCCTCGGCGCATCGGAAACGGTGACAGGGTCGCGCTATCTGGTGGACGACGGCGATACGCAGGTCGTGGTCGATTCCGGCCTGTTCCAGGGTCCGAGGGATTTGCGCCGCCTCAATTGGGCGCCGATCGCGCCCGAGGTTGCCGATGTCGGCCTGTTGCTGCTGACGCACGCGCATCTTGATCATTCCGGCGCGCTGCCACGCATGGCGCGCCTTGACTGGGACGGGACCGTCCTCAGCACCCGGGCGACCGAAGCTTTGTGCGAGCTTCTGCTCCCCGACAGCGGGCACCTCCAGGAAAAGGATGCGGAGTTCGCCAATCGCCACGGCTTTTCCAGGCACCAGCCCGCGCTGCCGCTCTACACGCAGGCTGACGCCCGCCTTGCGCTGCAGCTGTTCCGCACGGTCGAGTTCGGGGCGTGGCACCCGATCGCGGACGGCATCAGGGCGCGCTATCATCGCGCCGGCCACATCCTCGGCGCCGCCTCGATCGAGATCGATTGGAAGGGCCGCACGATCCTCTTCTCAGGTGATGTCGGGCGCTATGGCGACGCAGTCATGAAGGATCCCGAGCCACCTGCCCGTGCCGATTATGTCCTCGTGGAATCCACCTATGGCGATCGCCGCCACGAACAGGTCGATCCGACCAAGACCCTGGGGGACCATGTCGAACGGTGCGTCAAGCGTGGCGGGACCGTGGTGATCCCCGCCTTCGCCGTGGGCCGCGTCCAGTCCCTGCTCTACCATTTTTCCCGGCTGCGCGCCGAAGGCCGTCTGCGCGACATCCCGATCTTCCTCGACAGCCCGCTGGCGATCAACGCGAGCGGGCTGATGTGCGATTTCATGGACGAGCATCGCCTGACACGCGCCGAGTGTGAAGCGGCGTGCGGGGTCGCGCACTATGTGCGCGAAGTGGAAGAATCCAAAGAACTCACCGCCAACCCCGCCCCTAAGGTCATCATCTCGGCCAGTGGAATGGCGACGGGCGGCCGCGTGCTCCACCATCTCAAGCGCTTCGCGCCGGATGGGAAGAACCTCATCCTCTTCTCGGGCTTCCAGGCGGCGGGCACCCGCGGCGCC
>NZ_QFOA01000135.1 GCF_003248505.1 Sphingobium sp.
AGCACATCCGGTTTTGCCCCCAAACCCACGCCTAGCAAAATCAAATACTTACCAGCTCGCGTTCCCTGCGTGTTCCGCCGGCACTGTTCAACTTGGGCCAGACACATTGTGTCAGGTGGCCTATGCCCGTTGGATATCTGATGCCGGGAAAATATATCTCGTTTACGAAGATTGGGGACAGGATCGTCGGTTCGTGAACCGGCGGCTGTTGCAGCTCAAAACGGGTGGAGGGCCGCGGATCAGGAAGCAGGATTGATGGGCGGAATCGCGCGGAGGCTGCGCCGGGTGGAGGGTGATCGATTACCGATCACTATCCACCCGCCTTATTGTCTCGCTTTTCCTATGCGTCCACCTTAACCTTCTTCGAGCTGGCGGTTGTCTGGTCGACATCTCCGCAGGGTTCCAGCGTAATACCTTCCACCGACATGTCCGTCCCCTGGTCGACCCAGAAGCGGATTTCGAGATCCTTGATCGGACCATCGAAGGTGATGACCTGATCGATGCTCCATGCACCCTTCACCCTCTGGGGCGATCCGCGCCAGTAGATGTTGGATCCGCCATGCGACGTGACATCGATCATCTCGGTGCCGACCAGCTTCGCCGCGTCGCCCGAAGCGGTCATGCGATAGGACTGGCCCGCCATGGGCAGATAGGGACCATAGAGCAGGAAACCGGCCTGGCCGTTCGTGCGCATCTTCTTACGATCGGGCACGCCGACCGCCGACAACATGCGGCTGTCGCTGCCCCACAGGCGCAAGACGCCATCGGGTAACCAGTTTTTATACGGCTTTTCCTGACCCATGACGATCTTCAGCAACGCCTGCGCGCTTTCTGCCCAGGTCAGCCAGGAAATGGTGGGCGGGTTCGCGGCTTTGTTCCTGCCATTGATCGCCTGCTCCACGACAGTGGCGATCGCCTGCGGATCGCGACTGTCCTCGAAATAGGTGGCTGCCTCGCCCGCTACCTCGCGAAACACCGGGATGTCGCGGGCGATGACCGGAAGCCCGTGCCGCGCTGCCTCGATCAGGGGAAGACCAAAGCCTTCCCCCTCACTTGCGGCGATAAGAGAGCTGCAGGCGGCATAGACCCGATCAAGATACTCGTCGCTGATGGCTTCCAGCCAGAATAATTTCCTGTTCAGTTCGGGATGATTGCGCAACTGGTCGGCCAGATCATCCATCATCCAGCCAAGCTTGCCGACAAGCACGAGATTTGCCGGAACATTCTTTGCCCAGAGCTTTTCAAAGGCAGCCAGCACTTGCCGAGCGCCCTTGCGCGGCTCGATGGTCCCGACCGTCAGGAAGGAGGGACTGGAGCGGAGCGTGGAAAGAACAGCCTCAGCGTCGCTGGGAAGGCCGGTGGTAGGGATGCTATTTTCGGTATCGGCGCCCAGATGGAACCAGTTGATCGCCAGCGGAAGCTCCCGCTTCGCCCCATAATGCACCAGCCAGTCATGACAGGTGTCGGCAACAGAGCGCGAGATACAGATGACACTATCGAACTGAGTCACGGCGTTGAGCCATGCGCTGAAATTCTGACGATCATCGGTTGTGAACAGGTCGCCTAAGACCACAGGAAGAAGATCATACACGACGAAATGGACTTTTACGCCATAACGACGCCAAGCCTGAAGCAACCCATGCTGCTGGGTGGTTGATGTAGGACTAAGGTCAAGCCCAACGAAAACGTCGCCGGGCGCAGGTTCGACCATTTCATCTTCGCACCAAGCATCCCAAATATTCATATATCTGCATGTAAAGCGCCGGGCATAACGGAAACCCTGCCTGCTCGCGTCTGCATAGACAGGTTCAACGCTCCAGCCCACGGGAGGGTTGGAGAGCCAGTGCGAGAGTATCGATCGCACAACCCGCTGAATACCGGAGCGCGCATCATGTTGAACCAACACAGTAATATCTACCAAAAGACGCTTAGGTCTTGGATTAACCGGTAGACTGCGTGCGATGGATCGACCGGCAGCCGCCCATTCCGGTGAGCTTAGATTAATTCCGCTCTTTACCAGAGCATGTTCCAAACCGGATTCCCGAGTGATCGCCTTGGCATAATAGTGCTCGATCGCTAATGCATATTCATTGCCGCAACGACGGGGCTGGTGACGCAGACGAATATGATTCCTTGCCGCCTCGCTCAGGTCGTTACGACGGTCGTCATCTTCCCATAGGACAGTAAGCGCCTCGACCAAGTCCTCATCTGCAAACGCATCATTCATCAACCAGACGCTATCCGGCGGAAGCTCGCCCATCGAACCATTTGCATTGACGATTGTCGCAAGGCCCGCGTTCATACAATCGAGCACGGCGGCTGACGTTTCCCCCCGCGATAAGGTTCTAAGCTGCACGCCCACATCCGCAGCGGCCAGCCACTGACGGAAGGTAGCCATGTCGGCCCACCCTGTAATCTTGATCCGATCAGAAAAAGCCTTCCCGATCTTGTGTTGCATTCCCGCACCATAGTCGCCGCCGTCATTCTGGCCAACAAACACCAAATGGCATCGCGGATCTTTTGCGAGCGGGCTAGCGAGCCAAGCTGCAACAAGGCGATCATTCATCTTGCTCTTGGCGAGCATGCCAAAACTGCAAACAACGAAATCGTCGGGACGAAGATTAAGCGCCGCGCGCGCAGCGCCCCTATCAAGTCCAAGTAGAGGTTGCCTAAGAAGCGGTATTAACTTCCAATCATCGGCCGCATCATCACCATACCATTGACAAGCGAGATTTCTAGAATAATCTGAATGAACGATAATTCCCAAAGATTCTTGGATTACTTGCAAATTGCAAGGATAAGCCCAGACGACGTCTTCGATATCCTTTGCCTTAAACCTCTGTGTAGCCGCCAGCCAACCATGCGCATGCAACAGATCACGAGCAAATCCCTGAGGATTATCTTGAACCGCCTCACGATAGTATGAAATGCCCGACAGATAAAAATCATGCAGCACGACCACGCCGGGATAGGCGCGCAGCAGGTCGAACATGTGCATGTGGAATTCGGAATTGCCGAAATGATAGAGTATCCGGTCGAACTCGGATGCATGCTCGCGAAACCATTCGACGCTGCGGACCGGATAATTGGCCGTTATGCTCACGTCGCTGATATGGCTTTGCGTCACAACCACATCGATCTGATAGTGCCGGGCCAGTTCCGGCAACAGTTCCGCGCTGTAATCGGCGATGCCGCTCGCTTCGGGTGGCAGGGGAGACAGGAAAGCAAGGCGCGGTTTCCTGACCGGCGGCGCAAGAGGCAGCGCGCGTTTCTGCTGCTGCCGGGCGTGGCTTTCCTCCATCGCCGCCCAGGCACGACGGGACGTCTGGTTCCAGTCGAACTTCTTCGCCTGAATCAGGCTATGCCGTTCCAGCTTTGTCCGTTCCTTGTCGTTCGTCAGCAGGTCGGCGATCTTGTCGCTCAACGCATCGAGATCGAACGGGTCGAACAGCGCGCTTTCCAGCCCCACGACTTCGGGCAGGCTGGAACGGTCGCTGGCGATCACCGCCCTTCCGCACTTCATGGCTTCGAGGACGGGCAACCCAAAGCCTTCGTGCCAGGACGGGAACACGAACAATTTGCAAGACCGATAGCAGGCGATCAGATCGTCTTCCGGGATGAAGCCGGTCATGATCAACTCGCCTTCGGCCAATCCCAGGCCGGCGGCAAAAGCGAGCAGGCGAAGTCGCTCGGGTTCCTGCACCGCGCAGACGATGGCCAGCTGGTGCTGGCGGCGTACGGCTTTGGCAATCCGCGAATAGGCTTCGATCAGCCCTTCGATATTCTTCCGGAAATCGATGCCGCCTGTATACATGACGAAAGGGCGTTCGATCCCATAGGCATGGGCCAGATGGGATCTGGTCTTGGCGTCGATCGTGGCGGGGGTAAAATGCTCCTCAGCAGCCGTCGAGATATTGACCGTATTGCGCGGATCGATGCCCAGATAGTCGATCGACTCCTGGCGCGAAGATTCCGAAATGGCGAGCAGCAGGTCCGCTTCGCGGAGATAGCTCAGCTTGTTTTCATACCAAGATGCAAGCGTCGCATCGCGCAGATAGATGTCGCGGTGGATGAGGGGGATGAGGTCGTAGAGGATGATCGCCGTTGGGACGGTCGAGCTCAATCGACCGACGCTGGTCACAACATTCTCGCCCCAGCCTTCGAAGACAGAACTGATCAACACATAGTCTGGATCGAGCCTCGCCAGTGCGCTTTCCCGGATGAGTTCGGCGGCCTTGCGGCGTTCCGCATTGTTGGTGTCGGCACCGAAATTGGGGGCGGGCGCGTCCCATACGATGATATTTTCGGGGGGCAGATAATCCATCAGAGCGGCGCGCA
>NZ_QFOA01000033.1 GCF_003248505.1 Sphingobium sp.
GGCCTATGTGACCCCGATCATGGCAGCGGCCCGGGCCATCGCGCCCAGCGTGCTCGGCACGCCCACGGACATTCGCTTCCCGCCGCTGTCCGTACAGGTCAAGACCACCGCCTATCCTGTCGTCCTGCTGCCCGCGCCCGTCGACGTGGAAGGGCAGTGGAAGGAAGTCGCCAATGACGATCGCGGCATCAAATATCATTATTACGATGCGGACGGGGCGATCCGCGGCTATGTTTTCACGAAAGACTATTGCCAGGAACGCATGGATATGGACCGAGTCCTGAGCGAACAGATAACAGGAGTAGTGGCGTGACGGGATTGGTAAAGAACAAGGTCGCAATCGTCACGGGCGGCGCCAAGGGGCTGGGCTACGGCATTTCCCGCTGCCTGGCGGAGGCGGGCGCAAATCTGCTCATCACGGGCCGGGATGGCGCGGCCGCCGAAAAGGTGGCGGCGGAAATCACCCAGAGCTTTGGCGTGCGTGCCGTCGGCATGTCCGCCGACATGGGCGTGAAGGCCGAAGTGGAAGCGATGATCGAACGGGCCGTCAGCGAATTTGGCGGGCTGGACATATTGGTCAATAACGCGTCGCAGCTTTCGCCCAATGTGTTGCTGGAGCAGAAGACGGATGAGATGCTTCAGCGCACGCTGGAGATCGGAACCTGGGGAAGCTGGTGGGCGATGCGCGCTGCGTTTCCGCATATGAAGGCGCGAGGCGGCGGCTCTATCGTTAATTTCTATTCGATCGACGCCCAGACCGGCGCTTGGCTTCATGCCGATTATAATATGAACAAGGGTGCGATCCTGGGGCTTACCCGGACCGCAGCGGTCGAATGGGGCCGCTTCAATATCCGCACCAACGCCATCGCACCGACCGGCATGGGGCAGGTATTTGCGGAACTCGCGGAAACTGTCCCCGGCTTCCTGGAAATGGCGACCGCCAGCAATCCTCTTAAACGCGCTGGCGACCCGGAAAAGGACATCGGCCCTGTCGTCCTCTTCCTAGCCTCGGAGATGTCACGCTTCGTCAATGGAGAACTGATCAACGTGGACGGCGGTCAACATCTGCCGGGTTATGTGAGCGTGCCGCACAATCTGGCGGAAATGGAAGCCCAGACATGAAGCTGATGCCGCACGCCGACTGGAGCGAAATCGCCGCCACCGATCAGTCGGGTAGCGTCCAGAAGATCATGGACGGCACATTGCGCGCGATCAGTTCCATCGGCGCGCGCCGTCTGTCGATGAGCGACATCAGTGAGAGCAGCGGCGTTTCGCGCGGCACGCTCTATCGTTACTTTGCCTGCAAGGAAGAGGTGCTCGCAGCATTCAGCGAATATGTATGCAGCAGTTTCGAGAAGGGCGTGGTAGAATCAGGCCAGGGCGTCGAGGACCCGATCGAGCGCTTCCGCGCAGTCATGCGCTTCTACAGCCGCTTCACGATCGAGCGCTCGCCAGACGGCATTTTCGAGGTCGAACCGGCCTTCCATCTCCAATTTCTGCGTAGCCATTTCGGGCGGCACAAAGCCGCAGTGCAACGCGCGCTCGACCCTGCATTCGATCATTTCGACAAGCTCATCGGCCGTCGAATCGACCGCGATGCATTTTGCGATACGATCGTTCGCCTGCAACTGAGCACACTTATTATTCCCGCCACTGCGGAGTGGCTGGCAATCTGGAACAGCGCGCCAGACCGTTTGTGCGACTGGGCTTTGCAGATCGCTGGACACCATGTCGATTAAGGAAAGGATGAACTGATGGCTACTGCTCCCAAAATGGACAATGAGATCCAGCGCGGCTTCGCTGAAAAGGCCATCGCTGACGCGATGGTCGAAAAAGCACGCAGCTTCCGCGGCTTCCTCCAAAGCCAGGCGCCCGAAGGCGAAAAGCAACGCTGCCCTACAGCTGCGGTCGACAAGATGTTGAAGGACGAAGGGTTCCTTCGCATGCTTCTACCGCAAAGACTGGGCGGCATGGGGCTTTCCCCTACGGATTTCTGCCGGGTGCAAATGGAAATCGCCAAGGGCGATCCGGCGATCAGCTGGGTGATCCAGATCATTAACGGCACGAGCTGGATCACGAGCCTCGCGCCCGATGGCGTGCAGGATGCGGTTTTCGGTGACGGTCCGCAGCCGGTCTGCGGCGCTTACAACCCCCCCGGCAAGGCTCGCAAAGTCGATGGCGGCTGGATCATCAACGGCAGCTGGCCTTATATGTCGGGATCGCGGCAGTCGAACTGGGCGCAGCAGGGCGTCGTCCTGGAAGGCTATGACGGCCCCGTCGTTCCCGGCATCAGCATGTGCTACCTGCCGATGGACAGCATGACCATTCAGGACACCTGGTTCGTTTCCGGGATGCAGGGCACCGGTTCGGACACAGCGATTGCCAAGGATGTCTTCATTCCTGAAGCCCAGATGGTGCTGATGGATGAACGCGCCGGGCAGATTGACCGCACGAAGCGCCATTTCGGCGCTCCTTCCGATCTCCTGCCCGCCGTACCGGTCGTCCGTACTACGGGCATCGCTCAATTGATCGGCGCGGTCGAAGCCATGCTGGAAATCGTCACCGCCGAGGCCCCCAAAAAGCCGGTGCTGACGACGATCATCGGGCCGCGTACCAAGTCGGGCGCCTATATGCGCGATCTGGGCGAAGCCGCAGCGATGATCGACACCGCAAAGCTGATCCTGTTCGATCTGACTGCCAAGCTGGATCGCGTCGGCCTGGGCGAAGAGTTCACCCTGGCGGAAAAGGCGAAGCAGCGCGCAGGCGGTGCGCAGATGATCGAACTGGTTCACGGCGCCAGTGAATCGCTGATGTTCCAGGCAGGGTCTTCGAGCTTCGCGCTGGACAAGCCGATCAACCGCTACTGGCGCGATATTTCCATGGCGCTGCGCCACATCCAGAATATCCCGACCATCGGTTATGAAATCTATGGCCGCAATCTGACGGAAGCCGATCCCATCTCGCCCCCGGGCGCATATTGAGATCGACACGCCATAATTGAAGCAGGGCTGCCCGTTGAAAAGCGAGCGGCCCTGTTTGCATCTGCGGCTTGACCGCATCTATCTTTCAAGAGGTATGATATGCGCGCTGCGCTGATCGACACGAATGGCAGCTTCGTTCTTACAGAGCATGCTGAACCCGCCGCACAGCCCGGCCATCAGGTGATAGAGGTCTCGTCGGCCGGCATCGGCCCCACCGATCTTATGAGGGCAAAGGGATTTTTTGGCCCCATCGGCGCTGCCTATGTGCCAGGCAGCGAGGGCGTCGGTCGGCTCGATAATGGCCAGCGTATTTATTTCGGCCACAGCAAAGCACCTTTCGGTGCCATCGCCGAGCGGACGTTGGTTCAGGATGAGGAAATCTGGCCGGTTCCCGACGATTTATCCGACGATCAGTTGATCGCCCTTGCCATTTCAGGGACCGGTGCCCTGATTCCGCTGGAAGAAGCAAAAATCGCTCAGGGCGAGTCCGTCCTCATCCTCGGCGCAACCGGTCCGGTCGGGCAAATCGGCGCGCAAATCGCCCGTCTGCTGGGCGCGGGCCGGGTTGTCGCGGCCGCGCGCAACCGGGATCGGCTGGAGGCAATGCAGGCCGCCGGTCACGCCGATGCCATCGCCATATTAGGCGAAGGCGATGACGACGCGGCGTTGAAGGCGGTTTCGGATGGCGGCTTCGATGTCGTGCTGGACATCATCTACGGCCCGCCTGCCGAGGCCGCGATGCGCGCGACCCGCCCCGGCGCCCGAATGATGAGCATCGGTGTCCAGGCCGGGCCCACGGTCGCGCTGACACTGCGCGATCTCGTTTTCCGGAGCCATGTCGGCGTCGGCACCGGCCAGCGGCCCGCCGGCGAGCGCCGCGCCGCCTATGGCCGGCTGATCGACATGGCCCTGACGCAGGGTCTGACCGTCGATACCCGCCGCCATGACTTTGCCGATGCAGAGCAGGCATGGGCAGCGCAGGCAGGCAGCCCCTATGGCAAGATCGTCATAAGCCGCTGACCACATGGGTGCGGCCGCCTATATCGACCCGACGGTGCGCATGTTCGGCGACGTCCGGCTGGGCGACGATTGCAGCCTTTGGCCCTACGCCGTCATACGCTGCGAACGGGCCTATGTGTCGGTCGGGCGGTGCGCCAGCGTTCAGGATCACGCGATGGTCCATATCGGGTGGGATAACCCGACGGTTATCGGCGATTACTGCACCGTCGGTCACCGCGCCGTCGTTCATGGCTGCACGATAGAGCCCGCCTGCCTGATCGGCGTGGGAGCGACCATCATGGAACGCTGCGTTATCGGGCGGGGTTCGATCGTCGCCGGGCACAGTTTCCTGCCGCCGGGCACCATGATTCCGCCCCACTCGCTGGTCATGGGAACGCCGGGTAGGGTGGTCCGCCGGATAGACAAGCTGCGATCGAATGTCGTCGACGCCCTTCTGTATCGCGACAATGGACTTGCCTATGCCGCGGGCGCCCATCGCGCATGGGAACAGTCAGACATGGCAAAGCTGGATGCCGAAGCCGATACTATCCTTGCACGTGAGGCGACAGGCTGGAATAGCAATGGGATAGCCGATCCGACCAAATGATGAGTGCATGATGACCGACACCGCTGCCCTTACCCAAGACATGATGCTCGATCTGCTGTTTCGCGGGGCCAGAACGCACAATGCATGGACCGATCGACCCGTAACGGACGAGACGATACGGGCGATCTACGATCTGGCGAAATGGGGACCGACCACTGCGAACAGCAATCCGGGGCGCTTCCTGTTCATCCGTTCCGCCGCAGCCAAGGCCCGGCTGAAACCTCATCTGAGCGCAGGCAATGTGGAAAAGGCGATGCAAGCGCCCTGTACGGTGGTCATCGCTGGCGATACGCGCTTCTACGAGTTTTACGACAAGCTGTTTCCGTCCCGCGACATGCGCGCCACATTCGAGGGCAACGACGCTCTGATCGCGGATGCCATGGAGCGATCCTCGACCCTGCAGGGAGCCTATTTCATGATGGCGGCCCGCGCACTGGGGCTCGATTGCGGTCCGATGTCCGGTTTCGACAAGACGGGCACCGATGCCGAATTCTTCCCCGACGGTCGGTGGAAGAGCAATTTTCTGTGCAATATCGGCTATGGCGATCCCGCCGGTCTTTATCCGCGCAATCCCCGCCTGGATTTCGAAGATGCCTGTCTGGATCTTTGATCCGCTGGCCTGGGCGTGCGCGAATTGGCACGCCCAGGTGCAGGATCATTCCGGCGCGTAGCAATAGGCGCAGAATTTATTGCCGACGCTGTCCCGCACATAGGCGCCATAAGCGTTAGGAGCGAATGCCCGCAGGCCCGGTGGGCCATCGCATGTGCCGCCATTGCCCAGAGCGGCGGCATGAAACGCATCGACCGCCGCGCGCGACGGGGCGACCAGCCCGATGGTGCCGCCATTGGCATGGGTCGCTTCCCCACCATTGGCAGGCTTCGTCACCATGATTGCCGGTCGATCCACACCCCAGACCGACATGGTTTCCGCGTCGAAAAGCCGCTTCAGCCCCAAAGGCGCCAGAACGGCGTCATAAAAGCCACGCGATTGCTCGACGTCGTTAGTACCCACCGAAACATGTGTAAAAACGCTCATTTTCTCTCCTTCGCTTCAAGCGGCTGTCCAGACCAACGGTAATGCCACAGGCTGGATCATTCCCAAATGGCATTCGACCTGATGACCGGGCGCGATGCGAAATTCAGGAATCCGCGCCAGAAACTCTTCCATCGCGATCCTGAGTTCACGCCGCGCGAGATGCATGCCGACGCAGGTATGAATGCCGAAGCCAAAGCCGACATGGCGCGGGCGGCGGTCAAGCCGAACCTCGGTCGGCGCGTCGAATTCCGCAGGATCGCGGCCGGCCAGCGTGGTCGACATGGCCACCCTGTCGCCCGGCATGAAGCGTATGCCCGCCAATTCCGTTTCCTTCTTGCACGTGCGGAAGGTCGTCACTGCGCCATAAGCGCGCATCAGTTCGTCTATGGCATGGGGGATTTGCGACGGATTTGCCCGCAGGAAAGCCTGATCCTCCTTATCGCTACCCAGATGCCGGAACTGAAGGCCCATGTTGGTGGACACCGTGTCCAATCCACCGACGAACAGGTTGAAAACGAAACCCAGCAATTCGTCGTCCGTCAGCGCACGACCGTCGATCTTCCCCTGGACGCCGAAGGTGATGAGGTCGTTGCGGGGATTGGATCGCCTGTCTTCGATCTCGTCCCCCAGATAAGCGAGCACATTGCGGGTGGCTTCCGCAATCTTGGAGAGGTCGTGATTATGAAGAAGGTTCATCTCCCAATCCATGAATTCGGCGACGCGGTCCAGCGGGAGCCCCATCAGTTCCATGAACACCTTGATGGGAAATTCGAACGCGAACTCGCTCATGAATTCGCATTCGCCGCGCGCAGCGAATGCATCGACATATTCGACGGCATATTGCCGAATCTTATCCTCCAGCGCCGCCATGGCCTTGGGCGTGAAGGCGGGGTTGACCATCTGCCGAAATGGCCCATGGGCCGGGGGATCGAGTTCCGCTGGCGAATTGATCCAGTTGCCCCCGACCAGCTTGGAAAATGGCGAAAAATCCGTCGAGGAAAAATGGTCCGTGTCGAGGTAGATTTCGCGAAGATGCGCCATGCGCCGGGGTACCCAGGCTGGGGTTCCACCCGGATAGGCATGCGTGGCATAGATGATGTCCGGGCCTTCATGCACCTTCATCGTCATGTCGTCGAACGGATCCCTGGTCGTCGTCGTACCGAAGATGAAGGGAAAGTCCGTCCTGACCAGTTCGGACGGCACATGAGCCGGAATCGGCTGCTCGGGAAACATCATCGCTCTCACTCTCCTTGAACGTCCAGCTTTGCACCGTGATCGTTGGTCTTGGGCCACAATGTCACCCACCGGGCTCAAGCACACCTGTCTTTCAGAAGGATCGGGGCAGGCCCAGGCTTTCTGCAATGCCGTTGCGCACCATCTCGTTTGTGATCGGTCCGATGCGCCACAGCCGACTGTCGCGCCAGTATCGCTGCATGTCGGTTTCCGCCGAATAGCCCATGCCGCCCAGAATCTGGATGCCCATGTCCGCCGCCGCATTGGCGTTTTCCGACGCCATCAGCTTCAGCATATTGGCCTCCACCCCCACATTCTCACCCCGGCTTTGCTTGTCGGCGCAGAAATGCAGCATCAATTCCGTCGTCTTCTGCATGGTGGCTATATCGGCGACATAATGCTGCAAGCTCTGGAACCGGCCGATGATGCCGCCGAACGCCTTGCGCTGCTTCATATAGTCGAGCGCATCCTCCAGAACGCCGTCGATCACCCCCAGGCAGAAGGCGCCGACCATGATCCGCTCGTTATTGAGCGTGGGCAGAAGCATGTACCAGGCCTTGTGCGGTTCGCCCAGGACATGGTCGTCGGCGACGAAGGCATCTTCGAAATGGACAGAGCAGCTGCCCATCGACCGCATGCCCAGCTTGGCCAGCGGCGTGATCTTCACGCCTTGCGTCTTGGTCGGCACCCAAAAGAGGGTCAGACCCTGATGCTTCTTCTCAGCGTTCCTGTCGCTGCGCGCGATCACGAGCAAATAATCCGCCACATGAGCGGACGAGGACCAGATTTTCTCCCCATTGATCTTCCAGCCGCCATCGACCCGCTCGGCGATGGTGCTCATCGCACCCAACAGGTCGGTCCCACCCCCCGGCTCGGTAAAGGCTATGGCGGCCTTCAGCTGACCCGTGGCGATCAGGGGAAGATATTTCGCCTTCTGCTCGGCCGAACCGTAAAGTCCGATCGACTTGGAACCGGCGAAGCTGGTGATACCCCAGATCCATGCCAGCCCCCCCAAGGATCGAGCCAGTTCGCGCGCCAGCAGCATCTGCATCACAACATCGCCGCCCTGCCCGCCATGCTCTTCAGCAATGCCGACGCCGTGAAAACCCGCTTCGGTGAATTTGTCCCACAGCGCAAAAGGATACTGATGCTCGTCCTTTTCAAGCGCGCGCGCCCAATCCTTGGGCGCTTCATTATCAACCCAGCGCCGTACCATGTCGCGGAAGGAACGATATTCCTCGGGTAGTTCGAAATCCATTGTCAATCCTTTGGTTTTTTTTGATTCGTTTGGGCGTCGCACAGGTTGACTAGGCGAGCAGCCATCCAGTCGAGATGGTCGAGCACTTCGTCCTGCTTACCGGCCTTGAAGGCACGTAGTATCGCTTCGTGCTGATTGAGACCGCTTGTCGAAAGCGTCGCAATGCCGTGCAGGAATATGAAGCGCGCAATCAGTCCGCGGCGATCCAGTGTCGAGCGTAACAATTCCGGGCTTTCTGACGCCTTGATGAAGATGGTGTGAAAATCGAGGCCAGCGATGATTGCGGCCATATGTTCGCCGCTCTCGATCGCCGCGCGATAACGCGCAATCGTCTGTTCCAGCGCCGTCACCTCGACAGCGTCGATGCCGGGCATGCCCCAGACATAGCCTAATCGCCAGAGTTCGGCTTGCACCCGGATGAGATCGCGCATGACGGCGAAATCGATAGGCGTCGCTCTTTTCAGCCGATGAGCCTCAATCTCGACCAAGCCTTCCGATGCAAGAGTGCCAAGCGCCTCCCGCACCGGTGTCGCGCTGACATTCAGTTCCTGAGCGAGCGCTGTTTCACGCAACAGTGCGCCGGGAGGGATAACGCCTGATACAATGCGCGATCGTAACACGCCCGCTACCGCTTGACGACGCGTCGATGGCGTCAGCAAAGAGGGCGCGGATTCCCACTCTTCATATTTCAATCCGGTACCCTGCATATCCACCATATCTTGCGATTCCATATTCTATAGAATGCGACTATCGACATCGATGTCTCCCTCTCCAGCGATAGGGTTATGTGATTCATCATCCTAATAGGACGCTGGGCTATGCGATGTCCGAAATGCAAAACGCCTCGGGAAGGCTATGGCCGATGGTGCCATATCTGTGGGTACGCGGGCGGGGATATACGTCGCGCCCTTTTATGGACGGCGATACCTACACTGCTGATTGCCGCTCTCCTGGGTGGACGAATTGCGTATGACGAGTTTACCCAGCAGGGGAGCAGTCGAAACAAATATAGCAACGCTATTGAGATCCAGGATCGAGCGGGACGTAGCGCAGCCTTTTCTCGGCTGATGCGTGACGCGGGAGAAACCTGCACTAACACGACCAAATCCCTTTTCAGGGGGGATATCGGCCCTAATGCAGCATGGGCTTTGCGCTGCGAGGATAGCGGCGATTGGCTTGTGCTTATAGCATCCAACGGCGCAACGCGCATCGCCAGTTGCGGCCCGCTCGACAAGGCAGGCACTCCTTGTTGGACCCGTCTTTAGGCCTTTCCAGATTTTTCGTTTCATCGGGGAACGGCCGGTTTTTGAACATGATAGCTCGGGATTTTTCTGCATCTAATAGTCGTTGCGCCATAGGCGCCCACCCTATGCCAAGATAGATTGTCACGACGAGAGAGGATCGATCATGGGTGAAAAACGCGAACAGGCCATGCGGCTTCTGCGACAAATGCTCGCTCCTGAAATCTTGTCGCAGTTGGCAAAAGGCCCGACAGGCCCAAAGTTTGCCAGCGACCTTGGCGAAATGCCCATGAACAATATCTTCGAGCCGCTGTGGACCGACAACACGCTTGATCCACGAACGCGCAGCTTTTTTACGATTGCATTCCTCATTGCGTTGCGATCGACCGAACAGCTTGACATTCATTTTCCTGCCGCTGTCCGCAACGGTGCCACGTTGGATGAGCTGGAGCAGGTCATCTATCAGCCTAGCGGATATGTGGGATTTCCCGCAGCTCACAGCGCCCGGAGTGTAGCAATAGCGGCGTTGGGACGCGCCGGCATGTTTAATAGAGGTGAAATGTCATGGATAATTTGCAGGACAAGGTTGCCGTCGTCACCGGCGCAGGAAGCGGGATAGGCCGTGCCACCGCACTGGCGATGGCCAAACGCGGGGTGTCGATACTCGTTGCCGATATCAACGAGGCCGGAGCAAAAAACGTGGCAGCTGAAATCACGGCCGCTGGCGGCATGGCCAGCGCGATCCAATGCGACGTAGCAGACGATACGGCCTTCGAAATGCTTCGGCAGGAAGCGCTCTCGCATTTCGAACGCGTCGATATCGTCATGAACAATGCAGGCGGCATGACCAGAGGGCTGCCAGAACATGTTCCGCTGGACGAATGGCGCCGCGTCCTCGACATCAATCTGCTATCGGTCGTGCGCAGCAATCTGGCGTTTCTGCCCCATCTGATCGCGCAGGGTAGCGGCCATATCGTGAATACGGCATCGTTCGCCGGGCTGATGACCTATTCGTTTGATCGTCTGGCTTACTCTGCGGCCAAAGCGGCGATCGTCCAAATTTCAGAGGGCCTCGCCATCTATCTGCGCCCCCAGGGCATCGGCGTAACTGTGTTGTGTCCTGGGCCTGTCAAGACCAACATCATGGCCGGGCTTCGGTCCTTCGGGCCGCCGACAGATACGCGAGGCCCGGGCCCGGCATTCGATCTCATGCCAGCGGAAGAGACAGGTGAAATGGTGGTGAAGGCTATTCTCGCCAATCGGTTCATGCTTCCCACGCACGAACATGTGCGCGATTTCCTAGTCGATCGGGCAAGCGACTGGGATGCCTTTATCGAACGACAGATCGACGCCCCCCATATCGTCGCCCGTGCGACCCGATAAACCAGGGCCAGACCCGCGCGCGGGTCCGGCCCTCCCCCTTCAGACGCGATAGCCCAGTTCGATGCCGTACATGCCTAGCTCATTGTTCAACGGGGTAAATATACCGAGGCTGGCCGACTTAGCATAAGCGCATGTGTTGTCGAGCAGGTTGCGTACGAACGCCGCCGTCGTGCGAGCCGCTACCGCCGATACCGACCCATCCCAGCCGAGCGTTGACATTTTCGTAGACAGGGAAAGTGTCGTTGCCATTGAAGAAGCGGCTATGCTGGTAACTATCCTTATTCAGCACAAGTCCCGGCGGCACTCGACCGTTGGCTATCGCAGCCCCATAGATTTCGAACGGTACGCTGGTATAGCCTGATTGAGCCTATCTCGGTGTCCGCCAAACCGGCAGCAGGCCACATTTCGCATGAGCGCAAGCAAGTTCATAGCAACCACTGGATAGGCAGCATCCGGCCAAGCCCGACGATAGCATGATCGATGAAGCGCATGCCCGGTTCGCGAACATGTGTAATTGACCGCTCTGCGGCGTGCTCGATCCAGTTGATTGCGCCGTTCTCGCTGAGGGAGAGCCTGTATGCGCGAGCCGGAACGTCTCTGGCGAGAGTGTCTGCCGCCAGACCCGCCAGTTCCGGGCTATCGATCACGAAGCCCATTTCCGTATTCAGGTCGAAGGACCGAGGATCGAAGTTAAAGGAGCCTATAAAGAGGCGCGTCCGGTCGACAGTGAAAGTTTTGGCGTGCAAGGTCGATGCGTGCGAACGCAGAGCCGCGCTCGAGCCGGTTCCAGATCCGCGCAGCTTGCTGCCTATGCCGAGACGGGCGCCCCTTCGCCGATCCCGTTTTGACGGTAAACCCGCATCGCCGCAAAGTTCGAACAAGCTGACACCGGCTTTAAGCAGGGGCATTCGAGCAGGCGCATATCCGGCATGGACCATGGCGACGTCGTTCGCAGCATAGGCATTGGTCAGCACGGAAACTGCAATACCGCGCCGGGAAAGATCGGCCAGCGTCCGCGTGCCCCGTTCGCCTGGCACGAAATAACCAGCGATGATCCCCAGCTCCCGTTCCGGCTGGCCAATCACGGCTTCAAGCTTCCCAGCAAGCAACCCATTATCATCCGCAATGCCAAGTGCTTTTGCCGGATCATCGCTCAACATGCGGACCGGACACCATATGAGATCGATATCACCCTCCATCAGATCCCTGATAATCGGCAGGGTAGCCAGTCGCTCGACGAAAGCTCGCGCCCAAGGATCCTGCTCTACGATAGAGGCGCGTGTCACAAGGCGCCGGATAACCCGAATGCTCGCGCGCGGCAAAATCTGCCATGCTGGATAGGCCGAGGCGCACGTCCAATAGCGTTCGAAATCTCGTACGACATGAGGCACCACCGCACCGATCGCCATCACATCAAGATCGGCGAACAATCCGCCGTCCTGCGCTCCAAAATACTCGTCGCCGATATTGCGCCCGCCAACGATGGTCACCGCGCCATCGACTGTGAAACTTTTATTATGCATCCGGCGGTTCAGCCGACCAAAATCGGTAACAAATCCAAGCGCTTTCGGAAAGCGGATTCGAAAGGGATTGAAAAGGCGGATTTCGACGTTCGGGTGACTATCAAGCGCCGAAAGGACGGGATCCAAGCCTGAGATACCGTTGTCGTCAAGAAGAAGGCGCACATGCACGCCGCGTTCTGCCGCCTTATACACCGCTTCAAGCATAAGCGTCCCGGTGCGATCACCGTGCCAAATATAATATTGTAGGTCGACCGACCTTTCGGCGTGCTTCAGAAGCAGCATGCGCGCCGCAAACGCGTCATGGGCGTCTGCTAGAAGATGTACGCCCGACAGCCCCGGGTGCCTTGCCGCTCTTGCATTGATTTGGCGTCCCAGAGCCGTATGCGCGGAATCTTCCCAAGATGATTTCAATCCATCAGCCAAGCGCTGAGGTAGGCGACTTGCCAGCCTGAGGGCAGCGGCAATTGCCGCCACAGCGACAACGCTAATGGCCGTTGTTCTGAAAAGCTGAGTATTCATCGTCATCGAAGACGCCCACATCGCTTGACGCAGGCGGGCTTAAAATCTTTTACTCGATACATGGCAAAGCAATGCTTCACGGAACATTTTGTTTCGCTTATGCAGCGTTTTCTCACCTGAGGCCGGATGTAAACGTCGAGTGCGCCAAGCATGATGCTTCAAATGGAAGGCAACGTGCCTATTATTGGGAAAATCGGAAGCGCCCGCCGGAGGCGTAGCCGATCGTGGAGAGGTTCAAAAAGGCTGGACTGCCCGAAGTGCTGACTTTCGATGCCGACCCATCTTAGACGCTAGCTTAGCCAGCGTCATCGCATAATCGCTACGCCCAAGCAGTTCGCGCACGATTTTGAGATCGACCCCGCCAATGACCAGCCGCGAGGCGAAATGGTGGCGCATGTCGTGCCAGCGGAAGGCAGTGACGCCTGCATCCTTTAGGAAATGCCGCCACTCAAAATTGATGTGATCGGACCGCTGGCTCACGTCGTTTTGTCCGGCGCTATCGGCTGCGCCCTTTAGAAGGAACCCACGGACGGAGTAAAGGCTGCAAGCGCCACGCCGGCGCACCCGTTCAGAAATAGATCCACCGCATTTTCGGCAGAAGCCCGGCTATCGCGATAACGCTCGGCGCTCGAAGGCTCCAATATGACATTGTTGGTAAAAAAGATGGTCTGGATGAAATGACGGGTAAGAAAAGGCGCATCACCGCCGGCGAGCATCTGCTTTTCGAGCATATCATGGAAATATTCCTGCAACGGAGCGCCCTCGTCCGATCGCAATATGTCTAGGCAGCGCCCACTGATGTCAGGATGGGTTATGGAGGCGCTCAGCAACACCCGCACGAATTCATAGAAGGGGCGAGTGCCGAAGACCGGACGAAGCATGCGGCGGATATGCTGTTCGGCAAATTCCACCAGAACGTCGCGAACCGGACAATCCCTTCGCAGAAGCGCCCTCGACATGACAGGGTTGGTCCCCGCCGCATCGATCATGCACTGCGCGAACAGGTCCACCTTGTCGCCGAAGAGTTGATAAATGGCAACTTTGCCCACCCCTGCGGCTTGTGCAATGTCGTCGACCGTTGTTCCTGCGTAGCCGCGATCCAAGAATATTTCGGTGGCCCGATGAAGAATTCTGATGCGCCTTTGTGGAGAGTCCGCCTCCATTCGCTACGGAACCTGAGCGAGCGTTGCAAAAAGCAGGAATGTTTTAAGCCGCACGGCAGCACAGAGAGCCATTGCCAAAACTTCCCATCCCTATCGGACTATTATCTCGACCGTCCTTGTCTATGCCTGCTTTTACCACAATTCTCCTACCATCGGAAAGGGTGCCGATCGTTGGCAGCCTCTATCTTCCTTCAATCGACTATGGAGAGATCTGAGGATGGATGGATCAGCAGGTGCATTCGGACCATTGTTCCAAATCGGTTACGTAACCCGGAATATTCAGTTCGGCCTGGCGACATTGGACGGGATGGGCGCAACCCGCATCGACCTGCTCGAGGATTATCGAGATACTGACGGCAATCCCGTTATGATACGCGCGCTTTCCCACCTTATGCTGGGGGATATCGAGATCGAATTGATCGAACCTAGGCCGGACTGGCCGTCCGTTTATCTGGATGCCCTGCCTGACCGCAGCGACCAGATTGCGCTTCACCATCTTGGCTATCGTCAACCAGATGTGAAAGCATGGGAGGAAGTTCGCGAGCGCGCCCTTGCCAGCGGTCTTTCCATCGCGATGGAAGGTGCTACACCGCGTGCTCGCTTTGCCTATCTGGACACATGCGACAGTGTCGGCCATTTCACGGAGATTGTATTTCGCGAAGAATCCGCCTCCGTGTGATGCGAACCTGAAAAGGTCGCGCCAATCCTTGAACGACACCGTTTCGTAAAGCGCCAGCAAGTGAGAAAAGCTTGCTGCCCGTGTCCGCGGTAATTCCAGACATATTCTCCGCCGGGAGCGGCGCAGGTGCGCCACTCCGCACGTCAACCGGCGTCATTGCGGCTCCGTGCGATCGATCTGTCCGCTATCTAGCAACGGCGCCGCATCGATGTTCTGAGCATCCATCAACATAGCGAGCCGCTCGGTTGCAGCCAATATCATGGCCCGCTCCCACATGGGCAGAGCTTCAAACCGATCCGTAAACCGCATTTGCAGCGGGTCCGGCGCATCGGCCAGCGTTTTGATACCTTCCGGCAGGAGGCTAAGGTGAAACTGGCGTTTGTCGGCTTCACTGCGCTCGCGCTGGACCAAACCAAGAGATACGAGGCGATCCACGACAGCTGTAATTGTCGCCTGGCTGAACTGGACGGCCTGCGCGATCGCAGAGGGCGTGGATGTCCCCCGCAAGTCAATCTCGCGCAACACCAGGAGTTGTGAGGGCGTAAGGCCGGTCGCCGCAGCCAATTGGCGGCTTCCAGTTTCGGTGGCACGCAGGACGCGCCTTAGCGCGCGCAGGGTAAGCGTTGAAAGTTCGGCATCCATGGATTGCACCATAGCCGGAAAGGCCGATTGCCACCAATTTCCTTGTGGCGATCAGAATATTAATTCAGTCAATGAAACATAATTTCCTGCAGCGGGTTGAAAGCCATACCGCAATGCGGCATATTATGGCCGTTCTCGCCGGGGTCAATTGAAGGCTCTGGAGCAAAATATAATTCGGGAGATAAACAATATTTAATCCAAAAGCCACAGCGGCCGCTGCGCCGCCACGGGCTTCTGCGCGCTCCGAACAGGATGGGGAGCAGGACTTCGTGTTTCGCATGCCTGCCGCCACCGATGGCCCAGCCATCAGCGTATTGATCGCCGCCTGCCCGCCGCTCGATCGCAATTCGGCCTATTGCAACCTGCTCCAATGCACCGATTTCGCCGACAGCTGTATCGTTGCGGAGTCCGATGGCTCGATTGTCGGCTGGGTATCGGGTTATCGCCCACCCGCCGCGCCCGACCTATTCTTCGTCTGGCAAGTCGCCGTGTCGCCTGCTGCGCGGGGGCAGCGCTTGGCTGCCCGGATGATCGACGCATTGCTGGCCCGCCCGCAGCAGGCAGGCGTCACGCATCTGACGACCACCGTCACGGACGACAATCGCGCATCCTGGGCCCTATTCGAAGGGTTGGCGCGCCGCTGGAACGCCCCCTTCGAGAGAACCGCAAGGTTTGAGCGCGAGGCCCATTTTGCCGGTGCGCATGCCACCGAATGGCAAGCGCAGATCGGTCCGCTGCCGCAGCCGTCACGCTCTTAAGGAGATATCATATGACCGTCACTATCCACCCTAAACCGACAGACTCCATGCCCGACACGGCCATTTACGAACGGCGGGAATCCGTGGTGCGCAGCTATGCTCGCGCCATGCCCCGTCAGTTCGACCGCGCTCAGGGTGTGTGGATGCACGACAATCAAGGCGGTCGCTACCTGGATTTTCTATCGGGATGCTCGACGCTCAACTACGGGCATAATCACCCGGTACTCAAGAGCGCGCTGATCGACTATATCGCCCATGACGGCATTACCCACGCGCTCGACCTGCATACAGATGCCAAGGCGGATTTTCTAGGCGCGCTGGAGGACGTAATCCTCAAGCCTCGCGGACTCGATTATCGCGCCATGTTCACCGGCCCGACCGGCACCAATGCCGTCGAAGCTGCGATCAAGCTGGCGCGTAAGGTCACGGGGCGCGAACTGGTGATCGCCTTCACTAACGGGTTTCACGGGATGACCCTGGGCGCGCTTGCTTGTACCGGCAATGCTGCCAAGCGCGGTGGTGCGGGCGTACCGCTCAGCCACGTCGCTCACGAACCCTATGACGGCTATCACGGTGCCGAGGTCGATACCGCCGAATTGCTGGAACGGCGATTGTCCGACCCGTCGAGCGGCCTTGATGCACCCGCCGCCATATTGGTGGAAACGGTCCAGGGCGAAGGCGGTCTCAACGCTGCATCGCCTGGATGGCTGCGCCGGATCGCAAACATTGCAAAGCGTCACGGCGCGCTGATGATCGTCGACGATATTCAAGCGGGGTGCGGCCGGACGGGCCATTTCTTCAGCTTCGAAGGAATGGGGTTTACGCCCGACATCGTCACCATGGCGAAATCGCTGTCGGGCATGGGTCTGCCCTTTGCGCTGACCCTGTTCCGTCCGGAACTCGACCAATGGTCGCCTGGCGAACATAATGGCACTTTTCGCGGCAACAATCACGCCTTCGTGACAGCCACAGCCGCGTTGCGCCATTTCTGGAGCAATGACGCCTTCCAGAAGGACATTGCCCGCCGTAGCATATTGCTGGAGCGCAGATTGGAGGCGATGGCGGCCGAACATGGCCTCTCCACCCGAGGTCGCGGCATGATGCGCGGCCTGGACCTGGTGTCCGGCGACATCGCCCAAACCATCACCGCCGCCTGCTTCGCGCAGGGGCTCATCATAGAAACCAGCGGCGCGCATGACGAGATCGTCAAGGTTCTGGCGCCCCTCGTGATCGAGGACGCCGTCCTGTCTGCCGGTCTCGACATTCTCGAGCGGAGCGTTCGTTCCGCCTTGGCCGTCACCTATGGCGTCGCCGCAGAATAAGAGGAGATACGACCTATGATCGTTCGCAAACTGCAAGACATCCGCAAGTCCGACCGCAACGTAAAGTCCGAAGGCTGGGAGAGCGCTCGTCTTCTGCTGAAGGACGACAATATGGGCTTTTCCTTCCACGTCACCACCATGTACGCGGGCGCGGAATTGCGCATGCATTACAAGAACCATCTGGAGGCGGTGCTGGTGCTCAAGGGCACCGGCACGATCGAGGATTTGGGAACGGGGGTTACGCACCGGCTGGCGCCAGGCGTCATCTATGCCCTCAATGCCCATGACGAACATATCGTTCGACCGGAAACCGACATAATGTGCGCTTGCGCCTTCAATCCGCCCGTGACCGGGACTGAAGTGCATGACGAGAATGGTGCTTACCCCGCCGATACATCCAGCACCGGAAACGGTGCCTTGCGCGAAGCCGCGCTGACCGACTGAATTTCTAAACGGAAAAGGGGTACGTCCCTTGAGAGATTTCTACCCATCCCGCCACGCTCCGGCGGCGGAGTTTTTGCCGCGCCTCGACCCGGTCGTCCATACGGATTGGAACGAGAGTGCTCCGCTCACACGCAGCCAGGCCGAACAGTTCGACCGCGACGGCTATCTGGTGCTCGAGAACATATTCTCGGACGCCGAAGTCGCCTTCCTCCAGCGGGAGGGCGGCGCGCTGCTGGCTGACCCCAATGCGCTGGAAGCAGAAACGGTGGTCACCGAACCGGGGGCCAATGAGGTCCGCTCCATTTTCCGCATTCATGCGCAAAGCCGAGCGATCGGGCGGTTGGCCCGCGACATCCGGTTAGCAGGGGTTGCGCGTTTCCTGCTGGGCGACGACGTCTATGTCCACCAATCCCGCCTCAATTATAAGCCGGGGTTTCAGGGCAAGGAATTCTACTGGCACAGCGACTTCGAAACCTGGCATGTCGAAGACGGCATGCCGCGCATGCGGGCCTTGTCCATGTCGATACTGTTGGCGGAAAACACCCCCCATAACGGGCCGCTGATGCTGATACCCGGATCTCATCGTCACTATCTGACCTGCGTGGGTGAAACACCCGAAGACCATTATCGTCAGTCGCTAAAGAAACAGGAATATGGCGTCCCTGACGAAGACAGCCTGGCTGAACTGGCGCATAAATTCGGGATCGTCGCCCCGACCGGCAAGCCAGGTTCCGTGGTCATCTTCGACTGCAACATCATGCATGGTTCGAACGGCAACATCACACCGTTCCCGCGCGCCAACGCCTTCCTTGTGTATAATGCGGTGTCGAACCGGCTGGCGGCGCCCTTTGGCGTCGACACGCCACGCCCTGCGTTCATCGCGGCGCGCGGCGAACCGGAAACGATCGCGCCTGTCACCGGTCCGTTGACGGAAGGCGTGCCGGCATGAGTAATAATCATAGCGTCGAAAAAATCGGCGGCACGTCCATGGCCGCCACCGCCACCCTGTTCGATAATGTGCTGATCGGCGGTCGCAAGGATGAAGACCTCTACAACCGTATCTTCGTCGTTTCGGCTTATGCCGGGATGACCGACCTGCTGCTGGAACATAAGAACAGCGGCGAACCGGGCGTCTATGCGCGCTTTGTCGCGGATGAGGATTTGGAAGGCTGGCGCCAGGCAATGGAAGCTGTGCGCCGTGCCATGCGAGATCGCAACGCAACCCTGTTCTTGCGCGCCGACCGGCTGGCAGAGGCGAATGCTTTTGTCGACATCCGGATAGATGCCGTCGCCGCCTGCCTCCACGACCTGTCCCGGCTGCGCAGCCATGGCCGTTTCTGCGTCAAGGAACAATTGATGACGGTGCGCGAATTGCTCGCTGGCCTTGGCGAAGCGCATAGCGCCCATTCGACTGCATTGCTGCTGCGCGACCGCGGCGTCAACGCGCAGTTCATCGACCTGACCCTCTGGGACCAGCAAGACATGCGCGGACTGGACGACCGCATCAGGGAAGCCTTCGCACCGGTCGACCTTGCCACGACGCTCCCCATCGTCACCGGTTATGCCGGGTGCAGCGAGGGCATGGTGCGCCGCTATGCGCGCGGCTATTCTGAAATGACCTTTTCTCGTATTGCCGTTTTGACGGGCGCGCGCGAAGCGATCATTCACAAGGAATTTCACCTGTCGAGCGCCGACCCGCGACTGGTGGGCCAGCACAAGGCGCGCAAGATCGGGCGCACCAACTATGACGTAGCGGACCAGTTGGCGAACCTTGGCATGGAAGCGATCCATCCCGGTGCTGGCCGTGGCCTGCGCCAAACGGATATCCCCCTGCGCGTGCGCAACACTTTCGACCGCGAGGATGGCGGGACGCTCATTTGCAGCAGCTATGTCTCCGACACGCCCCGGGTGGAGATCGTGACCGGAGTGCGCCATGCGCAGGCGCTGCAATTTTTCGAACAGGATATGGTCGGGGTGAAGGGTTATGACGCCGCCATCCTGGAGGCGCTGGCCCGGCACGGTGCCTGGATCGTCAGCAAGGCGTCCAACGCCAATACCATCACTCATTATCTATCGGCTAACGCGGCGACGGTGAAGCGAGTGATCGCCGATCTCCAGACGCGCTATCCCGACGCGGCTATTTCGGCCCAGCCGGTTGCGATCGTATCGGTGATCGGGAGCGACATAGCGCGTCCGGGGCTGATGACGGACGCCTTGCAGGCTTTGGCCTCTGCGCATGTTCCGATCATCGCGATGCAGCACCAGATCCGCAACGTCGATGTCCAGTTCATGGTGGACGTTGGCCATTACGACAGTGCGGTAAGCGCCTTGCACCATGCTTTGGTGGAAGATGGGACCAATATGACGGAGGATCGGCGCGCGGCCTGATCCGCGCCCCGCCCAATATGTTTGCCGCAATCCGTCCCGTCCGCAGCCTGCTGCTTGCCATCTTCATGTTGATGGCGGGCAGCGGTTTCCTGTCCACATTGATCGGCCTTCGACTGGAACGCGCAGGCGCGGGCACCATGGCGATCGGCGCGGTCGCTACTGCCTATTTCGGCGGATTGGTGGTCGGCGCGTTGCGGGCGGGCGACATTGTGCGACAGGTCGGGCATATCCGTGCATTCGCAGCGTTCGTGTCACTGTTGTCGGCCAGCACGCTCGCTTATGCGCTAGTGCAGTTCCCGCTGTTCTGGACGATGCTGCGGTTGATCGACGGCGTCTGCGTTGCAGGCGTGTTCATCTGCCTGGAAAGCTGGCTCAACGACCGGGCCGAGGCGGAGACACGGGGGAGCGTGCTCGCCGCCTATATGGTGGCGCTCTATTCCGGGCAGGCGGTCGGGCAATTACTTCTGGCGGCAAGCGGCGCGCTACCTGCTGTGCCGTTCCAGTTGGCCTCCATTCTCATTTCGCTGGCGATCGTTCCGCTCTGCCTGACCCGCAGCGCCGCGCCCGTCCCGGTCGAGACCGAGGCCTTTTCCATCCGTGCGCTCTATGCTGCATCGCCGCTCGGCACGTTCGGGGCTGTCACCACCGGGCTGATGCTGGGCGCCTTCTACGGCATGGCCGCCGTTCATGTCCGGCGGCTGGGGCTTGATCTGGGTGCGACCGCCAGTTTCATGACGATCGTGATACTCGGCGGCGTGGCCCTGCAATGGCCGCTTGGTCGCCTGTCGGACCGACTTGATCGGCGGCGGGTGATCGTGGGCTGTTTCGCTGCCACCATGACAGTTTGCCTGATCCTGACCATGCCGGTGTCGGTCGGGCCGTTGTTTCTGGCTTTGGGGGCGTTGTTCGGCGGCCTCAGCTTCGCACTCTATCCCCTGTGCGTTGCGCATTGCAACGACCGGCTGCTGTCCACCGAAAGGGTGGCGGCGAGCGGACGGCTGGTGCTGCTTTATTCGGTCGGCGCGGCTATCGGTCCGCTCGGTGCGGCCATTGTGATGAATATTGCACCGAGCGGCGGCTTGTTTCTGTTCATCGCACTGTGCGCGGGCGCAACGCTTGCCTTTGGCCTGTGGCGCCAAGCTGCCGCGCCTTCCGTGCCGGCCCCCGACCAACAGGATTTTCAGATCGTACCGCGCACCACGCCGATGGCGTCACTGCTCGATCCCAATACCGCAGACGGACATATGTCATGACCGCTTTTGACCCCATGCCCTCGTCACCCAGTGTCGATGACGCCACGCTACGTCGTGCCATCGCCGCTTCTGCGTTGGGCAATGCGACCGAATGGTTCGACTATGGCATTTATGCCTATGGCGTCACTTATATATCGGCCGCGCTGTTCCCGGGCGACGTCGACGATGCCGTGCTGTTCGCGCTGGCGACCTTTGCCATATCCTTCCTCGTCAGACCGTTGGGCGGACTGTTCTGGGGGCCGCTCGGCGATCGGTTAGGGCGCAAATCGGTGCTGGCGCTGACAATATTGCTGATGTCCGGTGCGACACTGGCGGTCGGCCTCGTCCCATCCTATGCGCAAATCGGCTTTTGGGCCCCGTCGCTTTTGATCGTGCTGCGCATGGTTCAGGGCTTTTCCACCGGTGGCGAATATGGCGGCGCTGCGACCTTCATGGCCGAATATGCGCCCGACAACCGGCGCGGTTTCTATGGCAGTTTTCTGGAATTCGGCACGCTGGCGGGCTTTTCCTTCGGCGCTGTCCTCATGCTCAGCTTCTCCCTGCTACTGGGGGACGAGGCGATGCATGATTGGGGTTGGCGGGTACCGTTCCTTGTCGCCGCGCCCATGGGCCTTGTCGGCATGTATCTACGGTCGAGGATGGAAGACACGCCGGTTTTTCGCGAACAGCCCGTCGAAGGCAGCCAACCCCCCTCGCTAAGAGCGCTGATACGCGAACACGCCCGACCGATGCTGGTCGTCGGTGGCCTGGTGGTAGCGCTCAACGTCGTTAATTACACTCTGCTAAGCTATATGCCGACCTATTTACAGCGGCGCATAGGCCTGTCGCCGGACGAAGCACTGATCGTGCCGATCATCGGCATGATTTTCATGATGCTGTTCCTGCCCTTCGCTGGCCGCCTGTCAGACCGGATCGGCCGCAAACCCATGTGGCGCCTGTCGCTCATCGGGCTGCTGTTGGGCGTGGTGCCGCTCTATATGTTGATGGCAACCGGTTTCTTCGGTGCGATCATGGGCTTCGCTGTACTTGGCCTGCTCTATGTCCCGCAACTGGCGACCATCTCTGCAACCTTCCCTGCACTATTCCCCACATCCGTTCGGTTCGCAGGCTTCGCGATCGCTTACAACATGTCCACATCGCTGTTCGGGGGAACCGCGCCTGCCATCGGCAGCAGCCTGATCAGCCTGACCGGCATCGACCTCATGCCGGCTTTCTACATGATGTTGGCTTGCCTTGTCGGTCTCGTCGCGCTGCGCTTCATGCCCGAGACGGCAGGCCGTTCCCTGCATGACGATGTCTTTGCGGATCGGACGGATGCATGACATCCTTAACGGTCATATCACGCGCCACCGTACCGGCGGTCGTTTAGATCGAGCCGGGTTGTAAGCGATGTCGGCAATTATGCCGCTGATCGCGATTGCCTGGACTGCAAGCTGGATTCCCAGAATCCAAGCAGTACAGGTTGCACAGGGCCAGTTTCGCTTCTGCGCGAGCTGAGATACGCGCGAAGCATGCTCGATATGGCTTGCCTTCGAAATGAACTGGCCCATCGGCATTTCAATGTTTGGCGGGCATGGCGGGAGAGCGGAAGTCCTGCCATTTTTCGACGTAGGGTGATTTTGGCAGATTTGCCAGATTGCCTGCTGGCTGGCGGCGTGACGAAGAATCTTGTGCAACCCAACCCATGTGAATCCGGAACATGATGATATCGCTATGATGGATTGGGAGGCACTAACGGGGAATAAGGATGCTGAGCCAAGTTGCACCGGAAGGAGATATCCTTTTTTTCAGGCCGCATGAACTTCTTGCACGGGAGAATGAGCCGCCTCCCGGTCTTTACCAGCTGCTGGAGGGCTGGGCGTGCAGATACCGGCTCCTCCCCGACGGAAGGCGGCAGATCACAGCTCTCTACCTGCCGGGCGATTATTGCGAGGCGCACTGGGCGCTGGGACACGGGCCGAGGCAGCCGATTGTCGCTCTTACCAATGTTCGCGCCTATCGAACCCCCTGCCGCGTCCCTTCAGGCGTGCCAGGGGATGTGCTTCAAGGATTCTGGCGGAACCTCGTCGACGGATCGGAAAGGCAGGCAGATTGGCTGGTGACGCTGGGCCGCCGCAGCGCACCGGAAAGGCTGGCGCATCTGATGATCGAATTGTACGAACGAATGCGGCGCGCGGGCCTTGCCTATGGGCAGCAATGCGCGCTGCCCCTTACACAGATTGATATAGCGGACCTGACCGGACTGACGCCCGTGCACGTCAACCGCACGCTCCAGGCCATGCGAGCTGCCGGATTGATCGAACTGCAGTCGAAATGGTTGCGTATCCCCGATCTTGCTACATTGCGCGGGGCTGCCGCAATGGCCCCGCAGGCCGCCGACCATCGTTGCGATAGCGGGGACGCTGATAAGGCGGACACAGTCTGACACGCCTCGGGCCAGCAGCAGCGCCTGCGTCACCCGCTAACAGCCGCACCGACATGTCGTGAGGCCCGCCCTCACCGCGCCCGGCGGCGCTATGACGGGATCGCTTGCATACCCCTGCCAAATTGTCGCGGCTGGCGCGGAACTGCGATCATTCGCTGTGGTTGAGGGGAGATAGCATTTCTCCCTCCTTCGAAGGATCCACGCGAACATGAAACAACAAGGTGAGCCAGCCGGCGGATGGGGATCGCTCAAGGATATCGTCGAGAGCGAGCTTTCCCAGCGAGCAGGTCCGGGCGCGTTCGAGACGCTGGCCCATTTGAACAAGCCCGAAGGTACGGCGTGCACGTCCTGCGCATGGATCAAGCCTGAAAAGCCGAGCCTTTTCGAATTTTGCGAGAATGGTGCTAAGGCCACCCTATGGGATTTGACGAGCGCGCGCTGCACCCCGGAAGTCTTTGCAAAGCATAATGTTTCGGACCTTGCGACGCGTGACGCTCATGCCCTTGAAATGCTGGGCCGGCTTACAGAACCGATGCGCTACGATCCTGCGAGTGATCGTTACGTACGGGCCAGTTGGACGGAGGCGTTCCAAGCCATCGGTGCTAAATTGCGGACGATCGACCCGCGATCCGCCACTTTCTACGCCAGTGGTAAGGCTGCGCTGGAACCAAGCTATCTCTACGCCCTGTTTGCACGTGCATATGGGCATAATAATTTGCCCGATAGCTCGAACATGTGCCACGAAACCACGTCCGTAGGCCTGAAAAAAGTCATCGGATCGCCTGTTGGCACATGTCAGGAAGAAGATTTCGAACATTGCGACGCCATCTTCTATCTGGGCCAAAATCCCGGTACAAATTCCCCCCGTATCCTTCACCCCCTCCAACACGCCGTGCAGCGCGGGTGCCGGATCGTCAGTTTCAACCCATTGCGTGAAACCGGCCTCACGGCCTTCGTCAATCCGCAAAACCCGGTCCAGATGACGATAGGCAAGCCCACCAACCTCAGTCATCTCTATCTACAGGTAAGACCGGGCGGCGACATCGCAGCCTTGATGGGGGTTTGCAAACGCGTCCTAGCCAAGGATGCGGAGGCCCGGGCGAACGGTGAGCCGGCTCTCATCGACGATATGTTCATTCAGGAGCATACCAACGGCATCGATGCTTTCATGCGTAAGATAGAGAGCACAGATTGGAGCGAACTCGAGGTTGAAAGCGGCGTGACGCGTGCGGAGATGGAAGCTGCCGGAGACGTTTATATCGAGGCGTCAAACGTCATGGGCATTTACGGCATGGGACTGACGCAACATGTCCATGGCGCGGAATCGATAGGTCTCCTTGTCAATTTGCTGCTGTTGAAGGGGAATATCGGGCGCAAGGGCGCGGGATGCTCCCCCATTCGGGGCCATTCCAACGTTCAAGGTCAGCGGACGGTTGGAATCACGGAGAAAGTATCGTTGGCGCCGGTCGAAAAATATCGCGAATTGTTCGATCTGGAGACACCGCAAAATGATGGCCATACGACCGTTGAATTCCTGGATGCCGTGATCGACGGCAGCAACAAGGCCTTCATCGGGCTGGGTGGCAATCTGGCTATGGCCGTCCCGGACCATGGCCCGGTCCACGCCGCATGGCGAGAGATGGAATTGACTGTCCATATCGCGACCCGGCTCAATCACACGCATTTGATGCCGGGCCGGGAAAGCTGGCTGCTTCCCTGCTTGGTCCGCGCCGAAAAGGATATGCAGGCAACGGGCAATCAGTGGGTCTCGATTGAGGACAGTTTCAGCCATGTCACTGGGTCAATGGGGCGTCGGTCCCCGGCGGACGTCAATCTGATGAGCGAAACGGCTATTATTTGTGAAATAGCGCGGGCGACGCTGAACCCTCATCCCAAACTACGCTGGGAGGAATGGCAAAAGGATTATAGCATTGTTCGCGCCCTTATCGCGCGCACTTTCCCCGAGCAGTTCCATGACATGAGCGCCAGGATGAATCAGCCTGGGGGGTTCTTTCGCGGCAACCCCGCGCGCGAGCGCATCTGGAAAACGAAAAGCGGTAAAGCTGAGTTCACCGACCCGTCCGTTCTCAACGCTTGCGGCAAAAATCGCCCCGAAAACGGGTTTCACTTGATGACGCTTCGATCGCACGACCAGTTCAATACAACAGTCTACGGATACAAAGACCGGCTACGCGGCATCGAGGGCGATCGCATGATCGTGATGATGAATCCCGTCGATATGGATGCACATGGTCTTAGGGAAGGAACGCAAATCACCTTGCGTACAGTATATGACGACGGGGTCGAGCGGATGGTGGCGGGGCTGACCGTCAAGCCCTATGAAGTGCCGACGGGGGCTATGTTCGGCTATTTTCCAGAACTCAATCCACTCATCCCCCGCGGACATCACGACGAACTGTCGAAAACTCCGGCCAGCAAGGGCGTCCCCGTCGCGCTTGTCCGCACAAACAATCATATCCCATAAGGCCGCGATCCGGCTCGTCCTGTCAATTCATTCCACATCTTTCCATCCCCCGCCCAGGGCTGCCCACAACTGGATAAGATTATTCAGCTGCGCCTCGCGCACGCTGATGGCGGCCAAGTCGACTTGGAACAAATTCCGTTGCGCATCCAGCTCCTCGATATACGCGGCATAGCCACCGCGATAGCGGTCCCGCGCAAGAACGAGCGATCTTTGCAGAATGGTTCGCCGCCGCTTCACGCGTTCAAGCTGATCGCGCAGATTGCGCTCACCCGAAAGCGCATTCTCGACCTCGCCGAAGGCCGTCAGCACGGCGCCACGGTAAGCAAACGCCGCTTGATCACGCTGGGCCGTGGCAGTGTCGAGGTTCGCTGACAGTTGCCCGCCTGCAAAAATTGGCGCCAATATGCTCGCGCCCACGCTCCATAGGCCGACTGGGTCCCAGTCAAGCGCGTCAACGAACAATGCGCCCCCGCTTCCGGTCAACTGGATGTTAGGCAGAAATTCGGCACGCCGCGACGCCATCTGTCGATCGGCAGCGACGATCGCCAGCTCGGCGCTTGCCAGATCGGGACGTCGGCGCATCAGTGTCGAAGGCAGACCTGCTGGCACCGCGGGAAGGACAAGATTTTCCAGGCGGCCCCGGACGACCGCACCTGGAAGATCGCCGGTCAATCGGCGCAGCGCATTCTCTTGCACACGGAAGGTCTGCTTCAACTGCGGTATCGTCTGCGCGACCGCTTCATACTCCGACTGTGCCTGCGTCAGCTCAAGCTGCGAGCTGTAACCGACGGCAGCACGGTCGGTCGCGATCCGCAATGCCTGTTCGCGGCTTCGTAACGTCGCCTCACTGACCTCTATCTGAGCCGCGAGCGACAGAAGCGTCACATAGCCGCGCAGCGTAGCGGAAATAACCGACAGTCGCGTCGCATCGCGATCCGCCCGGCTGGCGACATAGCTCGCGCGGGCCGCACCTTCCAGCGCCCGCACCCGGCCGAACAGGTCGAAATTCCATGCCGCGGATAGTTCGGGCTGGGCAAAATAGGTCGTCGCGCCCCGACCCGTCACCTGGTTCAGTGGCCGCTGACCGCCCCCGGCACCTTGTGCATCCAGCGTCGGTAACCGCGCCGCACGCGCAAGGCGGGTTGCCGCCTCCAGCTCGTCGACGCGCGCGATGGCAACGAGAACATCTGGGTTATTGGCGACCGCCTTCTCGACCAGCGGCGGAATTGCGGGATCGTTCAATCTTTGCCACCAGTCGGCATCGACGGCGACGACATTGCCGGACGGAACCTCGCGCCAGTCCTGCGGCAGTGCGACGGTCGCGGCCCCGGGAATAGTACGAATCTCCGGGGCGCAGCCGGAAAGCATCGCAGCGGCGCCACCGATTAGCAGAAATGCACGGGTCATCGCTGCTGCTCGCGCGGTGAGGCAACGTCGGCGGTATCGACCTGAGCGACCACTGACATACCCGGCCGCAAGCGGGCGGCGAGCGGCTGTTTGGGGTCGATCCGGATCCGCACCGGGATACGTTGCACGATCTTGGTAAAGTTGCCGCTGGCATTGTCTGGCCGCAATACGCTGAACTCCGATCCGGTCGCCGGCGCGATCTGCTCGACGACGCCGGTCAGTCGCGCCTTGTCGAGCGCATCGACCCGGAAGCTGGCGCGCTGCCCGATCCGCATCCGAGCGGTCTGCGTCTCCTTGAAGTTGGCGACGACCCAGAGCTGCTCGGGAACGAGGAACATCAACTGCGATCCGGCTGCAACATATTGCCCGACCCGTACCGATGCCTCACCGATCTGCCCATCGCGCGGGGCGCGGATCAGCGTGTTGGCAAGGTTGATGCGAGCGAGGTCGACCTGTGCCTGTGCTTGCGCGACCTTGCCTTCTAAAGATTGGCGCGACACCTGGGTCGAACGGATCGTCTGTTGCTGGTTGTCGATTGCGGCGTCGGCGCGGGTGATGCCCGCTTCTGCAGCGAGCTTAGTCGCGCGGACCTGATCGCGTTCGCGCAGCGACACCGAGCCTCGACTGGCCAGTTCGCTCACGCGATCCAGATCGGCTTCGGCACGCACCAGTTCAGCCTGTGCCTGTTGCCGATCCGCGACACGGGTACGCAGCGTTGCCTGGTTCTGAGCAACCGTCTGCTCCCAGTTCGCCAAATCGGCCTTCGCGATTGTCAGCTCAGCGAGCGCCTGGTCCAGCTGCTGGCGATAGATGCGGTCGTCGATCCGTAGCAGCAATTGCCCCCGCTTGACCTTCGCGAAATCGCGAACTGTGACATCGGTCACATAACCGTTTACCTGCGGCGCCATGGCCGTGATCTGGCCACGCACATAGGCATTTTCGGTTGTCTTTTCATCGCTGGTGAACGGCCACAACTGCCATGCGTACAGCACGACCAGCGCGCCGAGTACGAAGATGACGGCCATGATGGCGACCGTTCGCGCGCGCGGCTTGATCGTCTTTGGCGGCGATTGAGGAGAAACGTCGGGACGCGGGGCGGTTGCTTCCGCTTCGGGTGAAACCTGCAGAGGAGCGGCGTCGGTTGCCGCCGGATCGGGCGTGGTTCGTTGTTCGGTCATTGGGTCATACCGTGGCTGCGCCGGCGGATGCCCCGGCGGTTGGTGGACTGTTACGAGCGTTTCGGGCCGCGATGACCAAGCGAATGAGAGACCATAGCAGGAGCAACCCGGCGAGAATGGCGTTCAGCGTGAACACGTCATTATAGGCTCTAACATTCGCTTCGCGCGTCGACGTCTGGGAGAGCAAACCCACGCCTTGTGCCTGCCGGCGGACGGGGTCGGTGATTTGCGCGGCATAGACCTGCCCCTGCTGCGCCAAGCGTTGCGCCACGACCGGATCGCCGGGATCGAGGTTTGCTGTGATCTGCGCCGAATATTCATGCTCACGCACCTGTTGGAAGGTGCCGAACAATGCCGGTCCGGCAAGCCCCCCCAGCGATTGGGTGATCGCAAACAGGACAGCGAAAGTGACAATATGGTCGGCCCCTTTGGACAGCGCTTTCATCACGCCGACCAGCAGCAACGGACCCATGAATAGGCCCGACGCCATCGCCAGCAGGAATTGGCTGAGCATCATCGTATTAGGCCGCGTATCGCTGGTCGCATCGTTGTCGCTCAGCGATCCGATCAGGATCAACGCAATCGCCCCGACAAGCTGTAGCGGGATCGCCTTCGGCCCGAAGGTCAGCGCCGAAACGGCGATCCCAGCGACGAGTCCGCCCAACATAACAAGATAGAAAAGCTGGAGCTGATCGGGCCCCATACCCAGCGTCCGCAGCAAACCGGTCGCGGCAAAGGTCTGTTCCGAAAGCAGAAGCCGGATCGCAAAGGCACCAAAGGCGAAGCGCATCGTGTCCGCAGTTCCCAGCCAGCGCGTCTGGATCAACGGACGGCGGCGATGATGTTCGATCAGAAACGTCGTCAGGAACAGGCCAAGTGCCGCAATCAGCGCGATTCCCATCCACGGCTGCTCTGTCCACCATTGCACCCGCCCCTGCGCCAGTACCGCACCGATCAGCGCAAACGCCGGAGCGAGTACCAGAAAGGTCAGGAAATCTTTCGCCTCGAAGACCTTAATACGAATGCCCGGCGGCAGCTTAAGGACGACGCAGGCCGCCAGTGTACAAAGCGCCAGCCCGAACTCGAAAAGATACAGCGTTTGCCAATCGCCGAGGTCGAGCAGCGCCGGCGACAGCAGCCACGCGACGGGAACCCAGAGCTGCGACATGCCCAGCGCTACGCAAAGCCCTTGCCCAAGCTTGGCTTTGGGAAAGGCTTGCAAAACATAGAAGATGGCGAGAGCGCTCATCGGGGCGGCGGCGAAGCCGGCGATAGCACGCACCAAGACCGCCCCTTCATAACTCTGGATCATAAGATAGAGCGCGCAGATAACGATATATGCGGCAAGCCCGGCTTCGGCAAAGCGCTGAATACCGAATTGCTGTCGGCATTTGAAAAGGATCAGGTTCGAAGAGACGTTCACCATGACGTAGGCAGCGGGCAACCACGCGCCCTGCACCGGCGTCAGCCCCAACGAGCCCTGGATCTGCGGCAAGTTCGCCGACACGATAGCGTTGCCCAGTCCCGAGGTCGCGCTGACCAGAATGCCGACCAGCAAATAGGCGATCCGGCGACCCGCACTGTGTCGCGGAGTCGCCGGGGAGCCGGGCAGTGACGGCTTTTCATCCTCCTCCCATGCGGGAAGCGGATCTAGCGGTTCGGGGGGCGCGCTCATGCTTGCCAATGACGTTCTGCAGGTTGCATCGAATCAAATCGCGCGTAAAAGAGAAAAACGGACAAACAATGTCCGCTTATATCGTTCCCCTTCCGGCGGAAAGCAAGTGTGCGAAAAGATGCGCAATTACGACGCGACCGCCTGATCGAAGCGGCGACGGCGATCTTCGAACGTGACGGATATGGCATCGCGCTTGACGAGATCGCAATCGAGGCGGGTGTCGGGCGGGCGACTTTGTATCGCAACTTCCACGATCGTATCGGGCTCATGGAAGCCGTTCTGGCGCATAAGGTGACGATGGTCGAACGGTTCGTAGCCGATCATGACGACGATGGGACCTTGCTCGCCACGTTCCTATCCCGGCAAGGGCTGCTCGTCTCGCTGCATGCGTCGGCGATCCAGACGCTGATCCGCGATAACACAAGAAAGGCGTTCGTTGCCGATCTGTCCCGCCGCAGCGTGGCGATTCTCGATCAGGTGGTGCGGCGGTCTCAGCGTGCCGGAACCCTGCGCGTTGACGCAACCGCCCAACATTTGCGTCTGGCGACGCTCATGCTGATGGCGGTAGGCCAGGAGCCGCGCATCGGCGACTACAACGCTCTCGACCTCGTCGGCGAAATCCTGCTTTTTGGCTTGGTCCCTCGGGCAGACGATCTGGCAGACTGAACATCTGTCTAAATTGCAAAGGTTGAAACCGATGGGGTGCGTATAGGGGCGATTGGGTAATGAGAGGAATGTTGTGGGGGACGAAGCGGCCACCTCCACGACTTCATCAATGCCGTCGGCGTCAGTCGGCTATCGTCCAGCGCAGCCGCTGGTTTTCCGCTCCAGTTCCTTCGCTCACCGTGCGTGATCGGTCTGCAGTCCGTCATATTCCCCACGCCAGCAACAACAGGTATGCTAGCTGACTGCGATCCGGCGGCAGGCCTCCCTTTCGCGGCCCAAACTATCATGGTGTCGGGGCCACTCAGCGAAGGGAAGATCGGAGCCGCGCATATCTGTCGAGAAGACCGAGCGCGCACTATCACTCTAGACGGCACGTCGGCCGCGGGAAATCCCGTTTTGCTGGAAATAGACCTGCGTGGGATTGCCGGGGATGCCCATCGCTCCTCTGCCGTAGGCGGTAATTTTGGCGTCGCCATAGCTTCGCTTTGCACAAGGTCCCGCCGGTCGTGTAAAGGCCGGTTGTCAAGATTGGGTCACAATGAATTATCGTCATTCCTTCCATGCCGGCAACAGCGCCGATGTCGTAAAGCACAGCCTCCTAATCGCTTTGGTGCGGGCCTTGCAGCAGAAGGAAGGGGCGCTGACGCTGATCGACACCCATGCCGGATGCGGGCTGTATGATCTTGGAGGCAGCGATGCTCAACGCACAGGTGAAGCCTCGCAGGGGGTGCTGCGGGCCTTTGCCGAACCGAACCCCCTGCTGGACGAGTACCGCAGCGCCGTGCAGGCGGTGAATGCGGGTAGCGAGCCGCAACTGTACCCCGGATCGCCGCAGATTCTGGCGCAGCTTCTGCGCTCGCAGGATTTCCTGATCCTCAATGAAAAGCACCCGGAAGATGCTTACGCCCTGCGCGGCATTATGCGGGACACCCGCGCGGCCATACACGAACGCGATGCCTACGAACTTTGGCTCGCGATGTTGCCGCCCCGCACTACACGCGGCGTGGTGGTTGTCGACCCGCCTTACGAACAGCTTGACGAACGCGCACGTATCACCGCCACCCTGGCCGCCGCTTGTCGCAAATGGGCGCATGGCGTGACGGTGATCTGGTATCCTTTAAAAGACAGCGCCGCGCATCGGCGATGGAAGCAGCAGTTACGCAAGCTCCGCATCCCAAAATTGTTTTTGGTGGAGCATTGGCTGTACGATAGTGAGCAATCTGGCATCTATAACGGCGCGGGGCTCTTTATCATCAATCCGCCCTATGTTTTTACGCAAGAGCTGCCGCCGCTACTGGAAGCTTTACGTACAGCTTTGGCACCTGACGGGCATAAGGGCGAGATTATAGCGGGTTGGCTGGGCGATTAAGGTTGCAACCAAATCGATCGTTCCAAATGGCGAAATAATATGCCGAGAAATCCAATGGATTGAAGGGTGGAGTACCGCTGCCGAAATGCTATGGCATAGATTATGTTTCAAGCACCCGGCCGCAGCGGCACTGTAGAAATCGACGGTTTCAAATATGACTGGGAACTCCTGAGCGAGCCTCAATTGTCCTCCTCGGAGGGTTGGAAGGGCATGACTATCTCCCTGCGCCAAAGAGAAATGCCGCGACAAGCAGTGTTGGAATTTCCACCGCCCAAGCGATTGATGAAAGGATTGCCGAAAGGGCGTCTGCATATCAACGATGCGATCGCTGCGAGAGGGGTGCGGTCAGCATTAGCGGCGGGATGGGATCCTGCGTCGCGAGGGAAACCAACGGTGTTCATGGTCGACGCCAGCGGTGATTAACCACTCCCGCGCCGATAGCCGAGATGTGCCTCGCTAGGCGCTTGCCAGAGATGCAACAATCTCTATGGGTCGCTGACTATTCATGACGGAGGGCAATTGGCCCGATGAGAAGCCCACTCCTGTTTTCGCTGGCCGTTACCATTGCAACTTCGTTGCCAGGCACGGCATTCGCTCAGAGCACGATCGAAATGCTGATCGGGCACGTAGTTGCAGATGTTGAGGGCGGTGCATTGGTCGACGTGCGGCTACTCAACACCGGCGCAGAAAAAGTCGACGCGAACTTGCCAAAAGACGTGGAAGGTAGGCTCGCTAGGCCGGGTTCCATTGGTAGTGGACGCACGGTTACGCTGCACCGCGACCCGGAAACAGCTGCCATTGTCGCGGTAGAGCCCGGACGTTTTGCAATTGTAGGTTACCGGCTGGAACGTGGCGACTTTCAAGATGGTGAGATACTATCCGTACCGTTATGGGGAACTCAAACCTTCACATTGGCTGCGGCGCCGCCGCCCGCCTCGGGGCGCTCGGATGTCACCACGCAGGTCGCAACTGCAACCCCCGCCCCGACCCCGGCTACGCCACCGCCCAGCGATCGCACCGTGGGCAATGCCTTCATCGAGAATCTGAGCGCGCACGAGCCGATCTATGCCGTCTATGGTCCCGGTACAAATAGCGAAGCGCGCCTACAAATCAGTTTCAAGTATCAGCTTTTTGGTAGCCAAGTAAACGCCAGTCGCCACAAATGGAGCGATGGTTTCTATTTCGCTTATACACAGCGCATGTTCTGGGATCTTGGGGCAAGCTCATCGCCATTCCGAAACATCGATTTTCAACCCGATTTGTTTTACGCGACGCCACCTAAGGCATT
Organism: Sphingobium sp.; assembly: GCF_003248505.1. Lineage (GTDB taxonomy): Bacteria > Pseudomonadota > Alphaproteobacteria > Sphingomonadales > Sphingomonadaceae > Sphingobium. Next base: position 33,923 of record NZ_QFOA01000033.1, read on the forward strand.
GTCCGATATGGCGACGTTGAGTGCCCAAATAGGACTACGCCACGAGTCAAATGGCCGCGACGGCGACTATTCCCGTAGCCTCAACACAGTCTACATAGCTCCAATGGCGGCATTCTCGCTGCGCAACGACATTCGCCTGACAGTCGCGCCGCGCGCATGGCTCTATGCAGGCGACCTCTCGGACAATCCCGATATCCGGCGCTATCGCGGAAATACTGGCCTTTTTGTCGAGATCGGCCAAGGCGACGGGCTTCGTCTTTCCACGTCCAGCCGTTTCAATCCCAGTAGCGGCAAAGGTTCAATTGGAGCGGACTTGTCCTATCCTCTGCGCCGTATCCTTGGAGGTGGACCAGATTTCTATCTCTTCGCGCAGACCTTTCTTGGGTACGGTGAGAACCTGCTGGACTATAATCGGCGGATGACCCGTGTTCGTCTGGGCGTCGCACTGGTACGGTAGCATATTTCAATCTCGACGGAGGTGGGTCGGCACCCGATGATCTGGCTCCATTTTGATTTGACATGAGCCCGTCGAGCGGCGGCATGATGCGCTCGTCTCCAGCATGACCCAACTTGAACAGTGCTTTTGGAAAAGGCATTTTTGTTCAATGACATGCACGCACCGGCGCGAGTGTTACCACTACATTTTTGGGTTTGGTTGAG
>NZ_QFOA01000034.1 GCF_003248505.1 Sphingobium sp.
CGTCAAGGTGCTGGACGGCCCGTTCGCCAGCTTCAACGGCGTGGTCGAGGAACTGGATTTCGAAAAGAACCGGGTCAAGGTGTCGGTGTCGATCTTCGGTCGCGCCACCCCGGTCGAACTGGATTTCGAGCAGGTCGAACTGTCGAAATGAGGATTTCGGGCTGAACGGCCCGGAACACAGGCGGGAGGAGGCCCTAAGGCCTCCGCATGGACCGCTAAACTTGAACCGGACGCGCCCTTACCCGGCGTGTCCAGCAACAGAGTGAGTGACAATGGCCAAGAAGATTACGGGCTATATCAAGCTCCAGGTGCCCGCTGGAGCCGCCAACCCCTCGCCGCCGATCGGCCCTGCTTTGGGTCAGCGCGGCGTCAACATCATGGAATTCTGCAAGGCGTTCAACGCGTCGACGGAAAAGATGGAAAAGGGCACCCCGCTGCCGACCATCATCACCGTCTATGCGGACCGTTCGTTCACCTTCGTGACGAAGATGCCGCCTGCCACCTACCTCATCAAGAAGGCTGCGAACCTCAAGTCCGGTTCGAAGGAACCCGGCAAGGTTTCGGGCGGCAAGATCAGCCGCTCGCAGTTGGCCGAGATCGCGCAGACCAAGATGCCCGACCTCAATGCCAACGACATCGACGCGGCGACGAAGATCATCGAAGGCTCCGCTCGCGCGATGGGCCTCGAAGTGGTGGAGGGTTAAGACCATGGCAAAGCTGACCAAGAAGGCGAAGGCCCTGGCGACCGCGATCGACCGCGAGAAGCTGCACGGCGTCGATGAGGCCCTGGGTCTCGTCAAGACCCACGCGACCGCCAAGTTCGACGAAAGCGTCGAGATCGCGATCAACCTGGGCGTCGACCCCCGCCATGCCGACCAGATGGTCCGTGGCGTCGTGACCCTGCCCGCAGGCACCGGCAAGGACGTGCGCGTTGCCGTGTTCGCCCGCGGCGACAAGGCCGAAGCGGCCAAGGCCGCAGGCGCCGACATCGTGGGTGCCGAAGACCTGCTCGATTCGATCCAGGCCGGCAACATCGACTTCCAGCGCGTGATCGCCACTCCCGACATGATGGGTCTGGTCGGTCGTCTGGGTAAGGTGCTGGGCCCCAAGGGCCTGATGCCGAACCCGAAGCTGGGCACCGTCACCCCGAACGTCGCCGAAGCGGTCAAGGCTGCCAAGGGCGGCCAGATCGAATTCCGCGTCGAAAAAGCCGGCATCATCCACGCGGGCCTGGGCAAGACCAGCTTCGCACCGGAAGACCTGCGCAAGAATTTCGATGCATTCGTCGACGCTATCGTCAAGGCGAAGCCGTCGGGTTCGAAGGGCAAATATGTCCGCAAGATCGCCCTGTCGTCTTCGATGGGTCCGGGCGTGAAGGTCGACGTGGCGGAAGTCGCTTCGGTCTGACCCGCTGACATAAAAGTCGAAGGGGCCGCTTTCCCTCCTTGCGGGGGAAGGCGGCCTTCTTATTTTTCTCTTTACCGCCGTTTCCGTTCCGGAAACGGTGTCGAGCCACCGGCTCGCAAGAAGGGGGACACCCCTCACTGGCACAAGCCAGTCCCCCTCCCTTCACGGGAGGATTTGGAACCGGAGGAGTGACCTCCCTCCGGGCTTTCGCCAACGGCGAAAAGCATGAACGGTCTTTACGTATCCGTCGGGAATGGCGGGTCGCTTTTACCGATGGAATACAAGAACATGGCTTTTGATAATCTCCCCTCCCTCCTGTCCCAGGCACTGACCGCCAAGGGGTATGAGGCGCTGACCCCCGTCCAGTCCGAAGTCACGCAGGAAGAAGCGCACGGACGCGACCTGCTGGTGTCGGCACAGACCGGATCGGGCAAGACCGTCGCCTTCGGCCTTGCCATGGCGACCGAACTGCTGGGCAGCAGCGACAGCCTGCCCCCGCCGCGCCAGCCGCTGGCGCTGGTGATCGCGCCGACGCGCGAGCTGGCATTGCAGGTCAGCCGCGAGCTGGAATGGCTCTACGGGGCGGCGCGCGCCCGGATCGCCACCTGCGTGGGCGGCATGGACGCCGCCAAGGAACGCCGCAACCTGAACCACGGCACGCACATCGTCGTCGGCACGCCGGGACGCCTGCGCGACCATCTGGAGCGCGGCGCGCTCGACCTGTCGGCGATCCGCACCGTCGTGCTCGACGAAGCGGACGAGATGCTCGACATGGGCTTCCGCGAGGATCTGGAAGGCATTCTCGACAGCGCGCCCGACGGTCGTCGCACGCTGCTCTTCTCCGCAACGATGCCCAAGCCCATCGTAGCGCTCGCCAAGCGTTATCAGAAGGATGCGCTGCGTATCTCCACGATGAGCGAGGAGCGCGGCCATGGCGACATCAGCTATCAGGCGGTGACGGTCGCGCCGTCCGACATCGAAAATGCGGTGGTGAACCTGCTGCGTTATCACGAAGCGGAAACGGCGATGCTGTTCTGCGCGACCCGCGACAATGTACGGCACCTGCACGCCAGCCTGACCGAGCGCGGCTTCGCCGTCGTCGCGCTGTCGGGCGAGCATAGCCAGAACGAGCGCAACCAGGCGCTTCAGGCGCTGCGCGACAAGCGGGCGCGGGTGTGCGTGGCGACCGACGTGGCGGCACGCGGCATCGACCTGCCCTCGCTCAGCCTCGTCGTCCATGTCGAACTGCCCCGCGACGCCGAAACCATGCAGCACCGGTCGGGCCGCACCGGGCGTGCGGGCAAGAAGGGGACGGCGGTGCTGATCGTCCCCTACCCCCGTCGCCGCCGCGTGGAATCGATGCTGCGCGGCGCGAAGATCCCGGTCGAATGGGGCACCCCGCCCAGCAAGGAAGCGATCCTCGAACAGGATAATGCCCGCCTGCGCGCCTCCCTGATGGAACGGGCGGAGCTGGACGAGGCGGACTGGGCGCTGGGTGCGGAACTGCTGGCGGACAAGAGCCCCAAGGAAATCGCGGCGATGCTGGTGCGCAGCGCCCGCGCCGCGCTGCCCGCGCCAGAGGAATTGCTGGACCGCAGCGAAGCGCCCGTGCGCAGCGAAGGACCGCGTCCGGGGTTCGAGGACACGCAATGGTTCCGCATGGACATCGGTCGCAACCAGAATGCCGATCCGCGCTGGATCCTGCCGTTGATCTGCCGCCGGGGCCATGTGTCGCGACAGGATATCGGAGCGATCCGCATCACCGCGAGCGAGACGATGTTCGAAATCCCCAAGGCGATCGCCAGCCGCTTCATCGCGGCGGTCAAGCGCACGGGCCAGGCGAGCGACGAGGGCGCGGACGTGGCGTTCGAAGCCGTGGACGGCGCGCCGCGCGAGCAGGCGCGCGAAAACCGGCGCCAGGGCGGGCGGCCCAACGATCGCGGCCCGCGCCCCGGTGGCTATGCCCCCCGCCCCTTCAAGGGCGGCGGCGGGCGCAAGGGGCCGCCCCGCGGCCGCTGATCTGACCTTTCAGACAGGCTAGGAGCGAAAGGGCCGCTCGTTCATTCCGATGGGATGAGCGATGGCCCTTTTCTCGTTCCGGTGCTGGGCGACCAGCTAAGCCACGATCTTGCATCGCTGCGCGCGGTGGACAGGGACGGTGCGGTCGTCCTGATGATGGAGGTCGCCGACGAGACGACCTATGTGAAGCATCACAAGGCCAAGATCGCCTTCATCCTGTCGGCCATGCGCCATCATGCCGAGGCGCTGCGCAAGGACGGGTGGACGGTCGATTATGTGGTGCTGGACGATCGCGCCAACAGCGGCTCCTTCACCGGCGAGGTGGCGCGGGCCGTGGAGCGGCATCGGCCCCGTGCCATTCACGTCACCGAGGCGGGCGAATGGCGCGTGCGCGCGATGCTGGACAGTTGGACCGACCGCTTCGATTGTCCCGTGACCATCCATGAGGACGACCGTTTCCTGTGCTCCCATGCCGAATTCGACAGCTGGGCGGCGGCCCGCAAGCAGATGCGCATGGAGTTTTTCTATCGCGACATGCGGCGCAGGACCGGACTGCTGCTGGACGCGAATGGGCAGCCGGAGGGCGGACAGTGGAACTACGACGCGGAAAATCGCAAGCCCGCGCCGGGCCGCGACCTGTTGATGCCGCAGCCGATCCGTTTTCGCCCCGATGCCGTGACGAAGGCGGTGATCGACATGGTCGCGGAGCGTTTTGCCGATCATATCGGCCGCCTCGACCTCTTCCACTTTGCCGTGACGCGGGAGGAAGCGCTGCGTCAGCAGAAGCGCTTCCTCGATGAGGCGCTGCCGCGCTTCGGCGATTATCAGGACGCGATGCTGACCGGTGAGCCGTTCCTGTGGCATTCCATCCTGTCGCCTTACATCAACGCCGGGCTGCTCGACCCGCTGGCGCTGTGTCGCGCGGTGGAGGAGCGCTATCGCGCGGGCAAGGTGCCGCTCAACTGCGCGGAAGGCTTCATCCGGCAGATCATCGGCTGGCGCGAATTCGTACGCGGGGTCTATTGGCACGAAGGGCCCGATTACGGCGCGCGCAATGCGCTGGGTGCGAAACGCGACCTGCCGGGCTTTTACTGGACGGGCGAAACCGACATGCATTGCATGGCGGAGGCGATCGGACAGACCATCGACCATGCCTACGCCCATCATATCCAGCGACTGATGATCACCGGCAATTTCGCCCTGATCGCCGGAATCGATCCGCATCAGGTCCATGTGTGGTATCTGGAAGTCTATGCCGATGCCTATGAGTGGGTCGAAATGCCCAATGTCGTGGGCATGAGCCAGTTCGCCGACGGCGGCCTGCTGGGGTCCAAACCCTATGCGGCGGGCGGCGCTTATATCAACCGGATGTCGGATTATTGCCGAGGGTGCCGTTATGACGTGAAGAAGCGGGTGGGCGAGGACGCATGCCCGTTCAATGCGCTCTATTGGGACTTCATCGCCCGCAACGCCCGGACGCTGGCGCGCAACCCGCGTATGGCGATGCCCTATCGCAACTGGGATCGGATGAAGGAGGAAGACCGGGTCGCCACGCGGGAGCAGGCAGCCCGGTTCCTCGACGCCCTGCGTTAGATCGCGCCGCAGAGCGTCAGCATCCGCGCCGCCAGTTCGCGCTCGCCCATGACGATGTAGGGGACGCCGAGCGATTCCAGATGCGCCACCTCCGCGTCGCTGTGGGCGCGGGCGATGACGGTGAGCGTGGGGTTAAGATGCCGGGCATGTTCGTGGATCGCCCCGCCCTCGAACCCTTCGGGCACGGCGATCAGCATGTTGCGCGCTTCGCCGATGTTGGCCGCGCGCAGATGCCGGTCCTCCATCGCGTTGCCGCGCACCACGACATGGCCCGCTTCACCCGCTTCTTCCGCCTTTTCCTTGTCATCCTCCATGACGACGAAGTGGACGCCCTTTTCGGCGAGGCGGGCGGCGATGAGCTTGCCGACGCGACCGTAGCCCACAAGGATCGTGTGGCCCATATTCTGCGCCACCTGCCGATCGGCGGCGGAGGGCTCGTCCTCATCCTTGCGGTGATCGCGCACGATCATCGAGAAGAGAATGGGGTTGAGGAAAATCGACACCATCGCGCCCGCCAGGATCAAATCGCGCGCATCGGCGGGCAGGACGCCAAGGCCGGTGCCCAGCGACGCCAGGATGAAGGAGAATTCGCCGATCTGCGCCAGGCTGGCGGCGATGGTGAGCGCCGTGACATTGGGATGGCCGAACGCGCGCACGATGCCCCAGGCCGCGATCGACTTGCCGATGACGATGATGAGGACGGTGGCGAGCAGCGGCAGCGGATGCTCCACCACGATGGACGGGTTGAAGAGCATCCCGACCGACACGAAGAAGAGCACGGCGAACGCATCGCGCAGCGGCAGCGTTTCTTCCGTCGCGCGGCGACTGAGCGGAGTTTCGCCAAGGATCATGCCTGCGAAAAAAGCGCCGAGCGCGAACGACACGTCGAACACATAGGCCGCCCCGAACGCTACACCGAGCGCGATGGCGAGGACCGCAAGACGGAACAGCTCGCGCGATCCGGTGTGGACGACCCAGTGCAGCGCCCAGGGGATGATGCGGCGGCCCACCACCATCATCACCGCCACGAACCCGGCGACCTTGAGCAACGTCGCGATCAGCGGCGCGAGCAGGGCGGATGCCCCTGCCCCGTCCGCATTGTTCATGACGGCGGCGAGCGCGGGCAGCAGGACGAGCGCAAGGACCATCACCAGATCCTCGACGATGAGCCAGCCCACGGCGATCCGTCCCCTCCGCGTGTCGACAAGGTCCGCTCCCTGCAAGGCGCGCAGCAGCACCACCGTGCTCGCGACCGAGAGCGCGAGGCCGAAGACGAGGCCGCCCATCATCGGCCAGCCCATGAGGTGAGCCAGCCCCATGCCCATCAACGTCGCCACAGCGATCTGGACCAGGGCCCCTGGAACCGCGATCTTGCGAACCGACAGCAAGTCCTTGAAAGAGAAATGCAGCCCCACCCCGAACATCAGCAGGATGACGCCGATTTCAGCCAATTCGTTGGCAAGCCCTGCGTCGGCGACGAAGCCGGGGGTGAAAGGGCCGACGAGAATGCCGGCGATGAGATAGCCGACCAGCGGCGACAGCTTCAGCCGATGGGCGATGGACCCCATGACGAAGGCGACGACGAGGCCCGCGACGATCGTTCCAATGAGGGGAGTATGATGGGGCATGGTGAAATCTGTTTCTCTTCGGATCGACCGGACGCGCATCGCTGCGCGCCCGGCCCATGTTCAATTCACTCCACGACGCTCGTCAGGGTCATGGACAGGATAGCGGCTGCGGCGGCGAGGCCGGTCATGACTGCGGGCATGAACCACCAGGGCGGACGACGCCGGGGGCGTTCGTCCAACGGATCATCGTCAAGGGGCATCGTGTCCCTCCTTTGAACCGACGGAAGCCCGCCGGTAGGCGAGCGGTTCCCGAATCGTCAGGCGGCAGGCGGCGGGGCGCGGGATCGGCCGACGCGCATCCGTGCGACAGCGATGTGGACAGGTGCGCGGCATATGCGGGCAATCATCGGCGCAGCCGCGCGACCGGCGAAAACGAGCGCGGGGAGCAGGAGGATGGCGGCGGGGGGCGCAACTTTCCTGTCCGGCAAACGATCCGCCATCGCGACGGCGCGCGACTGAGGGCGCGTCCTGAGCGCCACGTCGCTGGTCGCGGGATTGAAAGCGGAACCGCGCGTCCGGCTCAATGGCGGCCCGAGCGGGGCGAGAGCGGACAGCAAAGTGACGGCGATCAGCATCCAGAGCGCAACGAAAATCGCGGTGCGGTGGCCTGCCCCGCTTTCCTTCCGCCGGTCTGCATCGCTATGCTGCATCGTCACTCCCATATCGCCTGTTTAGGCAGATAAGAGGCCGGTCCCGACAAAACCAGCCCGCAAAACCCCGCCGCATCGGTTGACAGGTCCGTATCATTCCACTAACGGGCCACATTCCCGCGCGGGTCGAGAGGATTTGCTCCTCGATGATCTGCGTAAAGCAGATTTGAACGAGAAGAGACAAGCCATGTTCGCTATCGTGCGCACGGGCGGCAAGCAGTATCGCGTAGCCGCCGGAGACAAGATCGTCGTTGAAAAGCTGGCTGGCGAAGCCGGCGACAAGGTCACGCTGGGCGATGTCCTGCTGGCCGGTGAGAATGGCGACCTCAAGGACGTGTCGAAGCTGACCGTCGCTGCCGAAATCGTCGCGCAGGCGAAGGGCGAGAAGGTCATCGTCTTCAAGAAGCGCCGTCGCCACAATTATCGCCGCAAGAACGGCCACCGCCAGAACCACACGATCCTCAAGATCGTGTCGATCGGCGCCTGAGCCGCCGCCGCGCAAAAGAATCAAGGAGTTTAGGTCATGGCACATAAGAAAGCTGGCGGTTCGTCGCGTAACGGTCGCGATTCGGAGTCGAAGCGCCTTGGCGTGAAGAAGTTCGGCGGTCAGGACGTGATCGGCGGCAACATCATCATCCGCCAGCGCGGTACCCGCGTATATCCGGGCCGCAATGTGGGCATGGGCAAGGACCATACCCTCTTCGCGCTCGACGAGGGCAAGGTGGTGTTTCACACCGGCAAGCTCGGCCGCAAATATGTGTCGGTCGACGCGGTAGCCGAAGCCGCCGAATAACGGACGACTGATGACGGGTCGTCCTTCGCAAGGGGCGATCCTCACGGCATTCGGATAGCTGGTCCGGGGCCGGTGTCCGAGGGAACAAGGGGCGCTCCTCCCATGAGGGGCGCCCCTGTTCGCGTTGGGCGAAACATCCCCCTCTAAAATCCCTCAAGCCTTTGGAACAAAGCGGCTTTTCGCGCGTCGTGCCGGCAAAGCCGACTGCCAGAGGCAGCGTCGTCAAGCCGTCATGAAGTGCGGTTAACGGCGCAGCCAAGAGGAGAGACGAGAATGTTCGCCCGCACCCCGCGCCTGTTGCTGCGTCCCGGCTGGATGGAAGACGCCCCGGCGCTGGTCCAAGCCATCGACGATCCCGCCATCGCGCGAAACGTCACTCGTGTGCCCAGCCCGTACACGATGGCAGACGCGCAGCGGTTCCTGTCGCTGCCGCACGACAGCCGCCTGCCGTGCCTGCTGGCCTTTACCCGCACCCGTGGCGCGCCACGGCTGGTGGGCGGATGCAGCGTCCATCTGGACAAGGACGGTCGTCCCGAACTGGGTTACTGGATTGCGCGGGCCTATTGGGGCCTGGGCTTCGCGACGGAAGCCGGTCGCGCGGTGCTGGGCATGGCGCGAGCGACCGGCGTGACCGGCATCCGGGCGTGCCACTTCATCGACAATCCCGCATCGGGCAAAGTGCTGCGCAAGCTGGGCTTCGCCCCCAGTGGCGAGGTGGAGCAGCGTTTCAGCCTGGGCCGGGGCACGATGGTCGAGTGCCTCGTCTTCGAGGAGGGCGAAGGCGACCAGATGAACGACGATCCGGCCATGGAAGTCTATGGCGACGCCATGCTGGTAGCGGCCTGAACCCTTCCGCCCCCGCTTAGTCCAGAGTGCGGGGGCGGTCGAACACCCGTGTGGGCTTGCCTCCATAGAGCGTGTCGACAAGGGCCGAGAAGCCGAGCTTTTCGGCGACCCTGATCGAAGGAATATTGTCCGGCTCGACAATGCAGCGGATTGAGGGTGCATGGGCATGGACGTCCGCCCACTCCAGCACGGCGGACATCGCTTCGGTCGCGATGCCCCTGCCCCAGGCCTGAGGTCCCATTACCCAACCCGCCTCGGGCACGCCCGCCAGTTCAGGCAGACCGCGTTCGGCGCTGAGCAACCCCGCTTCGCCCAGGAACGCGCCGCTCTCCCGATCCTCGATCGCCCACATGCCGTAGCCCAGCAGCGCCCACATCCCTGCATAGCGCAGCAGACGGAACCAGACCGCCTGCGCATCCTGCGGAGTGCCGCCGATGAACCGCACGACATCCGCGTCGGCCCAAAGGCGGCGGCAGGCGGCATAGTCCTCCACGCGATGGGGGCGCAAAATCAGGCGCGGCGTGTCCAGGACAGGGGCGTTCGACATGGGAAGGGATAAGAGCCCTCCGCCCTCGTCGGGTCAAGCCGTTGCGGGAAGAGCGCCCTTCTCGCGCGCATCGGCATAGGGCGAATCGGCAAGCGCGATGAGCGCGCGGTCGTCGACCTGCCACGGGTGAAAGCCGGGCCGGAAATAGCCGAGCCAGGGAATAACCACCCGACGCAAGAGGCCGGGCCGCACCAGCGCGTAGCGCAGCAGCCCGCCCCACGCACGCACTCCGGTGATTCCGTCCTGTCGCAACAACTCCATCATTCCCCGCGCGCGGTGATGAAGAAAATGGCGCGTGACGATCACCATCATCGACGACTGCATCCACCAGCGCTTGAGGGGTCGCCAGTCGCGGGTGGCATGGCGCCATGTGTCATAGGCCACGCCCTTATGCTCGATCTCCTCAATGGCATGCCAGCGCCAGAGCCCGGCAAGGTCCGGGTCTGCGCCGTCGAGATAGCGTGGGTCGCGCAGCAGTTCGTGCGCCAGGATGGCGGTGAAATGCTCCAGCGCCATGGTGGCGGCAAGCCGGACGATCGGCGGGCGGCTGGTGGCGAGGTCGAGCACCATGGTCACATCCGCGTCGAGAAGGGCGACGTCGTATCCTTGATCCGTCACCTGTCGGTTGAAGGCGAGATGTTCGCGGCTGTGAATGACCTCCTGCCGGATGAAGGCAGCGATCTCCCTCCCCAGCCGTTCAGGCGCGCCGTCGCGGAACGCGCGCACCGAATCGATGAAGAAGGCTTCGCCGCGCGGAAAGGTGATCGACAAGGCGTTGAAGAAAGCCGTGGCGATAGGGTCGCCGTTCAGCCAATGTCGCCGCGCCTTGCGCGCCCGTCCGAAGCGTCGGTCGCGCGGGGTTATGGTGAGGTCGGCGGGTGTCACGGGACTTTCCTCCTTCGCTTACTGACATTGTTGTAAATAAGAGTTACTGACACTCATGTCAATAAAACGCGCACGCCTCAGCCCGGATGAAAGTCGGCTCGCCGCTGTGGAGGCGGCGCGCGCGCTGCTGATCGAGGCGGGGCCGCAGGCGGTGACGCTCAAGGCCGTGGCAGCGCGGATCGGGCGCACGCACGCGAACCTGCTCCACCATTTCGGATCGGCAGCGGGGTTGCAAAAAGCGCTGGCCGCACATCTGGCCGACGTCATCACCGCCAGCATCGGGGACGCTGTGGACGCCGCGCGCCGTGGCAAGGTCAGCCCGCGCACCATCGTCGACATGACGTTCGACGCGTTCGACGCGCAGGGCGCGGGGGCGCTGGCAAGCTGGATGCTATCGTCGGGGAACGAAGACGCGCTGGACCCGGTGGTGGACGCGATCCACCGCCTGGTGAACAAGCTGGCGGCCAGCGCGCTCAGTCCCGACATGGGCGACATCATCCGCGAAAATACGCTGATGCTGGTGCTGTTGGCGCTGGGCGATTCGCAGCTGGGCGGCCCCATGGCCTCCGCCATCGGCCTGCCGCGCGAAAAGGCGCGGGAAATCGCGACACGCAGCCTGACTTCGGCGCTGCTGGTGGAAGCGGCGACCTATGCGGAGAAGGCCAAGGTTTAACTTTGGGCCATATGGCGTTATGGGCCGCCCATGCATTTCCTCGATCAAGCGAAAATCTACATCAAATCCGGCTGGGGCGGCCCCGGCGCGGTCAGCTTCCGGCGTGAGAAGTACGTCGAATATGGCGGCCCGGACGGCGGCAACGGCGGCAAGGGCGGCGACATCATCTTCGAAGCGGTGGCCGGTCTCAACACGCTGATCGATTTTCGCTACACCCAGCATTTCAAGGCGCAGCGTGGGCAGCCCGGCATGGGCAAGAATCGCTATGGCGCAGGCGGCGAGGACCTTGTCATCAAGGTGCCCGTGGGAACGCAGATCCTGTCCGACCCCACCCCCATAGACGGGACGGAGGACGCCGAAGACGGTACGATGGAATATGAGCAGGACCTGCTCGCCGACTTTACGGAAGTGGGCCAGCGGCTGGTGCTGCTGCGCGGCGGTGACGGGGGGCGCGGCAACCTGTCGTACAAGACCAGCACCAACCGCGCTCCGCGCCAGCACGGCACCGGGTGGCCGGGGCAGGAAATGTGGGTGTGGCTGCGCCTCAAGCTGCTCGCCGACGTGGGCCTGGTGGGAATGCCCAATGCGGGCAAGTCCACATTCATCAACCAGGTCACGAACACCAAGGCGAAGGTGGGCGCCTATGCCTTTACCACAACCAAGCCGCAATTGGGCGTCGTGCTGCACCGCGACCGCGAGTTCGTGCTGGCCGACATCCCCGGCCTGATCGAAGGCGCGGCGGACGGCGCGGGGATCGGCGACCGTTTCCTGGGCCATATCGAGCGGTGCCGCGTTCTTCTGCACCTTATCGACGCGACCGGCGACGATCCGGTCGAACAGTTCCGGATCGTGACCGACGAACTGGCGGCCTATGGCGGCGGGCTGGAAGATAAGCCGCAGCTTGTCGTGCTGAACAAGGGCGACCTGCTGGGGCAGGAGTTGATGGAGGACATCGCCGCCCAGCTGCGCGAAGAGGCAGGGGTCGAAAAACTGTTCATCATCTCCGGCGCGACCGGCGAGGGCGTGGGCGCGCTGCTGGACGCGGTGCTGCCGTTGCTCGACCGGGGCGACGAGGACGAGGAAGAAGCAGAAGACGACGGGGGCGAAGCGACATGGTCGCCGATCTGACGGCGGGCAACCTTCACGGATTTCCCCCTGCCCTCGTCCGCCGGATCGTCATCAAGATCGGGTCGGCCCTGCTGGTCGATGCAGACGGACAGGTGCGCACGGACTGGCTGCGCACGTTGGTGGGCGATGTGGCGCTGCGGCGCGCGTCGGGGCAGCAGGTCATCATCGTGTCGTCGGGCGCGATTGCATTGGGCGCACGGCGGCTGAAGCTGCCCAAGGGCGGGCGCGGCAGCCTGGAGGATGCGCAGGCAGCGGCGGCCACGGGACAGATCGCGCTGTCGCAATGCTGGGCGAGCCTGCTGCATGAGCGCGGCCTTACCGCCGCGCAGATGCTGGTGACGCTGGACGATCTGGAGAACCGGCGACGCTACCTCAATGCGTCGGCGACGCTGGAACGGCTGCTGGCGCTGGGCGTCGTGCCGGTCGTGAACGAGAATGACAGCGTGGCGACGGCGGAAATCCGGTTCGGCGACAATGACAGGCTGGCGGCGCGTATCGGACAGGCAGCACGGGCCGACGCGGTTGCGCTGCTTTCGGACGTCGACGGGCTTTACACCGCCAATCCGCACGCCGATGCGAGCGCGATGCTGATCGAGACGATAGAGACCATAGACGAATCCATCATGGCCATGGCGGACGGGGGATCGGCGTCGGGCATGGGATCGGGCGGCATGGTGTCCAAGATTCAGGCAGCCAAGATCGCCACCGGCGCTGGCGCGCATCTGGCGATCCTGTCGGGCAAGGTCGACGCGCCGCTGTCGCACTGGGCCGAGGGCGGCAGGGGATCGATCTTCCTTGCGGCGCGGGGCAAGGGCGCGCGCAAAGGGTGGCTTGCCGGGCGGCTGACGACGCTGGGGCGCGTGGTGGTGGATGCTGGCGCCGAAGCCGCGCTGGGGCGCGGCAACAGCCTGCTGCCCGCCGGAGTGGCGCGCGTCGACGGCCTGTTCGAACGCGGCGACGTGGTCGACATCGTGGCGTTGGACGGGCGAGTGATCGCCCGTGGCCTGATCGAATATGACAGTGCGGCGGCCGCCAAGATCGCGGGCCGCCGCAGCGAGGAAATCGCCGCGCTGCTGGGCGAAATGCCCCGGTCGGTCCTCGTCCATCGCGACCATATGGCGATGGTCTGACCCCATGGGTTTCCGCATTGCGATGACAGGCGCGACGGGTTTCGTCGGGACCGAACTGTTGGAACAGGCACTTGCCGAAGGGCTGCGCGTCAGTGCTCTGACCCGCAAGGCGCAGCCGCCGCGCGCGCGGCTCAAATGGGTGCCGGGATCGCTGGAGGATGCCGCCGCGCTCGACACGCTGGTGCGCGACGCCGATGCCGTGATCCACGTCGCGGGCGTCGTCAACGCGCCCGACCGCGAAGGTTTCGAGGCGGGGAATGCACGCGGCACCGTCGCCGTGATCGACGCCATGCGGCGACGGGGCATTCGGCGGCTGGTGCACATATCCTCGCTCGCGGCGCGGGAGCCCGGACTGTCCGATTATGGCTGGTCCAAGGACCTGGCCGAAAAATATGTGAAAGCGAGCGGGCTGGACTGGAGCATCGTGCGCCCCCCCGCCATCTACGGTCCCAACGACCGCGAAATGCTGGAGCTGTTCCGCATGGCCAGGCGGGGGATCATGATGCTGCCACCGGGCGGGCGGCTGTCGGTCATCCATGTCGGCGATCTGGCCCGCCTGCTGCTGGCTTTGGCGCGGGAGACCGAAGCGAGCCTGACGCGCACCTATGAGGTGGACGACGGCGTGGCGGGCGGATGGGACCATAAGGATTTCGGCACCGCGATCGGGCGAGCCGTGGGGCGTGAGGTCAAGGCGGTGGCGACGCCGCAATGGCTGCTGTCCGCCGCCGCACGGGCGGACCGGATGGTGCGCGGCAGGCATGCGAAGCTGACGCCCGACCGGGTCAGTTATTTCTGCCATCCCGACTGGGTGGTTGGTCAGCGCCAGCAGCCGCCCAAGCATTTGTGGGTGCCGCAGGTGCCGACCGCTGAGGGCCTTAAGGCGACGGCTGCGGCCTATCGGGACAAGGGTTGGCTGTAACGAGGAAGGGCGGGACTTTTGCCGTCGCGTCGCCCGAGCGATGAGCCGGATCGCCCGGCTGCGCTTCGCGGCGACCATGCTTTCGGTGCGGCGGCATGCCTTCCGGAAGCGGTTTGAGAAATGCCCCTTACGCAGCGGCACGGGACGTTCGTCGCCTCGGGCGAGCCCTCAGTTTTCGGTCGGCGCAGGCTTTTTCGCGCGCTGCTCGGCCAGGAATTCGCTGATCGCCTGGCCGCTGGCGTTGAGCAGTGGGTAGGTGCGCGCGTCGCTCAGCCAGTCGGGCCGGCGCGCCGCGCTGCCGTAGAAAGTGTCGTAGACGAGGCTGAAGGCCAGGAACACCAGCGTCGCGCCGATCAGGCCCTTCACCGCGCCGAAGCCAGCGCCCAGCACGCGATCGACCGGCCCCAGCACCGACTGGCGCGTGCGGCGACCGATGGCGTGGGCGATGAGCTTGCCGATGCCGAAGGTGACGCCGAAGACGAGGACCAGCGCCAGCACCGCCGCCCCGCTGGTCGATCCGACGAACGGGGTCAGCAGTTCAGCGGCGGACGAATGGAAGAGGCGGATCGCAAAGATGGCCAGCACCCAGGCGATGAGCGAAAGGGTTTCGAGCACGAACCCGCGCATCAGGCCGAGTATCGCGCAACCGCCGATGGCGACGAGGACGAGGATGTCGATGGCGTTCATCGCCCGCGTCGCTATCCCCTACCCAGCATCTGGTCAACCAGTTGGGCAAGGGTGCGAAATCCGCTGACCCCGATACCCCGCACCCCGTCGACCGCCGAAGCGGGGATGAAGGCCCGGTTGAAGCCCAGCTTGGCCGCTTCGCGCAACCGCAGCGGCGCATGGGCGACAGGGCGGATCTCGCTCGACAGCGCGACTTCGCCGAACAGCACGATATCGGCAGGCACAGGGCGTTCCGACAGAGCGGAGATGAGCGCTGCGGCAACGGCAAGATCGGCGGCGGGATCGTTGAGGCGATAGCCGCCCGCAACGTTCAGATAGACTTCGGCGGTCGAAAAGCTGAGCCCGCAGCGCGCCTCCAGCACCGCCAGCACCATCGCGAGCCGCCCGCTGTCCCAGCCCACCACCGCGCGGCGGGGCGTCGCGCCGCTGGACAGCCGCACGACCAGCGCCTGGATTTCGACGAGCACGGGCCGCGTCCCCTCCAGCGCCGGGAAGACGGTCGCCCCGGTCACCGTTTCGTCACGATGGGTGAGGAACAGGGCGGAAGGGTTGGCAACTTCCTCCAGCCCTTCGGCCACCATGGCGAATACGCCGATTTCATCGGTGCCGCCGAACCGGTTCTTGATCGCGCGCAGGATGCGGTATTGGTGGCTGCGCTCTCCTTCGAACGCCAGCACCGTGTCGACCATATGTTCCAGCACACGGGGGCCCGCGATGCTGCCGTCCTTGGTCACATGGCCGACCATGATGAGCGCCGTGCCGCGCTGCTTGGCGAATTTGATTAATTCCTGCGCGGAGGCGCGCACCTGGCTGACGGTCCCCGGCGCACCTTCGATGAGGTCGCTGTGCATCGTCTGGATCGAATCGATCACCAACAGGGCGGGCGGCGCGCCCTCCCCCAGCGTCGTCAGAATGTCGCGGACGGAGGTGGCACTGGCAAGTTGCACCGGCGCGTTGCCAAGGCCGAGGCGCTGCGCGCGCAGGCGAACCTGATCGGCGGCTTCCTCCCCGCTGATATAGGCGACGGACAGCCCGCGCGCGGCGATTCGCGCCGCCGCCTGAAGCAGCAGGGTCGATTTGCCGATGCCCGGATCGCCACCGATGAGAGTCGCGGAGCCGCTGACGATCCCGCCGCCCAGCGCGCGGTCGAACTCGGCGATGCCGGTGGAGGTGCGCGGCGGCAGTTCGACCTGGCTGTCTAGCCCCACCAGAGCGATCGCGCGCCCGCCCCCTTGAAGGTCGTGGCGTGCGGAGAATACGGTTTCGGCGACCTCCTCGACGATGCTGTTCCATTCGCCGCAATCGTCGCACTGGCCCTGCCACCGGTTGGTGACGGTGCCGCATTGCTGACAGACGAACTTGCGCTTTGCCTTTGCCATGGCTCCGCTATGCCGATCCTGCGCGAACATTGCAAGAACATCGCTTCGCACTCTGGAAACATCGGGGTGGCTGACGCATTGATCGGACATGAAAATGATCCGCGTCGCGAGCTATAATATCCGCAAGGCCATAGGAACGGACCGGCGACGCGTCCCCGAACGGGTGATCGAGGTGCTGAACGAAGTCGACGCCGACATCGTCGCGCTTCAGGAAGCGGACCGCCGTTTCGGCGTCCGGTCCGCTGCCATTCCTCCGCAACTGCTCGAAAAAATCAGCAACTACAAGCCTGTCCCGCTCAACGTTCAGGTCGATTCGATGGGCTGGCACGGCAATGCATTGCTGGTCCGCAAGGATGCGGAGATCGGTGCGCACGACGTGCTGCACCTGCCGTATCTGGAACCACGTGGCGCCACCATGGCGGAAGTAGCGGTAAAGGGCGCGGCGTTGCGCGTGTTCGGCATGCATCTCGACCTGTCGGGACTGTGGCGGCGCAAGCAGGCCGCCGCCGTCATTCACGCCGCCAGCCAGCGGGAGGCGATGCCCACGGTGCTGATGGGCGACCTGAACGAGTGGAGCGCGGATCGCGGCTGCCTCGCCGATTTTGCGCGCCATTACAGCTTTGCGCCGTGCGGGCGCAGCTTTCATGCGCGCCGCCCCGTCGCGCGGCTCGACCGCATCATGCATTGCGAGCGGGTGACGCTCAAGGGCTGCGGGGTCCACGAAAGCGCGGCGGCGCGCAAAGCATCCGACCATCTGCCGATCTGGGCGGACCTTTCGCTTGGGTAACGAACGCTCGACAAGTCGCGTGCCCTCTGCGACGTTCCACCCATGAAGGAGAGGGAATTGCGGCTGGCGCTGGTCTGCTACGGCGGGATCAGCCTGGCGGTTTACATGCATGGCATCACCAAGGAGGTGTGGCGGCTGGCACGGGCGAGCCGGGCGTTCCACGACCACGCGCCGCCCGGCACCGGCAGCGAAGCGGTCTATCGCCGCATACTGGAGGCGATCGAGCAGGCGAGCGGCATCCGACTGCGCATCATGCCCGACATCATCGCCGGCGCGAGCGCGGGCGGCATCAACGGCATATTCCTGGCGCAGGCAATCGAAACGGGGCAGTCGCTGGAGCCGTTGACCGACCTGTGGCTGGACAATGCCGATGTCGACCGGCTGCTCGATCCCGATGCGCGGCCCGCGCGTGCGCTCACCAAATTCTGGGCGACGCCGCTGGTGTGGATGGCGGCGCGGCGACCCGGCGACGCGGTCGAACGGACGGTCGCGCCCGACACACGCGAGGAAGTGCGGATGAAGCTGTCCCGCTTCATCCGGTCGCGCTGGTTCGAGCCGCCCTTTGGCGGGGACGTGTTCACCGATATGCTGATCGACGCATTCGACGCCATGGCTGCGAGCGAACCGGGCCCCACGCTGCTGCCCGAAGGCCATCCGCTCGACCTGTTCGTGACGGTCACCGATTTCGAGGGGCATCCGCAAAGCCTGAACCTCAACAGCCCGCCGCAAGTCATTGAAACCGAGCATCGTCTGTCCATCGGCTTCCGCGCGCGGGGGCGCCATGCGCGCGCCTTTGCCGATCCCGTCGAACTGTCCTTCGCCGCGCGCGCGACGGCGAGTTTTCCGGGGGCCTTCCCGCCCTTCACCGTGCGGGAGATGGACCGGGTGCTCAAGCGCCGCCATCGCAACTGGGCCACACGCGACGCCTTTCTGGCCCGTGCCCTGCCACGCCACGCGGCGCGCGGCACGGCGGAGGACGCGGTGCTGATCGACGGTTCGGTTCTGGCCAACGCGCCTTTTGCCCAGGCCATCGGCGCGCTGCGCAATCGGCCCTCGCGGCGGGAAGTGGACCGCCGCTTCGTCTATATCGATCCCAAGCCCGGCCACCGCTCGATCCGCCTCAACCGCGAGGGCGAGCAGGAGGATGCGCCACAGGGCGACGCCGCGCCGCTCCCCGGATTTTTTCGCACCATCTTCGGCGCGCTCTCAGACATTCCGCGCGAGCAGCCCATCCGCGACAATCTGGAGGCGATCGATGGCCATTCGGCGCGGATCCGAAGGATGCGCCGCATCCTCGACGCCCTGCGTCCGGGCATCGATGCCGAGGTCGAGGGGGCGGTCGGACGGATGCTTTTCCTCGACCGGCCCACCCCCGCGCGTCTGTCCCACTGGCGGGCCAAGGCACAGCAGCGGGCGGCCAGCGCGGCGGGCTTTGCCTATCCGGCCTATGGTCATCTCAAATTGTCGGGCATCGTCGAATCGCTGAGCGACCTTCTGTTTCGGCTGTCCGGCGAGGACAGCGCGATGATGCGCGAAGTCTATCGGCGGGCGGTGTGGTCGCTGGTCCGTGCGCGCGGTGCCGATCAACTGGGCGAGGACAATGGATCGGCGAGCGGCCCGGTGGATTTCTTTCGCGCCCACGATCTTGCCTTCCGCATCCGCCGCCTGCGCCATTTGGCCCGGCGGCTGGCCGAAACGCTGGAGCTGGATACGGAGACTGACGATCCGGCGGTGCAGGGAATGCATGACGCCATCTATGGCGCGCTGGCTCTCTACGCCGAATGCGAGGATGCCGATTTCCACGGCGAGGCGGTCGTGGCGGCGGCGAAGGCCGTGCCGACGGACGCGGGCGCGGCACTGGATGCCGTCGAAAAAGCACGCGGGCTGAAGACGCGGGACGATGAGGCCGACCGGCTGCTGGCCGACGCCTTCGCCGCGCTGCCCAAGGCCGGGCGGCGCACGATGCTGCTCGCCTATCTCGGCTTCCCCTTCACCGATATCGCCACGCTACCGTTGCACCAGGGTGACACTCTCGACGAATATGATCCGGTCAAGGTCGACCGGATTTCGCCGGAGGATTGCTCCGCCATTCGAACAGGCGGCGCGAGTGCGACGTTGAAAGGCATAGAATTCAATAATTTCGGTGCGTTCTTTAGCAGGGCCTATCGCGAAAACGACTATCTGTGGGGCCGCCTTCACGGCGTCGAACGGCTGCTGGACATCGTGAATAGTGCGACACCTGTGGCAACCCGTCTTTCCGCCGGGCAACTGGCCGACTATAGGCGAGCCGCGTTTCTGGCGATCCTGGACGAGGAAGAGTCGCGGTTGTCCCATGTGGGCGACCTCATCGCCAGCTTGCGGGAGGAAATCGGGTGAGCGGGCGTAAGGTGCTGGTTCCGGTGATGCTGATGCTGGCGACGGTCGGCTGTAGCGACGCGTCCGAACCCGCTGCGCAAGCCAACGGCGCATCCCCACGGCCCCCCGTCGCGGTGGCTCAAGCGTCATCCCAGGTGCTGCCCCAACCCGCTCCGCAGCGCCGCCCCGCGCCCAAAGTGACGGTGCGCGCCCAGCCCGCGCCACGCAATCCGCTCGACTTGCCGCCATCGGACGACGACGGGTCGGTCGAACCCTTCCCGCGCGAAGTCACCACATTCATGGTGGACCGCGACGGATGCGATCATTTCCGGGGCGAGCAGCCCCATGACGCCGAACGCCGCGCCTATATTGCGGAAAATGTCGCCGAACTGTGCACCGGCACCGACGCCAGACTCGCCATGTTGCGGCGACGCTATGCCGCCGACCCGGCGGTGACGGCGGCGCTCAGGAGCTACGAGGACCGGATCGAGGCACCGGCGACCTACTGACGCATCAAGCGATGGCGTCGATCGCCTTCGCCAAGTCCACGTCCCGCTGCGACAGTCCGCCCGCGTCATGGGTGGTGAGCACGATGTCCACGCGATTATAGACGTTCGACCATTCGGGATGATGGTCCGCCTTTTCCGCCATGATGGCCACGCGTGTCATGAAGCCGAAGGCGGCGGCGAAATCGACGAAGGTGAAGCGGCGCGTCATGCCGTCCGGGTCCGACACCGCCGTCCATTGCGGCAGGTCCGCCAGCGCCAGCGCCCGTGCCTCGTCACTCAACTTCTCGATCATTCGACCCTATCCCGGCTGTATTGTTTGGCTTATGTGCCAGCCATGGCATCCCACGGTCAACCGCCCCTTCTCCCGCCCACGCCGCAACAGATCGAGACGCTGGCGCTGGAGGCGCTGTCCCGCCTGCCTGCGCCCTTCAGCGAGCATCTGGCCCATGTCGTCCTGTTCGTCGAGGAATTCGCGGATGAGGATGTGTTGAAGGACATGGAGATCGACGATCCGTTCGGCCTCACCGGCCTGTATACCGGTCGTCCGGTCGGGCAGGAAGCGCAGACCGGGGACGCTCCACCTACAGTGCATCTCTATCGTCGCCCGCTGCTGGACGAATGGGTGGAAACGGGCGTGCCGCTCGATGCGCTCATCACCCATGTCGTCGTGCATGAGATCGGCCATCATTTCGGCCTGTCGGACATCGACATGCATGTGTTGGAGGATATGGTCGCGCCATGAGCGGCGCGGCCCTGCGCCTGCGCGACGTTGCCTGCCTGCGCGGCGAGCGGCTGCTGTTCCGGGGCGTTTCGCTGGACATAGGGCCGGGCGGCGCTGCGCTGCTGACCGGACCCAACGGCATCGGCAAGTCCAGCCTGCTGCGCCTGTGCGCGGGATTGCTGCGCCCCTATGCCGGGTCGGTGGAATGCGAGGGGGCCATGGCGATGAGCGACGAGCGGCTGGCTCTGGACCAGGACGCATCGCTGGAACGCGCGCTGGGCTTCTGGGCGGGGCTGGACGGCGCACCGCCCGAATCGGTAGGCGCCGCGCTCGACGCCATGGCGCTTTCCCCCTTAAGGCAAGTTCCGGTGCGGATGCTGTCCACCGGGCAACGCAAGCGCGCGATGCTGGCGCGCGTCATTGCGAGCGGCGCGCCCATCTGGTTGCTGGACGAGCCGGGAAACGGACTGGACGACGGGTCGCTCAGTCGGCTGGGGGACGCGATTGGGGCGCATCTGGAACGGGGCGGCATCCTGCTTGCCGCGTCGCATCAGCCGCTCCCCCTCCCCGCCGCCATGACGATCGAACTCAGCGACTATGTCCCGCAGGTTGCGGGATGAATTTGCTTTGCCGCCTCATCGCGCGCGACCTGCGGCAGGCGTGGGCGTCGGCGGGGCTGTGGCTGCCCGTCGCGTTCCTTCTGCTCGTCGCCAGCCTCTACCCCTTTGCGGTCGGCCCGGATGCCGCCGTGCTCGCCCGGACGGGCGGCGGCATGATCTGGATCGCTGCGTTGCTCGCGTGCCTGCTGCCGGTCGACCGGCTGATCGCCCCGGACCGCGATGCGGGCATCCTCGACCAGATCGCTCTGCGCGGGATCGGGGAAGAGATGCTGGTGGCGGCAAGGCTGATCGCGCACTGGCTGAGCTTCGGGCCGCCGCTGATGCTGGCGACTTTGCCTGCCGCCGCGCTGCTGAAGCTGGACGGTGCGACGATTCTCAAGCTGGAGACCGGGCTGCTGCTGGGCACGCCCGCACTGGCGGCGCTGGGGCTGTTGGTCGCGACGCTGACGGCGGGGCTGCGATCGAGCGGAGCGCTCGCCGGGTTGCTGGCGTTGCCGCTGGCAGTGCCGCTGCTGATCTTCGGGGCGGGGTCGCTGGGCGACGGCAGCGGCGCGGCGCTCAAGTTTCTGGGCGCGGCATCGTTGCTGTTGGTCGCGATCACGCCCTTCGCCGGCGGAGCCGCGATCCGCGCCGGGCGCGAATAACCGTCAAGCCTCGCTCAGTTCCACCCAGGTGGGAGCGTGATCGCTCGCCTTTTCCCTGCCGCGAAACTCCTTGTCTACCTGCGCGTCGATCAGGCGGTCGGCAGCGGCGGGGCTGAGCAACAGATGATCGATGCGAAACCCCGCGTCACGCGGCCAGGCGTTCATTTGATAATCCCAGAAGGTCCACACGCCACCGGCAGGATGGCGCGACAGAATAGCGTCGGTCCAGCCATCGCCCAGCAGACGACGATAGGCAGCGCGGCTTTCCGGCTGCATCAGCGCATCGTCGGCCATCGCCTTCACCGAATAGGTGTCCACGTCTCGCGGGATGACATTATAGTCGCCCGCCAGCACCGCAGGCACTTCTTCCGCCCAGATTTCGGCGGCACGTGTGCGCAATCGCTTCATCCAGCGCAGCTTATAGTCGAATTTGGGACCGGGCTGCGGATTGCCGTTGGGAAGGTAGATCGACGCGATGCGAACCCCCTTCACGTCCGCTTCGAGATAGCGGCTATGTTCGTCCTCCGCCTCCCCCTCCAGCCCGCGCCGGACTTCCACCGGCGTTTCCCCGCGCGCGAGGATGGCGACGCCGTTGAAACCCTTTTGCCCGTGCCAGATCGCACCATAGCCCGCCGCTTCGATATCCTTCGCCGGAAAGGTGTCGTCGCTGGTCTTGATTTCCTGAAGGCAAGCGACATCGGGACGCGTTTCATCGAGCCATTCCAACAGGCGCGGCAAGCGTGCCTTGATACCGTTGATGTTGAAGGTGGCGATGCGCATCGGTTATCGGTTCACACCGAAAAGCTGGTGCCGCAACCGCATCCGGCGGTGGCGTTGGGGTTGGTGACCTTGAACGCCTGTCCGCCGAGGTCCGACACGAAATCGACCGCCGCGCCGCGCACCAGGTCGATGCTGACATCGTCCACCACCAGCGTCACGCCGTCACGCTCAACACTGAGGTCAGCCGGCTCAACGGCCTCGGCCAGGCCGAAGCGATACTGGAAGCCCGAACAGCCGCCCCCCTCCACCGAAAGTCGAAGGATCGCGGGCTTGCCCTGCTTGGAGGCAATCGCCGCGACGCGCGCGGCGGCTGAGGGGGTCAGATCGATGTCGGCCATGATGGACACCAGATAGGGATAAGCAAAAGGCCCGGCAAGCGTTGCTGCCGGGCCTTTGCGAAACTCTCGGAAAAAGGATCGATCAGTCGATCGCCTTTTCTTCCGCCTTTGTAGGGCCGCCCATGGCGACCGGAGGCTTGGTGTTCACGGCCATCAGATAGTCGGAGCCGGTGACGAAGGGGATGGGGTTGATCGCAGCGCCGTCAAGACGGACTTCGTAATGAAGATGACTGCCGGTCGAACGACCGGTCGAACCCATGAGGCCGATGATCTGGCCGCGCTTCACATAGCTGTTTTCGGCGACCAGCAGCTTGGACATGTGGCCATAGCGCGTTTCCATGCCGCTGCCGTGCGAGATCTGGACGAGGTTGCCGTAGCCGCTGGCCCAGCCCGAGCGACTGACGATTCCGTCGGCAGTGGCGTGGATCGGCGTACCGACCGGACCCGGAATGTCGACGCCCTTATGCATCCGCGCATGCCCGTTGAACGGGTCTGTCCGAACGCCGAAGTTGGAGGTGAGCGAAAGCTTGTCTACCGGGCGGCCCGAGGGGATGTAGGCGGCGGTTTTGACATTGCCGTCCATACGCTGGAGGCTGGCGAAGAGATTGGAAAAGCCGACATCGGCCGGACCGAGGGCGCTCATGTTGATTTCGGATGCGTCGCCGTAGGGATCGTCGCTTTCCGAGGCCTGGGCCGGGGCCATCGCACAAAGCGTTCCGACGATGCCCAGACCGGTTACAGCCTTGATAACCATATTGGCAGATCGGAACCGAAGCGACCCACGTACATTATTCGAATGAAGAACCGACATGCAGACCCCGACTTATGTCACCGGAGGTTGTGGCCCCTCGGCGCTTCCCGTGTTTCCGAATTTGGCGACTGGATCGCCCCCGCTGAGCGCAGACTGCAAATCCCGGCTCAGCTTGCAAGCGCGGCGTAAAAATCTTCGGTCAAACCGGCCTGCCTGCGCGCCGAGTCGTTGAACGGCGGCTTAAGGCCGCCGCGAAAATGCCTTTTCACAAGGATTTGGTAATGACTGGCGGCGTTCAGCCCCCATCCGTTCGTCGCCCAGCCGAACCATCCGGTCCCTGCCGCGACATGCCGAATCTCGTCTGTCATGATGCGACCGAGTATCCGGGCGGACACAGGGTCCCCTGCACTTTCGAACCGTTCCACCGTGGCAGGCGTGATGTCGAGCGCGCGCGCCTCCAGAACCATGGGTACGATGGCAAGGCGGGCGAGCGCGTCGTGCGCCGTCTCCTCCGCCGCTTGCCACAACCCGTCATGGGCAGGGAGCGCGCCGTAATGACTTCCCAATTGACGCAGCCTGCGGTCGAGCAGGGCGAAATGCATCGCCTCGTCCGCGCCGACCCGCATCCAGTCGTCGGTGAAGGCGGCGGGGAACTGCGCGCCGAAACGACCGACGAGGTCGAACGCCAGGTCGATGGCGACGAATTCAATATGGGCGAGCGCGTGGAGCATGGCGGCCCGTGCGCGTTCCGACCCGATCCTGCCGCGCCTCGGCATCCGGTTGGGCGGCAGCAGTTCGGGCGCGGCGGGGCGCGCGGGGCGGTCGGGCATGGTCGTATCGAAACGATGCGCCAATCGCCCAAGCCGCCAGGCTCGCGCCGCCGCCCGCGCGGCCATCAGCTTGGACGCCGGATCGGGTGTCAGCAATATATGAGCGCAGGCCGCACCCACGCTGTCGATGCAACCGGGAAGGGTCAAATTGCCTGCGCGGCCTCCAGAACTTCCTGCGCATGGCCCTTTACCTTGACCTTGGGCCAGACGCGGGCGACATGGCCGTTCGCGTCGAACAGGAATGTGGCGCGCTCTATCCCCATATATTTGCGGCCATAGAGCGACTTTTCGACCCAGGTGCCGAAAGCCTCGCACGCAGCGCCGCTTTCCTCGTCGGAAGCGAGGATGACGGAAAGACCGTATTTTTCCGCGAATTTCGCGAGCTTGCCCGGCTTGTCCTTCGATATGGCGATCACGGGCACGCCCGCCTGCGCATATTCGTCGGCGAGCGCGGTGAAATCCTTCGCTTCGTTGGTGCAGCCGGGGGTATCGGCCTTGGGATAGAAATACACCACCACAGGCTTGCCGCGATAGGCATCGAGCGTGAAGTCGACACCGTCGGCGTCCTTCAGCGTCACGGCGGGAATGGCATCACCCTTGTCCAGCATCTCGAACCTCCTGATAGGGGGCGGCGAGCGCGCCCCAGCTTGCCGATACGCATTGCCGCGCCTTGGCATAGCTTTCAAGCAGACTGTCCCAAGAGTCAGCGCCGCACGCCCGTGCGACCAGCGGACGCGTCGCCTCCTGCGGTTCCGTCGACGCCGGTGAGACGAGGCGGGAAACGATGAGAAAGCGGGTGATGAGATCGTGCGCCGCCACAAGGCTCGAGGGCAGATGTCCCGCCGCGACGAGATCGGCGAGCGCCACCGACAGGTCGGGGTCGAACGCCATGCGATGGCGGAACTGGCTCACATGGATGAGGAATTCCAGATCGACCAGTCCGCCCGGCACCAGTTTGACGTCGAAATCACCGGCGGGCGGCTTATGCCGCGCTATGTCGCCGCGCATCTTGACCGCTTCGCGCGCCAGACTGTCGAGATCGCGCGGATGCCGCAGCGTTTCGGCAAGCACGGCGTCGAGCGCGGCGCGCGCTTCCGCCGATCCGAACACGGCACGCGCGCGGGTGAGTGCCAGATGCTCCCACGTCCACGCTTCCTCCCGCTGGTAGCGGGCGAAGCTGTCGAGGCTGACGGCCAGCAGCCCCTGCGCGCCGGACGGTCGCAGCCGGGTATCGACTTCGTAGAGGCGGCCAGAGGCGGTCTGCACCGACAGGGCGTTGGTGATACGCTGCGCCAGGCGGTTGAAATATTGCGTCGCGCCCAGCGGCTTTTCCCCGTCGCTCTCCGTCGCGAAGTCGCCGGTGAAGAGGTAGACGAGGTCGAGGTCCGAGGCGTGAGTGAGAACGCCGCCGCCCATGCGGCCCAGTGCGAGGATCAGCAGTTCGCCGCCCGGAACCTTTCCATGAACGCTTTCGAATTCCGCCACCGTGCCGCCTGCCAGGGCGCGGATGGCGGCTTCTGCGACGCGGCCATAGCCCCTGCCCGCTTCCAGCGGGTCGCCGCCACGGATGATCTGCGCACCGATGGCGAAGCGGCGGTCGTTGACACGCTGACGCACGCGGTCGAGCAGCGCCTGATAATCCTCACCCGGTTCCAGCGCGGCGAACTGCGCGGTCAATGGCTCCACGAGCGGCGCAGGGTCGAAGGCAGAGGCGTCGATCAAGCCGTCGAGCAGCTCGGCCCGGCGTCCCAACGCATCGGCGAGCGTCGGCGCGTGACTCAATATCTCGGCCAGCAACCCGACCAGCGCGGGGCGCGCGGCGAGGAGCTTGAAGAAGTTGATCGCGCTCGGCAGGCGAGCGATCATGTCGTCCAGCCGGTTGAGCGCGCGCGATGGATCGGGCGCGGTGGCGAGCGCGCGCATGAGGCCCGGCAGCAGCGCCTCCAGTGCCTCACGCGAGGGTGCGCTGCGTAGCGCACGGACCGTGCCGCCGCGCCAGCGCGCAATCCGGGCGAGCGGCGTGTCGGCGTCGACGAACCCCATGTCCGCCAGCTGCGCCTTCAGCCGCTCCTCATCGCGCGAGAGCGAGGCGTCCTCCCTGTCCGGGGTCAGGCGATCATAGTTGCGACCCACCCATTCGACATGAGGGCGCAGCGTCTCGATCAGCGCCGCGCCATCGGCGAGGCCGTGCAGCCGCGCGACATCGTCGAGTGCGTCGGGCGATTTCGGAAGTTCGTGGGTCTGCCGGTCCTCGACCATCTGGAGCCGGTGCTCGACGGTGCGGAAGAGGACATAGGCTGCGTCCAGCCGGTCAGCGACGTCGCGCTCGATCACGCCCGCCGCCGCCAAAGCGCGCAGCGCTTCGCGCGTGTTGCCGGACCGGAGCGAGGGATCGCGCCCGCCGTGGATCAACTGATGCACCTGCGCGAAAAATTCGACTTCGCGAATGCCGCCGCGGCCGCGTTTGAGATCGTAACCCGGCCCGAAGGCCTGCCCCTGCGCATAATGGTCGCGGATGCGGCGGCTGATATCGACGATGGCGTCGATCGCTCCGAAATCGAGGCTGCGTCGCCAAACGAAAGGACGGATCTGGCGCAGGAAATCCTCGCCCAGCCCCTTGTCCCCCGCTGCTGGACGGGCACGGATGAAGGCTGCCTGCTCCCATCCGAGCGCGGTCGATTCATAATAGCCGATGGCCGCGTCCACCGGCAGCGCGATGGGCGTGGCTTCGGGCGAAGGGCGCAGCCGCAGGTCGACGCGGAAGACATAACCGTCGCCGTCGCGAGCGGTGAGCAGTTCGCTTATGCGGCGACCGATGCGCACGGCGGCGTCCGCGACATCCTCCCGCTCGCCATGGGGCATCGTGCGAGGATCGTAGAGCAGGATCGGATCGATGTCGGACGAATAGTTGAGTTCGCGGCTGCCATGCTTGCCTAGCGCGAGGACGACGAAGCCCCGGCGGTCGGCGTCGGGATAGCGTTCGTGCAAGGCGGCGGACAGCGCTTCCTCCAGCGCCCGATCGGCGAAATCGGACAGCGTTTGCGTGACCCTGTCGACATCCCATGCCCCGGCGAGATCCGCGCCCGCGACTGCGAGCGCCAGCGCACCGCGCCGCCGCCTCAGCGATCGGGCGACCGCGTCGTCGGGTGTCGCGACGTTGCGCGCCGCTGCAAGCGCGCCTTCGAAATCCTCGGCACGAAGCGCCTGCGTCACCGTGGGGAAGCGGTCCAGCGCTCGCGCCAGAAAAGGCGAATGCGCTCTGATCCTGTCTTCCGTTTGTGCCCATTGGGTCACCTTGACTCTCCAGCCTTTTTTTATCCGGGTCGGTGCTATTGTCCCCACAATCGACGATTGCCAGAAACTTTTGTGCAATATGGCCGTTCTGATGGCATGAACCTACAGGGCAAATCCATCGGCCGATCGGCAGCGGAGCGAGACACGGCACGCCATCTCGTCACCGTCCGCGTTCCCGAGCCCTATGAGGGCGTCGGAAACGCGCTGCAATCGACCTTTTCGCCAGCGCGCGACTCATTGCCCGCCGACATGATGGCCCTGCTCGCCAAGCTCGACCGGCACTAGGCCGTCAGCATCGCATTAACGGTTTCGCGATAGAATGCGCCGTCCTTCTTAGCGGATGGTCGGCATGAACTATCGTATTTTCGCAGTCGTCACTTTGTTGCTCGCCCCGTTGCTGGCGATCATCGCTGATTCGATGTCCAGCAGGCGGCATGCTGCTGCGGCGGCTCCCCTGCCCGCCACCGCCCTGCCACCGGTTCGGAGCTATTCGCCCCCGTCCGCGCCTTCGCCGGAGCCTACCCCAGCGCCGATGCCAGCGACGGGCCCGGCCCCCGCCTTCGGCCAACCGTTGCCCGGGGCGGGAGAGCCGATGATGCCGCTGGGCGCGACCAACGCACAGGATGCGCCAGACGACTTGCACAATGCCAGCCGCTAAACCTTAGATCGCGCCGCCGAATGTATCGCACTGGGCCGGATCGCCAGTAGATAGCCCCTTGCGCAGCCACTCCATGCGCTGCGCGCCGGTGCCATGTGTGAAGCTTTCGGGCACGGGTCGCCGCCCGGCGGCTTTCTGAAGCGTATCGTCGCCGATGGCCTGCGCCGCCCGCATCCCTTCCTCCAGGTCGCCCGGCTCCATGAGATTGGTGTCGCGCGCCGCCCAGACACCGGCATAGCAGTCGGCCTGCAATTCCATCTTGACCTGAAGCGCGTTGCCTTCCGCCTCGCTCGCTCGCTGCTGCGCCTTGCGGATGCGGTCCGCCTCGCCGGTGATGGTCTGGATGTGGTGGCCGACTTCGTGCGCGATGATGTAGCCGATGGGAAAGTCGCCCGGCGCGTTGAATTTCGTTTCCATCTCACGAAAGAAATCGGTGTCGAGGTAAATGCGCTGATCGGCAGGGCAATAGAACGGCCCCATCGCCGACATCGCCGCTCCGCAACCCGATTGCCCGTCCTGGCTGTAAAAGACGAGCGTGGGGGGCGGATATTGCTGTCCATGCGCCTTGAAGATGTCGCTCCAGCGCCGCTCGGTCGATCCCAGCACCTTGAGCGACGTACGTTGCACGGCGGAAAGATCCTCCAGCCGGGGCTTTTCCGTCTGCACCGACTGGCCGCCACCGCCGCCGCCCATGAGGCTGAGCGGGTTCATCCCCATGACGACCATGATGATGAGGACCACAACGATGCCGCCGCAGCCGAACCGGCTGCCGATGAGGGGGAGCAACATGCCGAGTCCCCCGCCCAGCCCGCCGCCGCCAAGGCCGCCACCCCGGCCGTCCTGCACTTCGAAATGGCTGCTTTCCTGTTCGTCGTCGAGCCGCATCATGCCCTCCCCTGTCCGGCGATCGTTCCCCAGGCGATCCGATCGCCGAGGGAACCGTCCGTCTGCCCGAAAAGTTGCGCCGCCAAAAGCAATTGTGACGATAAGTTCAGTTGGAATGGCGCAACCACTTTCTATATTGCAGTGCGACATGGCAGACATAGACCCCTATCCGTCCGATCCCAAACTCCATCGCCGCGCGCGCACTCCGCTGCCGCTGCCGCGTGAGGTCGCCCTTTTGTTGCAGGGCGGCGGCGCGCTCGGCTCGTACCAGTCAGGCGTCTACGAACGGCTGGACGAACTGGGCGTCGATGTCAGCTGGGTCGCGGGCATTTCCATCGGTGCGGTGAATGCCGCCATCATCGCAGGCAATCCCCCCCATCGCCGCATCAGCCGCCTCAAGAAATTCTGGTATACCGTCTCGGGCGGAATGCCCAATGTCATCCTCCCCGAAATCGATCATATCCGCGAAGCGGCGCACCTGACCGCCGCCAGCATCGTGGCCGGCTTCGGCGTGCCGGGCATGTTTCGCCCGCGCCTGTGGCCCGCGACGCTGATGCCCGAAGGGACGCCGGGCGCGATCAGCTTCTACGACAGCGCGCCGCTGAAGGAGACACTGGACGCCTGCGTCGACTGGGATCTGCTGAACGATGGGCCGGTGCGTCTGTCGGTGGGCGCGGTGGACGTGGAGTCGGGCAATTTCGCCTATTGGGATACGCGCGGACAAGGCGGCAACACGCGCATCGACGCGCGACACATCATGGCGTCGGGCGCGCTGCCCCCCGGCTTGCCCCCCATCGAGATCGACGGGCGATGGTATTGGGACGGCGGGATCGTGTCGAATACGCCGCTCGCCCATGTCCTTAACCACCAGACCGAAGACATGCTGGTCTTTCAGGTCGATCTCTTCCCCGCCGAAGGGCCGATGCCCCGGCAGATGACCGATGTCTATTCGCGTATGAAGGACATCCAGTACAGCAGCCGCACCCGGCAGGTGACCGATCAGTATCTGCGCCTGCGTCGCGAACATGGCGCGATCAAGGCGCTGCTCGACAAGCTCCCTCCCGATATGCAGCACGGCGCAGAAGCGCAGGCGTTGCGCCAGTGCCTGGACGAGGGATCGGTCAACATCGTGCACCTGATCTATCGCACCCGTAACTGGGAAAGCGGCGCGAAGGACTTCGAATTCTCCCGCTCGACCATGCTCGACCATTGGAGCCAGGGTCGCGAAGCGGTGGAGGAAGTCATGCACAAGGGCGACCTGATCGCTCGCAACATCGTCAACGGGCGTAGTTCCACCTTCGACCTCGACGCCCCCGATCATCTCAAGGAGAAGAGCGCATGAGTAAGTCCCTCGCCGGCAAGACCGCCCTCATCACCGGTTCCACTTCGGGCATCGGCCTCGCTTATGCCAAGGCGTTGGCGGGCGAGGGTGCCAATGTGGTCATCAACGGTTTCGGTGATGCCGACGCGATCGAAAAGGAACGTGCGGGCCTTGAGAGCCTGTCGGGTGGGAAGGCGCTCTATTCCGGTCATGACCTTACCAAGGTGGACCAGATCGAGGCGATGATGAAGGAAGCGGCCGATGCCTTCGGCGGCGTTGACATCCTCATCAACAATGCCGGGATGCAGCACGTCGCGCCGGTGGAGGAATTCCCGATCGACAAGTGGGATCTTATCATCGCGCTGAACCTGAACGCCGCGTTTCACACCACGCGCCTCGCCATTCCCTATATGAAGCAGAAGAAGTGGGGGCGGATCATCCAGACCGCGTCTGCCCACTCGCTCGTCGCGTCGCCGTTCAAGGCGGCCTATGTGACTGCGAAGCACGGCCTGGCGGGCTTCACAAAGACGGTGGCGCTGGAAGTCGCGACCCATGGCATAACCGCCAACTGCATATCGCCCGGCTATGTCTGGACCCCATTGGTCGAAAACCAGATCCCCGACACGATGAAAGCCCGGGGCATGACCCGCGAGCAGGTGATGAACGACGTGTTGCTGGCGGGACAGCCGACCAAGGAATTTGTCACCGCCGAGCAGGTGGCCGCGACCGCGCTCTACCTGTGCAGCGACGTAGCGGCGCAGGTTACCGGCGCAAATCTCAGCATCGACGGTGGGTGGACGGCGCAGTAGCGCATTCATCTGCCAGACAGGTATCGTTGCTTTTTTGCAACGCGGCGAGATTTTCATGTCATGGAGGAAACTTCGGAACTTTCCCGTGGGTTAGATATCGCGCAAACGCAAACCGCAAACGCACAACAACTCGCAGGATTTCATCTATGAAGAAATATCTCCTCGCCGCGGCGATGGTCGCCGCGCTGCCTTCGGCTGCTTTCGCGCAGGAAACCGCACCCGACGGCACCGACGCTTTCGGCGTCGAACCCTATGTCGGCGTTCTGGGTGGTTATCACACCTTCGACCGTGGCAGCGAGTTCGGTCGCACCGCCAATCAGACCGTCATGAACGGCGCGCTGATCAGCGGCATCGCAGGCGTCAACGTTCCGCTCGGCCCGGTGTTCGTCGGCGTTGAAGGTAACGCCACCAAGGGCTTCAGCGACATCGACTGGGAATATGGCGTCAAGGGCCGCGTCGGCGCGCGCGCCGGTGAAAGCGGCCTGCTGTACGTTTCGGCTGGCTATCAGTGGGTCAACGGCAAGCGTGGCTGGCCCGACCGCAAGGACTGGATGTACGGTCTGGGCGTCGAAGTCGGACCCAAGGAAATCGGTCTGGGCGGTCTGACCGGCAACAGCGGCGTGCGCGTCCGCTTCCAGGTCGACACCTATGACTGGGACAGCTTCCGTCCGATGGCGGGCCTGGTGTTCCACCTCTGATAGGGTTCACCCTTTCATAGCAGAAGGCCCGTTTCCCCAGAGGAAGCGGGCCTTTTCTTTTGCCCCTTTCCCCCCGCGCTTTTGGGTCTATGTTCTCCCCAATAA
The DNA here is from genome assembly GCF_003248505.1 of Sphingobium sp. Lineage (GTDB taxonomy): Bacteria > Pseudomonadota > Alphaproteobacteria > Sphingomonadales > Sphingomonadaceae > Sphingobium. The sequence goes on from NZ_QFOA01000034.1 coordinate 32,390, forward strand.
AGGAGACATTCGCACATGCGTCATGCGTTCACGGCCATCCTGGCCGCCGCCAGCCTTTCGACCATCGCCGCCGCCCAGACGCCCGCCCCCGCCGCCGCGCAATCAACACCTGCGCCGCAGAGCGAGATCGGCACGGCGATCGCGAAGGACATGGACGGGCTGATGACGCTGTACCGCGACCTGCACGCCAATCCCGAACTCTCCCTTCAGGAAGTCAACACCGCCGCCAAGCTCGCCAAACGGTTGCGGGCGATGAAATTCGACGTGACCGAAAAGGTAGGCGGCACCGGTGTCGTCGCGGTGATGAAGAACGGGTCCGGCCCGGTGCTGTTGATCCGTGCGGACATGGACGCGTTGCCGGTGGTCGAGCAGACCGGACTCCCGTTCGCGTCCAAAGTGCGGACCAAGACGCCCGAAGGCGTGGAAACGGGCGTCATGCACGCGTGCGGGCATGACACGCACATGACTGCCTTCATCGAAACGGCCAAGCTGCTGGCCGCGCGGCGCAAGGATTGGAGCGGCACGCTGGTCATGATCCTTCAGCCCGCCGAAGAAGTGGGCAAGGGCGCGCGCGATATGCTGGAAGACGGGCTTTACACCCGCTTCCCTCGCCCGACCCACGCCATCGCCTTTCACGATGCGGCGAACCTTGCCGCCGGGCAGATCGGATACACGCCGGGCTATGCCCTTGCCAATGTGGACAGCGTGGACATCGTCGTGAAGGGGGTCGGCGGCCACGGCGCCTATCCGCAAACGACAAAGGACCCGATCGTGCTGGGCGCGCGAATCGTCACCAGCCTCCAAACGCTCATCAGTCGCGAACAGGACCCGCAGGACCCCGCCGTCGTCACGGTGGGCAGTTTTCAGGGCGGTGCAAAGCATAATATCATCCCCGACGAAGCCAAACTGCTGCTGACCATTCGCAGCTATTCGGACGAAACCCGCACGAAGTTGATCGAGGGCGTCCGGCGGATCGCGCGGGGCGAGGCGATTGCCGCGGGCTTGCCGGACGACAAAATGCCGGTGGTGACCGTCAAGGACGAATTCACCCCGTCCACCTACAACCCGCCCGAATTCGCCGAACAGATGGCGGGCATCCTCAAGGCCCATTTTCCCGAAGGTCGCGTGGTGCGCACGACCGCGGTCATGGGCGGCGAAGATTTCGGTCGCTTTTACCGCGCGGACAAGAGCATCAACAGCTTCATCTTCTGGGTCGGTGGCGTGCCCGCCGATAAACTCGCCGCGGCAAAGGCGGGCCAGGCCGAACTGCCCTCGCTCCACAGCCCGTTTTGGGCACCGCAAGCCGATCAGGTGATCGGAACGGCTAGCGAGGCGATGACCGTGCTGGCGCTCGACATCCTCAAGAAATAGAAACCGAGGATCAGGCGCTCAGCCAGGCCCTGGCAGACCGCTCGTCGCCGAAAAACGCTATTCCGGGGCGAGCGTTGAGTCGGCGCGCCTGCAAACGCGCCAAAGCGCGGTTGGTGACGAACGCGAGCCGTTGGGCCTGAATGGCCTTGTTCGCCAGTAACTTCTGGAACGCGGCGGCCGTCTCCTGGCTCTGGATCGCCATTTCGCTGATGTCGCACAGTTTCCTGTGCTCGGAGGCTTGGCACGGCAGGCCTGCAATGGCCTTCTCTATTTCGTGACCG
>NZ_QFOA01000035.1 GCF_003248505.1 Sphingobium sp.
GTATCGTGGTGCAGGCCCTAGTCGGGCGGCGGGACAAGTCACTGCTGGCGGAAAAGTTCGAACGGCTTGCGCGGTTCGATAACCTGACCGGGCTGGAAAACCGCATGGCGATGCAGATGCGGCTGCGCGATATTTTCGATGCCACCGAAAAGCGCAACGACGCCGTTACCATTCTATGGATGGATATCGACCGGTTCAAGGAAATCAACGATTCGCTTGGCCACATGGTGGGCGATCAACTGCTGCGTGGGGTGGCGGAAAGGCTGAACGAAGTCGTGCAGGACCGGGGACGCATCGCGCGCTTCGGCGGTGACGAGTTTGTCATCATTTGCCCCGACATGGATCGGGTAACCGCCGCAGCGCTGGCGCAGGAAATCATCGGCTATTTCGCCTATGGTTTCGATCTGCCTGACAACCATCTTCAGGTCACCGCCTCGATTGGCTATGCGGTCGCGCCGCAGGATGGGCGGGACATGGATGAGCTGCTCCAACATGCCGACCTGGCGCTGTACGAAGCGAAACATGCCGGGCGTAACCGTGCGGCGAGTTTCAACTGGTCGCTCAAGGAGCGGTTCAATCGTCTGCACGAGATAGAAACGGGCCTGCGCCGGGCGCTTGAAGGCAATGAACTCACGCTGTTGTTCCAACCGATCCTCGATCTGGATAACGGGCATATCGACGCGTGCGAAGCCCTGATCCGCTGGCATCATCCCGTGTTGGGTGCAATTCCACCATCCGAATTCATCCCCGTCGCGGAAAGCATGGGTATGATCGAGGGAATTACCCAATGGGTTTTGCGCGAAGCGTGCCTTACTGCAGCCGCATGGCCCAGCGATGTGCGCGTCGCTATCAACATCTCGCCTGCGTCGCTCAAATCGAGCGATCTGCCCGCCAACGTCATTGCGGCACTGCTCGAAAGCGGCCTGCCAGCCCGCCGTCTGGAGCTTGAAGTCACCGAATCCATTTTCCTGGACGACAGCGGTCAGACCAATGCCATTCTGCGAGAGTTGCAGCGGATCGGGCTGCGCCTGGCGCTCGACGATTTCGGAACGGGCTACTCCTCGCTCGCCTATCTCCGCTCTTACCGCTTCGACACGCTCAAGATCGATCAGAGCTTCATGGCAGGCGTCAGTGCCCACGCCGAAGACCGTGCGATTGTCCGCGCCATCGGCAATCTGGCGCGTGACCTCTCGATGGATACCGTGGCGGAGGGAATCGAAACGCATGACCAGTTGAGCCATGCGAAGGAGGCAGGCTTTACCAATGTCCAGGGTTATCTGTTCAGCCGTCCGGTACCACGCGAGCGCATCGCGGAACTGATTGCCGCAGGACCGCTGGAGGGCAATGAGCGCCCGGAACCCTTTACGACCGCCCGCCTAAGGCGGGGAAGCTGAAGAGGTTCAACTGCGCAGACGCGTCTGTGCCGCCGCAAGGCGACGCATCATCCGCAAGTCCCGATCCGACAGAGCGAGGGCCGTATCCGTCCAGGTTTCTACAATGTCGGTAAGCTCGAGCAACGTCAGAGGGTTCACCCTTCGTCCTGCCCGCGCAATGCCGACATGACCGGCATGATGGGCGCTATGTTCCGCGATCCAACGCGCCGTCGCCGCCTCGCCTTCACCCTGTTCGACCACCTCTGTCACGATGCCCATGTCGAACATCTCCTGGGCGCTGTAGACGCGGCCCTCGGTGATCATGCGGCGAGCAAGCACGGGGCCCACTCGACGCGACAGTATCGAGTAGGCTCCCATGCCCGGGAATAGACCGAAAAGTACTTCGGGCAAGCCGAACCGCGCTTGCCTTTCGGCGATGATCACATCGAAGCACATCAGTGCTTCCAACCCGCCGCCCAACGCGTCGCCTTGTGCCAAGCCGATGTTGATGATGTTCATGTCATTCGAATGCCAGATGCGCTCTACGATCTCGCAACACGCAACGCCGTAGCGAAGCAGCGTATCGCGGTCGCGTCGCTGGATACAGTCGGCGAACATTTCCAGGTCGCCCCCAAGATTAAAGACGCCCGGGAACCTTGATCCGAGCACCATGAACTTCATCATTCCGCCCCGGCCGCCGAACAGGCGTTTGGCCTCCCGCTGCCAAGCTACGGTATCGCGAATCAGGCCCATATTGGAATTTGGGCGCTCATGAGGCGTCATGAAGGCCCAAAGCGTGGCCAATTCGGCGTCCCACCGCACGTCGATCTGCCCCAGATCGAAAAGCGTCGATTGCTGCGAAGCCGCGTCGAGCGAAAAACCGGTTTCAGGATCGGGCACGAGGCTGAGGTGATCGTCGATGGGCCCGTCCATCTGTTCGTCCACGTCTTCGCGGGTCGGTTGAAACCGGCCTGAATCCATCATTTTGCGTCCCCGTTTTCTGTTCACTCGAAAGTGCGCAGGCCCGCAGGCATGATGCAATCGACCGTTCAAATATTGACAGCGCCTTAACCATTTTTAATCGCAACTGTTGCAAGAAGGACTCGGGTTTGGGCGGGGTGCGACAATATCTGTGACGCAATTGCAACGATACCGCGTTTCAGCTCGACTGCGATCTCCTCCGCTAGCCGTTTGTTAATCCCTATGAATTACATCCTCGATATGGAGAATCGGCCTTCGTCCTCGTTCGTCACTTTGATGTTGCGGCATCCCGATGGCAGTGCATGGGCCTTGCGCCTATCGCGCGATTGTTTGCGTTTCATCGGTCGGTATCGAAGAATCGACGGTTTCGACATCGACGCCATGACGCTGTTCGACGGAATGCGTCGGGCCGGTTGAACCGCAGGCATTCTTGTATGCGCGCGGTTTCGCACCTAGAGCGCGCTCATGAACAATCCCCGTTTCGCTTTCACTATTCACGCGACGGATGGCAAAGCGCGTGCCGGCACCATCCATATGCAGCGGGGCAACATTCGCACACCCGCTTTCATGCCGGTCGGCACCGCTGCCACGGTCAAGGCAATGCGTCCTGCGGAGGTTCGCGCCGCTGGCGCTGACATCATCCTTGGCAATACCTATCACCTGATGCTGCGGCCCGGTGCGGAACGCATGGCGCGGCTGAGTGGGCTGCATGGTTTCATGGGCTGGGATCGGCCCATCCTGACCGACAGCGGGGGCTACCAAGTCATGAGCTTGTCGGCGCTGACCAAAATGAGCGAGGAGGGCGTCGCCTTTTCAAGCCATATCGACGGGTCAAAGCATATGTTGACGCCCGAACGATCCATGGAAATCCAGCGTCTGTTGGACAGCGATATCGTCATGGCGTTCGACGAATGCACCAAGAATGGATGCAGCCATGACGAAGCGGCGCAGTCCATGGAGCGATCCATGCGTTGGGCCAAGCGATCCCGCGATGGCTTTGATTCTGGCGGCGAGCATGCTCAGCGATCGGCACTCTTCGGCATCCAGCAGGGATCGCTCGATGAAAATCTGCGGCGCGCGTCTGCCCAACAACTGATTGAAATCGGTTTCGACGGATATGCCGTTGGCGGCCTAGCGGTTGGGGAAGGGCAGGAGGCGATGTTTGCCACGCTCGATTTCGCGCCGGGGATGTTGCCGGACGACAAGCCTCGCTATCTGATGGGAGTCGGTAAGCCCGACGATATCGTCGGCGCGGTGGAACGCGGCATCGACATGTTCGATTGCGTTCTGCCCACGCGCTCGGGTCGGAACGGGCAGGCATTTACTTGGAACGGCCCCCTCAACATTCGTAACGCCCGGTTCGCGGAGGACAAAGAACCCCTCGATCACCGATGCGGCTGCCCGGTGTGTGCGACATGGAGTCGCGCTTATCTGCATCATCTCGTCAAGGCCGGGGAAATGCTTGGCGCGATGTTGATGACGCAGCATAACATCCATTTTTATCAGGAACTGATGCAGGGCCTGCGTGACAGCATCGCAACGGGAAATCTCGACGGCTTTGCCAGCGATTTTCGCGTCAATTATCGCAAGGCCTGACCCCGCGCGCTAGGCCGTGACGGTGATGGCAATCCTGTAGTTGCCGATCTCGCCGTCATACTCCAGCGGAGCCCTGAGTTGGCGGGACAGCCCGGTCAGGACCCGGCCATAGCGGTCGTCGAGCAGTTGTGTCATTTCAGGCGATGATCGCAGGGCGTCGGATCGCATGGTGAAGAACGCTCTGTCGGCGCGTTCACCATCCTGCTGCACTGTAATGCGGACTGCTCCTTGCGGATCGAGTTCCATCGTCAGTTCAACCAGCTCGGTGATCAGGAAGGCGACCGGAACGGCCACATCCTGATTGATGTGCAGGTTGTCGCTTTCGATCTGGATGGAAAAGCGGCGGGCGGCTTGCGGTGCCGTCCCACGCAAGCTGGCTGACAATTCGCTGACCAGCGCGCGGACGCCTACGCCGCGATTTTCTTCCAGTTCCGCGAAATGGTTGCGATGCACGACCGACAACGCGTCGACCCGGCGCTGGATCGACGCGTAGGCCTCGACCGCTTCGGCATCGTGAGCGGACCGGGCGTGCAGGCTTATGAGGCTAGCGATGATCTGAAGGTTGTTCTTAACCCGATGATGGACTTCGCGGGTCAGCTTGCGCTGGGCGTCCAGACCCTCGGCCATTTCCGCCTCGTGTGTAGCGACATCCTCGCTGATCGAGCGGAACGTGTCGGCCAGCGCATTGATTTCCAGCGCGGGGGTGCGCACTCGCTCTATCGGGCCGAGCACTTCCCCCGGTTGATAGTTCGCCACCACGCGGCGCAAAAGGACCAATGGCCTGATCAACAGGCGATTCACCACGAACCACCCGATTGCTGCGGCTGCGAACCACATGACAAGCGGGAGGAACAGCGACAACATGCGCGCCAGCGTGGCGGGAGGATCGTGCATGGTCATTGTCAGGAGCACGTCGGGCTGATCCAGCCGCGCTGACAGGCTCGTGCGCGTCCCCTTGCCCTCGCGCATCGGCCGACTGATCAGAAATTCTTCCGAACCTTGGCGAATGGTCAGTTGGCGATTTGGGACTGCGGTGACAGGATCTGCCACACTCTCAAGCTGGCTGCGAGAATAATAGTTCAATGCGACGACCTGATCGTCGCTGCTGCGGACGCGGCTTAAAAGATAATGTTGTCGTGGAAGGAGACTCAACGTCTCGCGATCAAACCGTCGATCGGCAGGAAGACCCTGCGGTTCGGGGGCAGAGGTTCCGCAGAGACGCTTTCCTGCCCGGTCATAAAGGTAGAATGAGCCGTCCTGATCGTTATGCGACCGCAGAAATATGGCGAGCCTGGAGCATAACCCCGGATTTCCCTCCCCCTTGGAGAATGCATTTGCCGCAAGCATGAGGGCGGTGCGATCCGACTGAAGATCGGCGGAAAGCTTACGGGCGCTTTGCGTAACTGCGACGCGGAGCAACGCTTCTTTTTCCAGGTCAGCGCTTCGAATGGCTTGTAACGAAGCCACCAGAGCAATCAGCCCAAGCGGCAAAAGAGCCAGAGTAAGGACGACAAACATCTTCACACCGGTCGATTGCAGAAACTCCTGCATTCGACCTGAGGACATCGCCAATGGCGGCGGGAGGGCGCCCCCCGTCATGTGTCGCTCAATCCAGTTTCTTCAGAAGGTCCAGCATCTCCAGAGGAATATCCTCATCTACGGCTCGCTGATAGACCGTCCGCAATGCCTGCGAAACCTGTCCGTCTTCCTTCGCGGCCAAGCCCCGCTGCTTTTTCGACACAATATTCGAGTCGGGTTTCGCTACCGTTGTGTCGACACCGGCCTTTTCATTTTTCTCGGCCAAGCCCCGCTCCGTCATCGAAGATACCAAAATCAGCCCCTCTAGCGTCATATCTCAGTCGCCGAACCCTATTTGCGGCTTTCGCCGGGCACGTCAATTCGGTCGACATCGCGTAACTGCAACGTGCCAGAGCATTTGCGGCCCGATAAAAAAACCGTATGGCAGCGAAACATATTGCTTCGTCGATGGTTCCGCCCATCGAAGCATTTTTTCGTCACCCGGCTCGGGATGGCAACTGGGGGGCGGGGTTGCCAATATGGCAGGGACATTCCATCCTTATCGCGCACGCCGATGCTTCGGAACATGTACGCCCATGATGGGCAGGGAGACGATTGAACGATGTCGCTTGGACAGCAACTGCACCCCCACCTTCCGTTTCTGCGGCGCTATGCTCGCGCACTGACCGGTAGCCAGGCGCATGGTGACGCCTATGTGCGGGCGACACTCGAAGCCATCGTCGCCGCACCGGAAGAATTTCCACGGGAAGTCGATCCACGACTTGGTCTGTACAAGACGTTCCATGCCATATGGTCTTCCTCTCATCTGGAGGACGTTCCGATGTCGATCGGCGGCAGCCATGAGGCCATCGCCCAGGCGCGTCTGGCGCGCCTCACGCCGTTGCCGCGTCAGGCGCTGCTGCTGACCGCGCTGGAGGGCTTTACCGTCGACGATGTCGCCTATCTCGTAGACATGGAGCCAGCCGATGTAGATGCTCTGGTCGAGGAAGCGTTGAGCGAAATCGAATCGCAAACCCGTGCGAAGGTTCTCATCATCGAGGATGAGCCTATCATCGCGATGGACATCGAAACTATCGTCAGGGATTTGGGACATGATGTGACGGCGATTGCCGTCACGCGGGAAGACGCCGTCCGGGAAGCCATGGCTGATCGTCCGGGCCTTGTCCTTGCAGACATCCAGTTGGCCGACGACAGCAGCGGCATCGACGCGGTGAAGGATATCTTGGCGGAATTTTCCGTTCCGGTCATCTTCATTACAGCTTTCCCAGAACGCCTGCTGACAGGCGAAAGACCGGAGCCGACTTTCCTTATCACCAAGCCTTTCCAGCGTTCCACGGTCAAAGCGGCGATCTCACAGGCTTTGTTCTTTGACGAAGCGACGGCGCCGGCCTGATAGGTTGGTATTGGGGAACCGGCGAGCACCAAGAGCGTTAGTAATGCGTAACGATCTTGAGCCGCGAACATGGCCCGATCCCGGGATTAATGCTGCTTGATTTCGGTCGATATGGACCGCGTTCGCAAGGAACTTAGGTTGGCGTATCGATTCAACAGCAACTGGTTAGGGTGCGGACGCAAATATGATTTTGACGACGTCGGTTCATGCGGCCAATACCGCCGGCGCGGGGGATGCTCCGATGGGTGAAGAAATTAATGAAATCGTCGAGGTCGGAGAGCGCATGCAGCTTTCCGACACGGACTTTAAACGTGAACTGGCAGCGGTTATTCCGCACCTTCGCGCGTTCGGTCGTTCGTTATCCGGCAATCGGGATCTCGCTGACGATCTGGTGCAGGAGACCTTGTTGAAAGCTTGGGCCGCTCGTACCCGTTTCCAGGCGGGCACGAATATGCGTGCCTGGACGTTTATCATTCTTCGCAACCATTATCTTTCACAGATGCGTCGATCACGTTTCCGCGGAGACTGGGACGATTTGACCGCAGATCGGATTCTCGCGGCACCTGCCGGGCAGGATAAACATGTCGAACTATCCGACATGCAACGTGCTCTGCTCCAACTGCCGCAGCCGCAACGTGAAGCTCTCATTCTTGTAGGTGCGGGTGGCTTTGCCTACGAAGAGGCGGCCGAAATTTGCGGCGTTGCGGTCGGCACTATCAAAAGCCGTGTCGCACGTGGACGTGCTGCGCTGGAGCAAATACTTGAAAATGGCGAATTGCCGACGCGACGCAGCCAAGTGACGACCGATACTCCGGTTCTCGATGAGATCATGGAAGATGTCGACAGGCTGAGTAGAGGACGCTTGGCTGGGCGGGATCGCGATTAACGCGGACCATTTGACGCTTCCATCCGTTGAACGGATAAAATGGAGACGCGTCATGCATACCCAGCATACCGGTAACGGCCATGGCGACCATGAGCCAGGGAGGACGCGCCGGACGTCGGTCCTCCCTGGAAGCGGCATGACCTTTTTCCTGATCGTATTGGCGCTCCTTTTGGCCATCGCATTCTTCTATATGACAAAAGAATCCCGCCGCGACCGGCGTGCCGATGCCGTTACGGAAGCGGCGGAAACTGTCGATAACGCTACCTCTAGCGTCGCACGAGCCGCCGAGAAAGCCGCAGGAAAACTTCGGCGAGACAAATAGCCGACGCCGATAGTCGGTCTGATTGTCCGGAAAGCATTGCCCTTTCGAACGAGCGTTCAGCATTTCTTTGCGTTTTTCCGTCAAGGTGCACGCCGTGTCGGAATATCTTACATCTCCTGTAAGATCGTCCGCCACCGGCGCATCGGCGCTCGACGGACTGTCAGCAGGAAATGGCTATCGATGTTCAGGTTGTTCAAACATTATGTACCGCACGCGGTACTGCTGTTGGGGCTGCTCGATTTCGTGCTCCTGTTGGGGGCCGCAGAAGCGGGGTGGCTGATCCGGGCGAACCAGATCGGCATGACCATCGATCACATCGTCACGCGCATCGGACCGTTGCTGAGCTTTGCCGTCGCCATTCAGACCGCGATGATCGCCGTCGGCGTCTACGGTGTCGAGGCTCTGCAGTCCGTCCGTTTTGCATTCGCTCGATTGCTGGTGGCGGTATCGCTTGGCGTGATTTTTCTTTCGGTCCTCTATTTTCTGATGCCCGGCATGACATTGTGGCGGTCCAATTCGCTCTACGCGATGGGTATCGCATTGGGACTTTTGCTGACGGTGCGTCTGCTGCTGGGCTCGATCCTGGGCGGTGAGGCGTTCAAACGTCGTCTGGTCGTCCTGGGTGCAGGCAATCGCGCCAACCGCATCAAGGCGCTGGAGCAGAAGCGGGGGGCGGGCTTCCTCGTCGTCGGGTTCATCGCCATGAATGACGGGCCGCAGGTCATTCCCGAAGCCATCAATCGCGACGCCATCTTTAATCTGTCGGACTTCGTTGTGCGGTTGAACGCCAGCGAAGTCATCCTTGCGCTCGAGGAACGACGTAACGCGATCCCAATGGCGGATCTCTTGCGGATCAAGACGACCGGCGTGCATGTGAACGATCTTTCGACATTTCTGGAACGGGAAACGGGGCGCGTCGATCTGGCGAGCGTCAACCCGAGCTGGCTCATATTTTCAGACGGCTTTTCAGCTGGCCGCCGGTTATCGAGCATCTCCAAACGGCTGTTCGATGTTATTGCCAGCAGCCTCCTGCTTCTGCTCACCGGCCCCATCATCGCTATCGCCGCGGTGCTTGTGAGGCTCGACAGCAAGGGGCCTGCTTTCTACCGGCAGCAGCGCGTGGGCCTTTACGGCCAGCAATTCTGGATCGTGAAATTGCGCACGATGAGGCAGGATGCGGAAGTATCCGGTCAGGCCGTTTGGGCCGAAAAGGACGATCCGCGGATCACGCGGTTGGGCTATTGGCTGCGCAAGTTGCGGATCGACGAATTGCCGCAGACCTGGACTGTCCTCAAAGGTGAGATGAGCTTTGTCGGTCCGCGCCCGGAGCGGCGCCAGTTCGTCGAGGATCTGGAACAGCATCTTCGCTATTACGCAGAGCGGCATATGGTTAAGCCCGGAATCACCGGTTGGGCGCAGATCAACTATCCCTATGGTGCGTCGATCGAGGATGCCCGGCACAAGCTGGAATATGATCTATATTATGCCAAAAATTACACGCCTTTCCTCGACCTGCTGATCCTTATCCAGACGTTGCGAGTGATCCTCTGGCCCGAAGGCGCGCGCTGAGGCGGCGGGCGGATGAGTGCGCTGCTGATCTTCGTTGGCGATTGGGGGCACGCGCTGGCCGCCGTATTGTTCGCGGCGCTTGGGATATTTTTACTCCGCCGCAGGGACGACACGCCAGAGCCGCGCCTGATCGCAGCTGCGCTGCTGATGACATCCTGCTGGGCGCTCTATATTTCCTTCGGTAGCGTTTCACAGCCCCTGTCTGGTATCGCGGAAAGCGCCCGCAACGCGGCTTGGCTTCTGGCGCTTTTCGTTCTGTCACGGCGGGGACCGGCGGGGCGGGCCGGCTTTTCCGGCGGCGTCGCGGCGATCTATGCCGCAGTGACTGGCCTCCTGATGGTCGTGACATTCGTCGACATAAGCTGGAGGCACCTGGCAACCGATAGCGAGCTTCATCGTGCCCTTGCGTCGTCCTCGCTCGTTCTGCGTATGATGATCTCCATCTCCAGCCTGCTGCTGCTCCATCATCTTTACATGGTATGGCCCTCACGCGAGCGAGGGGGAGCGACCCTGCTGCTGGCCGCGCTTGCGGCAATGTGGGCTTATGACCTCGGCCTCTATACAGTCCATTATGCGACGCCTGCCCGGTCGGGCGCGCTTTACGCTTTGAGGGGGCTATTCATGGCTGCGCTTGCGCCGGTCGTGGCGATCGGTCTGCGCAAGGGGATGAGTGGGCGCATCCGGCTGTCACGGTTCGTGGCGTTCCAGTCGATTTCGGCGGCGGCGCTGGGCCTCTATGCGCTGGTCCTGATCGCCGCATCCGTTATCATTCAGATGATCGCCGGTCCCTATGCGCGCATGATCGAAGTTGCCGCCGTATTTGTGATGGCGGTGGCGACGATCCTGTTCCTCCCGGCGCCGCGGCTTCGCGCATTCTGGAAAGTGCAGGTCGCGAAGCATTTCTTCCAGCATCGGTACGATTATCGTGCTGAGTGGATGTGCTTTGGCGAGACCATCGGCCAGCCTGACGAAGACGCGTCGCCGCTTTCTGTCAGGGTCGCAAGAGCGGTCGCCTGTATCACGGACAGTCCAGCCGCCGTGCTGATGCTACGCAACGATGGAGCGGGGCTGTCGGTCGAAACGGAATGGTGCTGGGGCGATGTGGGTGAAGCGGCGGACGTGACAGCCGAAACGACCCTGTATCTCGAACGCTCAGGCCGCATTCTGGATTTGAGGGCGCTGAGCGAGGATGACCGGCGCGCGGCCTTGCCGGAATGGATCGAACGGGACCCGCGCAGCTGGGCGCTGGTGCCGCTGATCCACTACGGGCGGATCGTGGGCGCGATCCACCTCGCGCGTCCGCCCGCAGACCGGAGGCTCGATTGGGAAGACTTCGAAATGCTGCGAGCGGCCGGGCAGCAGGCGGCCACCTATATCAGCGAGGCCCAGGGGCAACAGGCGTTGGGGGATGCGCGACGATTCGACGAGTTCAATCGCCGTTTCGCCTTCATCATCCATGACGTCAAAAATCTGGTCAGCCAGCTTTCGCTGCTCGCCCGCAATGCCGAGCGTCATGCCGACAATCCGGCTTTCCGGGCGGACATGGTGCTGACGCTCAAGGAATCGGTCGGAAAGCTGAACGACATGCTCGCGCGGCTGTCACAACATAACAAGCCGCGCGCGGAGGAGCCGCGAGCCGTGCCCGTAAGGGCCATATTGGAAGACATAGCGAAAAGCCGGGTGCGCCAGCACCCCGTGCAGGTCAGCGGCGATGCCGGCTGCGTCCTGGGCGATCGCAGCCGGATCGAGCAGATCGTCACCCATCTGGTCCAGAACGCCATCGACGCCAGCATGTCAGGCGAACCCGTCGAACTCCGCCTGAGCGAAGACGGCGACGCTGCAGTGGTCGAGGTGGTGGATCGTGGCACCGGCATGAGCGCAGATTATGTCCGCCGGGAATTGTTCAAGCCATTCTCGTCCAGCAAGCCGGGCGGCTTCGGCCTCGGCGCATTCGAGGCGCGCAGTCTGGCGGAGGCGATGGGCGGGAGCATTGCTGTTGAAAGCCGCCCCGGCGTGGGTAGCCGATTCACGCTGCGGCTGCCGTTGGCGCAGGTTATCGAGACAGCGAACGAGACAGAAGACAGAGCGGCGTGATGAGCGACACCCGTCCCAAATTGCTGATCGTCGAGGACGATCCGGGCCTTCAGCGGCAGTTGCGCTGGGCCTATGAGGACTATCAGCTCTTCATCGCGGGGGATCGTGAAGAGGCTATCGAGATATTAAGGGCGGAAACGCCCGATGTCGTCACGCTCGACCTCGGCTTGCCGCCCGATCCCGATGGAACGAGCGAAGGGTTCGCGACGCTGGCCGAGATGCTGACGATCAAGCCCGATACCAAGATCATCGTCGCGTCCGGGCACGGTGCGCGGGAAAGCGCGTTGGACGCGATCGCGGGCGGGGCCTACGATTTTTATCAAAAGCCGGTCGATATCGACGAACTCGGTCTGATCGTGCGTCGTGCCTTTCATGTCCACGGGCTGGAGCGAGAGAATGTCCGCCTCGCCGAAACGCCGCCGGAAAGCTGTCAGTTGCTGGGTCGGCTGGTGACGGCCGCGCCCGAGATGATGCGGGTGGTCCGTATGATCGAGCGCGTGGCGTCTGCCGACGTGTCGGTGCTGCTGACAGGGGCGGCGGGAACCGGAAAGGCTTTGCTGGCGCGCGGGCTGCACGATGCCGGTGCGCGACGGTCGGGACCGTTCGTATCGGTGAATTGCGCCGCCATCCCCGACGCGATGCTGGAAGCCGAACTGTTCGGTTATGAAAAGGACATGCCGCCCGGCGCGGCATTCGGCACACCCGGCAGAATCGGCCAGGCGAAGGGCGGCACGCTGTTCCTGGAGGATTTGGACGACATGCCGCTGCCGATCCAGAGACGGTTGCTGCATGTTCTGAACGGCACGGCGCCGTCGGCGCAGGCATTCACGCGCATCGTTTGCTCCGCCAGCAGGAGTATGGAGGCGTCGGTCGCCGCCGGGCATTTTCGCGAAGACCTCCATTATCTGCTGGCCGAAATCACAGTGAAGGTTCCGCCGCTCAAGGACCGGGCGGGCGATGCCGTCTTGCTGGCCAGGCATTTCTTCAGGCGGGTGGCGCGCGACCGCAGCGCCCCGTTGAAGGGCTTCGCGCCCGAAGCGCTGGCCGCGCTGGACGCGTGGGAGTGGCCGGGCAATGTGCGGGAACTTGAAAACCGGGTAAAGCGCGCGGTCATCGTGGCGGAGGGCAAATTCATCACCGCGGCGGACCTCGACCTGGATGAGGACGGGATGGAGGGCGGCGACCTCGTCAATCTGAAGGCCGCCCGAGAGGCGGCAGACCGCCGCGCCATTCGTCGCGCGATTGCCCGTACCGACGGCAATATCTCGGGCGCGGCACGGATGCTCGGGATCAGCCGGCCCACGCTCTACGACCTGCTGAAGCAATATCGGATGCAGGCCTGAGGATGCGGCGATCACGTTTGTTCCTGCTGGCGGGCGTCGTTGGCCTGCTGCTTGCGCTTGCCGGGATATGGCAATGGCGCAGCCATGAGCGCGACGGCAGCGCGGCGCTGGCGCGTGGCGTCGATGCCTTGAACGGGGGCGATATGCGCGCTGCGCGTGTCGAGTTGATGAACGCGATCAAGCGAATGCCGCAATCGGCGGAGGCTCATGCGGCGCAGGCACGGGTGCTCGCCGACCTGGGCGACGGCACCGGCGCGCAGGCGCAGGTCGAGCGCGCCCGCGCATTGGGTCAGCCGCCCGCCGCCACTCGCGTAGCGATGGCGGAGGCCCGGTTGCTGCAGGGCGACCCGCAAGGCGCGCTGGCAGAAGCGCGGGCCGGAGATATTCTTCCTGTCGACCGGGCGGCGGCCGACCGGGTAATGGCCCGTGCCCTCGTGGCGCGGGGCGAGGCGGGGGACGCTTTCGCCATCCTCAAGCAATCGCTCGTCGCTTCCCCCCGCGATGCGCGCAGTTGGGTCGAGCTTGGTCGGTTGCAGCTTTATGTGGGGGATCAAGCCGCCGCGATTCGGGCCGCCGATCGTGCCGTCGCGCTTGCCCCATCGAACGTGAAGGCGCTGACCTTCAGGGGCGAACTGACGCGGTCGCAATATGGCCTTGTCGCCGCCCTGCCATGGTTCGAGCGTGCGCTGTCGATCGACAAGGCGTCGGTTCCGGCGTTGGAACATTATGCTGCCACGCTGGCGGACGCGGGACGCGCCACGCAGGCCGTGGCGGTGGCGCGCCGGTTACTGGCTATCGATCCCGGGAATGCGCGCGCATGGATGGTCCAGGCGGTAATCGCCGCGCGAGGGGACGATCCCGACCTTGCCCGCACTCTGCTGGAGCGGACCGGAGGCAGGCTGGACGCCGAGCCGGCGACCGGGTTGTTGCGCGGTATCCTGCAAATGCAGGGCGGCAATCCGCTGCTGGCGGTCGAGGCGCTGGATCGAGTGGTTGAGGAACAGCCGGACAATGGCGTGGCACGCACGCTGCTGGGGCGGGCCTATTTTCTCGCCGGGGAATTCGCTTCGGCTGCCACGACGCTTGCGCCCTTGGTCGCACGGCGGGATGCCGATCCTTATGTCCTGACGCTTGGCGCGCGGGCGCAGGAGGCGTTGGGCGACAGCGCCATGGCGGCGGACATGTTGGCGCGCGCCGCCTGGCCGGTCCGCGCCGACGCCGCTGTGCTTCCCGTTTCCGGCGGACCCGGCGCGGTTGCGGCTTCGCCGCCTCCCGATGCCGCATCGGCACGAGCCAATATCCCTTATTTGCGCGCGCTTTTGGACCAGGGTCGCGCCGCCGAAGCGGTCGATCGCGCTCGCCTGCTGACACGTGCCAATCCCGGAGCGCCGGATGCGTGGATTGCGCTGGGCGACAGTCTCGCGTCGCTGGGGAAGTCAGCCGACGCGGCTCGCGCCTATGAGGCGGCGGCCAATCTTCGCTTCGACAGGAATGCGGCTTTGCGGCTCGTATCGGCTTGGTCCGGTGCCGGTGAACTGCCAAGGGCGACCGCAATCGCGCGCCTGTTCGCCTCGCAAAATCCGGCGAGCCTCGACGCGGTCCGTCTCGATGCCGCGTCGGCGCTGCAACGGCAGGATTGGCGCGGGGCGGAACGAAGCCTCGACGCTTTGCGCCAGCGTATCGGGGGCCACGACGCGGCGTTGATGGCGGGTCTGGCGCAAAGCGCGATGGAGCAGGGGGACGGCGCGCGGGCGCGCGTCTACGCTTGGTACGCCTATCGGCTGATGCCTGCCAATGCGGCGCTGGCCGACCTGCTGGCGCAGATAGTTTTGCGGTCGGGCGGGTCGCGTGTCCAAGCGACCGACCTGCTGGAAAAGGCGGTCGCGGTCCAGCCGGACGTGGACTTGTATCGCCAGCATTTGAAGGAAGCCCGGGCGGGGCGGCAGTAAGATATTTCTGCAGATTTTGACATGCCGGGTCTGAGTACCGTCGGCAGACGCTTCGGCCAATGGCGGACCAAGTCCGCCGGGTGCAGCATCGACCGATCCGTTAGCCTTGGTTCGAGCATCCCCCGCAGTATCGAGCCGGTGCCAAGGCACAATGTCCAAAGACCACAGCATCATGCGAATGAAGCCATCAAAAAAGCCCGCCAGGTAACAGACCTGACGGGCTTTTCATGGTGGGCGTGGCAAGGATTGAACTTGCGACCCCTGCGATGTCAACACAGTGCTCTACCACTGAGCTACACGCCCACTGTGGAGGGGGCCAATAGCCGGGGCAGGGGAGGGGCGCAAGCGGGAAATTGCATGGCGCCGATATTCTTCTGGACAGCCGGAGGGCGCGTCATATGCTGCGGCGCAAACAGGGGGACGCTGGACATCATGCTGCCATCGCCATCATCGAGTGCGGGCGCCGTGCCCCGTCTGCCTTTCTATCGGCAGCTTTATGTCCAGGTGCTCGCGGCGATCGCGCTGGGCGTGGCGATCGGGCATTTCTTTCCCGACGCGGGCGTGCAGCTGAAACCGCTGGGCGAGGCTTTCATAAAGCTGGTGAAGATGATCATCGCGCCCGTCATCTTCCTCACCATCGTGACCGGGATCGCGGGGATGAAGGAACTGGGCGCGATCGGGCGCGTCGCGGCCAAGGCGTTCGCCTATTTCCTCACCTTCTCCACGCTCGCTCTCATCGTCGGGCTGATCGTCGCCAATGTCGTGCAGCCGGGATCGGGACTGAATATCGATCCCGCGACGCTCGATGCAGGAAAGGTGGCCGACTATGCCCATCAGGCGCATGAGCGCACGCTGACCGGCTTTTTGATGAGCATCATTCCTGCAACCATGGTTTCTGCCGTGGCGGACGGTAATATCCTTCAGGTCCTGTTCGTCGCCATCCTGTTTGGCATTGCGCTGACGATGATCGGTGACCGGGCCGCGCCGCTGATGACCGTGCTGGAGTCGGCCAGCCATGCGGTGTTCAAGCTGGTGTCGCTGCTGATGAAGGCCGCGCCTCTGGGGGCGTTCGGGGCGATGGCGTTCACCATCGGCGAATATGGCGTCGGGACCCTGGCCAATCTTGCCGGGCTGGTGGCGACTTTCTACCTGACCTCTTTGCTGTTCGTGCTGGTCGTTCTGGGCGCGGTCGGATGGGCGGTGGGGTTCAACATTCTGCACCTCATCCGCTACCTCAAGGCCGAACTGCTGCTGGTGCTTGGGACATCCTCTTCCGAAGCGGCGCTGCCCAGCCTCATCGAAAAGATGGAGCGCGCCGGGTGCCGCAAATCGGTGGTGGGGCTGGTCGTGCCGACCGGATACAGTTTCAACCTCGACGGGACGAACATCTACATGACGCTGGCGGCGCTGTTCATCGCGCAGGCGTGCAACGTCCATATCAGTCTGGAACAGCAGATCCTGCTGCTGCTGGTCGCGATGATATCTTCCAAGGGGGCCGCGGGCGTCACGGGGGCGGGGTTCATCACTCTGGCAGCGACACTGTCGATCGTGCCGTCCGTGCCCGTCGCAGGCATGACGTTGATCCTGGGGGTCGACCGTTTCATGAGCGAATGCCGCAGCCTGACCAACTTCGTCGGCAACGCAGTCGCTACCGTGGTCGTGTCGGTGTGGGAGAAGGGCCTGGATCGCGAACGCTTCAACGCCGCGATGGCGGGCAGGCCGCTCGATCCGACGCCTGACATGCAGGAAGTCGTGCCGGACTGAGCGCTTCAGCTAAGGCCCGACACGCTTTCGCTGCCGAACATGCGTTCGACTTCCAGAACGAGGTCGCGCAGGTGGAAGGGCTTGGACAGCACCTTGGCCTGCGGGACCGCCTTTCCGGCCTTGAGCGTGACGGCGGCAAAGCCGGTAATGAACATGATCCGCATGTCGGGCGCGACCTGCGCCGCATGCTGGGCCAGTTCGATCCCGTCCATTTCCGGCATGACGATATCGGTCAGCAACAGGTCGAACCGATGCGGGCCGAGATGCGGCAATGCCTCCACGCCGCTGGCGACCGCGACCACGTCATACCCCGACCGTTCGAGCGCACGGGCGAGATAGGTGCGCATGCTTTCATCGTCTTCCGCCAATAAGATGCGAACCATCGCCCCCACATTCCCGTCTTCATATCCACAGCGATCCACCCACCCTCTGGATGGCGCAGTGCGGGATAATATGCGACAAGGGGTAAATTTTATCCACCCAAGCGGACGCTTTTGATCGGCTTGCGGGAAAGGAGCGACGTTGGATCATCGCGCGCCGCCGGCACCGACGCTGAGCGAACCCTGTTTCGACCTTTATGGATCGGTTGAGTCCGATAGTCCGTTGATCCTGTCCGTGCCCCATGCGGGCCGGGAGTATTCCGACGACCTGCTTGCCGAAGCGCGGGTGAAGCCGCAGACCTTGCGCCGGTTGGAGGATCGGTTGGCCGACCTCCTCATCGACCCGCTGCTGGAAAGGGGCTATACCGCCATCGTCGCGAAGGCGCCGCGCGCGATGATCGACCTCAACCGGCATGAGCGGGAGATCGATCCGACGATGATCGCCGATCTTCCGCACGCTGCGCCTCTGCAAAGCAGTGCGAAGCTGCGGGGCGGACTGGGGCTTTTTCCCCGCCGCCTGCCTGGCGCACCCGAATTGTGGCAAAGGCCGATGCCGTGGAACGAGGCGCGGCGGCGCATCGAACTGTTTCACAGGCCCTATCACGCGATGCTGGGCCGCCTGATGGCGAATGCCCGACGCGCCCATGGGCATGCGGTCCTGATCGATCTCCACTCCATGCCGCCCCTGCCGCTGGCGCTGGGCAAGGGCGCGTTCAGCGTGGTGCTGGGCGACAGGTTCGGACGCAGCGCGTCCCATCGCATGATAGCTCTGGCGGCGGAGGTCGCCGCAAGCCACAGCCTTTCGGTTGGGCAGAACCACCCTTATGCAGGGGATCACATTATCGAACGGCACGGGCGCCCCGACCGGGCGCTTCACGCGATCCAGCTGGAAATAGACCGGGCGCTCTATCTCGACCCGGCGCTCGATCAACCGGACGTAGGCCTTGCGCGCACGCAGATGCTGGTGAGGGACATTGCCGAAGCGCTGGCGGTCGAACTGCCTCGTGCCGGTTATGCGCTGGCTGCGGAATAGCGCCTAATTGGCAGCCGCGATCACTCGACGCGCGCCCGCCATACTGAGGTGGTGCGAATCGAAGTAGAGCGGGCGGCCCCGATCGATCAGATCGCAGCGTCGGTAAGGGCATAGGATTGCCGCCGAATCGACGAAGCCGACCCCCTTTGTGCGCCAGCGAGCGATGGCGGCGCGCAGATGGACGGTGCGGGCTTCGACGTGCGACCGGTCTATCCCCTCCGCCTCCGCCAGTCGCCTTGCCATTGCGAGATGCGCCAGACGGCGCGGGACGTCGAAGGGCTGGGGCGGCACCGCGCCGATCAGCGTCACGCTGCGCCCCTGCCGCCGGATCGCGTTAACGGTGTCTTCCAGCTTGGCGACGAAGGCGGGATCGTCGAACCGCCCATTGGCCCAGAAGGCCGCGAGATAGACGTGGCGGATGCCCCGGTCCGCGCGCAGGGCGTCGAACGCCGCGCGATTCGCCTCGGCGCAGCGCGGGTCGGTAGCGTCGTAGCCCAGCACCGGCGGGCAACTGGACGCGGTGCGTTCGATAAGGGCACGGCCTTGCGCTCGCAGCTTTTCCGACAGGGCGAAGGACAGTTCGACGCCGTGACTGTCGCCCCAGAACATTGTGTCGGGGTGCACCTGGGCGCCCAGCACGCAAGGCCGGTCGCCGCGCACGAACGTGTCGTGGCAGCGCGTCCGCGCGGGGCTGATGTCCTGCCGGGCGGCGAGCAGCTTCAACGCACCGGGCGCGAAGCGGGAAGACCATCCGCCCTGCGCCATCAGAGTGAGCGAGATCGCGCCGATGAGGCAGGTGGACGCGGCAGTCAGGCCAAAGATCGCCTTCGCCGAAAATCGCTCGGGGTCGCGGAAAGGGCGCTCGACGACGCGCCACGATAGCGCCGCTGTGGCGAAGGCGCTTGCGATCACGAACAGGCGCGTCGACCCGGAAAGCGGCATGTCGGTGACATATTCCGTAAACACGATCAGCGGCCAGTGCCACAGGTAGAGCGAATAGGAGATGAGGCCCACGCCCACGAGGAGCGGCTGTGAAAGGCATCGCCCGACGCTCGTGCCGGGCGCGGCATGGAGCATTGCAGCGGCGCCGAGCACGGGCGGCAGGGCGGCAATGCCAGGAAAGACGGTCGTGCGGTCATAAAATGCGACAGCGAAAGCGACAGCTGCAACGCCGCTCCACGCAATCGCCTCGCGCAGCCATCGAGCCCGGATGACAGGCACTGCGCCCAGAGCGAGCAGCGCGCCTGCGAACAATTCCCAGGCTCGGGTGGGGAGGAGGTAGAAGGCGAAGCCGCTGGTGTCGCGTTGCTGCACGATCGCGAGAGCCAGCGAGCACAGGGCCATGCCGGTCACCGCCACGATGCATTGTCGGGGCGCGAAGCGGGCCAACAGCATCAGCAGGATCGGGAAACCGATATAATATTGCTCCTCGACCGCGAGGGACCAAGTGTGGAGCAGCGGCTTTACATCCGCCCCGCCCGCGAAATAGCCGGTGTCGCTAAAGAACCAGAAGTTGGAGGCAAAGACGCTGGCGGCCAAAGCCGATCGCGGCACACCTTCGAAATCGCCGGGAAAATAGAGCCAGGCCGATGCAGCTAGAACTGCCAGGACGGTCACGCTGAGGGCAGGAACGATGCGCCGGAATCGACGCTCGTAAAAGCGCAGGATCGAAAACCTCTTTGCGTCGATTTCTCGCGCGATAATGCCGGCGATGAGAAAACCCGAAATGACGAAAAAGATGTCGACACCGACATAGCCGCCCGAAAAGCCCGGAACATGCGCGTGGAACGACACCACCGGCAGAATCGCGACGGCGCGCAGTCCGTCGATGTCGCGGCGATGGCGAATCGCTGTGTCGGAAACGGGGCGGGCGGAGCCATGCATCGGGCCGCCTTAGCGGCAAAGACCTGACATTTGATTGATCGCGGCGCTGCGATTGCATGCCGTGCAATCGTCCCTTTGTCCTTCGCATTTGCGAAAAGGAACGGAGGGCGGCAAAACGACTGTGCCTTTCAGGCATCCTCTCCTAAAACTTTCGGGCTGGTCTTCGGATCGGCCTTTTTTTTGTCGCGCGCCTGGTCTAGGAAGAGTGAGCCGATGGCGCGCCATTATAACAGTTTCTGGAGAGGAGCCGCCGGTAAGACCGGCAGGCGCGACATGGCTGGGGGATGGAGCGCCGCAACGGCGCTCTCCCCCATTTTTGTATGAAGTCAGTCTTCCGCTTTGTCGTTTCGCCTGAACAGGCGCGCGACCATCACCGTCGCGCACAGGCCGACGCCCAAGGCCACTGCCTGTAACGTCCAGCCCAGGGCAAATATTATGGCCCATAAGATTACTGAAATCAGCGCGCCGAACAGCAGTCCCAAAAAGAGACGGTTGGACGAATCCGTTTTCTCATAATAAGCAGGTGGCGATGAATCGGTCGAGGCGGGGCCGCCGTCGCCTTTCTTTCGATATGACCTTTCGAGAACGCGCTCTTCGTTCATATTTTCGCTATCGCCTTTATGACGATATAGAAGGACGTGGATTTATTCGCATCACCCAACAGGGTGATGGCGTCGCGCTATTCGGCTTTATCGCAGGATACCGGACAACAGCGCCGTCAGTTCAGGCTGTCGCCGCGTTCCGGTCTTCATCATGAGCGACTTGAGTTGCGAGCGTATGGTTTCGCGCGACACCTTCCGCGCTTCGGCCATCGCATCGATGCTCATGCCGTCCGCGACGGCGAAAGCGATGGACGCTTCGGCCTGCGTCAGCATGAACGCTTCGGCGAGGGCATCGATGCGTTCCGCCTGCGGTTCTCCCAGCGCGATGGACAGAAGCGCGAATTCCCGGTTGATTGCATCGCGGTCTTGCACGGCGACATGACTGACGGTGGCGATGAGGGGCGGGGCACCGCTGCGGTCGCGCGGGCGGACGCCAAAGGCGCTCCGATTGACTTCCCGCGCATGAATTCTTGCCAGCATCGACAGCAATCGCGTATCGCTGTCGCGGTCGACGGCATGGATTCGTCCGCCTCTGATAAAGAAATGGTTGCCCTGATCTATTAAATTCTGGGCTTTGTCAGAAATAGAAAGAATCTTTCGTTCTGCATTCAGTGCAATAACCATATTCCCAACGGCAGCAATACTCTGGACGATCATGCCAACGCGATCCATGATTCTCCCTTTGCTTGCCATCCTTCGTGGTGGACGCGTTCACCTACTATTAAGGTACATATGGGTTCATTCTCCGATCATCATCACCCGAACGGGTGAACGAATGATAAAATGAAATCAGCGGATTAGAGATGACATAAGCGTGACAATTTCGCTCTGGGTCCGCGTTCCCGTTTTCATCATGATGGATTTGAGTTGGGCACGCACCGTCTGGTAAGACACGTCGCGGATGCTTGCGATGTTCGCGAGATTCATTCCCCCGGCGATCGACAGGATCACCGACGCCTCTGCCGGTGTCAGCAACAGGGCATCCGACACGGCTTCCAAAAGGCCGTCCGCATGCTGTCCGGCGGTGACGTAGAGAAGCGCGATGGCAGGGAACAACGGGCCGCTGCTGCTGAAGGGTACGGTAACGATGGTCGCCCGAAGGGGGGCGGCATTTGCGTGTTCGACGGGCCGTATCCAGATCGTCTGGCGATCTACATGTCGTCCGGCGAGCGCGCCGAAGGCGTGACCGAAACGCCTGTCGCTCTCGCGATCCGGCAGGACCAGCATGCCGCGTCGGGACGAGAAGTGAAGCCCGGAACGCAGCATGGATTCCGCGCTGGGTGAAAGGGACACGATTTTGCGGCCCCAACCGAGTGCGATGGCCACGTCCCCCGTCCCGGCCAGCGTGTTAACGATGAGGCTGGTATCGTCCTTCCCAAGCCGATGAGCCGATTCCATCGCGGCCGAAATGGCCGGCATCATCCGCTCCATCAATCGCTTTTCGGACGAGGATGCCGCGCCGTTCCGCTCGGGACGCAGGACCACGAACGCGCCGAAGCTTTGCTCACCGGATAAGGGAAAGCGAAGCATCAGCGCATCGTAGACACCTGTTTCCCGAAACATTCCGTTGAAGATCGGAAGGCGTGCCTTGATGGATGGATCGATGACATCCTCGTCGGCATAGCAGCGACCGAAAGGTGCCGCTGCGACCGCACGGATACGCGGATTGACCGAGGCGTCGAAACCGCCGCCCGCGATCACCTGTTCTAAAAGTTGCGGCGAAACATTGGACATGAAACCGGCGGTGATGCCGATGAGCGGGTCGGCCACCGCGATCTGACCGCTCCGGCCATGCAAAGGCGTAGCCAAGGCATTGATCGCGGCGTCCCATGATGCAATGCCGTGGGCTGCCTGCCAGAACCGGTCCGCAATCTCCCGTTCACCGCCGTCCATGAAGCCAGTTTGGAAAATATTGGCTTCATGGCAAGCGTAAATACACGCCGAATACTTCGCGTCGCACAGATATTTTGTATCTTATGCGTAACGAACTAGCGGGATGTCGCGGCTTCGACTTCCGCCTTGTCGCCCAGAACCACGCCGACCCGCTGGTGCAGGCCCTTGGGTTCCACGTCCAGGATCGGGATGAAGCCGTCCGTTGCCGCGCCGCCTGCCTGCTCGATCAGATAGGCCATGGGATTGGCTTCATACATCAGGCGCAGTTTCGCCTTGCCGGGCGAGCGGTGATCGTAGGGATACATGAAGATGCCGCCGCGCTTCAGGATGCGGTGCACGTCCGCCACCATGGATGCGGTCCAGCGCATGTTGTAATCCTGCCCGCACGGCCCCTTCGCGCCAAGCACGCGGTCGTCGATATATTGCGTGACTTCGGGCGACCATTGGCGGCGGTTGGACATGTTGATCGCAAATTCGCACTTGCCCTGCGGCATCTTCATGTCGGGGTCGGTCAGGACCCAGCTGCCCACTTCCCGGTCCAGCGTAAATTCGTAGACGCCCGTTCCGACGCTGAGCACCAGCAGGGTCTGCGGCCCGTAGATGGCATAGCCCGCAGCGACCTGATGCCGTCCGCCCTGGAGGAAGTCGTCCTCGGTCACGTCGCGCCCCGCGCAGGCTTCGGGAGCCTTGAGCACGGAGAAGATAGTGCCGACCGACAGGTCGACATCGATGTTGCTCGACCCGTCGATGGGATCGAACAGCATCAGATACTCGCCCTTGGGATAGCGGTTGGGGATGGGGTAGATGGTTTCCATCTCCTCCGATGCCATGGCCGCGAGGTGGCCGCCCCATTCGTTGGCGTCGAGCAGCAGTTCGTTGGCGATCACGTCCAGCTTCTTCTGCACTTCGCCCTGTACATTCTCACTGTCGAGGCTGCCGAGCACTTCGCCCAGCGCGCCCTTGCTGACCGCGTGGCTGATCGTCTTGCAGGCGCGCGCTACCGTTTCGATGAGCAGGCGCAATTCCCCCGGCAATGCGTTGGCCTGCCGCTGCTGCTCGATCAGGAAACGGGTCAGAGTGGTGCGGGACATCGTCGGGCCTTTCGAAAGGGAACGGAACGGTTCAACGCGCCCTTCGCTAGGCGAGAGGGTGCGGCTAGTCCAGCGTAAGGCGCTTGCCCGAGCGCAACGATAGCGTTTGTCCTGTTACAAAACATGTCTGTCGGAACCTGCCGGCAATGATTTCCGTTTCGATGCCGTGCCGAATTCCGGCCTTATGCGGGGACATACATGGACAGCCTCATCGCCGCCTTTACCGACCCTACCGCCATCGCCGCGCTCGTGGCGCTGGTGGTGATGGAAGTGGTGCTGGGCATAGACAATCTGGTCTTCATATCCATCCTGACGAACAAGCTGCCCGAAGCGCAGCGGCCAAAGGCGCGGCGAATCGGCATCGGGCTGGCGCTGGGTATGCGGCTTTTGCTGTTGTCGATGATCGCGTGGCTCGTCGGCCTGACGCAGACCGTCATCGACCTGGGGATCAGCGGCCCGCTCGATCAGCATGGCGCGCCCACGTTCGAGACGGCCTTGTCCTGGCGCGACCTGATCCTGATCGCGGGCGGGTTGTTCCTGATCTGGAAGGCAACGAAGGAAATCCATCACAACGTCGATCCTCACGGTGGCGACGACGCGCTGGAGCAGAAGAACGTCGTGACGATGAGCTTCGGCAGCGCAATCGTGCAGATCATCCTGCTCGACATGATCTTTTCGCTCGATTCGATCCTGACGGCGGTGGGCATGACGGACAATCTGGCGGTCATGGTGATCGCGGTGATCGTGGCGGTCACAGTGATGATGATCGCGGCCGATCCGTTGGCGAACTTCATCGCGCGCAACCCGACCGTGGTCATGCTGGCGCTGGGCTTCCTTCTGATGATCGGCGCGGTACTGATCGCGGACGGGTTCGGCGTGCATGTGCCCAAGGGGTATATCTACGCGGCGATGGCCTTTTCCACGCTGGTCGAACTGCTCAACATCTTCGCCCGCAAGGCGAAGACGAAGGGCGGCGCAGTATAAAGGTCAGAAGTCCGGGCGGCGCTTGTCGCGGAAAGCGGCAACGCCCTCGGCGAAATCGGGCAGAGTGAAAGCGTCGCGAAACAGCGCGAGGGTGGTCGCGTCGTCGTCGGCCTGCCCATCGAGGATACGCCGGACGATCGCCTTGGCCGCGCGGACGCTATGCTGGGCGTTGGCGGCGATGGTGCGGGCCAGCGCATCGGCGGCGGCAAGAGGATCGGGCGCGACTTCGTCGATCAGGCCGATGGCCAGCGCTTCGTCGGCGCGGTGCAGCGCTCCGGTATAGAGGATACGCCGGGCGCGGGCCGGGCCGACCAGATCGACGAGCAATTTGGTGTCGAACAGCGAATAGACGATACCCAGCTTCGCAGGGGTGATGCCCAGCCGCGCGTCAGGCGCGGCGATGCGCAGGTCGCACGCAATGGCAAGGCCGCATCCGCCACCCACGCAGTCGCCGTCGATGGCGGCGATCACCGGCTTTTCCGCGCGGGCGAGCGCATATTGGCTTGCACGGATCGCCGCCTGGTTGGCGATGCGCCATGCCTCATCGCCTGTGCAGGCGGCGAATTCGTCGATGTCGGCTCCGGCGCAGAACAGGCCCGGTGCGGCGGAGGCGAGAATGAGGACGCGCGTGGCTTCGTCGGCCATCGCGTCGCCGACCAGTTGTGGGAATTGCCGCCACATCGCCTGGTTCATGGCGTTGCGCCGCGCGGGCCGGTCGATCAGCAGGCGGGCAACCGCGCCGTCCCGCTCCAGCCGGAGCGTCATGACGGCCAGCGCTCCAGAAGCGGCACCAGTTCGTCGAAGTGATGGATGATGGCGTCGGCTTCCAGATCCTCCACCGGGCCGTCGAGGAAGCCGAAAGACACAGCGACGTTGGCGATGCCGGCATTCTTCGCGCCCGCAATGTCGTTGATCGTGTCGCCCAGGAACACCGCGCGACCGCCGCCCGCCCGTTCGATCATGGCGTGGATGGGCGCGGGGTCGGGCTTTGCGATCCCCACGGTGTCGCCGCCGACGATGCTGGCGAAGCGATCCGACAGGCCGAGCTGCTCCATCAGCGGCACGGCGAAGCGTTCGGCCTTGTTGGTGCAGACGCCAAGGCGCACGCCGCGCGCCGCCAGCGCATCGAGTGAGGCGACGAGGCCGGGATAGGGCACCGAATGATTGACGAGGTTCTGCCGGTAATAATCGAGCAGGACCGGTAGCAATCGCTGGAGCAGCGCATCGTCATGGCCGCCCGACGCGTCGAGCGCCCGTTGCAGCATGACTTTTGCGCCCTTGCCCACGAACGGGCGAATGTCCGCGACCGGGAAGGGCGCGCGCCCGACCGTGCCCAGCGCATGGTTGACGGCGGCGGCAAGGTCGCCGCTGGTGTCGATAAGCGTGCCGTCGAGGTCGAAGCCGACGATGTCGAAAGGGATGCTGGCCATGGCCCGCCCATGCCGCGATCGCAGTGGCAATGGCAAGGCAAACATGGCACAGAGCGGCCAGTTCTGACCATAGCCGAGGTACCGTCGTGACCGCTCAACGCCCGCTTGCCGTCATCATCCTTGCCGCCGGGCAGGGCACGCGGATGAAGTCCGGGTTGCACAAGGTGCTCCACCCCATCGCCGGGCGATCGATGCTGCTGCATCTTATGGCGAGCGTCGGCACGCTCGGGCCGGAGCGGCAGGTGGTGGTCGTGGGCGCGGGGCGCGAGCAGGTGGAAAAGGCCGTGGCGGGCACCGGCGCCGTGATCGCGGTGCAGGAACAGCAACTGGGCACAGGGCATGCGGTGGCGCAGGCGCATGACGCGCTGGCGGGCTTTGCCGGCGATGTGCTGATCCTCTACGGCGACGTGCCGCTGGTGCGGCCCGAAACGATGCGCGCGATGCTCGACCGGCTGAACCGGGGCGACGAACCCCGCGCGGTGGTGCTGGGCTTCCGCCCCGAAGATGCCGCCGCCTACGGTCGCATCGTCGCCGACGGGCAGGGCATCATCGACAGGATGGTCGAATATAAGGACGCCAACGACGCCGAACGCGCGGTGACATTGTGCAACAGCGGCCTGATGGCGGTGCGCTCGACCGACCTTTTCGTCCTGCTCGACCGGATCGGCAACGACAATGCGGCGGGTGAATATTATCTGCCCGACATCGTCATGCTGCCCGGCGGGCAGAGCGCGGTGATCGAAACCGAGGCGTGGGAAGTCGCGGGCGTCAACAGCCGCATCGAACTGGCCGGGGTGGAGGCGATGTGGCAGGCGCGCCGCCGGGTGGACGCCATGCGCGATGGCGTGACCCTGATCGCGCCGGACACGGTGTTCTTCAGCCACGACACGGTTCTGGGCCGCGACGTGGTGGTGGAGCCTCATGTGGTGTTCGGCCCAGGCGTCACCGTCGCCGAAGATGTCACGATCCATGCCTTTTCCCATCTTGAGGGCGCAAGCGTCGAGCGCGGGGCCGCGATCGGCCCCTATGCCCGTCTGCGCCCCGGTGCGGAAATCGGCGAACGGGCCAAGGTCGGCAACTTCGTCGAAATCAAGAAGGCGCGGATGGAGGAAGGGGCGAAGGCCAACCATCTGTCCTATATCGGCGATGCCAGCGTGGGCGCGGGCGCGAATATCGGCGCGGGCACCATCACCTGCAACTATGACGGCTTCCTCAAATATCGGACCGAAATCGGCGCGGGCGCTTTCATCGGATCGAACAGCGCGCTCGTCGCCCCGGCCAGCATCGGCGCGGGGGCGATCGTGGCGGCGGGGAGCGTCGTCACCAAGCCGGTCGAGGCCGACGCGCTCTGTCTCGTGCGGCCCGAACAGGTTGCCAAGCCCGGCTGGGCGGCGACGTTTCGCGCGCGGATGAAAGCCAAGAAGGCCGCTGCCAAAGGATGAGCTTTCCGCGCCGCCACCCCTGGGCAACGGGGTTATTATGTCTGATTTTCGCAGTTTGCGCCTTTTTCGGCTGGATGTTCCTGAATGCGCGCGCAATGCCGCTGGTGCGCCGGGCGGATGTGGCGCTGCCTTTCCCGGCGAACGCGCCGCGCAGGCCCATGACCGTGGCGTTGATGACCGACACGCATATGTCCGGCCCCGACAACAGCCCGGAACGGATGGCGCGGATCGTCGACCAGATCAATGCGCTGCGACCGGACCTCGTCCTTCTGGGCGGCGATTATATCGGCGACAGCAAGGGGGCGGCGACCTACGGCGCCTTCGCCAGCATCGAACCCTTCGCGCGACTGCGGGCGCCGCTGGGCGTGGTCGCGGTGCTGGGCAATCATGACAGCCGCAGCCGCAAGAACAGACGGCCCTTCGGCGACCGGGAATGGACGGCGAAGTTCGCGTCGCTCGGCATCACGCTGCTTCAGAATGGAGCGGTGCGGCGCGGGCCGCTGGCGATCGGCGGGCTGAAAGACCCCTATACGCGATCCCCGGACATCGGGACGACGCTGGATGCGATGCAGGCGCTGGGCGGCGCGCCGGTGGTGCTGGCGCACGGGCCGGACATCTTTCCACCGCTGCCCGACCGGCCCCTGCTGACGCTGGTGGGGCACACCCATTGCGGGCAGATCGCCTTTCCCTTCTGGGGCGTCACCTATGTGCCGTCGAAATACGGGACGCGCTATGCCTGCGGCCTCTTTCGCGAAGGCGCAAAGACCCTGATCGTATCGGGCGGCGTGGGCACCAGCGGCGCGCCGTTCCGCATGATGGCACCGCCCGACATCTGGCTCGTCACCGTTCGCCCTCTATGACAGTTTTTTCATGTGCAGCCCATGGCGCGGCTGCGGATGGATCATTAATGGCATGGCGACGAAGCGCGGCTATACGAGCGCGCTATCAAGGGCATATCCTTACGGACGGGGCTTTCCTTCATGTGCGGCATTATCGGGATTATCGGCAAGGATGACGTGGCGGACCGGCTGGTCGACGGCCTCAAGCGGCTCGAATATCGCGGCTATGACAGCGCGGGCGTGGCGACGATCCACGACGGCAGGATCGAACGCCGCCGGGCCGAGGGCAAGCTCAGCAACCTGGTGAAGGAACTGGCCGCAGCGCCGCTGCCCGGCACCACCGGTATCGCCCACACCCGCTGGGCGACGCACGGCGCGCCCACGACCAGCAACGCCCACCCCCACGCGACAGCGGAAGTCGCGCTGGTTCACAACGGCATCATCGAGAATTTCAAGCCGCTGCGCGAGGAACTGATCGCGCGGGGCCGCACCTTCGACAGTCAGACCGACACCGAAGTCGTCGCGCACCTCGTCAGCGAAAAGGTGGAGCAGGGCGCATCCCCGGTCGAGGCGGTGCGCGAAGTGCTGCCGCGCCTGCACGGTGCGTTCGCGCTGGCGATCGCGTTCCGCAGCCATCCCGACCTGCTGATCGGCGCGCGGCTCGGATCGCCGCTGGTGGTGGGCTATGGCGAGGGCGAGACGTTCCTGGGGTCCGACGCACTGGCGCTCGCCCCGCTCACCCAGCGCATAGCCTATCTCGAAGAAGGCGACTGGGTCGTCATCACGAAGGACGGGGCGGAGATTTTCGACCGGGACAATAATCCCGTCGAACGGCCCGTGACGATCAGCGGCGTGTCCGGCGCGATGATCGACAAGGGCAACCACCGCCACTTCATGCAGAAGGAAATCTACGAGCAGCCTGTCGTCGTCGCTCAGACGCTCAAGGCCTATCTGCAACGGATGGACGACCGGGTGTCGTTGCCGATCCCCGACTTCGACCTGTCGGCCATCCGCCGCGTCACCATTGTCGCGTGCGGCACCAGCTATTATGCCGGGATGGTCGCCAAATACTGGTTCGAACAATTCGCCCGGGTTCCCGTCGATATCGATGTGGCCAGCGAGTTCCGCTACCGCGCGCCGGTGATGGAGGAGGGCGGCCTGATGATCGTCATCAGCCAGTCGGGCGAAACCGCCGACACGCTGGCGGCGCTGCGCCATGCGCGCGAGGAAGGGCAGAAGATCGCCGCCGTCGTCAACGTGCCCACCAGCACCATGGCGCGGGAGGCCGACTTGTTGCTTCCCACCAATGCCGGGCCGGAAATCGGCGTCGCCTCCACCAAGGCCTTCACCTGCCAGCTTGCGGTGCTGGCCGCCTTCGCCGCCAATCTGGCGCGGGCCAAGGGACGGCTGGACGCGAAGGCGGAAAAGGAACTGGTCCGCCACCTCGCCGAAGCGCCCGCCGCCATCAACGGCGCGCTCGCCTATGACGAGGCGATCGAAGCGATGGCCCACCATATCGTGCCCGCGCGCGACGTGCTGTATCTGGGGCGCGGGACGGACTATCCTCTGGCGCTGGAGGGCGCGCTCAAGCTCAAGGAAATCAGCTACATCCACGCCGAAGGCTATGCCGCGGGCGAGATGAAGCACGGCCCCATCGCCTTGATCGACGAACTGGTGCCGGTGATCGTCATCGCGCCGTCGGGGCCTCTGTTCGAAAAGACCGTCAGCAACATGCAGGAAGTGCAGGCGCGCGGCGGCAAGGTCGTGCTGATTTCGGACTATGACGGGGTGCAGGCGGCGGGCGAGGGGTGCCTCGCCACCATCACCATGCCCAAGGTCCATCCCCTGATCGCGCCGATGGTCTATGCCGTGCCGGTGCAGTTGCTGGCCTATCACGTCGCGGTGCTCAAGGGCACCGACGTCGATCAGCCCAGGAACCTTGCCAAGAGCGTCACGGTGGAGTGAGGCCGAAGCCGCTTCCACCGTCTCTGCTGCCCCGGACCCGATCCGGGGCCCGGTGCGACCCGGAACCGGCGTCCATCATAAGGAACGTCAGCCGCCGCCGGGCGAATTATGCCCGCCGGCCGGCACCGGACCGCCGCTCGGC
Source organism: Sphingobium sp. (assembly GCF_003248505.1). Taxonomy (GTDB): domain Bacteria; phylum Pseudomonadota; class Alphaproteobacteria; order Sphingomonadales; family Sphingomonadaceae; genus Sphingobium. The sequence continues at coordinate 30,495 of NZ_QFOA01000035.1, forward strand.
GCATGGGCATGGTCAGGATCGCTGTCCCATTCGATATGGTAGAGATCGAAGCGCCGGTCGCGCAGGTTGCGCACCGTGCCTTCGGCCCGCGCCCAGCTGAGGTCGGCGAGGTTCACGTCCGCCATGGTCAGCGTCTCGACATTTTCCGACGACTCAGCAGCGATCCCATCGCGCGCGAACGGCAGGTCGCAGGGGGTCAGGATCGCGCTCTGCGCATATTGGATGTCCATATTGTCGACATTGGGCAGGTTGCCGACATTGCCCGACATGACGACATAGCACTGGTTCTCGATTGCGCGCGCCTGTGCACAATAGCGCACCCGCATGTAGCCGGCGCGGCTGTCGGTGCAGAAGGGAACAAAGATGATGCGCGCGCCCTGATCGACCAGCCGCCGGGCCAGCTCCGGGAATTCGCTGTCGTAACAGATGAGAACGCCAATCGGGCCGCAGTCGGTCTGTATCACGTCCAGCGCATCGCCGCCCTTGATGTTCCACCAGAAGGCTTCGTTGGGCGTGGGGTGGATTTTTTCCTGCGTATGCACCGATCCGTCGCGCAGGGCGACATAGGCGATGTTCTGCGTATCGCCATCGTCGGCGCGGGTCGGGTGCGATCCGCCGATGATGTTGATATTATACTCCAGCGCCATCCGCGTCAGCTCCTTCGTCAGACGGGGCGTGTAGCCGGTGAGCTTGTCGATCGCCTCCACCGGGGACAGCTTCTTCTGCTCGAAGGACAGGAGGGGAAGGGTGAACAATTCGGGGAAGACGATGAAGTCGGAGCGGTAATCCGCCGCGACATCCACGAAATATTCGATGTTGCGGATGAACTCGTCGAAATCCTTGACCGCGCGCGCCTGAAGCTGACAGGTGGCGAGGCGAACGCTTTCGACCCCGCGCGGCACGCGCATTTCCGGCGCTTCGTCCGGGTCGACATAGGGGTTGCGCCAGACCAGATGGGCGGCGTGGCCTTCCGATTGCTTGTCTTCGGGCAGATAGTTTTCGAGCACGCCCAGCGGTTCGAACTGGTTCTTGAGCTGGAAGCTGATGACCTGATCGCGCAGCTTGCCCTGGATCACCTTTTCCAGATAGTCGGAAGGGCTGCCCGCGCGGCGCTTGGCGCGGGCATAGCCCGGCATCCGTCCGGCGATCACGATCCCGTGCAGGTCGAGTTCCTCCGCCAGTTCCTTGCGCTCGTCATAGAGGCGCTGACCGATCCGCAGGCCGCGCAACTTGGGATCGACCGCCATTTCATAGCCATATAGCCATTCGCCCGCCGCGCTGTGCCGCGTGCCGAAACCGTTGGCGGTGATTTCGTCCCAGTCGTGCCAGGAAAAGGCCATGCTCTTGCTGACGCGCATCGTCGCGCAATAGCCGACCACCCGCCCGTCATAGAGGGCGACGAAGCAGCCGCCGGGGAAATTGTTGACCTGCCCCCTGATCGTGGCGAGCGAATAATTGGGCATTCCCGGATAGACGCGCGCGATCAGGCGCTGGATACCGCGTGCGTCGGTCGGCACGGCGGGGCGGGTTTCGAGGCGTTTCTTGCCGGTGGTGGTCATGATGCTTTTCCGCTGATGGCAGGCAAGGAAAAGGCGGCGCCGGATGATCCGGCGCCGCCTCGTTCCGTTATCGTATTGAAACCACGGGCGGTGGGATCAGTTCCACTTGCCCATTTCGGTTTCGAGATTGGCACGGATCGCTTCGAAGAACTGCTCGGTGGTCATCCATGCCTGATCCGGGCCGATGAGAAGCGCAAGATCCTTTGTCATCGCGCCGCTTTCGACGGTCTGGATGCAGACCTTCTCAAGCGTTTCGGCGAATTTCACGACATCGGGCGTGTCGTCGAACTTGCCGCGGAACTTGAGGCCGCCGGTCCATGCGAAGATCGACGCGATCGGGTTGGTGGAGGTTGCCTTGCCCTGCTGATGCTGGCGATAGTGGCGGGTGACGGTGCCGTGCGCAGCTTCCGCTTCCACCGTCTTGCCGTCGGGCGAGAGGAGAACCGAGGTCATGAGGCCAAGCGATCCGAAGCCCTGTGCGACCTGGTCCGACTGCACGTCGCCGTCATAATTCTTGCATGCCCACACGAATTCGCCGCTCCACTTGAGCGCAGAGGCGACCATGTCGTCGATCAGGCGATGCTCATAGACGATGCCTGCGTCCTTGAACTTCTGCACGAAGCCTTCGGTTTCGAACACTTCCTGGAACAGGTCCTTGAAACGACCGTCATAGGCCTTGAGGATGGTGTTCTTGGTCGACAGGTAGACCGGCCATTTGAGGTTGAGGCCGTAGTTGAACGATGCGCGGGCGAAATCGCGGATCGAGTCGTCGAGATTGTACATCGCCAGGGCGACGCCCGAACCGGGGAAGTCGAACACTTCGCGGTCGATGGTCTCGCCATTTTCGCCTTCGAAGACGAGGCGCAGCTTGCCCGCGCCCGGCACGCGGAAGTCGGTGGCGCGATACTGGTCGCCGAACGCATGACGGCCGACGACGATCGGCTTGGTCCAGCCCGGGATCAGGCGGGGGACGTTGGAAATGACGATCGGTTCGCGGAAGACGACGCCGCCCAGAATGTTGCGAATCGTGCCGTTGGGCGATTTCCACATCTGCTTGAGGTTGAATTCCTCGACGCGCGCTTCGTCGGGGGTGATGGTGGCGCACTTCACGCCGACGCCATATTCCTTGATCGCGTTGGCGGAATCGATCGTGATCTGGTCGTTGGTCTCGTCACGCTTCTCGACGGACAGATCGTAATATTTGAGGTCGATGTCGAGATAAGGGAGGATCAGGCGCTCGCGAATCCATTCCCAGATGATCCGGGTCATTTCATCGCCGTCGATCTCCACGACGGGGTTTTTCACCTTGATCTTCGCCATGCGCCTGTTCGCTTTCCTGTTTCGGGTGGAATTTATGCGCCCGCCCTAGGGAAAGCGGCGTCAATGTTCAACTGTCGAGACGCCATGTTCCGCCGCGGCGGGAGCCGTGGACGGGATCGGTCGTTGTCAGCGGGGAAAGCTCTGCCTAAAGACAGTATCCATGGATAATAACGAGATCACGATCGCCGCCGGCGGCAATGTCAAATGGCGCTGGCCCTCGGTGCACCCCGAAGGCATGAAGTTCGGCCTCATCGCTGCGGGCATTACTGGCATCCTGTTCCTGGTGGGATGGGAAGTGGTCGGCTGGCTGATGCTGATGGTGACGATCTGGGTCTTCGCCTTCTTCCGCGATCCCGTCCGCGCGGTGCCGCAGGATGAAAACGCCATC
>NZ_QFOA01000036.1 GCF_003248505.1 Sphingobium sp.
AGGCGCTTCGGGGCCTTCCTGCTTATCCGACGCCAAAGCGTTCTCCGGACGGCCACTCTGGCCATCGGAGAATGATCATGGAGATGCCTGAAACTGAAACCACCATCACCAAACGCCCCGTATGGAATGCAGGAAGAACCGTCGGCGCGAAGCGCGCGCTAAAACCAAAGCAAATTTGGGAGATCCGGTTCTACCTCAATCAACGCCGCCGCTTGCGAGATCGGGCGCTATTTGACCTGGCGATCGACAGCAAACTTCGCGGCTGTGACCTGGTGCAGATGAAGATCGGCGACATCGTCAGCGGCGGGCAGATTCGAACGCGTGCGATCGTCATGCAGCAGAAAACAGGTCGACCCGTTCAGTTTGAACTGCTCCCCGACGCTCGGGCTAGCCTGTTGGCATGGCTTGAACGCCGCGGCGGCACGGTGGACGATTACGTCTTCCCAAGCCGGGTTGATCATAACGGTCATCTCAGCACCCGCCAATACGCCCGGCTTGTTGATGAATGGGTGACGGGGGTAGGCCTGATGCGAAGCGAATATGGCACCCACTCTCTTCGCAGAACGAAAGCGTCGATCATCTACCGGGCAACTGGCAACCTACGAGCCGTCCAGATCCTTCTCGGGCATAGCAAGATCGAGAATACGGTGCGCTATCTCGGGATTGACGTGGAAGATGCGCTTGCCCTCGCCGAGAATACTGAAATTTGACCAATCGGCTCCTCGCCTTCGGCGAGGGGCCACCTTCGCGGCGCTTTGGGACTCTTATGTTCATTTGCAAGCGATTAGGTCGCGGCTGTGCAATCCCGCCACTAAGGGTGGGATGCTGTCGTTGTAGCTGATGCGCAAGGTAGGAGACAGAACCTCAAGACGACGGTTTGCAAACTCTTATTCGCGGGTTGGATACCGCATTTCCGTGTGTACGCCTGGGGCTGCTTCTAACTTTGTACGGGCATCGACATAATCGGCCACGAAGTCCCATCGAAGGTTCCCCGACCGGGTCCTGCCTCCTACGTTGCGCATGAGCAGATGGTTGAGATGTTTTCTCCCTGCTGGTTCTGGTTTTAGACGATTCTAGGCTTGGGGGGCTGGCTGCACTTCCTGGCCGATGGCCCACAAGAATGCGCCCATCTCTCTTGCGATGGCGGTGACCGTGATGGCCTTATGCTTGCCTGCGCTGATCATTTTTCGATAGCGAGAGCACGGCCGGACCTGGCCTTTCCATGCGATCTCTCGAACCTCTCGCGGCAGGCCTTCCAGCTGCGCCTGTTGTGTTCGACCAACGCGCGCTGGAAAGCGATAGGTCCAGGCGCCTTCGATCAGCACACGACGAGCCCGACGGTTGCCGGCTTTCGTAATGCTGCCACGTCTGACGTGTTCGCCAGTCGAACTTTCCGATGGAACGAGGCCGAGGAAAGCCATGAGCTGCCGAGGGTTCTCGAACCGGCGGACGTCGCCGATCTCGACGACAAAGACGACGGCGGACAAAAGAGCGACACCCCGCAAAGCCTGATAGGCACGGACAACGGGCGCCATCGTCCAGCTGTCGACCGTCTCCGAAATCAGGTCGGTCAAGCGCTGCAGGCGGACTGCGGAATCCTCAACGGTCTGACAATATTCCTTGAGCACTACATAATGGGTGGGATGCTCAAACTTCAGTCGTGCGATCCACCTTTCATGCGCCAACGACCAGGCTTTTCGGCCTGAATAAATGTGCCCATGCCGGAGCAGGAAAGCCTGCAGGTGCTGACGCGCTCGCCGCTGGGTGTTGATTGCCGCTGAGAAGTGACCCGGGGAGGCCAGTAATTTCCACTGAGAAGTGACCCATGTTTGAACACGTCCCTTAGCTTTGAGCGGGGGACGAGCGGGGGACCATGGAGTGTTGGACATGGCATTATTGAGCGTCATCCGGCGCTGGCATTACCGCGATCATCTGTCGATCCGGGAGATAGCCAAGCGTACCGGTCTATCCCGTAACACCGTCCGTAAGTATCTGCGGTCGGACACAGTCGAGCCGCAGTTCAAGGTGCCCGAGCGGCCAAGCAAGCTGGACCCGTTTGTCGAGCGGCTGACGGCGTGGCTCCGGCGAGAGATGGGCCGCTCGCGCAAGCAGAAGCGCACAGTCAAGCAGCTCCATGCCGATCTGGTGAGCCTGGGCTTTGACGGGTCTTATGGCCGTGTGGCAGCCTTCGCACGGGGCTGGCGCGATGATTATCGCCGTCAGCAGCAGATGAGTGGCAAAGGCACCTTCGTGCCGCTATCCTTCGCGCCGGGTGAGGCGTTCCAGTTCGACTGGAGCGAGGACTGGGCGATCATCGACGGCGTGCGCACCAAGCTGCAGGTGGCACACTTCAAGCTCAGCTACAGCCGTGCCTTCTTTGTGCGGGCTTATCTCCTCCAGACCCATGAGATGCTGTTCGACGCCCATAATCATGCGTTCCGCGTGCTGGGCGGCGTGCCGCGCCGGGGCATCTACGACAACATGCGCACCGCGGTCGACAAGGTCGGACGCGGCAAGGACCGGACCGTCAACGCCCGCTTCCTGACGATGGTCAGTCATTATCTCTATGAGGCGGAGTTCTGTAATCCGGCAGCGGGTTGGGAGAAGGGGCAGGTCGAGAAGAACGTCCAGGATGCGCGACATCGGCTGTGGCAGCCGGTTCCCCAGGTCGGGAGCCTCGATGCGCTGAACATCTGGTTGGAGGATCGCTGCAAGGCGCTGTGGCAGGAGATCCCACACGGGATCGAGCCAGGCTCCGTCGCTGATGCCTGGGCCGAGGAGGTGGCAAGCCTGATGCCGATGGGCAGGGCCTTCGACGGCTTTGTCGAGTATGGCAAGCGGGTCTCGCCAACCTGCCTCATCCATCTGGAGCGTAACCGCTACAGCGTGCCGGCCTCCTTCGCCAACCGTCCTGTCAGCGTGCGGCTCTATCCTGACCGCTTCCTCGTCGTCGCGGAGGGTCAGTTGCTGTGCGAGCATCAGCGGATCATCGATCGCTCCCACGACAAGCCAGGGCGCACCATTTATGACTGGCGCCATTATCTGGCAGTCGTCCAGCGCAAGCCAGGAGCCCTGCGCAACGGCGCGCCGTTCCTCGAACTGCCCGACCCCTTCCAGCGGTTACAGCGCCATCTGTTGCGCTCTCCCGGCGGCGACAGGGAGATGGTCGAGATCCTTGCCCTTGTGCTGCACCATGACGAGCAGGTCGTGCTAATGGCGGTCACCATGGCGATGGAGGCCGGTGTTCCGACCAAGACCCATATCCTGAACCTGCTGCACCGGCTGATCGACGGCAAGCCGGTGACGACACCGCCGATCACGGCGCCGCAGGCGCTAAGGCTCGTCAGCGAACCGCTTGCCAATGTGGAACGCTATGATGCGCTGCGCGGGGAGAACCGCCATGCGTCATGATCCCGCCAGCGGCGCCATCATCGTCATGCTGCGCAGCCTCAAGATGCACGGCATGGCACAGGCCGTCACCGATCTCATGGAACAAGGAGCGCCCGCGTTCGATGCGGCCGTCCCGATCCTGTCCCAGCTTCTGAAGGCTGAGACCGCCGAGCGGGAGGTGCGATCGGTATCCTATCAGCTCAAGATCGCGCGGTTCCCGGCCTATCGCGATCTGGCGGGCTTCGACTTTGTCAGCAGCGAGATCAACGAAGCGCTGGTCCGCCAGCTCCACCGCTGTGAGTTTATGGACGTGGCCGACAATATCGTCTTGGTCGGCGGTCCCGGCACCGGAAAGACCCATATCGCCACGGCACTGGGCGTTCAGGCTATCGAACATCATCGCAAACGCGTGCGGTTCTTCTCGACGGTCGAACTGGTCAACGCGCTCGAACAGGAGAAGGCACAAGGCAAGGCAGGTCAGATCGCCGGCAGGTTGGCCCACTCTGATCTCGTGATCCTCGATGAACTTGGCTATCTGCCGTTCAGCGCCTCAGGCGGCGCTCTGCTGTTCCATCTGCTGAGCAAACTCTACGAACGCACCAGCGTCATCATCACCACCAACCTGAGCTTCAGCGAGTGGGCCAGCGTGTTCGGTGATGCCAAAATGACCACCGCGCTCCTCGATCGGCTCACCCATCACTGCCACATCCTCGAGACCGGCAACGACAGCTTCCGGTTCAAGAACAGCTCGGCTCAGCAGCCCAAAACCCGGAAGGAGAAAACCCCATCTTGACCCACCCCTGACATCCGAAACATAATCGCAAGGTGGGTCACTTCTCGATGAAAACCCCGGGTCACTTCTCAGCGGCAATCAACAGACCCACCCCTGACATCCGAAACATAATCGCAAGGTGGGTCACTTCTCGATGAAAACCCCGGGTCACTTCTCAGCGGCAATCAACATTCGACAGCCTCAGGGCGAAACAGACTCATGCGCGCAAGCTCATCGGTGCTCTAGAAACTTGGCGACCTGTTCCAATGTCTTGACGGAATAGAAAATCACCAGATCGCCATCCAACTGGTGCTTCGTACCTAGCGCCGAAACTTGATAGTAACGGAGCGGTTGCGGTCAAATTCTCGAAGGTCAACATGTGGAAGATCACGGATTTGAGTCGATGACACCTCGAAATTTGCATCAAATTTTACATTGCCCTGAACTTGAACTGAAGCTCCTTTTCCAATGGGTTTATAGCCTAAAAATGTGTAGCCAAATGAACCATCGGGCAAGCACGATATTGAGAGCCGTCCAAATAATGACAACGAGTGATATTGTTGCATAAATTCTGATGATGATATGTCTATTTTCTTCGTATATTTCTCATTTGCATCTTGAATTTCAATTATTGTTATACTGCCGTCATCACTAAAATTATACTTTTTACCTAGGCATTCTGAAGATATAACATAAACCTCCGCTGTTGGAGCATAGGCGTGTCCAGATGCATGCATTGGAGGCGAGGCGTCCATCGGCTATCTCCGTTTTAAGATTAATCAGCAATATTGTTACGATTATCGATCCGAATATCTCGAGCTTCATATTCGAATATTTCGCCAGTTGTGCCCGGCAAAATATACATAAGCATATTTTCATGTGCATAACCCGTGCCGATCAGATCAGCCGCATTTTGCTGATCGTTCATTCCATCGAAGCCAGGATTAGCAATGGTCGAGGGCATGCTTGCGCCATTTGGATGGTTATGGACGGACGCTATGACTTTATAGTTTTCATACACATCCAACTTTCCTTGTCCTCCTTGGGCATCACCGTTTATGTAAGTCCCTGTTCGCAAGTTTCCCATATCATCCGCGTATATGTACGCGGCATGTTCAACGCTTGGATCAAGTTGGGCGATATACTGAGCCAGCGCAGCAGCAACATTTCTGACTTCATTCAAGTCAACATTCTGGAAGCCTGAATTAAGAGCCGGATCACTAAATGTTGTAGGTGCTGATATTTGGCCAGGGTTCGTGCCATAGCCAGCCTCAGCCAAGCCCCACCAATTGTTATAATCGCTCGGCCAAGGGTGGGCGGTGACAACTATCGTGTCCGTATAAATCGTAGTGTAGAGGTTGTATCCGCTCCACATTCCGGCGGCATACTCCATTTGTAACACGGGGCATTCCATACCCAACTCTGAGCAAGTGCCGTCATAATGGGCGCCGCCCGCAACCGCGTCGATCTCGCTATCTACCAGCTCCCGCATATTCGAATTCCTTTTTCTAATGACCCATATCCTTTCATAGGCGTAACAAGGAATATATTGCGACTCAATATCATTTATTCGTTAATTGTCGTTTGTTTTTGACACATCAAGCTATGTGATCGTCTGGGCGGAGGGTAGCTTGCGAGGGACGCAAAGGATTATCTGACCGGCCAAATCCCGGCGATCGCATCGGCCAGCCGGAAGATATTGCCGAGGCGGTGATGTAACTCGCGTTCGGCCAAGTCTCCTGCGTAGTTGGAAGCGGACTGCCCGCCTCTGGCATATGTCGGATTCCCTGCGCGGCCAGTGCATCTATAAGGCCGCCTATCGAGACCACCTTGGCCAGCGCCCCCGGACAACCAGGCTATCCGATTTCGCCATCCGAAAACCCGTCTCGAAATCTATGTCGCGAAAACGGGTGCCACGATCAATTCGCCTCTCCGGCAAACGAACGTTCAATTTCGCATACGCAATGGCCGCTTTCGTCCAAAGCGGTCGTCAGCAATCCGATGAGGAAAGGCAAAAGTTGGGTCGAGAACTGCCGGTTAGCGGACGGACTGCACCTAGGAACGAGAATTGGCGGCTGAATGACGACAAAGGGTCGATATCGGAGGGCGACATTCGGTGCCAACGGGGACGCCCGGATAGATGCGACAGCCCGTCAAGCCAAGGTCAGGAGGAAGACGCAGACGTCCGTTGCCCGAAATCAGGCCTTAAAACCTTTCGCTCGCCCTTGAGACTATCGAGATAATCGCTCCACCACTGCGCCATTTCGACACGCTCATTCCAGAAGGCACCGCGTGCATAAGCCGCCCGAACCGAATCTGTGTCCTTGTGCGCCAGCGCGCGTTCGATAGCGTCCGGGTGCCATTTGCCGCTCTCGTTCAGCAGGGTGGAAGCCATGGATCGAAACCCATGCGCGGTCATCTCGTCGCCGGAATAGCCGAGCCGCCGCAAGGCGGCATTGATCGTATTCTCGGACATTGGATTGGCTGTGCTCCGGATCGAGGGGAAGACATATCTGCCCCGCCCTGTCAGCCCCCTAACCTCCTCGAAGACAGCCAGCGCTTGTGACGATAGCGGAACCTGATGTTCGACACGTCCCTTCATCTTCGATGGCGGGATGCGCCAAACGGCCTTCACAGCGTCCACCTCGGCCCATTCGGCCTTCCTTAGCTCGCCGGGCCGTACGAACAGCAACGCCGAGAGTTGGAGTGCCCAGCGGGTGATCGGTTGTCCTTCGTAGCCGTCGATCGCCCTGAGCAACTCGCCCGCCTGATCGGGGTCGAGAATGGCGGCATGGTGCTTGACCTTCGGCGTCGTCAGCGCGCCGCGCAGATCGCGCGTCGGGTCGGCAGGCGCCAGCTGCGAGGCCACGGCATAGCGAAAAACCTGCCCGATGAAGTTGAGCGCGCGCTTGGCACTTTCATGCCGGCCCTTCTTCTCGATGGGCCGCAGGGCAAGCAGAATTTCCAGAGGCTGTATTTCGGCAATGGGGCGCTTGCCCAGGACCGGGAAGACAAGCTTGATGAACCAACGTCGTTTCACCAATGTCGCCTCGGCAAGCCCTTCGCGCTCCTGCTTCTCCAACAGCATCTCGGCTACCCTGGAAAAGCTGTTCTCGGCGCTTATCCGAGCCGCAGCCTTCGCCTTCTGCTTCTCAAATGTGGGGTCAAGGCCCGCCGCATGCGTTTCGCGGGCCTCATCCCGAAGCTGGAGACCCGCAAAAACCGGCTAATTTGTGGACGACAGGCTGTGGCGCGATGGCGCCGAGGGTATTGGTGCATTGGTGGGCTGTATTTGGTCCATATAAGGCATTTTATCCCCACATTCCGGCCATGTTCCGGGATTTTGAGCAGTTTCATGCCGTGCTTTCCCGGCGCTCGTGGAAGATCAGCCGGTTGAAATTGTAGGCCAGATTGCAAAGGGTCAGTTTCGCCTCGGCGCGGGCCAGGCCGATGGTGCGGATGAACAGGCCGAACCTGTTCTTCTGATGAGCGAACACATGCTCGACATGGGCACGGATCGAGGATTTGGCGGCATTGGCCCGCGCGGTCGCCTTTGACATTGGCTTGCCCATGGGTTTGCGCCGATGAATGCGGGACGTGAGCATTCGATCCGACAGCCACTTCTCGTTGCGCTTTGAGCGATAGGCAGTGTCGGCCCAAACCTCGGAACTGGTGTTGTCCGTGCTCACGACCTCCCGGAGCAGGCGCCCATCGGCTGCTGAAGCCGAAGTTACCGCCATTCCCCTGATAAAACCGAAGCGCCGATCGATGCTGATATGGGATTTGTAGCCAAAGACCGGCAGGGCAATCATCGGTAGCGGCGTTCCGTCCTCGCGATACCGGACTTTGCCGCCGATCTTGAGCGTCCAGCGGGCGTCGATGTCTTTCTGCATCGCTTTGTTCTTGTTGTCTGGCCAGATCTCCTTGGCGCTCATTCCTGATTTGATCGCCTCCCGTTCGCCTTCGGTATTCCGCTGCTTTGGGGCAGGCACCAATGAGGCATCCACAATCTGCCCCGCCATCGGGATGTAGCCCTTCTTCTGGAGCTGCCAGTCAAAGGCCTTCATCACCCGTTTGAGCGTCCCCGTCTCGGTCAGACGGTTGCGAAAATGCCGGATTGTGTTCTCGTCCGGCGTGCGCTCCCCCAGCGCGAGCCCCAAAAACCGCAGCCAACTCAGCCGATCCCGGATCATGAACTCCATGCGCGCATCGGACAGGTTGTGTTGCGCCTGCAGGATCACGGCCTTGAACATCATCACCGGGTCAAAAGGCGGGCGGCCGCCCTTCGAGCCATCGCCATAGCCCAGCCCCTCAACAAGCCAGGCGCGGAAATATTCAAAATCCACCGCCTGCTGCAAAACCTCGAGCGGATCACCATCCTTGCTCAGGGCTTCAAGGTGATCGCTCAAACTGAACAGGGACTTGGGATCCATCATCTGGCTCCATGATCGTGCCCGGTCAATGAATCATCATAGCCCTCAAACTCCAACGGTTTTTGCGAGTCTCCAGCTTGCGCCGGGCATCGGCGAGATGTCCGGATAAGCGCCCAAGGACAGCAGCTTTTCTATCTTCTTGAACTTGCCCTTGGCGTCCAGGCCGTCGATCCGGAACTTCACACGCCACAGTCGACTGCCGCCGGGGCTGACCAGCAGGAACAACCCGCGTTCGTCCGCCACCTTGAACGGCTTGGGCCCAGGCTTCAAAGCCCTGATTTTCGCATCCGAAAGCGCCATCGCGATGTCATCCCATCTGCTACAAATCGCTTCAGGGGGTATCGAGATTCGCGCCTTGGGGTCATACCCCCACAAAATACCCCCAGCGGGGCACGGATGGGGGTGGACGGCGGCGAACGCACCCGACCTGAAAGATGGAATTTTTAGCAGATTTCCGCCGTTTTTTCAACCCTGAACGGATGCTGGCGGAGGGGGTACTGGTGCCGCTTACGTGACTCGAACACGTGACCCTCGCATTACGAATGCGATGCTCTACCAACTGAGCTAAAGCGGCGTCGGGGCGGGCAGATAACAGCGGTTGAAGCGCAGGACAAGCCGCCAAATGGGTCGGCGGCGGATATTCCTGCCCCATGCGGCATCGCCCTCACGTCTGTCGGCCCATTAACCTCTATTTTACCATCGCCTGCCAGTGTGGGACAGGTGACGAAGCTTCAGACGGTAAGTTGGGACGTTCGGATGGATATTCTGCAAGAGCGCGACGCCGGCGGTGCTCAGGACGATCTGGCTTATCTGGATCATGAGGGCGGCGATCCCCAGCCACCCTTCGCCATATCGGAAGAGCGCCGCATGCAGGTGCGCGCCTATAATTACTGGGCGTCTTTGCTGGGCGACCGGACGTTACCTTCTATCGAAGATCTGGCTCCCGATCAGTTGGAGGATTTTGGCCCCTATGCCGTGTTGCTGGATTTCAGCATGGGCATCGACAATCCCGCCATCGTCTATCTTGGAGCCGCGCTGCGGGACGAGTGCGATATTGGCGGTACGATAGCCTATATCGACGATGTCCCGACCCGCTCGCTCCTATCGCGATTGACCGACCATTATCTGCAAATCGTCGCCAATGCCGCGCCGATCGGTTTCGAAGCGGAATTCGTCAACCAGCGCAACGCCGAGATCATGTATCGCGGCATCCTCATGCCATTTTCTTCCGATGACGAAACGATCGACTTCGTGTTCGGCGTCATCAATTGGAAGGAAGTGGCAAGCCACGACATGATGCAGGCTCTGGAAGCGGAAGTTGGCGAGGCGCTTCGCACCGCTCCGATGCCACACGCAACCGCGCCCATCTGGGCCGACGGTCCGGTCGGCGCGATGACAATGGACGAGACGGAAGGCGACGCGGCGGACGAACTCGACCTTGCCGGCATGGAATGCCCGCAGGAGAATGCATCCCTGGCCGACTGGCTGGCATTGGCACGTGAGGGCGCCGCCCGGGTGCGCATCTGCGAGGCGCGCAGCCACGCTGCGCTTTATCGCGCCGTCAGCCTTTCCTACGATTTCGCGCTGGTTGCGCGGGCGCGCCCTGGCGATTATGCAGAGTTGCTGCACGACTATGGCGTGAAGGCGCAGGCACGCAGCCCCATGACGGCGGTTATCAAGCTGGTTTTCGGCGCAACCTACGACAAGACGCGCATCACCGAATATGCGACCGCGCTCGACCATGCGATGAACCGCGAACTCGAAGTCGGGGCATTGGCGGAATATCTCAGCAGCTACAAGGGCGGTCTCAAGGCGCTGGTCGCGGACGAACGTGCCCTGCGGCGATCCGCCAGCGGTCGAAAGCCGGACCGAACCGCGATTGCTAGAGATACCATCCGCAACGCGCCGGCGATGACGGCGGACGCAGTGAGCACGGACGCAGACGGGTTCGCGGTCGTCGTCGCACGACGGGAGGCGGATGGCAGCCTCGCCATCGTGGCGGCTCTGCCCGAGGGATCGGATCTGGGCCGAAAGGTGATCGTCGCCGCCGCCCGATAGCGGCGAAGCGCGCTCCCCTCGCTGTCCTGTTTAATTCGCGCCGAACGCGCTCGACAATATCGGACCGTTGGTCGATAGGTGGGGTACGCGCTGCGGTCGTTCCGGATTTCCGGGGCTCCTTGCCCGCATCATTTAATTTCAATTCCCAGACATTATATTTCGAGGCCAGACTTGAGCCTTCCCGCGTCGCGTCGCATATAGATGCCCCATGCCGAGGAGTCGTCTGGAGGCTATCCAGCGTCTCCTCCGTTTACGAACAAGCGGGGATCACCCGCTGCGAGAGGTGAGACCAATGACGGCGCTGGCGGACGCGAAACATGCGCAGGTGGATATCAAGGTTCGGGAGGCTCTGGCGCAGGCGCTGGGGCGAGGCGCGCTTCCGGGCGAGAGCGAAGAGTTGGACGAAACGGCATTGGCGGATGCCGCCACGTTCCTCGCCCGCACCGCAGCAGGACGCAGGCCGGGCCATAGCGCCGTTGCAATCGAAACGCTGGGCGAAGGCGCAACCGGTCGGTTCATGCGTATCGCGATCGTCAACGACGATATGCCCTTTCTGGTCGATTCCATCGCCAATGCGTTGGCCCGCGCGGACATCGCCATCCATCGCCTGTTGCATCCCGTCCTGTCCGTGGAACGATCGGGCGAAGGCGCTCTGACTGCGATCCTGGGCGACGAAGCGCCGGGCGCACGACGGGAATCGATGATTTACATCGAAACCGACCGCGCCGACGCGAAAGCGCGACGCACGCTGGAAAAGGCGCTTGCCGAAACGTTGGCCGATGTGCGCGCCGCCGTCCAAGACTGGTCGCAAATGCAATCGGCGATGGCGGCGGACGCGGACATGATCCCCGACGAGGAAGGCGCGGCGCTCCTGCGCTGGTTCCTTGCCCGGCACTTCACCCAGACCGGCCATGAAATCGTGCATCGCGATGGCAGCGCCAGCAAGCCGCTCGGCATCTGCACCCGGCATGACCGTCCGCTGATCGCGCCCGCTTCGCTGGAGGCGGCCTTCGTCTGGTTCGAGGAAGGAAAGCGCACTCCCCTCATCATCAAGGCGAGCCGCCTGTCGCGCGTCCACCGCAACGTGCTGCTGGACCTCGTGATCGTCCCGGTGCGCGAAGGACGAGAGGTGAAGGCCCTGTCCATCCATGCGGGCATGTGGACGAGTTCGGGCCTCGCCGCGACGCCGGACAAGGTGCCGCTACTGCGATCGGCACTTTCGTCGCTGATGGACAAATTCGGGTTCGACCCGCAGGGCCATGCGGGCAAGACCCTAGCCCATGCACTGACGGCCCTGCCCCACGACATCACGATCGGCTTCGACCGTGAGACGTTGGAACGGCTGGCGCTCACCTTCATGTCGCTGAGCGACAGACCGCGACCCAAGCTGGCGCTGGCGACCAGTCCTCTGGCGCGGCATCTCTATGCTTTCGTGTGGCTGCCTCGCGACGAGCTTTCGACGGCGCGCCGGGTCAGCATTCAGGACATGCTGGCGCTCAAGAGCAGCGGGACTATCCTCAGCTGGTCGATTGCGCTGGAAGAAGGCGGGCTTGCGCTGCTGCGCATCACGCTCGACCTGCGCGAGGGTGGCGTGGTGCCGGACGATGTGGCGCTCGACCGGATGCTCAAGCAAATGGTGCGCGGCTGGATCCCGGCCGTCGAGGAAGCGCTGGCGACGACCGAGGACGCAGGCCGTGCCGCAGCGCTGGCACAGCGTTATGCAGGCGGATTCCCCCTTGCCTATCGCAACGGTGCCGGGCCGGAGGAAGCGGCGATCGACATCCGCCTTATCCACGGCCTTGCAGGGGACGGTGACAAGTCCATTCGCATCTATCGCAACGTGGAAGACAACGCTGAACGGCTGCGCCTCAAACTTTACAGCCATGCGACCATCGCCCTGTCCGACGTCGTTCCCGCGTTCGAGAATTTCGGCTTCCGCGTCATTGAGGAGATGACGACGCCCATCGACAATGGCGCGCTAGGCCATGTCCAGCGCTTCGTGCTCGAACTGCCTGCGGGCGCCGATGCCGAGGCGGTCGTTGGTCGAGCCGACGTCGTGACCGAAGCCATCGCTCAGGTGATGGAAGGACGGGCGGAAAACGACCGCTTCAACGAACTGATCGTAACGGCAGGCCTTTCGCCCCGGTCGGTGGTGCTGTTCCGGGCGCTCTACCGCTATCTGCGCCAGGCTGGCGTGGCCTACGGCATGGCGACCTTCGCCGAAACGCTGCGAAAGGCGCAAGGGGTGGCGACGAACCTCGTTACCTTGTTCGAGGCGCTGCACGATCCCGCCGCGCAGGAGGGTGCGGCCGACCGCATCGCCGCGGCGAAGGCCGAGATCGACGCGGGACTGGAGCAGGTGACGGCAATCGACGAGGATCGCGTGCTGCGCCTGCTGCGCGCCGTCATTACTGCGACGCTGCGCACCAACTTCTTCGCCGAAGCGGCGCAGGAGGCTTTGGCGTTCAAGCTCGACAGCGCGCAGGTGCCCGGCCTGCCCGCCCCCCTCCCCTGGCGCGAAATCTGGGTCTACAGCCCGCGCGTCGAGGGTATCCACCTGCGGGCCGGCCCGGTGGCGCGCGGCGGCCTGCGCTGGTCGGATCGGCGCGACGATTTCCGCACCGAGATCCTGGGCCTTATGAAAGCGCAACGCGTCAAGAACGCCGTTATCGTGCCGACGGGTGCCAAGGGCGGATTCTACCCCAAGCAGTTACCCAATCCGCAGGCAGACCGGGACGCATGGCTGGCCGAAGGCACGGAAAGCTATCGCATCTTCATCCGGGCGTTGCTTTCGGTGACCGACAATATCGTCAAAAACAAGGTCAAGCACCCGTCGCAGGTCGTGGTGCATGACGGCGACGACCCCTATTTCGTCGTCGCCGCCGACAAGGGGACCGCAACCTTCTCCGACGTCGCCAACGCGATCGCGCTGGAGCAGGGGTTCTGGCTGGGCGATGCGTTCGCGAGCGGCGGGTCGAACGGCTACGACCACAAGGCGATGGGCATCACCGCGCGTGGCGCGTGGATCAGTGTGCAGCGTCACTTTGCCGAAATGGGCGTGGATGTGCAAAGCGAGCCGGTGAGCGTCGTGGGCTGCGGCGACATGTCGGGCGACGTGTTCGGCAACGGGATGCTGCTCAGCAAGGCGATCAGGCTGGTCGCGGCGTTCGATCACCGTCATATCTTCTTCGACCCTTCGCCCGATCCTGCGAAAAGCTGGGAAGAACGCAACCGCATGTTCGCCCTGCCCCGGTCTAGCTGGGAGGATTATGACAAGTCGCTCATCTCGAAGGGTGGCGGCGTGTTTTCCCGCAGCCTCAAGCGCATCCCGTTGAGCGACGAGATGCGAGCCGTGCTCGACGTGACGGACAAGGAGATGGAGCCCATCGCGCTGATCTCCGCGATCCTGAAGGCACCGGCCGATCTGCTCTGGTTCGGCGGCATCGGCACTTATGTGAAATCGGCGACGCAGAGCCATGGCGACGTCGGCGATCCTGCCAACGACCGTCTTCGCGTCAATGCTGAGCAGCTGCGCGTCAAGGTCGTGGGCGAAGGCGCGAACCTCGGCGTCACGCAGGCCGGTCGCATCGCTTTTTCATTGAAAGGCGGGCGCATCAACACGGACTTTATCGACAACAGCGCGGGCGTCGACTGTTCGGATAACGAGGTCAATATCAAGATCGCGCTCAACAAGGAGATGACCGAAGGCCGCCTGCCGTTCGAGAAGCGCAACACGCTGCTCGAAAGCATGACCGACGCCGTGGGCGACATCGTGCTGGAGGACAACCGCCTTCAGGCGCTGGGCCTGTCCATCGCCGAAGCGGGTGGCGCGGCCGGGCTTGCAAGCTATGTCCGCCTGATCGAGACGTTCGAAGAGAATGGGCGGCTCGACCGGCAGGTGGAAGGGCTTGCACCGAACGACCAGTTGCTGCGACGCGGACAGGACGGCCAAGGGCTGACACGGCCTGAACTGGCCGTGCTCCTGTCCACAGCGAAGCTCGCGCTGCAGGATGCGATCGAGCATGGCGAACTTGCCAGCGACGAAAGCATGACTGAGGAACTCATGGCCGCTTTCCCCCGCGCCATGCAGGAAAAGGAAGCCGATGCGATCAAGGGCCACGCCCTGCGCAAGGAGATCATTGCCACCAAGGTCGCAAACCGGATCGTGAATAGACTGGGGCTTATCCATCCGTTCGAACTGGCGGAGGAAGAAGGTTGCTCTCTCGCAGACCTCGCCAGCGCCTTCCTTGTGGCAGAGCGGCTTTACGACATCGGGTCGCTGTGGGCGGATATCGACGCTGCCGATATGTCGGAGGATGCGCGTCTGGCGCTCTTCAGCGATATTGCCGACGGAATGCGGGCGCAGATCGCGGATATCCTGAGGGCTCTGCCGGCAGGCACCCTGCCTTCGGAAGGTCAGGCAAAGCTCGCGGCGGGCGTGGGCAAGCTGGCAGGCCAGGTCGACGACCTGCTGACCAGCGAAGCGCTGCGGCGATCCAACGGCGTGATCGAACGGTTGCTGGGCCTCGGTGCGCCTGAAGCCCTGGCGCATCGCACGGCGGGTCTGTTCAAGTTGGACGGGGCAGTCGGCATTGCCGCCCTGGCGGATCGCCTCGGCGTCGAGGAAATCGTGCTGACCCGCGCTTTCACCCATCTGGGCGAAGCGGTCGGGATCGATTGGGTGCAGTCCGCCGCCGCGCGCATGGAACCGACCGATCCTTGGGAACGGCTCCTGATTTCGGGCGTGGCCCGCGATATGCAGCAGGTCCGGCTCGACTTCCTGGCGCTGAGCAAAGGCAAGGATGTCGCCGCCCATGTCGAGGAGTGGCTGAAGGCCAAGGGCAATCGTGTCCGCCAGTTCCGCACCCTCGTGCAACGGGCAAAAGCAGCGGCGACGCCCAATGTGGCCATGCTGGCGGAGATCGCCGGTCAGGCGCGAGGCCTGCTCGTGCGCTAGGAGCCATCGACGGGTAAAGAAAAAGGGGCTTCATCCGGCTTGGGATGAAGCCCCTTTTCTATGTTCAGGGCCGGTCGGTGGCGGGGGTGTCATAAGGATCGGGGATCACGACCTTGGGGGCGCCCTTCTTGCCCGGCGTGGGCAGCTGCTTGCCGTAGATGGGAACCACAGGCTCCTTGGGCGCACGACCGTGCAACGCATCGATTTCCGCCTGCCGCTGCTTGAGATAGAGGTCGCGGTAGACCGCGTACGGATCTTCTTCCTTGCGGATTTCGCGGATGGTTTCGTCGAAGGCCGCACGCTCGCCCAACTGGTTGAGGATGGTGGCCGGGATGACGACGCTCGGCTTGTTGAACGGCGAGCCGACGACGGTCGGCAGGATCAGATTGTCAACCGTATCCCCGATAAGGTCGCGCAGCGTCGTCGGCCCGATGAGGGGCAGATACATGTATGGACCAGGCTTGATGCCATAAAAGCCGAGCGTATTGGAAAGGCCGTTGGGCCGATAGGGCAGATAGAAAGGCTTCCGCTTGGCGATGTCGAACAGACCGGCGAGGCCAAGCGTCGTGTTGATGCCGAAGCGTCCTGCGGTTTCCAGCGCCTTGCCCGGCTTGAACTGGAGCAGGTAGGCCGCAAAGACGACCGGTTCGCCCAAGTTGAGGAAGAAGTTGCGCAACCCCTTACGGATCGGGCGGGGCAGGCCCTTGTTATAGGCTTTCGCGACAGGACCGATCACCGCCTTGTCGACCGACTGGACCGCCTCGAAACTTTTGGCATTGACCTCTTCGAGCGGATCGCCCGGAGGCGGGCCCTTTTCCCCGGTGACGACAATGTCCTGCGCGGCATCATTCTGCGCTGTCGCAGGGGGCGTCGCCGCCACGGTACGCGGCATCAACGGATAGGGTATCACGGGAACGGCAGGCGCAGGCGCGGACGCCGGGAGCGGCGCGGCGGCTTCCACCTGGGCACCGCCCATCATCATCATTCCCGCAGCGACGGCCGGTAACAGCATGAAAGTCCCTTTTCTGCGCGGCGAGCCGATGAAGGCCGGCGCATTCGAACGGAAGCACCGTCCCCGGCACGCCCGTATCGTATCATCAATACAGGGCCGCTAAGCTGCCCGGTGGCGCGGGTCAAGAGATGCGACAACGAAGTAGACAGCTTACAACACCTTATGACAGCATCCTGTCGGATCGCGCCGCTCTTGATACAATTTTGTCACGTCGACAAGTTTGCAATTGCGAGTCGTTCGCGGTATGCGATCTGCCTCTTTCGCAAGCCGGACATTCTTCCCGCCAATGCACGGAACAAAACCCCTCCCCCCGGCCAAAAAGAAAGCCAAGGCCTTTTGGCTGAAACAACTGCACAGCTGGCATTGGATCAGCTCTGCGATCAGCCTCGTCGGATTGTTGCTGTTCGCTTTTACCGGCATCACGCTCAATCATGCCGCCGATGTCGAAGGCGCGCCTGCCACCGTCGAAAAGAGCGCGACCTTGCCCGCGCAGATGCGCGGGCTGATTGCACCCGATGGCAAACCGGACGCCAAAAAGCCCCTGCCCCCGACGGTTTCCTCCTGGATCGAAAAGGTCATCGGCCAACGCGGCGCGGGCGATGCCGAATGGTCGGCGGACGAAATCTATCTCGCCCTGCCGCGCCCCGGTGGCGATGGCTGGATAGCCATCGACCGGAAAAGCGGCGCGGTGACGAGCGAAAGCACAAGCCGCGGGTGGATCAGCTATCTCAACGACCTGCATAAGGGACGCAATACCGGGACGGCGTGGAAATGGTTCATCGACGTCTTCGCAGTTGCGTGCTTCCTGTTCGCGCTGACGGGGCTGCTACTGTTGCAACTTCATGCAAAGAAGCGGCCCACGACCTGGCCCATCGTCGCGGCGGGGCTCGCCATCCCGGCGGTCCTTGCCTTCGTCTTCATTCATTGAGGGGAATATTTTCATGTCCATCAGCCATCGCCTGATCCTGACCGGCACGGTGGCGCTCGGCGCGGCGGCGACGCCAGCCGATGCGCAGACGATGACCGTCAACGTCGCGATCCCGCGCCTTTCGGTCGCCGAATATCACCGGCCCTATGTCGCGATCTGGATCGAGAAAGAAGGCGCTGCGCCGCGCACTCTGTCTGTCTGGTACGATCGCGACAAGAAGGATGGCGAAGGCACCAAGTGGCTGCGCGACGTGCGGCAATGGTGGCGTGCGTCGGGACGGGCGATGAGCTTTCCCGCCGATGGCGTCACCGGCGCGACCCGCGCGCCGGGCGAACAGAAGATCGCCTTCGCCGCAGGCAAGGGGCCGCTGGGTCAATTGTCGCCGGGCAACTATACGCTTCTGGTCGAAGCCGCGCGCGAAGTAGGCGGGCGCGAAGTGCTGCGACTGCCCTTTGCATGGCCGCCCAAGCCCGGCGCGACCGTCACGGCCAAGGGGAATACGGAGCTGGGCGCGGTCACGGTCGCTTTCGGCAAATAAGGGGATCATCGATGAAGACGAGACATGTGATCGCAGGCGTGGTCTGCGCGCTGATGCTGACGGGCACCGCCCAGGCGCACCGGCAATGGATGCTGCCGTCCGCCACTACGCTGTCGGGCACGGACAGTTGGGTGACGGTGGACGCCGCCATTTCCAACGACCTGTTCTATTTCGAACATTTCCCGATGTCGACCGACTCGATCACGGTCACCGAACCCGATGGCGCGACCGGACGGATCGAGAATGCCGCCAAGGGACGGTATCGCTCGACATTCGACGTGCACCTGACGAAGCAGGGCACCTATCGCATCGCAAGCGTGTCGACCGGCGTGATGGGCAGCTATATGCTCAACGGCAAGCGTGAGCGGTTGCCGCGCGGCACCACCAGAGCGACGCTGGCCAGTGCCGTTCCCGAAGGCGCGACCGACGTGCAGACGGCGGACATGGCGAACAGGAACGAGATTTTCGTGACGCTGGGCGCGCCGACCGCAACGCTGTTCAAGCCGACCGGCCAGGGGATCGAGATGGTGCCGGTCACGCATCCCAACGACCTGGTATCGGGAGAAGCGGCGACATTTCAGTTTCTGCTCGACGGCAAACCGGCTTCGGGCCTTAAGGTCACGGTGATCCCCGGCGGCATCCGCTATCGCGACACGTTGGGCCAGATGGATCTGACGACTGACAAGGACGGCAAGGTCGCCGTGACGTGGCCGCAGCCCGGCATGTACTGGCTGAACGCCACCATCGGCGGCGGTCGTGAGGGCGGCGAAGGCGCGCAGGCGATGGGCGGGCAGCCCCGACCGCCTGCCGGGCCGCCGCAACGACGGGCATCGTACATCACGACACTGGAAGTGCTGGCCCCCTGAAGCCAGCCACCCCACCCGTGCGCGTCGCCGTCGCCCCCGACCTTTCGCCCGATATCTTCCTTGCGCGGCGGCGGACGGGCGCGGTCGCGACGTTGGGCGGCGCGACCATGGGAACGAACTGGTCCGTACGGATCGTCGAACCGCCGGAGGGATGCGACGCGGCGATCCATGCCGTGCTGGCGCGCGTGATCGACCAGATGAGCAATTGGGAGGCGGATTCGGCGATCAGCCGCTTCAACCGTTCGCCGATAGGCGAATGGATGACGCTGCCCGACCACATGCTTGGCGTGTTGCGCGCGGGCCTTGAAGTGGCGCGGTTGTCGGACGGAGCCTTCGACCCTGCGGTCGGCCGGGCGGTCGACGCGTGGGGCTTCGGGCCGGGGACAGGTGCGCGCGGGACCGAGCCCTCGCCGTCATGTCCCTGGACCGCCATCGAGGTGGACGGCTCCCGGGCCATGCGGCGTGCTGACGTGGCGCTGGATTTTTCTGGCATCGCCAAGGGGTTTGCCGTCGATGCCGTGATCGATGCGCTACGCGATGTCGGCGTGGACAACGCGCTGGTGGAGATCGGCGGCGAATTGCGCGGGATCGGGGTAAAGCCCGACATCCAGCCCTGGTGGGTGGACATAGAAGCGCCGCCGGGCCTTTCCGTCCTGCCGCTTCGCGTAGCGCTCAGCGGCCTTTCGGCGGCAACATCGGGCGACTATCGCCGATTCCGCATGGCGGGCGGGCGGCGGTTGTCGCACAGCATCGATCCGGCGACGGGACGGCCCGTCGCCGATGCCGTCGCGTCCGTCACCATATTGCACGATAGCGCGATGATGGCGGATGCGTGGGCGACCGCTATCCTCGTCGCGGGGCCCGAGCGCGGTATGGCGCTGGCGAAGCGCCACGGCCTTGCCGCGCGCATGATCGAACGCGGCCAAACCCCGCGCGAACATCTCAGCCCCGCGCTGGAGGCGATGCTCGATTAGAGAGGATCAAAAAGAAACCCCGCCGGAGAAATCTCACGGCGGGGCCAGGTTCAGGGAGGTGTCACTCCAAAGGGGGGAAAGAGTGACAAGACATATATAGTCAGTTGGAATGACCGTTCAATGACCCGATCATGACTTTTCGTCCATCCGATTGCTCCGTTCACCGCTACGCTTCGCAATCGAGCTGATGGCGCAGGCCCTGTTGCCAGAATGCAATGCGCGCCGACCGGGTATCGCCCGGCATAGCAGGGTCGAAGCGAGTGGCGGCGCTGCACATGTTCGCCGCGTCGGCAAGGCAGCGATGAAGCCCCGCCCCGACACCGGCCAGCATAGCAGCCCCCAGCGCGGTCGTTTCGGTGTCGGCAGGGCGCTCGACCGGGATGCCGAGGATATCGGCCAGATCCTGCGCCATCCAGTTGTTGACGCTCATGCCCCCGTCGATCCGCAGCTTCGTCCAGTCCGCGCCATCCGCTGCGAAAGCCGCCTGAAGATCATGCGTCTGATGCGTCAGCGATTCCATCGCTGCGCGCACGATATGCGCGCGCCGGGTGCCCAGCGTCAGGCCGGTGATGACCCCCTTCGCATCGGGGCGCCAGTGGGGTGCGCCGAGCCCTGCGAGGGCGGGCAGGAACTGCACCCCCGCACTGTCGGGCACAGATGCTGCCAGCGCTTCGCTTTCCCCGGCAACCTGGATCACACCCAACTCGTCGCGCAGCCATTTGATGAGGCTGCCCGCTACGAAGATCGCACCTTCGAGCGCATAGATGCGCCGACCGCCCTCCTGATAGAGGATCGTGCCAAGCAGCCGATGCGCGGAGGCGGGCAGGCTTTCCCCCATGTTGGTGAGGATGAAGGCCCCGGTCCCGAACGTCGCCTTCGTGTCGCCGGGCGACAGGCAGTTCTGGCCGATGGAGGCCGATTGCTGGTCACCCGCAAGGCCGCAGATGGGAATGGGTGCGCCGAGGATCGCAGGATCGCAGGCGCCGAAGCGCCCATGATTGTCGACGATCTGCGGCAGTGCGGCGCGGGGCACACCGAAAAGATCGAGCAGATCCCCGTCCCAATCCGCCCCGTCCAGACCGAGCAATTGCGTGCGGCTGGCATTGCTGGCGTCGCTGATGTGGAGGCCGCCGGTCAGCTTCCACACCAGCCAGCTTTCGACAGTGCCGAAAGCGAGCCGATCGCCGATTTCGCGGGCCTGCGGCACATTGTCGAGAATCCAGCGCATCTTGCTGGCGGAAAAATAGGGGTCGAGGACGAGGCCGGTGCGACCCTGCACCGACGCCTCGTGACCACCTTCGCGCAGGCCCGCGCAAAAGGGCGCGGTGCGGCGATCCTGCCAGACGATGGCACGCGTGATCGGATCGCCGGTCTGCCGGTCCCAGGCGACGACGGTTTCACGCTGGTTTGTGATGCCGAGGGCAGCGATGCGCGCAATGCCGCCCGCCTTTTCTACCGCTTCGCGCGCGCAGGCGATGGTGCGGGTCCATATTTCGGCGGCGTCATGTTCGACCCTGCCGGGCTGCGGATAATATTGAGTCAATTCCTGCTGCGCGACGTGGATCGCCCTGCCGTCCGGCGCATAGACGATGGCCCGT
The DNA here is from genome assembly GCF_003248505.1 of Sphingobium sp. Classification (GTDB taxonomy): domain Bacteria; phylum Pseudomonadota; class Alphaproteobacteria; order Sphingomonadales; family Sphingomonadaceae; genus Sphingobium. The sequence goes on from NZ_QFOA01000036.1 coordinate 21,527, forward strand.
GTGGAAGTGGTGCCCTCATCGAGGACAAGGATATGGTCCGCGCTCACGCTGCCTCTCCGAGATATGTTTTAAGCTGCGCCATCTGCGACGCATTGAGCCGAAGGCCCAGTTTCGTGCGGCGCCACACTATGTCCTCGGCAGTTCGCGCGCATTCCCTGTTGCGCAGATAGTCGACTTCGGCAGCGGTCAGGCCGTGGCCGAAATGCGCGCCCAGCGCTGCCATGTCCGGCGCGTTCCCCAACCACGCGCGCGCCTGCGTGCCGTAGGCGCGCGCGATCCGGTCGATCGTGGCAGCGTCGAGAAAGGCGTAGTCGCGGGCAAGCCCGGCCTTGAGGACGTCGATGCCGTCCATCGGAAAATCTCCGCCCGGCAGCGGAGCCGACGCGGTCCAGTCTCCACCCGACAGGGCCGGGACATGATCCCTCAAATGTTCGACCGCATCCTTCGCAAGGTGGCGATATGTCGTGATCTTGCCGCCGAAGATGGAGAGCAGCGGCGCGCGTCCATCGGCGTCCACATCCAGTTCGAAACTATATCCTCGTGTCGCAGCCTCGGGCTTGCCGGAGCCGTCGTCGATCAGCGGGCGGACACCCGAATAGGTCCACACGACATCGGCGGGGGAGATCGGCGTTTGGAAATAGGCATTCGCGGCATCGCAAAGATAGGCGATTTCCTCCTCGCTCGCGCGCACGTCGCGCAGCGGCCCTTCATGATCGCGGTCGGTCGTACCAATCAGCGTGAAATCCTGCTGATAGGGGATGGCGAAGAAGATGCGCCCGTCGGCTATCTGAAAGAAATAGGCGTAGGGATGGTCGAACAGACGCGGAACGACGATATGCGATCCGCGCACCAGCCGCATCCGGCGGTCCGTACGCTGTCCAGCCTTGCCAAGCAGGTCGAGGACGGAGGGACCGGCGGCGTTGACGAGCGCGCGCGCGCGGAAGGTGCGATCGCCGCTGCGGATCACCCACTCTCCCCCTCTGCGCTCCATCGCGTCGACGGGCGAACGCGTCAGGACGGTCGCGCCCCGGTCCGCGGCATCGCGCGCATTGAGGACCACAAGGCGAGCGTCATCCACCCACCCGTCCGAATAAATGAAGGCCGGGCCGAAGCCGGGCTTGAGCGGGACGCCAGCGGGATGGCGTTGCAGATCGACCGACTCCGTCGCGGGAAGGCGCCTGCGCCCGCCGATATGATCGTAGAGAAAGAGGCCGAGCCGCAGCAGCCAGCGCGGACGCAGCCCCTTCACATGCGGCAGTACGAAGCGCATGGGCCAGATGATATGGGGCGCGATGGCCCACAAACGCTCGCGTTCGGACAAGGCTTCGCGCACGAGCCCGAATTCGCGATGTTCGAGATAGCGCAGCCCGCCGTGGATGAGCTTGGTCGAGGCGGACGAAGTTCCGCTCGCAAGATCGCCCTGTTCCAGCAGCAGGACGCGCGCGCCCCGCCCTGCGGCATCGCGGGCTATGCCGCATCCGTTGACGCCGCCGCCGATGATGGCCAGGTCATATATTTCCTCGATCATTGCATTCATCCCAGCACCGTCAGGGTAAAAGCGATCGCGACCAGAAGGGAGGCGAGCGTCGCGGCCGCGACCGGCATCGCTGCGCGCCAGCCCATCTGCATGATAAGGTCGAGGCGGGATCTCATCGCCGTCGCCGTCACCGCCAAAAGCAACAACGACTTGGACAGTATCAGGTTCATGTGCGCGATCGCGGGCGGCACCGTAACGACGGAATTGAGCACCACGACCCCGAGGAACAACGTGATGAACCAGGGGAGCGCCAGCTTCCTGATCCACCCACGCCCCTGCCCCGCATCGTCGGCGACCAGGATCGAGACGATAGCGACCACGGGCGCAAGCAACGCCACGCGGGTCAACTTGACGATGGTGGCATAGCTGCCCGCCGTATCGGAATAGGCGTAGCCGCCGCCGATGGCCTGCGCGACATCATGAATCGACGCGCCGATGAGGAAACCGGCCTGCCGGTCATCCATATGGAGGGCGGCGGCCAGCGGCGGGTAGAAGGACATGGCAAGCGCGCTCGCGACGGAGATGACGACCAGCGTCAGGGCGAATTGTCCCTGGCTGATGCGGCGGCTGCCCAGTACGCCGAACAGCGCCAATGCCGCCGACGCGCCGCAGATGGCGGTCGCCCCGCCAGCGAGCAGACCGACGGCGACAGGCTGCCCGCCCAAACGCGCGACCAGCAGCGCCGCCCCCATCGCCGCGGCCATGACGGCCAGCAGCGCCAGGAACGGCACCGGTCCCAGATCGCCGATCTGCGCCAGCGTCACCTGCGTCCCCAGCACGACGATGCCCCAGCGCAGGCAGGTCTTGGACGCGAAGTCGAGGCCGGGGTGGGTGCGGGCGTCGCTGGCGACGAAATTCAGCGCAAGGCCGATGAGCAGACCCATGAGGATGATCGGCGCGCCATAATGTTCTGACAACCAGGACGCTGCGAGGCTTGCGATGCCGCAGATGGCGATGCCGGGCCAAAGCTTTTGCCAGATCGCCTTGCGCGACGCGGCGGTCGGTCGCACCTGATCGGCCAGGAACAATTCACCGTAAAGATCGCCGGCATGATCGCTGTTCACTGCCCTCATCCTCGCCCGTCTTCATTCGTTCAAAAGACTTGCCGTATGTCCTACGGTGTCATATCCCGTCTTTATGGGCTCGCGCCAGACAGAGCAAGAGCTTTGCACACGCGACGGCATGAAGCGAGACGATGAGGGAGGAGAGCGAAGGCATGGCATCAGATCGGGAACAGCCGCAGCCCCTGCCGGGAAGCGCGCCCGCCGCCCCCGGCGCGGCGCGGGCGCAGAATGTGCTAATTGCCCTCATCTTCGCGGCGACAGCGCTCAATTATGTCGACCGGCAGGTCCTGGCCTTGCTCAAACCCATGCTGGAGGCCGAATTCCAGTGGTCCGACCAGCAGTTCGCCCATCTGGGGTCTGTGTTTCAGCTGGCGGCAGCGGCGTCCCTGCTGGGCGTGGGCTGGTTCGTCGACCGGTTCGGCGTGCGCTTCGCCTATGGCTTTGCCGTTGCGGTTTGGAGCCTTGCGGGCATGGCCCATGCGCTGGCGGGGAGCGTGCAGCAGTTCGTGGTGGCCCGCGCGGTGCTGGCGACGGCGGAATCGGTCAACACGCCCGCGGCGATGAAGACCGCCGCCATCTACCTGCCCACCGAGCGGCGCTCCATCGGCATCGGCATCATCAACACCGCGCCCAACATCGGGGCGATCATCACGCCGCTGCTCATCCCCCCGTTCGCGCTGGCCTTCGGCTGGAAGGCGGCTTTTCTCGTGACGGGCGGACTGGGCCTTGTCTGGCTGCTTTTCTGGAAGGTCAACACCGCGCGGCTGACGCCGGTGGCGGGCGCTGCGGCACCCACGCGCGGAAAGGTGGAATGGGGCGCGATCCTGTCCGACAAACGCAGCTGGACGATCATCGGCGCGAAGGCGTTCACCGACTTCGTCTGGTGGTTCGTGCTGTTCTGGACGCCCGACTTTTTCGCGCGGCAGTTCGCCATGGACCAAGGCGCGCTCGGCCTGCCCATCGCCATCATCTTCACGCTGGCGGCGCTGGGCGCGGTAACGAGCGGAGCTCTCTATCCCGCCCTGCTCCATCGCGGGATCGGCATGAATGCGGCGCGCAAGGGTGCGATGTTCGCCTTTGCCCTCGCCGTCCTCATCATGCCTTTGGCGCTGATCGTCTCCAGCCCCTGGATCGCCGCGCTGTGCATCGGCATGGGACTGTTCGCGCATCAGGGCTTTTCGACCAACCTCTTCGGCATTGCGACGGAGATCGTCCCCGCCCGGCGCATCGCGACCGTTATCGCGCTGGGTGCCATCGGTGGAAACCTGACCGGCACCGGCATCATCGAACTGGCGGGATGGTCGCTGGACCGGGGGCTGGGCTATGCACCGCTCTTCGTGCTGTGCGGGGGTGCCTATCTCTTTGCGCTGGGCTTCATCCACCTGATGCAGCCACGCCTCCAGGCCGCAGATCCCGCCGCTTAAAAGCGGACAATAAAAACCCCCGGACGCAGGGCACGTCCGGGGGCGCGGAAGGCGGAGAAACGGCGCGTGCAGACGCCGCCCCCTCCTCCCTATTTGAAGCGAGCGCGCAGCGTCACACCGGCATAGCGATCCGCATCGCGCGGGATCATCAGCCGCTGGCCCGCCGAGGTGTTGAGCAGCACATAGCTGTCGTCCAGGATATTGCGGACCATGAAGGTCAGACGATACCGATCCTGCGCGTCGGAAAAGCCGATGCTGGCGTTCCACAGGCCATAGGGGTCGATCGGACCGCTTTCGCCGAGGTCGGAGAACTGCTTGCTGACATGACGCCAGTCGGTCGCCAGATAGAGCTTGAGCGCGCCCAGATCGGTTTCATAATCCGCCCCGACATTATAACTGAACTTGGGCGCGAGCGGCAGGCGGGTGCCGTCGCGCGCGTCGGGCGCGTTGGTCAGCGGATTGGGATTGAAACGGCGGACGCGCGCATCGGCATAGGCGGCGCTGGCACGGAAGGTCAGACCCTTGGAAGGCGCGAAGGTCGCGTCGACTTCGAAGCCCTTAGAACGCACCGTGCCCGCGTTCGTCAGGTTGGTGACGACCGCGCCGTTCAGCAGGACGAAATTATTCGCCTGGAACCCGTCATAGTCGACGAGGAAGGCCGCAGCGTTCAACTGAACCTTGCGGTCGAAGAACTGGCTCTTGAACCCCAGTTCGTAGCTGTTCGACGTTTCGGGATCGATGGGCGTCGAGTTGGTCGGCGCAGTGTGGTTGAAAAAGACGTTGAACGCCGGTCCCTTATAGCCGCGCGTGTAGCTGGCATAGGCCATGACGTCCTGCGCCAGGTCGACCTGCAACACTGCCTTGCCCGAGAAATTGTCGGCGCTGGTGTTGCCGCGCGACAGGTTGGTGCCGTCGCCGCCGCCCGCGACGGTCCCGCCCGCGCCGACGGCGGAGAGGCCGGGACCGATCGCCGGGAGGCCCGTCGCGGCGTTGACCGCAGGGGCACGGAAATGGGTGTAGGACACGCTGTCATGGGTGTAGCGACCGCCCAGCGTCAGGCGCAGCGACGGCGTGATTTCGTATGTGCCCTGCCCGAACACCGCCCAGTTGCGGAACGAGACGTCGCTGTTGGACGAGGCGGTAGGGAAGAGCGTGTTGACGGTGTCGCCAAGGTTGCACGGCTGCCCGCCCGTCGCCGGATCGACCGGCAGGGTCGAACGCGCGCAGCTGACATCGGCGCGGGTGAAGTCCTGGCTGTTTTTCGAATACCAGAGGAACCCGCCGACCTGATAGGTCAGCGCCTGGTTCTGGGGCGAGGCGAGGCGGACTTCGGCGGAAACCTGCTCGGTGTTCACGGTGCCGCGGTCGTGCAGTTGGGGCGTGCCGACGATGGCGCGCGGCAGGAAATCGCCGTCGCGGATTTCGGTGTTACGCCAGTTACGATAGCCGGTGACGATGCTGAAGGTGTGATCGGCGAAGGTGTCGATGTCCGCGTTCAGCGTCACGCTCCACTGGCGGTCGAGCGAGCGGGTGACGAGGTTCTGGTTGACCTTGCGCGTATCTTCGCCCTGCGGCGCGATGCCCAGTTCACGGTCGAGCACCGCTCCGCGCGAAACGCCGGTGACTTCGGCGCAGCAATCGTCGTCAGCCTTGAAATAGTCGGCGATCAGGCGCAGGCGGCCGCCCTCCCCATCATAGTCGACAAGGCCGCGCGCACCATAATGTTCGTAGCCGTTGACGGTATTCTTGCGACCGCCCGCGACGTTCGTGACGTTGCCGTCGAAATTGCCGTAGAAACCGGTGACGCGGGCGGAAAGGTCCTGCCCGATGGGACCGGACAGGGTCAGGCGCCCGCGATATTCGTCGTCGGTCGTGCCCGACAGCGTGGCCTCCGCCTCGAAATCCTTCGTGCCGCCTTTCGACACGATGTTGACGAGACCGGCGGACGCATTTTTGCCGAAGAGCGTGCCCTGCGGCCCGCGCAGCACTTCAAGGCGGTCGAAGTCGACCAGATCGAGGAAGGACTGGCCCGAACGGCTGAGCACGATGCCGTCGACAACGGTGGACACGCTGGGTTCGGCGGCGATGGAGAAACTGATGGTGCCGACGCCGCGCATGACGATGGCGCTGTTGGCGTTGGTCGTGCCCTTGCGGAAGGTGACGGAGGGGACGATGGAGCCGATATCTTCCAGGCTTTTCGCCCCGGCGCGCGCCATCGCTTCGCCGGTCACGGCACTGATGGCGATCGGCACATCCTGGACATTCTGCTCAACCTTTTGAGCGGTCACGATGATTTCTTCGACCTGCGCATGGGCGGTCGCGGCGAAGCCGACCGCGAACAACGATGTGGACAGGTGCAGCCCGATGCGGGCGGCCGTGGATGAAGCGCGGATATTGCTGGTCATAACTCCCCTCCTTCGCGATGCGCGGAACCCCGGGTTGTCCCGTAGGCGACGGGTCAGGTCTTGATCCACCGTGAAATTTATGTCAAGCGGTGTCATATCGGACAGGGCTGGTGCAGCGGACCCTGTTTCATAAAAACCACATTGGGGCTGGATGTGACGCTGACCTTCGAAAGCCGGGACGACGGTTTTGTCTGCATGATCGATGGCAGGGAAATCCTGCGCCACAACGCGCAGATGCCCGCGGTCACTGTCGCGCGCGGTGCGCCCGACGTGCAGATGGTGCGGGGCAATTTCACCATCGGCGATGCGCCGTCGGACATCACCCCCCTGCCCTTCGTCGCCCTGAACGGCAACACCGCATGGCTGAGCGCCGCAGTCGGCGACGCGCCGCTGGCGCGGCTGTGGGCGGAAGGCGACTCGCTGCGGGTCGAGACGCTGGGCGAGGGTTTCGACCGCATTCGCTTCGCGCTCCTGGCTCAGCCGGGCGAGCATGTGTGGGGCGGCGGGGAGCAGATGAGCTACCTCGACCTGTCGGGCCGCCGCTTTCCAATCTGGACCAGCGAGCCGGGAGTCGGGCGCGACAAATCGACGCGGCTCACCCGCCTGATGGACGAACAGGGCATGGCGGGCGGCGATTATTGGTGGACCAACTATCCGCAACCGACCTTCCTGTCATCCCGCCTTTACGCCTGTCACCTCACCAGCACGGCCTACAGCGTGCTCGACTTCACCGATGCGGAGCGGCATCGGATCGAGATTTGGGAAGAATCGGCCGAACTGCGGTTCTTCGCCGCGTCTGACATCGCTGGACTCGTCAGCGACATGAGCCTCTTCTTCGGTCGCCAGCCTGCCCTTCCCGACTGGGCGATCGGCGGCGCGATCGTGGGGCTGAAGGATGGCGATAACAGCTTCGCCCGGCTCGACCGTATTTTGGCGAGCGGTGCGGCGGTTGCGGGCCTGTGGTGCGAAGACTGGATCGGCATTCGCCAGACCAGCTTCGGGCGGCGGCTGTTCTGGAACTGGGCATGGCAGCCGGCACGCTATCGCGACCTGCCGACCGACATCGCGACTCTCGCGGCCAAGGACATTCGCTTCCTGGGCTATGTGAACCCCTATCTCGCGGTCGACGGCCCGCAATATGCGGAGGCGCGCACGGGCGGGCACCTTGCCCTGAGGCAGGACAGCGACGAACCCTATCTGGTGGATTTCGGCGAATTCGACTGCGGCGTGGTCGATTTCACCAACCCCGACAGCCTCGACTGGTTCGCCGAGCGCATTATCGGACAGGAAATGCTGGATTTCGGCCTGTCCGGCTGGATGGCGGATTTCGGCGAATATCTGCCCACCGATCTGCGCCTGCACGACGGCAGCGACCCCATGCTCGCGCACAATCGCTGGCCGGTTCTATGGGCGGAGGCCAATGCGAAGGCGGTGGCGTCGCGCGGGAAGACGGGCGAAGCGGTCTTTTTCATGCGGGCGGGCTTTTCCGGCGTGCAGGCGCATTGTCCGCTGCTATGGGCGGGGGACCAGTCGGTCGATTTCACCCGGCATGACGGGATCAACACCGTGATCACCGCCGCACTTTCCGCAGGCCTGGTCGGCAACGCCTATTCGCATAGCGACGTGGGCGGCTACACCAGCCTGCACGGCAATGTCCGCACGCCCGACCTGATGCTGCGCTGGTGCGAACTGGGTGCGTTCAGCCCGGTGATGCGCAGCCATGAAGGCAACAGGCCCGACGACAATATCCAGATCGATTCTTCGCCCGAACTTCTGGCCCATTTCGTCGCGATGTCGCGCGTCCATGCGGCGCTTGCCCCCTATGTGCGGCACCTGAGCGACGAGGCAGTCGCGACGGGACTGCCGGTGCAGCGTCCCCTTTTCCTCCATCATTTCGAGGAGGCGCTCTTCGCGGTGCAGGATCAGTATCTTTACGGTGCCGACATGCTGGTCGCCCCGGTGGTCGAAGCCGATGCCGTCAGCCGACAGGTGATCCTGCCGGACGGGACGCCGTGGCGGCACGTGTGGACGGGCAAGGATTATGCGCCCGGCACGCATAAGGTCGCCGCACCCTATGGCCAACCGCCCGTTTTCTATCGACCCGACAGCCGTTTCGCCGCATTGTTCGCCGCATTGCCGGAGGCCGCGAAAGCATGAGCGAGAGGTCCAATATCCGCGACGTGTCGGCCCGCGCGGGCGTGTCGGTCAAGACGGTCAGCCGGGTGCTGAACGGCCACCCCTATGTCAGCCAGGACATGCGCGAGCGTGTGGAAAAGGCGATGCAGGAGCTTAAATTCCGCCCAAGCACCGCCGCGCGCATTCTCGCCGGAACCAAGTCGGGACAGATCGCGCTCATCTACGACAATCACAGCCCCTATTATATGAACCAGATCCAGATGGGCTGTTCGGAAGGGTGCCAGCCTTCGGGAACGCGGCTGCTGGCCCAGCCGGTCGACGTGACCGATCCCACCGTGGGCGACCAGGTGCGCGGGCTGGTGACCGAAACCCATGTCGACGGGGTTATCCTGTCCTCCCCCGTCACCGATTGCGTTCCGGTGCTCAAGACGTTGGAGCATATGGAAATCCCGTTCGTGCGCATATCGCCCGGCACCAACCATGCGATGACCGCCTCTGTCTTCATGGACGATGCGCAGGCGGCGGACGACATGACCACCTTCCTCATCAACAAGGGGCACAGGGCGATCGGCTTCATCAAGGGGCATGGCAATCATATGGCATCGGAAGAGCGGTTGTTCGGTTATCGCCGCGCGCTCGACCGGGCGGGATTGCCGTTCGAGCCTGCCCTGGTCGCGCCCGGTGCGTTCGATTACGACAGCGGCGTCGCGGCGGCGCGCCGGTTCCTGAACGCCGCGCGGCGACCGAGCGCCATCTTCGCCAGCAATGACGACATGGCCGCCGGCGTGCTTTCGGTCGCGCACGACATGGGCATCGCGGTGCCCGATGCGCTGTCGGTCGCCGGGTTCGACGACACGACGCTGGCGCGCATGGTTTGGCCGCAACTGACCACCATCCACCAGCCGACGCGCGAACTGGCGCTGGCAGCGACGACATTGCTGCTTGAAGGCGCGCAGCGACAGCACCGGCGCCTGCCCCATCGGTTGGTGGAGCGTGCCTCCGTCGCTGCCGTTTCTCCCGATTTCTCCGACGTACAGGATAGCGAATGACCTTTCTTCCCGCCCCCGAAACGCGCCGCCCATTGGGCAAGAGCGGCATCATGGTGTCCCCGCTGGCATGGGGAAACTGGCGCCTGTGCGGCGACGATGTGGACGCGGTGCTGGCGCTGCTGCACGCGGCGGTAGAGGCCGGGATCGACTTCATCGATACCGCCGACATCTACGGCCCTGACAACAACGAACCGTTCGGCGCGGCGGAGCAGTTGCTGGGCCGGGCGCTGGCGGCGGAGCCGGGCCTGCGCGACAAGCTGGTCATCGCGACCAAGGGCGGCATTTCGATGGGCGTGCCCTACGACAGCAGCGCCGCCTATCTGACCGCCGCCATCGACGCGTCGCTCGCGCGGCTGGGCGTGGATCGTGTCGAGCTTTGGCAGATCCACCGCCCCGATATCCTGACGCACCCGTCCGAGATCGCGCGCGCCATCGACGACGCGCACCGGGCGGGCAAGATCCGGGCGGTCGGCGTCTCCAACTTCACGGCCAGCCAGATCGCGACGCTTCAGCAGTTCCTGTCCGTGCCCATCGTATCGACACAGCCCGAACTGTCGGCGCTGAAGATCGACCCCATCGACAATGGCGAAATGGATCAGGCGATCGCGATGGACATGGCGGTCATGGCATGGTCGCCATTGGGTGGCGGGCGCATCGCGGCGCCGGTGACCGCGCGCGAGCAGGCGGTCGCCCACGCGCTGGATGCGGTGGCGGCCGATCATGGCGTGTCGCGCACCGCCGCTGCCTATAGCTGGATCATGGCGCATCCCGCGCACCCGATCCCCATCGTCGGAACACAAAAAGCGGCCCGCATCGCCGAAGCCGCCGACGCGCTCAAGGTCCGCTGGACGAGGGCGAGTTGGTACGGCGTGCTGGTCGCCAGCAAAGGAGAGCCGCTGCCATGACCGACACTATTCTCGACAAACCCTGCGAAGTCAGCTGGTTTTCCGCGCTGTGCGACGATGACTACGAGTTTCTCGGCCAGCCCGATCCGGCGCTGGCGTCGAGCTGGGAGCATTGCCGCAACATCGTGCTTCAGGCGGAAAAGGGCGGGTTCGACAATATCCTGCTGCCCTCGGGCTATGCGCTCGGCATGGACACGACCATCTTTGCAGGCGCCATCGCGCCGCTCATCCGGCAGATCCGCCTGCTGATGGCAGTGCGCATGGGCGAGGACTGGCCGCCGCAGCTCGCGCGTCGGATCGCGACGCTCGACCGCATCCTGGGCGGGCGGCTGACGGTCAACATCATTTCGTCCGACCTTCCCGGCGAGAAGATGGAGAGCAAGCCGCGATACCAGCGCACGCTGGAGATCATGCAGATCCTCAAAGCCATGCTTTCGGGCGAGCGTCTGTCCTACAAGGGCGAATTCTACAATCTCGAACTCGATCCGCCGCGCGTCGGCACGGTGTCGGGCAAATGTCCGCCGCTCTATTTCGGCGGGCTGTCCGAGGATGCACGCGAAGCGGCGGCGCAGGGATGCGACGTCTATCTGATGTGGCCGGACGTGATGGCCAATGTGAAGGATATCATCGCCGACATGAGCGGGCGCGCGGCGCGGCATGGCCGCACGCTGAAATTCGGTTACCGCGCGCATGTCATCGTGCGCGAGACCGAGGACGAAGCACGCGCCTATGCCGACCGCCTCCTGTCGAAACTGGACGCGGCGCAGGGCGAAGCGATCCGGGCGAAATCGCTGGACAGCGCAAGCGTCGGCGTCACGCGGCAGGCCGAACTGCGCGCGGCGGCAAGCGGCGACGGGTTCGTCGAGGACAATCTCTGGACCGGAATCGGGCGAGCGCGGTCGGGATGCGGCGCGGCAATCGTGGGCAACCCCGATCAGGTGCTGGCGAAGCTGCGGTCCTACCGGGAAGCGGGCATTGATGCCTTCATCCTGTCGGGCTATCCCCACGCCGCCGAGGCGGACCTCTTCGCCCGCCATGTGCTGCCGCACATCCAACATGGGCCGTTGACGCTGGAAGGGTAAGGGACAGGCATGGACAGGTTCGATTCCGTTCTGGCTCTGGCGCTCGCACGGCGGCGACTGATCGCGGGCGCGGCAACGGCGCTGGCCGGTGGCGCGGCGCTGGCGGCCACGCGCAAGGCGACGCTGCCTGTCCTGCCGCTTTCCACCGCCTACCCCGAAAAAGGGCCGATGCTGGTGCTGCGCAACCGGCCGCCGCTGCTCGAAACGCCGATGGACGTTTTCGACCGGGATGTTTTCACGCCCAACGACCGCTTTTTCGTGCGCTGGCACTGGGCGGACATCCCGACCCAGGTCGATACGGCGCGCTTTCACATGCGCGTGACGGGCGGGCGACGCGAACTCGCCTTTTCCCTGCCCGACCTGCTGAAGCTGCCGCGCATATCCTTTGCGGCGGTCAACCAATGTTCGGGCAATAGCCGCGCGCTGTTCGACCCGCCGGTGCCGGGGGCGCAATGGGGCCATGGCGCAATGGGCAATGCGAAGTGGGAGGGCGTGAGCCTGCGCCTTCTGCTGGAGGCGGCAGGGGTGCCGCCGGGCAAGGAACTGGTACGCTTCGGCGGGTTGGACAAGCCGCTGACGCAGGTCGACGCGTTCGAAAAGTCACTGTCGATCGACCATGCGATGAACGGCGAAGTCATGGTCGCCTTTGCCATGAATGGCGAGCAGTTGCCGCTGCTCAACGGCTTCCCGCTGCGGCTGGTGGTTCCGGGATGGTATTCGACCTATTGGGTCAAGGCGCTCGACCATATCGATATCGCCGCCGGGCCGGACGCAAACTATTGGATGGCGAAGGCCTATCAGATTCCCGCCACGCCCGGCGGGAACGTGCCGCCGGGGACGAAGGAGTTTCCCAAGACGCCGATCAACGCCATGAACCCGCGATCCTGGATCACCAGCATCGAGCCGGGCGCGCGCATCGCCTATCGTCCCCGCATTGGCGTCGGCGGAATCGCGATGGGTGGCGACCGTGGGGTACGCCGGGTGGAGCTGTCGCACGATGGCGGGCGGACATGGCGCGATACGACGCTGGGACCGGACGAGGGGCGCTACAGCTTCCGCCGCTTCGCTGCGAGCGTACCGGTGGCGGCGCGAGGGGGGATGCTGCTGATGGCCCGCTGCACCAACGATGCGGGCGTGACGCAGCCTATGACGCCCAACTGGAACCCCGGAGGATATATGCGCAATTGCGTGGAGACTTGCCCGGTGACGGTGGTGTGATGCGTAGGTCCGTGCCCCTGTTCCTGTCCGCTATCGCTCTGGCGGGATGCGGTGAGCGTGCGCCGCAATCGAGCGAGCGCACCGTCACGCGCCTGCAAAGCGACAGCATCGTGCTGCCCGACGATACCGGAGGGTTCGGGGGCAGCGCTGCGGGCAAACTGCTCGAAGCGCGATGCACCGCCTGTCATTCGGCCTCCATGATCCTGCGCCAGCCGCCCTTGAGCCGCGAGCAATGGACCGCGACGGTAATCAAGATGCGCGAAGCCTATAAGGCTCCCGTCGCCGAGGGCGAGACCGAGGCCGTGGTGGATGCATTGATGACGGTGGCTCCGGCGAAGCGCTAGCCCGCGCGAAACCGGCGCTTGTCGATATGGGTAATGCGGCAGGCAAGATCGGCTTCGCCCGACGCGACGATATAATGGTCGCCTGCGTCTACGATGCCGGTCGTGAATACCACGTCGCGCAGATACATCTGATGATCGAGCGCACGGGTCAGGTCGGGATTGGGTTCGATCAGCGCTTCGTGGTCGGTGCGCAGGACGATGGCGGGATCGTCGCGGTCGAGCAGCGACCAATATGTGCGATATGTACCGACCGAAGCATTGGGTTCTACCCCGTGCCAGAGCGTCAGCCACCCCTCCTCCGTCAGGATCGGCGGCGCCCCCCCGCCCATCCGCGCGGTGGCGAGCGTCGCGACATGGGGACGTATGCCTGGCCTTTCATGCGGCTTCCAGAAACGGGCGTCGGGGGATAGCGCGAGGTTGATGGACGGGCCTGCGCGCCATTCGCTGCCGGGCGGATAGACGAAATAAACGTCGCCGAGCGGACGGGTCTGCGCCCAGTAATAGCCGCCGATCAGCCCCTCGAAGATCAGCATGTCCTTGTTCTGATGGTCGAGCGCGATCCCGTCATAATACCAGTCGAGCCCGTCTGTCGAACTGTAGAGGGTCGTGCATTGCCGCTCGGGGCTGACGGAACAGCTGGTCATCAGCCAGCGGTCGCCCACCCGGCTGATGCGCGGGTCCTCCACGCCATAGCACTGGACCGTGCGGGACGGCGCGATGGCGCGGTCGTAATGGAATGTTCGCACGTCCAGACCATCGGGCGAAAGCTCTACCGGCAGCAGCCACGACAGCGATGTCAGTCCCATCGTCCGCCATCCGCCCTCTTTCAGGCGGAAGGTGCGCGGATCGCTGGTGTCTACGTCGTCGAGCGGCCAAGCATCGAGGACATAGCCCTCCTCGCTCCACCGGATCGCGTGGACATGCCCATCCCACACAGGTTCGCGCAATGCTTCGGCGATGCGGACGAGCAGCAGGAGGTTGCCATTGGGCAGGCGCGTCAGGCCGGGGTTGAATGCGCCGAGGACATAGGTCGGGGCATCGACCCGCCCCGCCAACGGCGAAAGGCTGAGGTTGATGTCGTCGGGCGTCAGGACCAGCCGGTCTTCGAGGATATGGGTCATTCGCGCTCCAGCAGGGGTTCGACGCGGATCAAAGACAGGGCGGCGCGGCGCGGCTGTGTCAACATCGTGCGGACGGCCACGGCGATGTCCTGACCGCGCAGCATCCGGTTGCGGGCGATAAGGTCGGCCTGCTCGTCGGCGGGCAGTTCGGGATAGTGGAAGTCCGCGCCGGTGAAGCCCGGTTCCACCAACCCCACCTTGATGTCGCGGTCTGCGACTTCCTTGCGCAACACCTGGGCGAAAGCCTCGATCCCCGCCTTCGCCGCTACGTAGACGGAGCCGCCGGGACTGCGCGACACTGCTGACAGCGAACCGACGAACACAAGGTCGCTGCCGCCCGCCATTACCTCCACCGCCTTGTGAGCCGTGAGCAGATAGGCGGTGAAATCGACGGCAATCTTGTAGCGCAGGTCCCTTGCTGTGCTGTCGGCGAGCGCGCCTGCCGCGACGGCTGCATTGGGAATGACGATATCGGGCGTGCCGAAATAATCCCGTGCGGCAGAAAACAGCCGATCGATACTGTCGGGGTCCGCCAAATCGAGCGCGATGCCGCTGCCCTGCCCTACTTCGCCGATGCGCGCCAACGCGTCGGCGAGATGGTCCGGCGTGCGGCCGCAGATGAACATATCGACGCCCTCGCTCGCCAGCAGCACAGCGATGGCGCGACCTATACCGGTCGTTCCGCCGGTGACAATCGCCTTGCGGCCTTTCAGCGAAGGATAGTGCGTATGCGCATCGGATAACATGGTCATGGCGGCCCCTGCTGTTTGCGATCCGAACGCGCCATGGGGCACAGCGTTGCGTTGCGGCACGATCTTTCCCCGCCATCGCAACCGGATGCTTCAATGTTGCTGCACAGCAACCTTTCACGCCGGGGCGAGTTAAACAACAGCGATCTTTCGCCCGCTTTCTTAGCGGGCCGCCATCAACAAGGAAGTGTTCATGAAGCATGGCCCGCTGCGCGACGATGTGCTTGGATTGGGACACATCGCGCTGATCGGCAACAGCGTCCCGCGCCGTTGCGGCATCGCCACCTTTACGACCCATTGCCACGATGCGATGAAGCAGGCCTATCCCTCGCTACGCGTCGATCTGTACGCCATGGACAACGGCGCGGACGGCATCGTCTATGCAGACGACATCCATGTGATCGCGCAGGACGATCCTGCCGCTTATTCCGAAGCCGCCGCGCGGATCGAAGACAGCGGCGCGAAGGCGATCTGGCTGCAGCACGAATTCGGCATTTTCGGCGGGCCGGGCGGCGACCTGATCCTGCGGCTGCTCGATCGCACGCGACTGCCGCTTGTGGTGACGCTCCATACTATCTCCGACAGCCCGAGTCCTGACGAACGCCGCGTGATGGACCATATCCTGCGGCGGGCCGGGCGCATCATGGTGATGGCGGGTCGCGGGCGCGACATCCTTATCAGCCATTATGGCGTCGATCCGACGATCATAGCCGTCATCCCCCACGGCGTACCCGACCGTCCCTATGTCGAGCCTGCGGCAATGAAACCGCGTTTCGGATGGGAAGGGCGCAAGGTCATCCTGACCTTCGGCCTGCTCGCCCCCGACAAGGGCATCGATCAGATGATCCGCGCCATGCCGGCCGTCGCGGAAGCACATCCGGACGCTCTCTATGTGAT
>NZ_QFOA01000136.1 GCF_003248505.1 Sphingobium sp.
CTCGCATGTAAATGACCGCGATTGGCCGGTAGGCGACTGTCCGGTTCGGAGCCGGGATGCGTGGATAGCTGACGGTCGTTCGGAGTCGGCAACCGACCAGAGCCGGACGTTCGGCGCGGAAATGCATATGTCCGGCTACTCCGTAAGCTGCCGCGGCCGAAATTATCTCTCGCCCATCAGCACGCCTTTCGCCGCTACGGACAATCCCATCACGCCTGCCAACGTGTCAGCACCGGGTTGCTAGATAATGATCGGCTGGGTCGCACTGAGGACCGCGACTGCCGCCTGGACCTCCGTGTAAAGGTCTGCTTCGATCCCCTGCGTATCGATCTCCACAACGAGAGCAAAGCGAGCCTCTTTCTCTCCCTCCTCCAGGATCTTCTTGGATTTCCACCATCCTGCGACGGGATGAACGGCCAGAAGATTGCGTCTCGCCAAGTCTGAAGCTCTGCAGGTCAACTGGTCGATATGCAGGGAGCCGACATCGCGCCGGATGCTCCCAAAGTCCCACAGGTCATCTTCTTCGACCTGAGGGCCGACGGGTTCGACCGCCTTGCTGATGCGCGCCATGAACTGCTGCGCATTTTCTGCGGCCCGGTTCAGCTTGAACCGAAGATTATGAGAGGCATAGCGATATCGCGAGCCGCGCGATGCCTCGGCCGGGTTGGGCGCTACGAAGGAACTGAGCGCGACCCGAAGGTTCACATTGGCGTTGCCGAGCTTGCGCAGTTCCTCGACGGGCCATGGCAGCGTGAAGAGTCGCATCTCCCTGTGAACATCGCCGCCAGTCTGTTCAGAGAGGCCGTACGGAATGATGACGTCCTGCACGATCAGGGTAAGGGCATTAGACGCGCTACGATGCGCCCTCTCGAGATCAGGAACACCGTAGCCGTAACGCTGAAAGAGCCGGGCGTAGCTGCCCTTGTTGGCATTGGCGGGAAGATGCGACTGCATTTGCGGCGTCCATCGAGCGGACGCCACATAGAGGGCGCGAACGGTTTCGGGCCATAGCAGCGGATAGTCCGACCAGAGTTCGGTAATCTGCTTCGCCGCGATCGCCGTCGCAGCGCTTGTGTCATGCGTAAAACTGAACGAGCGCTGCGGATAGGCATGATGGGTCGTGAGAAGGGATAGCCAGCCGTGTCGCAGCGGTGGAGGCAAGTTGTCGGCAGCCCAGTTCCCGCCCTCGAGAACGATATCGGGCTTGAGCGGCCAGGTCGAAGTCCAGGATGCGGTACGGGAGCTGGGGGAAAGGTCGCCAAAAGGCGCGACGCTGATGAGGCCCTCGTTGGGTGGTAGCATAGTCTTTTCGGTATAGGCGCCCACGCTGATGGCATTCCAGGCCTGTGCGGGCGACTCCAGCTCATTTTCCGGCAGATCGCAGATGTCGAGATAGTGACCCGCTGTGAACATGGAATTGTTGGTATTACCCGCCGATATCATGATGAGGCGCGGCGCCGCCCGATCGCCTGAGACGCCAGCGGCGAGTTGGTCGATTTCGGTCGACCATGATGTGGGCGCGCCGTCATGGGGCGTGTCCTCGTCGGTCGTGACCGCCATGGTGAAGGTCCGCCGACGCACAGTCTGTTCTACTGTGTTGATCGCACGGCGCGTCACCACCCCCAGCAGGTGATGCGGGTTGGGGCCTCCGTCCGGCATCAGCTTCACCGATTCCAGACGATGCGAAACAGTGACTGGCATCGTCGATTGCAGATCGGGCGTTAGGTCGCCAAACAGTGCTAGGCCGGCAAGCTGAGTGCCGTGCCCTTTCACGTCGTCTAGCCCCCAGGCCGGGTCGGCGGCGTGGCGGTCCTGTGACGGAAGGACGGGAGCGATCAACGGATGGGCGCGGCTAACGCCCGTATCCAACAAGGTGACATAACCTCCATTGAGGCCGCCGGCATAGGTGGTCCGCTGGGCGAGATCCTGAACCCATGCAGCCTGCTCCTGGACCTCCAGAGCATCGAAAAAATCAGCGGTCACCGCTGGCGCCGCAAGGGCACGCACGGAGCCAAGTCGTCTCACGGCCAGCGCGATATGGTCCCGTGTCGCGAGGCCGATGACGACGACATCTTCAGGAAAGTGCAGGCGATCGGTCCCGATCTGAACCTGATAGGCAGCGGCCTGGGCGATAAAGGCTTCCGCTTCACTTGGCTCAAGCCAGATTTCCCAGTGCGTCGCGCCATTGCCAGCGGGAAATTTCTCCTGCGGGCCGCGCCATAACGCGCGCAGGCCCGCCTCGGTAATGGCCGCCATGCTCTGAACAAGAGTGGCGTTCTTGGGGCGACCGGGGATGATCTCGCCGTCCTTCTCCCTGTCCGGCGTATCTTCTGTCTCGAATTTTTCGATCTTCTTTCGAAGATTCTCCACGCCCTGGGCCGTGGCGAAGACGGTGGCGGTTTCGGTGGTGCTTCCGCTGACGACTTCGGCGGCGCTGCGCAGCAGCTCAATGCCGCTTGATCCCAGGCTATCCTTGGCGAGCGGCTCGCCCGGTCGGCCTTTGACTTCGAGATAGACCCCTGGGAGGCCGTCCGCTGTTATCGCTGGGAGTTGGTCGATTGCTTGCAGAAGAGCCTGCGCATGGCCACTGCGATTGAGGACGTCACTTGGCGTCTTGCCGCCGCCCCCGCCCTTGGCCTGAAACGGATGCGGCTTTCCGAGGTCTTTTAGGAGAAAGTGAGGTAAATTCCGTGGCATTCGCGCTTCTTCCCAGCCCCTGCAGCGAGCGACGACGCTCTAGCGAATTCACTAGATCGACGGTCGTTATGCTATTGCGATCGCCAAGAACCGCGCGCCGCGCCGCGTCTTCGGCGGCGGCTACGACATCGGCCGTCGACAGCCCGATCGCGCAATCGGTGACCTTTTTCCAAGACAGGCGTGCGTGGGAGAAGCCGATGAGGCGTCGTTCAAGAGCCTGGCGGATCGATGCCGCATCGGGCAACTCATAGGAAAGGACGAGATCGAAACGGCGCAGGACTGCCCGATCCAAGATTTCGGCCAGATTAGTCGTAGCGATGACGATCGAAGGCCCGGTGTCCTCGTCGAGGAACTGGAGAAACGAGTTCAGCACCCGGCGCGCTTCACCCACGTCATTGCCATCGCCCCTCGCTGCGGCGAGAGCATCGATCTCGTCGAAGAGATAGACGCCACGCGTCGATTTGATGGCGTCGAACACGAGTTTCAGTTTCTGGGCGGTCTCGCCCATGAACTTTGTTATGAGGCCGTGCAGCATCACGGAAAAGAGCGGAAACTGGAGCTCGCCGGCAAGGCTGTGGGCGCTCATCGTCTTTCCAGTGCCCGGAGGTCCGGAAAGCAGAATGCGCCGCCGCGGCTTTAGGCCCTTCTCTTCAAGCTTCTCACGCATGCGGGTCTCGAAAACGATATGCGCCAGCTCTTCTCCGATAAGCGGTGGCAGAATAACGCTGTTCAACCGCTCGCTGGGATAGGAGGCGAACAGGAATTCGGCGAGATCACCACGCGGAGCGGCGATTGGCGTGAGATTCGGCTTTCGCGAGGCAGGAGGCGTCTGGCCAGCATTGGCCCACTGCCGCAGCGTTTCGGCCAAGCGCTTGTGACCCTTTTGCTCCTCTGCAGCCGACAGCTGCATAGCAAGATCGAAGAAGCGATCGGAATCCCCCTCCGCGTGGCTCTTTACGAGACCTATGAGCTGCTGTGCCGATGCCATTTCCATCATGTATCGCGGAATGGCTCGCGATACACCCCCTGTTGCGTATTTAGATACGCCATGAAAGTTGCCGGACGTCAATGCGCACTCACGCGTTTCTGGCCGAATGGAGGTTACCACCTGTTGATCATCTAATAGCTGGCATGCCGCTATCTGGGCAGTTTTTTTTCATCCTACGGTGAGGTGCGTGGAATGCTGAATGTCCACTGATGGCTAAACCAGACGTTCGACATGAGACTCGGGAATGGCAGAAAAGTCCCAGACCACGTCATAGCTGTCGTTCGGCTCAACAGCGCAGGAAGACGCGAGCCGTACGACCAACTTGGGCGCGTAACAGACATTTCCCAATCTGTC
>NZ_QFOA01000137.1 GCF_003248505.1 Sphingobium sp.
TCCCGATCTGCTTCTCGACCTGCGGGACTTCACCACCGGCGAGGTCATCGAATCCGCCCTCGAAATCGTGACCGGCGAGGATGCTGACACGCTCGGGCTGAAGCTGCGCCAGGTCGAGAAGCTGCGCGAGATCGCGCCTGTCGTCACCATCCACGCTGAGGATCTCGAAGGCGATGCGCTGGAAGCGGCCATTCTCGATCAGCTACGGATCGGATGAAGCCGAAACTCGATATTGCCGCCGACCGTTACTTGCGCCGTTTCGGCACGGTCCTGCGATAACGAAACGGGCATTGAAATTGCACGGAATCTGGAATCGGATATAATTGCGCAATGGATCGGGATGACCCGTCCTGTGAAGGACTGCGGGGCCGGCATTAGCCGCCATGGACGCGAGCAGTAGCTCTTAGCCTTCAGGCGGCAAAACCTGCCGTTGCGTCATCGCTTTGACCTATAAGTCGAAGTGGAACTTTTATGTCGAAATTTGGAAAATCCCGAAATCGGTGCGTCCTGAAGCAGGGTGGCTACTGCTACTATTGTCAGCAACCCATGTGGTCGGCCGATCCCGACACCTTTGCATCGCGCTACGGCATCTCTGTCAATCAGGCGCGCTTGCTACAAGCAACTGCCGAGCACCTCATCGCGCAATGCGACGGCGGAGATAACGATGACACCAATATCGTTGCAGCCTGTAAATTTTGTAACACCAAAAGGCATCACGCACGTCCCGCGCGATCGCCATCGGCACATTCACGCCGCGTGCGGGCACGATTAGCCTCGGGAAAATGGCACGGCCTCCGCCTCCATTCCGTGGACACTCGAGCTCCATCGATCTGACCCACCGTGTCAGGCGCAGGTTGATCGCCATTCCGGCTCGATCTTCTTGATCAGAGTTTCGAGAATGATCGAAAACGGGATGGCGCACCGCGCGCGGCGACCTATGCCTTACAGGATAACCTCACTCGGTTTCTACGCCCGCTTGAGCGCCTGTTTTTCCAGTCTTACGGGCGTCATCGGGTGTTTCACCAATACCGATATGGCTTATCGGTGCCGGGCGACCGAGCAGATAGCCCTGCGCCTCGTCACAGCCCTGTTCGCGCAGGAAATCGAGCTGGCTGGGCTTCTCGACGCCTTCGGCAAGCACTGGGATCGACAGGCTCTTGCCGAGCGCGAGCACGGCCTTGATGATGGCGGCCGATTGAGGCCCGCCGTTCAGCTCGAGCATGAAGGACTTGTCGAGCTTGATCTTGTCGAAGGGGAAGGAGCGAAGCGTCGAAAGCGACGAATAGCCGGTGCCGAAATCGTCCATGGCGACCGACACGCCAATCGCCTTCAACTGACGCAGAATATGCGTGGTCCGGGCCGGATCGGTGATCATCGCGGTTTCGGTGATCTCGAGTTCGAGGCGGGAAGGGGACAGGCCGGTCTCGAGCAGGATTTCATGGACAAGCCGCGGCAGATCGACATGGCCCAGCTGGACCGGCGATAGATTGACCGCAATCTTGAACGGCTCTGCCCAGGCGGCTGCCTCGCGGCACGCGGTGCGCAGCACCCATTCGCCGATCGGCAGGATCAGGCCTGATTGCTCTGCTATCGGGATAAAGTCAGCGGGTGACACCGACGTGCCGTCGAGCCGGGTCCATCGCAGCAGCGCTTCATAGCCGGTCGTCCTGCCGGTCTGGACGGACTGCTGGATCTGCCAATGCAGCGTCAACTGGCCACGATCCAGGGCATCGCGCAAGTCCTGCACCATCCGCCGCCTGTCGCGTACCGCGCGATCCATCTCCTCGGCGTAGAAACACACATCGGTCGTGATCGAGCCCTTGGCCCGGTACATGGCGAGGTCGGCGTTGTTGATCAGCGTCGAGATTTCATCGGCATCGCGTGGCCACAGCGCAATGCCGACGCTTGCCCCGCAGCCTGCCTCGCTGTGATCGAGCATCACCGGCGCAACGATTGCGGCCCGCAACCGCTCGGCAAGGCCGAGCGCATCGCCCGGTTCGACCACCGGCGTCACCGCGACGAATTCGTCGCCACCCAGGCGAGCCACAAACTCTCCCGCCTGCAGCGCCGACTTCATGCGCTCGCTGATCTGCACCAGCAACTGATCACCCGCGGCATGACCGTGGATATCGTTCACTTCCTTGAAGCGATCCAGATCGATCGACAGCAGCGCGACCGATGCATGGCCGCTGTCGGGTGACGCCTGTTTGGTCAGCCATTCGAGGAAGGATGTCCGATTGGGCAGCCCGGTCAGGCTGTCGTTACGGGCAAGGTGCGCAATGCGCCGTTCCTGCGCGAGGCGAGCGCGCATGTCGCGCAGCGCGTAGATCATCCTTGGCGAGGCGTGGCGGTGATCGATCCTTCCCGCCACTTCCACCTGGATTTGCGTCCCGTCGACACCCGTCAACATCCTCTGGCTCAGAATGTCGGCCTTGACCGCGCCAATGTCCTCAACCCATTTCGACAGCGGCTCGCCCACCACCGCTTCGGCGGGCGCTCCTACCAGGCGCGTGAAGGCGGCGTTGGTGGCCTCGATGATGCCTTTCCGGGTGACAACCATGCCGTCGATATTGCCCTCGAGCAGATCTCTGAGGCGCCGGGCCGTTTCGGCGCGCGATTGGGCATCGAGTACCTCGGTCGACACGCCCGTCCCTAGGATAAACAGGCCCACGCCGGCAACGGCGAACGCCATGATCGTCGTTGCTTCGCCTGAACCGGCCTGACCCGCAGCCGGCGCGAACGGCACGATCACCATGGCCGCCATGCCAACGAAATGCAGAACGACGATGCTGGTCACCATCAGGCCGACCGCAGGCCATGTCCCCGTGAAAGGTCCACGCCGGCGGGCCCGCTCGAATGCCAGCGCGCCCAATAGGACCGCACCCACGATCGATATGGCGACATAATCAATCGACCACAGAATTCGGCCCTGCACTGCAAACGCGGCCATGCCGGTATAGTGCATGACGGTGACGGTGAGGCCGAACAATGCGCCGCCCAACACGGGCATTTTGCGGCCACGAACGGTCGCTACCCGCAATGCGACCGCACTGCCGGCGATGGCGAGCAGCAGCGATATTGCGGTCAGCTTCGGCTCATAGGCGACTTCGACCCCTGGCTGATAGGCGATCATCGATACGAAATGCGTACACCAGATGGTCGCGCCCGTCGAAACGCCCCCCATGAAGCTCCATGCGGTCCGGGCACCGTTCTCGTCGAGCCGAATGCGCTCGAGCAGGCGGATCGTTATCGTCGAACCGACCAGGCAAAACAGGGCAGCGACGCCGACGAGCCACAGGTCATGTTCGTGCGTAAGACAGATCAGAAAACGCAAAACAGGAAACTCCCTTTGCACAAGGGCTAACATCTCACTGATGAAATACCGGTTAATCAGTGACCTATATTTGCGTGTATGTTTGTAACCGATAACAGTCTGTCGATATTGATCGATACCAGCAAATTTGGAGGTGGCCACTTGTGCGTGGCTCCGGGTGCCAGATCGACCGACACTTAACCTTCCTTGGGCGTCTCGCTGACCTGGAATACACCTGCAAGCGCGCGGCGGGACGATCGAGGCCGAAGGAGAGAGGGAGAAACTGTCCGATCCACAAAGGGAGACGACAGATGACCCGATTTCAACCGAGCCCGCGGCCCGCAACCACGCCATGGGATATCCCCGACCGGGCCGAGCAGGTCTTGCCCGGCATCTGGCGGGTCTGGACACCGAGCCATGGCGGCTACGTGCTTTCCGACGAGCGCCAGGCCGCAATGCCCGACGCGCTGCGACGCGACGATCCCTTCTACGAGGAAGATGTCGATTATGCGCTGGTTCTCTACGGCTTCGCCGACGAGTTCCGCCGCCTGCCGATCCCCGGCATCGCTCTTCAGGTCGAGAATGCCCGCCGATCGGTGCGATGCTGGCATCCCGATCGCTGGAAAGTCCTGACCGGC
>NZ_QFOA01000037.1 GCF_003248505.1 Sphingobium sp.
GCCATAACAGGACCATAGCATCGCCCCGGTTAACAATAGGTTGGCTTCATTGCGGTCGGTGGCCGCTGCGCCATTTGGTGAAAAGGTGGCGCGCCAGCATCGGCAGCGGCATCCGCAGAAGGTGGGAGCGGAGGTAGAAGGCGAACACGAGCGGCTTGCGCGTTTCCCGGCCCCACCCGTCGCGCGCGAGGAGGCGAGCGCGAACGACTCGGTCCCACAGGGTCAATCGCCCGCCGCCGCCGTAGATCGCATCTGCCAGACGACGCGCCTGCCTGACATGCCGCACCAACCCATGCAGCCTTGCCCGCCGATCCAGTGCCGCCGGATCGCAATGCGGCAGCAGGCTATGAATGTCCCAGAGGTTGCGAAGGCCACCCTGCAGGTCGCCGTCGGCCAGCATGTGCGCTGCGGCATGGACCACCCTGTCTTCAGGCGAAAGGACATGCAGCCCCCCTACCACCGGG
The DNA here is from genome assembly GCF_003248505.1 of Sphingobium sp. Classification (GTDB taxonomy): domain Bacteria; phylum Pseudomonadota; class Alphaproteobacteria; order Sphingomonadales; family Sphingomonadaceae; genus Sphingobium. The sequence continues at coordinate 465 of NZ_QFOA01000037.1, forward strand.
ACAGAGTCGGCCAGCAGCGCATCGGGGTCCGGCCGGGGCCGGGCGGTGAGCGGCAGAATATTGTGGTGAACGTCGATCATGCGGTCGCGCTCGGAATGGATCAGGGGGGGCAGTTCGTGCATCCATTGCCGGTAATAGGCGTCGTCATAGGCGTCTTCCTTCACCCATTCCCAGCCCGCCGCGATCAAGGCGCGTTCCACCCTGTCCATTTCCGTGCGCGGGACGAGGATGTCGAGATCGCCGATGAAGCGGCCCCGCCCCGCGCCAAGGTCGGCCGCCGCATAGGCAGCCCCCTTCAGCAGCACGACGCGGACGCCGCTAGCGCGCAGGGCGAAGGCGGCGCGATCCGCCTCCCAAAGCGCTTGCTGCGCTTCCCGTTTCGCGTCGGCGCGGGCATCGTCCAGCACCGCGCGGGCGGCAGGCGGCACATTCAGCCCTTCCAGCCGGAACGCCAGCGTGGCGATCAGCCGTTCGGCCTTGGCGGCGGCGAGAAGCGCGTTCCAGCCGGTTGCCGACAGCGCCTCGATACTCTCGGGTGCGCGCAGCACGCGCACGAGCAGCGCCCCGCTCATGCCTGTTCCTCCCACAATCGCTCGACCATGGCGATAGCGGCATCTCCGCTCGGGAAATCGATGGCGCAGGCGGGAACCTGCCGCACGAAGCGCGTCAGCGCGGTAAAGCCCGGTTCGCCGAGCGCGACATAGTTGGTCGACGCCTGCGTCAGGCGCATGAACACCTCGCCCTGCCCGACCGGTCGCCTGTCCTGCGCGTGACCGAAGCGGGGAAACAGCAGCAGGGCGGGCATTCCCCCTTCCGCCATGCGCGCCACAGCGTCAGGGCGGGGAACCATATGGCGAATGTCGCCCTTGGCAGTTCGGCGGAGCAACGGACCCATACGTTCAGGCCCGACCTCCCGCTCGACGGCGGCGATAGCGTTGTTCTTGAGGCTAACGAGGCGAGGGAAGGGAAGGATCGCCCCGCTCACGAGGTCAAGCAGCGCGAACTCGTCGCCCATGAAACGCCAGCCGCGCTCACCCAGCAACGCCGCCAGCGTCGATTTGCCCGAACCCGATTCGCCCGTCATGACGAGCACGCGCCCGTCCTTCTCCACGCTTGACGCATGAAGCAGCACATGCCGCCGCCACCCCAGCGCCATTTGCAAGTTCATGCCCATCTCCGCCGCCAGCAAACCGTGGGAAAGGCTCATTGGCGCAGCGTCGGCAAGGCCATGGTCGCCGGTGATGAAGATGGAGGGGCGCACCCAGCGGCGAAGCAGGCCGGTAGGCTGTAGCCGGACGGTGAAGTCGGCGATCTCCCCGTCCGCGCGTGGATAATCCGCGTACAGCCGCCGCAGCAACGCGACCGGCGAGGCCCAGGCCGATCCGATGCGAAAGGTCGCCGGACCGATACGGAGCGTGATGTCGTGTCTCATGTCGGGCGCACCAGTCCCAGCGCCGCCAGCGTTTCCAGATGCGCGGCGATAGCCTCCACCGCCGCGTCGCGCGGGCCAAGATCATAGTCGAGCGACAGATCGTCGTGAAGCGCCGCCGCCGTCACCGGCGCGCCGCTTTCCATCCGCTTCAGTATCTCCGGCACCGGGCTGATCACCATATGTGTCTGGCCCGAGCGGCGATGGTAGAACAGCGTCAGATCGTCGAGCGCACAGGTCAGGAGCGCCTCGGCGTCGCTGCGGCAATAGGCTGTCGTGGCGGACAATGTTCGGCACCCTTCGGCTCTTGGTCCCGCCTGCTCTAGCGCGGGAGCGTAGCCAAGTGCCTAACGCATCAACACCGGGCTGGCGACAGGGGCGGCGCCGACGGGCACATCGGCCAATATTTCGAAGGCACGCAGGTAGCCGTCGAGTGCGCGCTCCACACCGTGGTCGCGCACGGCATTGATCAGCCTGTCGATTGCGACCGGGTGCGCGACGGTGCGTTCGATGGCGCGGGCGAAGGCGGCGGCATCCCCCACCGGCACCACAGGATGCTGCGCCGCGTCGGCCAGGATCGGACGGATATTGGGGGTGCAATCGGTCGCAACCACCTGTGCCCCGCAGGCGAGCGCTTCGATAAGGGTCGCGCAAAGTCCTTCCCAGCAGGATGGCTGGAGCAGCACGTCAGCCCTGCCCATCAATTGCGCCAGCGCATCGGGGTCGCTCACATATCCGGCAAAGGTGACGCGGTCGGCGATGCCCAGCGCTTCGCATCTTTCGCGCAACCCGGCTTCGAGCGGCCCTTGCCCGGCGATGGTCAGCCGCCAGTCGATGTGTCGCAACCGCGCGAGCGCTTCGAGGCCCGTCGCATGATCCTTTTGCCGCGCGAGCCGCCCGACCATGAGAAATTGCCATGGCTCGTCGGGACGGCGAAGCGGGCGAGACGCGCCGATCCGCTCCATCGCGGGCGTGACGGTCGGACGGGGCAGCAGACGAACCGCGCCGCTTGCGCTCAGCAGGGCGCGGTCGTGCGCGCCCATGACAATTGTCAGGTCGCTCAGGCGACCGATCGCGCGAAACCGGGCGAGGCGCGCGGAAGCGGCCATGCCGGACTGGCCGGGCCGCACGACCGGGTTGGAGATGCGCGCCACCGCTTTCGTCCGCGTGCCGAGACAGGCGAGCGCAACCAGCATGTTGCTCTGGTTCCCGGCGGAATAGAGAATGTCGGGCCGGTGCTGGCGAACCATCGCGGCAAGGCGGGGATATTGTGCCATCATCGACAAGCGACGGGCGATGCGGGGAGCCTTCACCTGCCGCACCGGGACATCGGGCGCGATAAGATGCGCCGCAGCGCCCTCCAGCCGGGTCATCCACAATTCGACGGGAACGCCGCGCCGCACGAGGTGATTGGCAAGCAGGATCGCGACCCGGTCGAGCCCGCCGTCGCCCGGTTCGTAGAGGTAGACGGCAACGAACGGAGCCTGCTCCGCCGCGCGGCGATACTGATACAATGGCTATCCCCTGTGACGCGCGACCCTGCATGGGTTCGACGGCGTCAACACGGATATTCCGTCATCAGTTCAATTCGTTACGCCTCCAAACGCAAATTTCATCGCGGCATTTGCAGCGATGCGTAGCAAGTGAAGCCGCTGGTGCCGCGTTGCAGCCGGCGGATATAGTTCAGATAGGCCTGATTCTGTTCGTAGCCGGTGCCCGGCAGCCTTCCGCCCTGCATCGCCTGCTTGACCTGCTGCCCGGTGAAGGGCCGCCCCGCGCCGGGATAGGCACCCTGCGTGCCCGCCGGGACCAGAGTGCCGTTGGGCGCGATATAATTGCTGGCGCGCCCCTGATCTGGCACGGGAACAGTGCAGTTGAGCACGGAAGCGGCGGTGTTGGCGAGCGCCGGGCGGATCGACACGATCGCCGCGCCAGCGACCGCCCCGCCCATCAGCAGTTGGCGACGCGACGGCGTGGGCAGCGCTTGGGCGCGCGGGGCGTCGGCGTCCTGCGGCTGCGTCGGTTCGTCCATCCTACGTCCCTTATTTCTGTCAATGCGCTTGCCAAAGCGTAAAGATTGGCCGCTATTGGGTCCAGACATCGCAGCAAATGCGGGAAATATCCAGCGCGGTAACCATGAATCGACTGACCACTTCCCAGATAACCGCCTCTCTCGCCATGCTGTTGCTGGGGACGGGGGGCGCGTTGTTGATGGGCGGTTCGCCGCTCGCCATAGCGCTGCCGGTGCTGGCGGGCCTTGTCGTCATGCTGATCTGCGCGGAGGGCATTCCAACGCGGGTCGATCGCCCGGTGGTGGTGGCGGACATGCCCGACCTGACCGACCATCCCGCCTTTGCCAGCATGATCGAAGGGATCGCCGATCCGCTGATGCTGGTGGAACGCGGACGCATTCTGCGGGCCAACCGCGCGGCGCATCGATTGCTGGGCAATCATATCGAGGGCGAGGACGCACGCATCGCCATCCGTCACCCCGCCGCCGCCGAGCGATTGTCGAGCACCGCGCCGCTGGCCGAGCCGTTCAACATCGAACTGATCGGCGTCGGCGCGCGCGACGCGCGGTGGCAGATGCGCGTCGCGCCGGTGGGCGACGTGGCCGACATCCGCCGCCTCGTCCACCTCGTCGACCATAGCGGCACCCATGCCGCAGAAAAGATGCGCGTCGATTTCGTCGCCAATGCAAGCCACGAACTGCGCACGCCGCTGGCCGGCATATTGGGCTTCATCGAAACATTGGCCGACCCGGAAATGGGCAAGGATGTCGAAACGCGCCAGCGGTTCCTCGCCATCATGGACGGCGAGGCGCGGCGGATGCAGCGCTTGATCGACGACCTCATTTCCCTGTCGCGGATCGAATCGGAAAAATACCGTCTGCCCGACGCCCGCGTCGATCTTAGCGAACTGGCCGCCGAAGTCGTCGGCGTCTTCCGATCCAGCCGGGGCGAGCGTGGCCGCGAGGTGGAGATGGAGATCGCGCCCGCCGTGCCCGCCGTCCAGGGCGACCGCGCGCAACTGTCGCAGTTGCTCCACAACCTCATCGGCAATTCGGTCAAATATGGCCGACCGGGGAGCCCCATCAGGGTAACGCTGACCGAAGGGCCGAGCGGCATGGCGAAGCTGATCGTCGCCGACGAAGGCGAGGGAATCGCACCCGATCACCTGCCCCGTCTCACCGAGCGTTTTTACCGGGTCGATTCGGGGCGCAGCCGGGCGCTGGGCGGCACCGGGCTTGGCCTTGCCATCGTCAAGCACATCGTCGAACGGCATCGCGGGCGCTTCGACATCGCGAGCACTCTTGGCAAGGGCACGACCATCACCGTCCTGCTGCCCCCGCCTGTCGAAGACAGCATGGTCCGGATCGACGATAAAAGACGACCGTCGGCGCTTTCTGGGACGGTGTCATGAAAATGAAACCCAAGCGTCACAAAGCCGCGACGAACCGCGACTAGGGCGTTCCCATCGGAGGGGCGGCGACGAAGGACTCGCGGCCCATAGATTGGAGACGCGCGTGAAGAAGTCCGCCCTGCTCGCCGCCGGCGTTGCGAGCCTCTGCACCCTTGCCGCCTGCGGCAACGGGGCGGGAGGCGCGGGCGCAACGCGCGATCAGATCCGCGCCGTCGGTTCCTCCACCGTCTATCCCTTCGCCACCGCCGCCGCCGAAATCTTCGTACTGGGGACGCCGGGCGTAAAGTCGCCGATCATCGAGGCGACGGGTACGGGCGGCGGCATGAAACTCTTCTGCGCAGGCGTGGGCGCGCAATATCCCGACATCGAGAACGCGTCGCGCCGCATCAAGAAATCCGAATTCGAACAATGCCGGTCGAACGGCGTCAAGGACATCGTGGAGGTTCAGATCGGCGTCGACGGCCTCGCCTTCGCCCAGTCGAAAAAAGGCCCCGCCATCGCCGTCACGCCCAAGATCGTGTACGAGGCGCTGGCCGCCAACCCTTATGGCAAGGGCCAGAACCGGACGCAGACGTGGAAGGATGTCGACCCTGCCCTCCCCGCCATTCCGATCACCGTGCTCGGCCCGCCATCGACCAGCGGCACGCGCGATTCGCTGGCCGAACTGATCCTCGAAAAGGGGTGCCAGAGCGATCCCGCGATGAAGGCGCTGAAGGAATCGGACGAAAAGAAATATAAGGACATCTGCACCCGCGTGCGGGAAGACGGTCACTATGTCGACGCGGGCGAGAACGACAATCTGATCGTGCAGAAGCTCGGCGCGAACCCCGACGCCATCGGCGTGTTCGGCTTCAGCTTCCTCGAAGAAAACAAGGACAGCCTGCGCGACGTGCCGATCAACGGGATGCAGGCGACTTACGAAACCGTGTCGACCGGCCAGTACCCCGGCGCGCGCCCGTTGTTCGTATATGTGAAGAAAGCCCATATGAAGGCGATCCCAGGCCTTGCCGCTTACCTCGATACATTCGCCGTGAACTGGGGTCCAGGCGGCCCCCTCACCAAGCGCGGCATGGTCGCCGCGCCCGAAGACGTACGGGCGAAGAATGCCCGGATCGTCAAAATGCTGACCGTGCTCGACGGCGCGGAACTGAAGTAAGAGGCCCATGACCGGACCAGCCATCCTCCTGCTGCTCGCAGGCCTGGGCGCCATCGCCTGGGTCAGCGCTCGCGCCCGCGCCATCCGTCTGCAAACGCAGGCGCGCGAGACGGGCCGCCGCGACGCGGTGCATTCGCTCCCCGGCTTCCACGGCTGGTATGTGGCGCTGTGGGCGGTCGTTCCTGCCGCTCTGTTCCTGGCGGTGTGGGCGAATGTTTCGCCTGGGCTGGTGACGCAGAGCGTGCTGACGACCCCGGCCGCCCGGACCTTGCCCGCCGACGACTTTTCCCGCTCGGCGATCCTGGGCGAAGCGCGCGCGATCGCGAAGGGCGATCAGGCCGCCGCCTTCAACCCTGCGAGCGAACCGTTCGTCCAGCCCTACCGCGAGGCGGACAGCCGATACGGCATGGCGGGCGCTGCACTGGCGCTGGTTCTGGCCTTTGCCGGGGGCGCCTATGCCTTTACCCGCGTCCGCGCCGATTTCCGTGCGCGCACGCGGGTCGAGCGACTGGTGATGGCGTTGCTGCTGGTCGCGTCGCTGCTGGCCATCGTGACGACGCTGGGCATCGTCGCGTCGCTGCTGTGGGAAAGTTTCCGCTTCTTCTCGATGGTCAATCCCATAGACTTCCTCTTCGGCCTCAAATGGTCGCCGCAGTCCGCCGCGATGGGCTATGGCAACGAAGACGCCTTCGGCGCTGTGCCGCTGTTCTGGGGCACGATCTTCATCGGCGCGATCATCGCAATGATCGTCGCCATTCCCCTGGGCCTCATGAGCGCGGTCTACCTCACCCAATATGCGTCGCCCACAGTGCGGCGGTGGATGAAACCGATGCTGGAGGTGCTCGCAGGGGTGCCCACGGTCGTCTATGGCTATTTCGCGGCGCTGACCGTCGCACCGGCGCTGCGCGACCTGGCCGCCGCCATCGGCATCGGCGGCGCGAGCAGCGAAAGCGCGCTGGCCGCCGGCCTCGTCATGGGGGTGATGATCATCCCCTTCGTCTCATCCATGGCCGACGACAGCATCGCCGCCGTGCCGCAATCGATGCGCGACGGCAGCCTCGCCATGGGCGCGACCACCAGCGAAACGATCAAGCGCGTCCTCATCCCCGCCGCGTTGCCGGGCGTGGTGGGCGGCGTGCTGCTCGCGGTCAGCCGCGCCATCGGTGAGACGATGATCGTGGTGATGGCGGCGGGGCTTGCCGCCAACCTGACGCTCAATCCCTTTGCCAGCGTGACCACGGTGACGACCCAGATCGTCCAGTTGCTGACCGGCGACCAGGAGTTCGACAGCGCCAAGACGCTGGCCGCCTTCGCGCTGGGCCTGGTGCTGTTCATCGTCACGCTGCTGCTCAACATCGTGGCCCTGCGGGTCGTGAAGAAATATCGCGAGGCTTACGAATGAGTGCCGCCCCTCCATCCACCCATGTCCGGCGCCTGCCCACCGACTGGAAGTCGGACGCGATGCAGCGACGGATCGCGCGCCGCTATGCCGCCGAACGGCGGTTCAAGGCGGCGGGGCTGATCGCCGTGCTGCTGTCGGCGGCGTTCCTGGCCTTCCTGCTCGTCACGATGATGGGCAACGGCCTGCGCGGCTTCACCCGGACGCAGATCGCGGTGTCGGTGGATTTCCCCGCGTCGCCGCTGAAGCTCGATCCCGCCTCGATCACCGACACAGCGCTCGCCGAAGCGGGACTGCCGACGATGACCGCCGCGGTTGCCGAACGGGCGCTCGGCCCCGACGGCGACGACCTTATCGCGCCGACCGCCTGGCTCGCGATCCGCGACGCGATCAAGGACGACCCCTCGATCCTCAGACGGACCGAAACCATTCAGCTGCCCGCCGCGACCGCGATCGACCTTGCCAACAAGGGCAAGGGCACGCCGGAGGCGGAAGCGACCGTGGATCGGCTGAAGAAGGCCGGCGTGCTGTCGACCGGGTTCAATGCGACCTTCCTGTCGTCGAGCGACGGCACCGATCCGACGCAGGTCGGTATCTGGGGCGCGTTCAAGGGATCGCTGCTGACGATGCTCGTCACGCTGCTGCTGAGCTTCCCCATCGGCGTCGCCACCGCCCTCTACCTGGAGGAATATGCGCCCAAGACCTGGTGGACCGACATCATTGAGGTGTCGATCAACAATCTGGCCGCCGTTCCGTCGATCATCTTCGGTCTGCTCGGCCTCTCCATCTTTCTGAACTTTCTCTACCTGCCGCGCTCCGCCGCGCTGGTGGGCGGGATGACGCTGGCGCTGATGACCATGCCGGTCATCGTCATCGCCGGGCGCAACGCGATCAAGGCGGTGCCGCCCAGCATCCGCGACGCCGCGCTCGGCATCGGCGCGTCGCCCGTGCAGGTCGTGTTCCAGCATGTGCTTCCGCTCGCCCTGCCCGGCATCCTCACCGGCACCATCATCGGCATGGCCCGCGCGCTGGGCGAAACCGCCCCGCTGCTGATGATCGGGATGCGCGCCTTCATCGCGACGCCGCCCGGCGGCGTCACCGATCCCGCCACCGTGCTGCCCGTCCAGATCTTCCTGTGGTCCGACGAAGTGTCGAAGGGCTTCGTCGAGAAGACGTCCGCCGCCATCATCGTTCTGCTGGTCTTCCTGCTCGCGATGAACGGGCTCGCCATCTACCTGCGCAACAAATTCGAAAGACGGTGGTAACCGCCATGACCGAAGAACAAAAAGTCCTCGCCCCAGCCGACCCCAAGATGACCGCGCGCGACGTGAAGGTCTTCTACGGTCCCAAGCAGGCGATCAAGGGCGTCTCCATCGATGTCGACATGGATCATGTGACAGCCTTCATCGGCCCGTCGGGCTGCGGCAAGTCGACCTTCCTGCGCACGTTGAACCGCATGAACGACACCGTCGCCTCCGCTCGGGTCGAAGGGACGATCACGCTCGACGGGGACGACATCTACGCCCCCTCGATGGACGTGGTGCAACTGCGCGCGCGGGTGGGCATGGTGTTCCAGAAACCCAATCCCTTCCCCAAATCGATCTACGAGAATATCGCCTACGGCCCGCGCATCCACGGCCTTGCCGCGGGCAAGGCGGACATGGACGTGATCGTCGAGAAATCGCTGCGTCGCGCGGGATTGTGGGAGGAAGTGAAGGACCGGCTGCACGACAGCGGCACCGCTCTGTCGGGCGGTCAGCAGCAGCGCCTGTGCATCGGGCGCGCCATCGCGGTGGAGCCGGAGGTCATCCTGATGGACGAACCCTGTTCCGCGCTCGACCCCATCGCCACCGCCAAGATCGAGGAGTTGATCCACGAACTGCGCGGTCGCTATGCCATCGTCATCGTCACCCACAATATGCAGCAGGCCGCCCGCGTATCGCAGCGCACGGCCTTCTTCCACCTGGGCGAACTGGTGGAATATGGCGTGACATCCGACATCTTTACCAATCCGCGTCAGGAGCGGACCAAGGATTATATCACCGGTCGCTACGGCTGACCGGCGGGAGAGACGATATGGCTGAACATACGATCAAGGCTTTCGACGAGGAAATCGACACGCTGCGCGGTCTCATCGCAGAGATGGGCGGACGGGCCGAGGCGGCGATCGAGAATGCGATGGTCGCGCTGCTGCGGCAGAATCGCGATCTGGCAGCGCAGGTGGTCGCCGACGACAAGCGCATCGACGCGATCGAGGCGGAGGTCGAAAAGCTGGTGATCCAGATCATCGCCCTGCGCGCGCCGATGGCGAACGACCTGCGCGACGTGATCGCAGCGCTCAGGATCGTGAGCGTGGTCGAGCGCATCGGCGACTATGCCAAGAACATCGCCAAGCGCGTGCCGATGATCGTGACCAACAGCCGGACGATGGAGCCGGTGTCGCTGCTTCCTTCCATGGGGCAGGTCGCGGGCGAAATGGTGCACGACGCCCTTAACGCCTTTGCCGCGCGCGATCCCGACCTGGCGCTGGCGGTGGTGGAGCGCGACACGGTGGTCGACGATTTTTATAACAGCGTCTTCCGCACGCTGGTGACGTTCATGGTCGAAAATCCCAAGACGATCAGCGAATGCGCGCACCTGCTGTTCGTGGCCAAGAATATCGAACGTATCGGCGACCATGCGACCAATGTCGCGGAGATGGTCTATTACGCGGCGACCGGCAAGACCCTGCCGGATCGCGAACGCGGCCACGATTTCCAGCCGGAGGATTGAGCGCATGGCACGGGCGAAGATGCTGCTGGTGGAGGATGACGCGGCGCTCGCCGAACTGCTCATCTGGCATTTCAAGCGGGAGGATTTCGACGTCGCACATACCGTCGACGGCGAGGAAGCGCTGCTGATGGCGCAGGAGAATACGCCCGACATCGTGCTGCTCGACTGGATGGTCGAGAGCCTGTCGGGCATCGAGGTGTGCCGACGCCTGCGCCGCATGAACGGCACCGCCAACATCCCCATCATCATGCTGACCGCGCGCGGCGAGGAAGAGGATCGGGTTCGCGGGCTGGAAACCGGGGCGGACGATTATGTGACCAAGCCCTTTTCTCCGCGCGAACTGGTCGCGCGCGTGGGTGCGGTGTTGCGCCGGGTGCGCCCCGCTCTGGCCGGCGAGACGCTGACCTTCGCCGACGTGGAGATGGACACGGTGGGACACAAGGTGCGTCGCAGCGGGCAGGTGATTCCGCTCGGCCCGACCGAGTTCCGGCTGCTCAAGCATTTTCTGGAGCATCCCGGCTGGGTCTTCTCGCGCGAGCGGCTGCTCGACAGCGTGTGGGGGCAGGACAGCGATATCGAACTGCGCACCGTCGACGTGCACATCCGCCGCCTGCGCAAGGCGATCAACGGCGACGGGCAGTATCAGGATATCATCCGCACCGTCCGGTCGGCGGGCTACGCGCTCGACACCGAAGGGGTAGGCTGACCCGTCAGTCCGCCGCCGCGACCGATGCGGGCATTGCCGCCGGATAGGCGTGAAGCTGCGGGAAGACCGCTTCGGGCGACTTCACGTCGGGGAGGATGTAGACATAGCCTCCCCGCTTCGCAAACAGCGGGCTGACCTTCGCATAGAAGCGCTTGGGCACGTTGATGCAGCCGAAGGTGATGCGGTTGTCGGCGATGTCGGGAGACAGCATCCGCTCCACCCGCTTTTCCTTGGGATTGCCGGGTGGAATGGTGTGGAGCGCGACCGAGGTCGTATAGTCGACCCACAGCACGCGGGTCTTGCCCGCCGCGACCCCGAACTTTGCAAGGAAGCGACCGGCCGGGGTGGTCTTTTCCGCCGGGCCGATCTCCGCCAGAGATTTGGCGCCGACGCCGGGCGTCGCATCGTCGCCCGCCATGATGCCGATCAGCGCCGGCGCGTCGGCGACCAGCGCGCCCTTGGCATCGTAGAGCCAGATGCGGGCGGCCTGCTTGTCGAGGATGACGTAGGGCAGCTTTCCATTGTCGCGCGCGGACCCGACCCAGCCCATCACGCGCTGCGCGGCGGGGGTGGGATCGACGACCATTTCGGTCGCGTCGGGGGCGGCTGGGGGCGCGTCCGCACGGGGCTTGGCGCGGCCCGGAACGGCCTTCTTTTTGGGGGTTTTGGCGGCCTGATTGCTGGGGGCAAGGGCACGTTTCGCGACAGCGAAGTAGACAGCCGATGCATGATTTTCGATCGATGAACGACCGGACGCATCGTCAGCGATTGATGACTGGAAATCACGAATGAAGACAGCGGCGTGGGCCTGCGTCGGCGTCAGAAAGGTCAAGGCCAGCGCGGCTGACCCCGGCAACGATGTCATCATCAAGGGCGGTTACTCGAAAAGATCGGACGAAAAGGGCGGCGCGCCCGGTGCGCGCCGCCCTTCGATCCGGTTGCCGTCAGTTGCGCGGACGCTTGCGCTGCGCTTCGACCATGCGCTGTTCGACGCCATCGACGCGCGAGCCGAGCTGGTCGAGACGCTGACCGTTCTGCTGTGCCTGACCCGCGGCCGAGCGCGCTTCGCCCAGCGCCTGCTGTGCGGTGGCGTCGGTCTGCTGGAGGCGCGAATCGAGCGCATCGACGCGCTGGTTCACGGTCGCGACCTGTTCGCGCACGAAGCCCTTTGTGGCGCACCCGCCCAGGCCCAGTGCGCCCACCAGCACCAGCGAGAGGGGAACGATCTTCTTGACGGAAGGCGACATGGTTATTGCTCCTTTAATTTTCCAAGCGAAACGGTTCCAAGCCGAGCAAGGTTCATCCGACAAGCGAGATTCCGACGATTTGTGCATCCTGCCCGACCAATGGAACAAGATGAACGGATTGAAAGAAAAGGATTTTTTGGCGAAAACACAAGAAAAAACGCCCCGACCGCAAGGTCAGGGCGTTGCTTTACTTGGACATTCCCGGTTTTCGGTCAGGCCGCCTTGCGCGCCTTGATCAGCTTCTTCATCAGCATGTCGCGCTTCAGCCGCGAGAGGTGGTCGATGAAGAGAATCCCCTCCAGATGATCCATCTCATGCTGGAGGCAGGTGGCGATCAGCCCTTCGAGCTGCTCCTCATGGATGCGCCCGTCGCGGTCCATCCAGCTGGCACGGATGACGGCGGGACGCTCCACTTCGGCGAACTGGTCGGGAACGGACAGGCAGCCCTCGTTATAGACGGACAGATCGTCCGACCCCTTGAGGATTTCAGGGTTGATGAACACCAGCGGCTTCTTGACCGGGGGGGCACCTTCCTTGTCCGATTCGGGTTCCTGAAGGTCGATCACCAGTACCCGCTTGGGCACGCCGACCTGGATCGCGGCGAGGCCGATGCCGGGCGCGTCGTACATGGTGTCGAACATGTCGTCGATCAGGGTTTGCAGATCGTCGTCGATGGTTTCGACCGGGGTCGAAATGGAGCGCAGGCGCGGATCGGGCGCTTCTAGGATGGGACGGATTGCCATGATCGAAACATAGGCGGAACGGCCAATCGATTCAAGCTGGCGCTGCGCCGCGCTTTTTCGATCAGACCGATCGGGTGCGCCGTCAACCCACCGGTCTTCGCGCGCGCAACGCCTGCGCCAGCGTGCCTTCGTCGAGATAGTCGAGTTCGCCGCCGACCGGGACACCGTGGGCAAGCTGCGTCAGGCGAATGGGGAAACGCTCCAGCCGCTCGGCCAGATAATGGGCGGTCGTCTGCCCCTCCAGCGTCGCGTTCATCGCCAGCACGACCTCGTCGATGCCGCCCGCCTCCACCCGCGCGACCAGCGCGTCGATGGTCAGGTCCTCCGGCCGCACCCCCTCCAGCGCCGAAAGCCGACCGCCCAACACATGGAAACGGCCAGGAAACAGGCGCGACCGGTCGAGCGCCCAGAGGTCGGACACATCCTCCACGACGCATAACGCGCGCGCGTCGCGGCGGGGATCGGCGCAGATGCCGCACGGATCGACGGTATCGACATTGCCGCACACCCCGCAGGTCACGAGCCGTTCGTTCACCGCCTCCAGCGCGCGCAGCAGCGGCTCCATCGCGCTTTCCCGGCGTTTGAGGAGATGCAGCACCGCACGCCGCGCCGAGCGGGGACCAAGGCCCGGGAGCCGCGAGAGCGCTTGCGTCAAAGTGTCGATTTCGGGAGAGGCCATGGCGTGAGATAAGGGGTTGCATGTCCCGTCGACAAGGGGTTTGAGGATCGTCTTTGGAAATGCGCCGTGGGGCGCGTTTGGGATGCGGCACCGGAACTGGGAACCGATCATGCGTATCGTCTATATGGGCACCCCCGATTTCGCCGTTCCCGCGCTCGACGCGCTGATCGCGGCGGGGCATGAGGTCGTTGCGGTCTACAGCCAGCCGCCCCGCCCCGCCGGCCGGGGCAAGGCGCTGCGCCCCTCCCCCGTGCATCTGCGGGCGCAAGCGCTGGGGATCGACGTGCGCACGCCACTGTCGCTCAGGGACGCGGACACGCAGGGGGCGTTCGCAGCGCTGGCGGCGGACGCGGCGGTCGTGGCGGCATACGGGCTCATCCTGCCGCGCGCGATCCTCGCCGCGCCGCGCCATGGCTGCATGAACATCCACGCTTCGCTGCTGCCGCGCTGGCGCGGGGCCGCGCCGATCCAGCGGGCGATCCTGGCCGGCGACAATGTGACCGGCGTCACAATCATGGACATGGAAGCCGGGCTCGACACCGGCCCGATGCGCGCCAAGCACGTCACCCCGATCGAGGACAAGACGGCAGGCGCGCTGACCGCCGAACTGGCGATGGCGGGCGCGGAACTGATGGTCGAGGTGCTGGACGACCTGACGCTCCACCCGCCGATGCCGCAGCCCGACGAGGGCGTGACCCATGCCGCCAAGATCGACAAGGCCGAAGCCCGCATCGACTTCACAAAGGGCGCCCATGCGGTCGAGCGGCAGGTGCGCGCGTTCAATCCCGCGCCGGGCGCTTTCTTCGAATATCGTGGCGAGCGATTCCGCATCCTGGCCGCTCATGTGGAGCATCATGGCGGCGAACCGGGCATGTTGCTGGACGACAGCCTCTTGATCGGGTGCGGCCATGACGCTCTTCGCCCGACGCTGATCCAGCGGGCGGGCAAGGGCGCAATGAGCGCGGGCGAACTGCTGCGCGGATTCGACATGCCTGCGGGCAGCCGCGTCGGAGAGTGAGCGGCGCATGACCCGTTTCGCCTTCACCGTCGAGTTCGACGGCCGCCCCTTCATGGGCTGGCAGCGCCAAGCGCATGGACCGAGCGTCCAGCAGAGCATCGAGGACGCGATATCCAAGGTCACGGGCGAGCGCGTCGCGGTCCATGCGGCAGGGCGCACCGACGCAGGAGTGCACGGCATCGGCATGCGCGCCCACGCCGATATCGCAAAGGCGATTGCGCCCTTTCGCCTGATGGAGGCGCTGAACGCGGTGATGCGTCCCGCACCGGTGGCGATCCTCGATTGCGAGGAAGCGCCGGGCGACTGGCATGCGCGATTTTCCTGCACGGGCCGGTCCTATGTCTACCGCATCGCCAACCGACGGGCGCCGATGACGTTCGAGAACGGGCTGGTGTGGCGGGTAATCCAGCCGCTGGACGCCGGGGCGATGCACGCGGCGGCGCAGATGCTGGTGGGGCGGCACGATTTCACCACTTTCCGTTCGGTCCATTGCCAGGCGGCCAGTCCTGTGAAGTCTCTCGACCGGCTGGACGTGGAGCGCGACGGCGACCGGATCGCGATCCATGCGCAAGCGCGATCCTTCCTGCATCATCAGGTGCGCTCGATGGTCGGGTGCCTGGCGATGGTGGGCATGGGGCGGTGGCGGGCGGAAGACCTGCGCGCCGCATTAAACGCGCGGGATCGCGCCGCCCTCGCCCTCAACGCGCCGCCGGACGGGCTTTATTTCGTGCGCGCAACCTATCCGTAGAGTCAGGTCAGCGTCGTGCGGAACGGGGTGAAGTCGGTATGCTCGTCATAGATGTCGAGCCCCTCGCGCCGCTTGACGAAGCCGACCACGGCATAGGTGACCGGCGTCAGCAACGCTTCCCAGCCGACCTTCATCGCCCAGTTGGTGACCATCACCGTCGCCACCTGCGCGTCGGTCCACTGGCCGTAGAAGGCAAGCGGGTAGAAGAGCAGGCTGTCCACCCCCTGCCCCACCACGGTCGACCCGATGGTGCGCATCCACAAATGGCGCCCCTGCGTCAGGAGCTTCATCTTGGAGAGGACGAAGCTGTTGGCGAACTCGCCCGCCCAAAAGGCGCATAGCGAAGCGAAGACGATGCGCCAGGTGCTGCCGAACACGGCCTCATAGGCTTTCTGATCGGGCCAGCCGTCGGCGGGCGGCAGGGCGACGACCACCCAGCTCATGAGCGCCATGAAGATCATCGCGGCGAACCCCGCCCATACGCACCGCCGCGCGCGGGCATAGCCATAGACTTCGGTCAGCACGTCGCCCAGCACATAGCCCAGCGGAAAGAACAGGATGCCCGCCCCGAAGGTGAAGCCGCCCACGCTCGACAGCTTGGCCGCGCCGATGAGGTTGGACAGCAGCAGGATCGTAACGAACGCCGCCATGAAAAAGTCGTAGTAGCGCAGCGGCCGCGCGCCCAGCGCCCCTGCGTCCATCCGCTGCAATGCCCCGTCGTTCATGGCCGCGATGATTATCGGCTGCCCTGCCGATTGCAAGCTGCCCCTGCGACCGCTATTCGCGACAGGCGACGGCCCCGTAGCTCAGTTGGATAGAGCATTCGCCTTCTAAGCGAATGGTCGCAGGTTCGAATCCTGCCGGGGTCGCCAGCCTGCCGCCTTTCACACCCGGGCGGGGGCCAGGCGGGGGCTGAGGATGTGCACGACGGCGAGCGCCAGCAGATAGGCGCTGGAGCAGAGCGCGAACAGGATTTCGTAGCTGCCGGTCGTGTCGAGGATATAGCCGGTGAAGAGCGCCATCCCCATGCCGCCCAGCGCACCCACGGTGCCGCCGATGCCGATGACCGACCCCACCGCCCCGCGCGGGAACATGTCGGAGGGAAGCGTGTAGAGATTGGCCGAGAACGCCTGGTGCGCGGCGGTGGCAAGGCCGATGATCAGCACCGCGCCCCACACGCTGTCGATGCTTTGCGCAAACCAGATCGGCAGGACGAGGATCGCGCACAGCAGCATGGTGAGCTTGCGCGCCGCGTTGGGCGTGCGCCCGGCCTTGATGAGGCGCGAGGACATCCAGCCGCCGAACACCGAACCGCCGTCCGAGATGAGGTAGATGGCGGCGAGCGGCAGCCCGAAGGTCTTCAGATCCATGTCGTAGCGCTGGAAGAGGTAACCCGGCAGCCAGAACAGGAAGAACCACCAGATCGGGTCGATCAGGAACTTGCCGAGCGCATAGGCCCAGGTTTCCCGGACCGTGAGCAGGCGGCTCCACCCGATCTTTTCGACCGGGTCCGCCGGGTCCTGCTGAATCCAGGCGAGTTCGGCGTCGGAAACGCGCTTGTGTTCGGACGGGTGGCGATAGATCGACCACCAGGCGATCAGCCAGAGGATGCCGAAAATGCCGGTGAGGAAGAAGGCCGCGCGCCACCCGAACCAGAGGACGAGCGCGGGAACGAGCAGCGGGGTGATGATCGCCCCCACGTTCGCGCCTGCATTGAACAGGCCGATGGCGTAGGCGCGCTCACGCTGCGGGAACCAGTCGGTAACCGCGCGGATGCCCGCCGGAAAATTGCCGCTTTCGCCGACGCCCAGGCCGAAGCGCGCGGCAGCGAAGCTGGCGACGCCGGTCGCAAAGCCATGCGCCATGTGGCCCACCGTCCAGACGAGAATGGCGATGGTATAGCCAAGCCGCGCGCCGACCACGTCGACGATGCGGCCAAAGCCGATATAGCCCACCGCATAGGCGACCTGAAACCAGAAGACGATGCTGGCGAAATCGCTTTCGGACCAGCCGAATTCGGCGGCAAGCGTCGGCTTCAGCACGCCGATCATCTGCCGGTCGATATAGTTGACCGCCGTCGCTGCGAACAGCAGCGCCACGATCACCCAGCGATAGCGACCGCCTGCCGCGGCGCCGGCCGCGATGGCAGGCTGCTGCCGACCGGTTTCCGCAGGGACTTCAACCATCGTCACTCTCCTCCATGCGGCGGCCGGGTCTTGCCGGTCCGACCGGTCCGTGCCCTCAGCGGGGCGTTGCGGCGCTTATCCGGCAGGCGACTTCGCCATGCCCTTCGAAAATTGCACGGAAATGCTGGCCCACGCACACGGAGTGGACGCCGGTGATCGCACCGGTCGACACCCACAGACCGGCCGACACATCGATGCCGCGCGCAACGAGGTTCGACAGGAGGAAGCGCACTGCGCCATAGGGTCCGTCGAGCATCGTGGCGGCGGTGGCGGCGCCGACTTCTTTACCGTCGATTTCGCTCCGCACCGGAACGGCGCACAGGTCGACCGCGCGCCAGTCCGGCAGGGGGACGCCCAGGACAAGACCGGCATTGTTGCCGAAGTCGGAGACGGTGACCGCCGGGCCATCGGCATTGATGCCGGGATAGGGGGAACTGGCGACCTCTATGCCGAGCCGCACATCGTCGAGGATCGCCTTCACGCCATCGTCGTCGGTCGGCACCGCACCGGAAAAGCCCGGCGCGACATGCAGCAGCCATTCCGCCTCGCCTGCGGCAAAACCGCCTTCGTAAACCGGCATGGCAGGGCCGTGCCCATCCGCCGCATCGACGAAGCTGTCGGCGAACATCGGCCCGGCAAGGCGGTCCGAACCCATTTCCCGGTCGAGCGGCGCGTTGATCCGCCCCACTTTCCAGCCCGCAGCCTGCCGACCGTCGAGAGCCAGTGCGCGATCCTGAATGGCATAGGCGTCGGCCAGCGTCCGGGGCCGTTCGCCCGGATATACGGCAATGGCACGCGCCTCACGCCGAGCGCAGACGAAAGCCGACGCCACCTGTTCCACATTATTACCCAAATTCGTTCCCGCCTCTTGTCGTAAACCGTTCCGCCATTGCGTATAGGAAACCGGTGTCATTCGCAAGCATGCGCGGCTTTCCGGGTTTCGTCTCAGAGCGTGACGCCCTTCTTCCAGATGGCGATGGCGCGTTGCCCATGGCGTTCCGCGGCAGTCCGCTCCCCGCTTGCGATGGCGAGCAGGCGGTCGAGGAAGGCGGCATCCGCCGCCCCCGCCCCTTCGTCCAGCACGCGCGATGCGTCGAAGTCGATCCAGTGCGGCTTGGCCCGCGCCAGATCGCGGTTGGACGCGACCTTGACCGTCGGCGAGGGAAAGCCGAGCGGAGTGCCGCGCCCGGTGGTGAACAGCAAGAGCGTCGCGCCCGCCGCCGTCAGCGCGGTGGAGGATACGGCATCGTTCCCCGGCGCTTCGAGCAGCGCGAGGCCGGGGGCGTGCGCCCGGTCGCCATAGCCGATGACCGAGGCGAGCGGCGCGGTCCCCGCTTTCTGCACCGCGCCCGCCGATTTTTCCTCCAGCGTTGTGATGCCGCCCGCGATGTTGCCGGGAGAGGGATTTTCCGACACGGGCAGGCCCTGGTCGAGATAATAGCGCTTGAAACGGTTCACCAGCGCGGCGGCGGCGTCGAACGTCGCTGGATCCACCGCGCGCTCGAACAGCCCCTGCTCCGCGCCGAAGATTTCGGGAATTTCGGTGAGAATCGGGATGCCGCCCGCTGCCGCCAGCCTTTCGCTGAACCGTCCGAGCAGCGGATTGGCGGTGAGGCCCGAAAAGCCATCCGACCCACCGCATTTGAGACCGACCGTCAGGGCCGACAGAGGCAGCGCCTCCCGATCCGCACGGGCGGCGTCCGCGACCAGTTCGTCGACCAGAACGGCGGCCTCCGCCATCTCGTCGCCCGCCGACTGGGAAGACAGCGTGCGCACCTTCGCCCGGTCGGGGGCCGGAATGGCGTCGAGGAGCGCGCCGAGCTGGTTCGATTCGCAGCCCAGGCCCAGCAGCAGCACGCCCGCCGCGTTGGGATGGGCCGCCAGCCCCGCCAGCAATGCGCGCGTGCCGCCCAGATCGTCGCCCAGTTGCGAACAGCCATGGGGATGCGGCAGCGCCAGGATGCCGTCGATGCGCCCGGCGGCGATCGGCGCGGCATGGCGCGTTTCGGCGGCGCGGGCGATCTGTTCCGCAGTGATCGCGACGCAACCGACGGTCGGGATGATCCATATCTCGTTGCGCGTTCCCGCCCGCCCATCGGCCCGACGGTAGCCGCGCCAGGTCGGTGTCGCTCCTCCTTGCCCGGCTGCCGCCGCCGCAGGAGTCGCAGCGGGCGCATAGCGGACCTCCCCCTCCAGCGCGGTGGCGAGATTATGGGTGTGGATATGCTCGCCCGGCGCAATCGACGCCGTTGCGCGACCGATGGGCAGGCCGAACTTCACCACCGCTTCCCCCGCCGCGCAGGGACGCAGGGCAAATTTATGCCCCTTGGGAATGGCGTGGACCAGCCGCGTCTCCTGCCCGCCCGCGCGCACGATTTCCCCCGCTTCCAGCGGGCGGAGCGCGACCGCCACGCCGTCGCGTTCATGGACCTTGAGCGCGTCGGGAACGGACAATGCGGCAGTCGTCATGGGCCTCAATCGAGCAATCGGAGATACCGACCGTCTAGCAATGTGGTAACCGGTGTCAACGGCATCCATTGCCAGAAGCGTCCATGTCGGCCTAGGAGATCGGGCGGCGCGGCTTCGCCGTGCGGGCAAGGGGCATGGAAGCAGCGTGACGAAGGCAACCGACAGCAAGCCGACCATCAACGATGTCGCCCGCCTCGCCGGGGTCTCCAAAAAGACGGTGAGCCGCGTCATCAACCGGTCCCCCCTGCTGAACCAGGCGACGCGGGAAAAGGTGGAGGCGGTGATCGCGGACCTGGGCTATGTCCCCAATCCGCAGGCGCGCGCGCTGGCGCTGCGGCGCAATTTCCTGATCGGCCTGATCCACGACAATCCCAATGCGCAGATGGTTCTGGGCGTACAGGAAGGCATATTGTCTGCGATCCGCGACACCGAATTCGCGCTGGTGGTGCGCCCGGTCGACCGCCATTCGCCCGCCATGCTCGACGATGTGCGCGCCTTTCTGGTGCAGCAGCGGCTGTTCGGCGTCATGCTGTTGCCGCCGATCTCCGAGAATGATGCGCTGGCACAGCTGTGCGACGAACTGGGGGTCAGCTGGGTGCGGATGGGGTCCGCGCGGCTGGACGCGGACGAGCATATGGTCGCATCCAACGACCGGGAAGCGGTGGCGAATGCCATGGCCTACCTGATCGCGCGGGGCCATCGGCGCATCGGCTTCGTCGCGGGGCCGGAGGGTTTCCGGTCCGCCGCCGAGCGCGAGGCGGGCTATCGCGACGCGCTGGAACAGGCAGGGATCGCCATCGATCCCGCGATCATGGCGAAGGGCAGCTACCGCTTCGAAACGGGCATAGAGGCGGGCCGCGCCCTGCTGGCCGTCGACCCGCGCCCGAGCGCGATCTTTTCGAGCAACGATGAAATGGCGGCCGGCGTGCTCCATGCCGCGCGGGCGCTGGACATCGCGGTGCCCGAAGAGCTTTCGATCGTGGGATTCGACGATACCGCCATCGCCGCGCACATCTGGCCGCCTCTCACCACCGTGCGCTGGCCGATCAAGGCGATGGCGAGAGCGGCGGCGATCAAGCTGATCGATCCGGCGGACGCCCCGCGCCAGCCATCCCACTTCCTGTCCGACCTCATCGAACGCAGTTCGGTCGCCCCGGCCTGACACGCCTTAAGCGGATCGAGCGACAAACGTCTTGCGCGCCCTCATGACACCGGTTACCATGATCGCCAATCCAGCCATCAGCAGCGCTCCGCCCGCAGGCGAAGCCGAGAGGACCAGCCATGAAGATCGCGCTCATCACCGAAAACAGCCAGGCCGCCAAGAACGGCGTCATCCACGAGGCGCTGACCGGCGTGGCGGAGCCGCTGGGCCATCAGGTGTTCAACTATGGCATGTACGGTGCGGAGGACGCGGCATCGCTGACCTATGTCATGAACGGCCTTTTGACCGGCATCCTGCTCAATAGCGGCGCGGCGGATTTCGTCGTCACCGGATGCGGCACCGGCATGGGATCGATGCTGGCGTGCAACGCGATGCCGGGCGTGTTCTGCGGCCTCGTCATCGACCCGACCGACGCGTTCCTCTTCGGCCAGATCAACGATGGCAACGCGATTTCCATGCCCTATGCCAAGGGCTTCGGATGGGCCGCCGAACTTAACCTGCGCGATGTCTACGCCAAGCTGTTCGACGGGGAGCGCGGCCTTGGCTATCCCAAGGAACGCGCAGAGATCATGCGCACCAATCGCGGTATCCTGAAGGACCTGAAGGCCGCGACCTGCAAGGATATGGCGACCGTGCTGCAAAGCGTGGATCAGGACCTGCTCAAGGCCGCCGTCGCGGGGGAACGGTTCAAGGACTATTTCTACGCCCATGCGACGGACGAGGCCATCGTCGCGCACATGCGCACGATTACGGGCTGACCGCTCGCCCGGGCAGGACGCGAAGGCCGCCGTCCGCGCGGCCCGCCAGACAGGCAGAGGATGACGATGACCAGCAAACCCTTCGATCTTTCCGGCCGCGTCGCGGTCGTCACCGGGGCGAATACCGGCATCGGCCAGGGGATTGCGGTCGCGCTGGCGCAGGCCGGTGCCGACATCGCGGCGGTGGGGCGCACCCCCGCGATCGAAACCGCGGCGCTCGTTCGCGCGATGGGGCGCAGGTGCGAACTGGTCGAGGCCGACCTGTCGACCATCGCGCCGGTGCGCGACGTGGTGGATCGGGTCGTCGGCACGCTCGGCGGGATCGACATCCTCGTCAACAATGCGGGCATTATCCGCCGCGCCGATTCGGTCGACTTCACCGAAGCCGACTGGGACGCGGTCGTCGACACCAACCTCAAGTCCGTGTTCTTCCTCTGCCAGGCGGCGGGGCGGCACATGATCGCACGGCGGGAAGCGGGTGGGCCGCGCGGCAAGATCGTCAACATCGCCTCGATGCTGAGCTTTCAGGGGGGCATCCGCGTGCCGAGCTATACCGCAAGCAAGAGCGGCGTTGCGGGGCTCACCAAGCTGCTCGCCTGCGAATGGGCGGCCAACGGCGTCAATGTGAACGCCATCGCGCCGGGCTATATCGCGACCGACAACACCGCCGCGCTCCAGGCGGACGAGACGCGCAATCGCCAGATCGTGGAGCGTATCCCCGAGGGGCGCTGGGGCGATCCGGCCGACATCGGCGGGGCCGCCGTGTTCCTTTCCAGCAGCGCTGCCGACTATGTGCAGGGGCATGTGCTCGCCGTCGACGGGGGCTGGCTGGCCCGCTGATCCCGCCATGCGCGGCGCACACCCGGCGCGGCCTGATCGGCGCGGCGGCCCTGCTGGCGACGCCCGCGATCACGGCTTCCCGATGCTGCGGCCCGGCCTTTACGCGGCGGGGCCAGACGGGGCGGCGTTCAGCGATTTCCGGTACGAGGCGCTCGACGACTGGGGCCCGCGCGCCGCGAGCCCGGCGACCGGACTCATCGCCTCGCCCGCCCGGTCGAGCAACGCTTCCTCCAGCAACAGGGCGCGATTGGCATATTGCTGAGCCATTTCCCAATGCAGCCGCGCGGCCAGCGGGTCGGAGAGGGCCTGCGCCGTCTTCAGTTCCTGCTGCGCGCGCCGACGGTAATAGACGACGTCATCCTCGTGCATCGTTTGTCTCCAGTCTGTCCCGTCCTCATGCGCCCGGATGCCGGACGGCTCCATAAACTGGATCAAGGACGGAGACGGACGAAGATGACCGTAACGCCCCTCAAAGGATCGTCTGGCCGGTCTTGGCCCAGTCCGCGGCGAAGGCGTCCAGGCCCTTGTCGGTCAGGACATGCTTGGAGAGCATCTTGATGACGGCGGGCGGCGCGGTGATGACGTCGGCGCCGATCTTCGCACAGTCGAGCACATGGATCGGGTGCCGCAGCGAGGCGGCAAGGATTTCGGTGCGGAAGCTGTAATTGTCGTAGATCAGGCGAATGTCCTCGATCAGCGCGAGCCCGTCGAAGCCATTGTCGTCGTGCCGCCCGACGAAGGGCGAGATGAAGGTCGCGCCCGCCTTCGCCGCCAGCAGCGCCTGGTTGGCGGAGAAGCAGAGCGTCACGTTGACCTGCGTCCCCTCGCCGGTCAGCGCCTTGCACGTCTTGAGCCCGTCGATGGTGAGCGGCACCTTGATGCAGACATTGTCGGCGATCTTCCGCAGGATTTCCGCTTCCTTCATCATCGTCTCATGATCGAGCGCGACGACCTCTGCGGAAACGGGGCCGTCCACCACGCCGCAGATTTCCTCGATCACTTCAAGGAACTTGCGGCCCGACTTGTGGATGAGGCTGGGGTTGGTGGTGACGCCGTCGAGCAGCCCGGTGGCTTCCAGTTCGCGGATTTCGGCGATGTCGGCGGTGTCGACGAAGAATTTCATGGCGCTTTGCTCCGGCAGGGAAGTGATTCGTTGGCTGCGCCTATAGCGTCCCCCGCCCCTCCTGTCCTACATGGGGACCGAAATGTCCCGTGCCCGCGTCCTCCTGCTCAACGCCGCCCTGGGTCCGCTCGACTATCGCGTGCCCCACGGGATGCGCGTCGAGCCGGGCAGCATCGTCGTCGCCCCGCTCGGGCCGCGCCAGCTGATCGGCGTGGTGTGGGAGGAGGAGAGCTTTCCCGATGTGGAAAGCGTGGGCGACAATCGCCTGCGCAACCTGCTGGAGGCGGTGGACGCGCCGCCGATCCCGCAGACGCTGCGGCGGCTGATCGAATGGACGGCGGACTATTATCTCGCGCCGCCCGCAGCGGTGCTGCGCATGGCCCTGTCGTCCATGTCGGCGCTGGAGGGCGCGCGGACGGTGATCGAGTATCGGGCGACGGGCGCAGTGCCCGACCGCATGACCGAGCAGCGCGCCCAGGCGCTGGAGCGCATCGGCGATCGGCAGGGGCTGATCCGGGAACTCGCGACGATCGGCGGCGTCAGCGACGCGGTGATCCGGGGCCTCATCAAGCAGGACATCTTCGAGGCGGTGGAAGTCAGCGTCGACACGCCCTTCCCCATGCCCGATCCCGACCATGCGCCGCCCGCCCTGTCGGATGCGCAGGCAGCGGCGGCGGGGCAGATGGCCGACGCAGTGCGTGCCCGCGATTTCGCCCCCTTCCTGCTCGACGGCGTCACCGGATCGGGCAAGACGGAGGTTTATTTCGAGGCGATTGCCGCCGCCATCCGCGCCGATGCGCAGGTGCTGGTTCTGTTGCCCGAAATCGCGTTGACCGAACCTTTCCTCGAACGGTTCGAAAAGCGTTTCGGCACGATCCCCGTCAACTGGCACAGCGGCCTGCGCCAGAGCGAGCGGCGCAGGGCGTGGCGCGCCATCGCCAGCGGACAGGCGCAGGTGGTGGTGGGCGCGCGATCCGCGCTGTTCCTGCCCTATCCCAACCTTGGCCTCATCGTCGTGGACGAAGCGCATGAGGCGAGCTTCAAGCAGGAGGACGGCGTCCATTACCATGCCCGCGACGTGGCGGTGATGCGCGGCCTGATCGAAAAATTCCCGGTCATCCTCGCGTCGGCCACTCCGGCGATAGAGACGCGGCATCAGGTGGAGCTGGGCCGCTATGCCGAAATCAAACTGCCCTCGCGCTATGGCGGGGCGGAGATGCCCGATATCCATGGCATCAACCTGCTGACCGACCCGCCCGAGCGCGGTCGCTGGATCGCGCCTGAACTGGTGAAGGCCATCGAAGAGACGAAAGCGAAGGGCGAGCAGAGCCTGTTGTTCCTCAACCGGCGCGGCTATGCGCCGCTGACGCTTTGCCGCCATTGCGGCTATCGTTTTCAATGCCCCAACTGCACGGCGTGGATGGTCGAACATCGCCTGACCCACAGGCTGGCCTGCCACCATTGCGGGCATGTCACCCCCGCGCCGCGCTTCTGCCCCGAATGCAAGGAGGAGGACAGCCTCGTCGCCTGCGGCCCTGGGGTCGAGCGTATCGCGGACGAGGTGAAGGCGCTCTGGCCCGACGCGCGCACCGCCATCGTGACGTCCGACACGCTCTGGTCGCCCGCCAGGGTCGCCGATTTCGTGAAGTCGGTGGAAGCAGGCGACGTCGACATCATCGTCGGCACCCAGCTGGTGACGAAGGGCTATCACTTCCCCAACCTGACGCTGGTCGGCGTGATCGACGCCGACCTGGGCCTCGAAGGCGGGGACCTGCGCGCGGCGGAACGGACCTTCCAGCAGATCGTGCAGGTCGCCGGGCGCGCCGGGCGGGGGCAGAAGCCGGGCCGCGTCTTCATCCAGACGCGAATGCCCGAAAGCGAAGTCATCAAGGCGCTGATCGATGGCGACAGCGAGCGTTTCTACGATGTGGAGACCGAAAATCGTCGGCGCGCCAACGCGCCGCCCTTCGGTCGTTTCGCCGCGATCATCGTGTCGAGCGAGGATGCGGACGAGGCGGCGCAGACCGCCCGTCTGATCGGCAAGTCCGCCCCCGTAATCGAAGGAATGCGCGTTTACGGCCCCGCGCCCGCCCCGCTTTCCGTGCTGCGCGGCCGGCATCGCCATCGCCTTTTGATCCACGCCGGCCGGCAGGTCGATATCCAGGGCGCAATCCGCGAATGGCTGGGCAACATCGCCTGGAAATCGGGCACGCGGGTCGCGGTGGATGTCGATCCCTACAGCTTCATGTGATGGAAACGCATATCGCCTCCCCTTGCCGCACCCTCTGTGCGCTCGATGCGGAGCGGCAGCGCTGCACCGGCTGCGGGCGCACGCTGGACGAGATTGCCCGTTGGACCGGCATGAGCGAAGCGCAGCGCGCCGCCGTCATGGCGCGGGTGCGGGATTTCCCTTCGCCTTTGCCGACGCCTGCGCGTCCCAACGGGCCTTCAGCTTGAGCGCCGCGTCCCGCATCTCGGAACCGTGCGGGGAATAGGCGATGGGGTCGAGCAACGCCGACGCCTGAGCATAATCGCCGCGCACCGACAGCGCACGGGCGAAGTTCATGCGGTAGGAGGGGTTCTGCGGGAGCAGGCCGAACGCCTTTTGCAATCCGTCGTAGCCGATCTGCGGCATCGGCCCCCCTTGCATGGCGTGATAGCGGTAGAAGAGCGCCAGCGGAACCGGGTCCTCCGTATCGGCGCGATTGGCGCGCACGATGGCGGTGAGAGCCGCCTTCCAGTCTTCGGCCCTGTCGCTGCCCTGTGCCTTGTCCAGCAGCGCCTCGGCCCGCACGGCGTATCCGCGCGCGGATTTGGGATCGACCGCGATGGCGCGATCCGCGTCGGCAAGCGCCTTGTCCCTTTCGTCCGCCGCCCATTCCGCCTCCGCCAGCAACGCCAGGGCATAGGCGCTGTCGGGATAGCGTGCCGCCGTCGCGCGCACCGCATTCACGATAGTGGGCAAATCCTCGGTCCGGGGTGCGGCGATCAGGCGAAGCTCGTCCTCGACCAGCGCGCCCTGTACCGCATCGAGGGGCTTTACCTCGATTGCGCCGTCCTGCGGAGCGGGGAGGGGCTTATAGACCGATCCCGTCAGCGGATGACGCATATAGGCGACAAGGTCCTTTTCCAGACCCTCCAGCCCGCCTGCGAAATAGCTGTCCGGCTTGAGGTCGGGAACGCCCATGGCGACATCGTGAAGATAGCGCCTGATCTCGTCCCGGCGTCCGGTCTTCGTATACTGATAGAAATGGGTGAGCAGCCACGCGGTCCCGTAATAGCGGTCGCCGTCGCGCAGGCTCAGCCCCTCGGTATCCCGCGCGAACAGGTTCTTCACCGGATAGGGCGATACCAGCACCAGCGCGGGCACGCGCGCCATCGGCACGAGGCCGAACTGTATCCCCCCGTCCTGTTTGAACTTCACGGTCGAGAAGAATTCGGCAAAGCCCTCCACATACCAGGCGGGGTAGGCGGCGGGGAAATGATGCAGCATGAAATGATGCGCATATTCGTGGAAAAGAATTTCCTCGGCGCCGTGATCGAACTGGTTCGATTTCTGCTCGCGCGAAAGGACGGCGAACGCGTTGCGGTCCGACGTGCGATAGAAGCCGCCGATGTTGGGATTATGGGCCAGCGCCTTCACCTTGCCGCTGCTGGACAGGATGTACACTTTGACCGGCGCGCCCGCTGCCGGGTCGTCCACCCCGTTCATGCGGCGCAGCAGCATGTCGAACTTCTCCAGCCGTTCGGCAAAACCGCGCAGTTGGGTGTCGCTGCCTTCGCTGTAAACGGTGAAGTGCCGCGTTTGCGCCTGTCGCCATGCTGCCTGCGCGCTTCCCACCCAGCACAGCGCAAGTGCGGCAAACGCCGCAGCCTTCACCCGATGTCGCATGTCTTTCCCCTGCCTCTTGACGCCGGACAGGGTGGCGCAACGCGAGCCGTCTGAAAAGAGGCTATTTTCTTTCCCGATCGAGCAAAGCCCGCTTGCGCTCCAGCCCCCAGGCATAGCCGCCCAGCGCGCCGTCGCTGCGCAGGATGCGGTGGCAGGGGATGAGAACCGCAAGCCGGTTGTCGCCGCAGGCAGTACCCCCCGCGCGGACGGCGGCGGGGCGACCGACCGATGCCGCCAGCTGCGCGTAACTGCGCGTCTCGCCGGACGGGATGGCGCGCAGCGCTGCCCAGATCGCCTGCTGGAACGCCGTTCCGCCGACGTCGATCGGCAGATCGGGCGTGGCGGCGGGATCGTCGACCAACGCCGCCACGGCACGCGCCAGCCCGTCGAGCGTCGCGTCCGCAGGACGCAGCTCCGCCTGCGGAAAGGCAGCGCGCAAATCCGCCTCGCCCTGACCGAAACTGATGCGGCACAGGCCCTTGTCGCTTGCCGCAACCAGCATCGGGCCAAGGCTGCTGTCCAGGATCGTCCAACGGATCGTGACGCCGCGCCCGCCTTCTTTCCAGGCACTCGGGCTCATGCCCAGATGCGCCTGCGCATCGGCATAGGCGCGGCTGGGGCCGGAATAGCCCGCGGCATAGATGGCGTCGGTGACGCGCGCCTCCGTCCCCAGCGCGGCTTTCAACCGCTCGGCCCGCAGCGCGCGGGCATAGGCGGCGGGCGTCATGCCTGTTTCCCGCTTGAACAGGCGATGGAAGTGATGCGGCGCATAGCCGACCTGCGCCGCCAACCGCTCCAGCGGCAGGGCGTCCTGCGCCTTTTCGAGAAGCGCGATGGCACGCTCCACCGCAATCCGGTCGCGCCCCACTTCGTCCGGGCGGCAGCGCAGGCAGGCGCGATATCCGGCAGCGCGGGCCGCGTCGCCATCGGGCAGAAAGCGCATATGCTCGCGCCGGGGATGGCGGGCGGCGCAACTGGGTTTGCAATATATCCCGGTGCTCGACACGCAACCCACGAACAGGCCGTCGAAGGCGCGGTCGCGGCGCAGAAACGCCTGCCAGCAGGTCTCGGCGTCGGGCAACAGGAGCGGCTGGGGCGCGGGAGCGGTCATCGGGGTCATAGCCTATGCTATAAACGGCCTCGATATGCCATGCTTCCCGCGCCTTGCGGTCAAAGCGGCGCGTGTCGGCGTTTTCCCGATTGCGCAGGGCACCGCTTCGCATATGAATGCGCCACGATGTTCCTGATCCTGCGCCGCTTCGCCCTTCTCCTCGCCCTTCTCGCCCCCGCCGCCGCGCGGGCCGAGCAACAGGACATCGCCGCCGCCGCGCGCGGCGTGGTGCGCGTGGCGCTGGTGGCGACGGATGGGTCGGACGCCTATTTCGTGGGCCATGGCAGCGGCTTTGCCGTCGCGCCGGACAAGATCCTGACCAACGCCCATGTCGTCGAACTGGCGCGCGAGGAAAAGAACCTCGTCATCGGCGTCATCCCGTCGGAAGGGACGAAAACCTATGGCGGGCGCATCATCGCCTATTCGCCGGGCAACGATCTGGCGCTCATCCAACTGGAGGAAGGAAGCCTGCCCGTCAGCACTTTCTTCGCGGGTGCGGTGAGCGATGGGCAGCATGTCACCGCCATCGGCTATCCCGGCACGGTCGATCGCGCGCAGGGGCTTGGGCTGAAACAGCTGGTGGAGCCGCTCGCGACCGTCAAGACCAGCGGCAATATCTCGTCCGGGCGCGCCAGCCGCAGCTTCGACACGCTGCTCCACACCGCGCCGCTGGCTGCCGGAAACAGCGGCGGGCCGCTGGTGGACGATTGCGGGCGCGTGCTCGGCGTCAACAGCTTCGGGTCGGTGTCCGACGGCAACGACGCCGAATTCGGCTTTGCGGTGTCGTGGCGCGAAGTCGCATCCTTCCTGCGCCAGGCGGGCGTTTCCTCGCTGCACACCGTGGTGCCGTGCCGGTCCATGGCGGAGGCCGACGCCGCCGAAGCCACATTGACCCAGCGCGAGGCGCAGGTGAGCGAGCAGAAGAACCGCGCCAGCGCCGAAGCGCGCGACCAGGCATTGATGAAGGCACGCGACGACGCCGAACGCGACATCATCACCGCGCGCGAAAATGTGATGGCGGGTGCCGCCGTGCTGCTGGCGCTGGCGGTGCTGGGCCTTGGCGCGGGCGGCCTGTTCTACACGCAGGGCAAGGAACGCCAGGCGACCTGGCTGCTGGCGGGCGGGGGCGTCGCGCTGCTCGGCGCGCTCGGCCTCTTTCTTCTGCGCCCCAGTTTCTCGGGCATCGACGAACGGGTGAAGATGCCGCAGGACGGCGGCGTCAGCAGCAACGGTGCTTTCGCCTGGGCGGGCGACAATATCTGCAAAGTCGATCTCGCCCGCAGCCGCCTCACCGTGTCGCAGCCCAACGATATCGGCTTGCGCTGGGCGGAGGGCGGATGCGTCGACGGCGACATGCAATATGTGTCGAGCGGATCGACATGGCAGCGTACCTCCGTTCCCGACGAGGGCAATTACGTCACCGCCAGCCAGTTCGATCCCGCGACCGGAACCTTGCGCGTCGAACGCTGGCTGCCCGACCTCGACACGATGGAAAAGGTCCGCGCGCTGACGAAGGACAAGGCATTCAAGGGGTGCGGCGGCGGCGACCTCCTTACGCGCATCGCGTCGCTGCGCAGCGACGTGTCCGCCCTGCTTCCCGCGCAGCCCAACGAACGCATCGTCTATCATTGCCAGAAGGGGCGGCTCGCCCCTGCCGATCCTACGCCCTGATTGTCGGCTTGGGAGTAATAACTCATGCAAATAGGCTTGTTTTGGCGCCAGCCGCCGAATCATGTCACATCACTTGCATAGTCATAATGCGGCTGCTAACCGGCCCGCACAGGGGCACGGGACGGCATCTTACCGCGCCCCCTTTTTGCATGACCGGCATGATCGACACGCCGGTTCGTCAAACGGAGGACGGTAAAGGCGTGGACATGAGCGGCGGTATTCAGGCCAGTCTCAGCGGCCGCTACGCGGTGGCGCTGTTCGATCTGGCGCGCGACTCGAACGCGCTCGACACAGTGGCCGGCAGCCTTGCCGCCCTGAAGGCCGCCATCGCGCAGTCGGCGGACTTCAAGGGCCTGATCAACAGCCCGGTGCTGACCCGCGACGCAGCCGGTAAGACGATTGGCGCGGTCGCATCCTCCATGGGTCTCGATCCGCTCACCACGAAATTTCTGGGCGTGCTGGCGCACAATCGCCGCCTCTCCCAGCTTCCCGCAATTGTCCGGGCCTATGAGACGCTGCTGTCGAATCACAAGGGCGAGGCCCGCGCCGAAGTGACGAGCGCCCACCCGCTCGACAGCGATCAGGTCGCAGCGCTCGCCCGAAACCTGCGGACGCGCGTCGGCCGCGACGTGGCGATCGACGCGAAGGTCGACCCCGCGATCCTGGGCGGGCTGGTCGTCAAGATCGGCAGCCAGATGATCGACAGCTCCATCCGTACCCGATTGAACACGCTCGCCATGGCGATGAAAGGCTGAACATGGATATCAACGCCGCAGAAATTTCGAAGGTCATCAAGGACCAGATCGCCAATTTCGGCACCGAAGCGCAGGTCAGCGA
>NZ_QFOA01000004.1 GCF_003248505.1 Sphingobium sp.
GGTCCCCCGCTCAAAGCTAAGGGACGTGTTCAAACATGGGTCACTTCTCAGTGGAAATTACTGGCCTCCCCGGGTCACTTCTCAGCGGCAATCAACAGCAACGCCTTCATGATCGCTCTGTTAGGCGGATTTTTAAAAAAACCAATTGCATCGTGACATTCAGGTAATTCCCGTCAGCGTCCGCTTCAGAGCGAGCCCGGATTACGGCGATATGTCCGCCACTGGTCGATGGGCGACCGGCAGCTATTTCCGCCTGTGACCATTCGCTAGCGCGTAGACTCATTAAGCGTCGCACCAGAGGCGCACGCAGATGAGTTTGATGGCGGCGAGGAAGTTGGCTGGATCTTTGTCGTAACGGGTAGCGATGCCGCGAAATTGTTTGATGCGGTTGAAGAAGCGCTCGACGAGGTTTCGCTGTTTATAGAGCCATGGCGAGAAGGCGAAGCGCTGCTTGCGGTTGGATCGATTGGGGATGTTGGCCCAGACGTTCCTGACCGCAGCAGCCTCGCGGATGGCGTTGCTGTCATATCCCTTGTCGCCCAGCAGGGTCGCGCCTTCTGGGATGGCCTCGATCAGCGCCTCGGCCTCGCATGCATCATGGATCTGTCCGCCGGTCAATCTCAGGCTGACAGAGCGTCCGTCAGCATCGACAAGAGCGTGGAGTTTGCTGGTGAGGCCACCCCGGGAACGTCCCATGCCACGATCACAACTTCCCCCTTTTTACCCGTCGCACCATTCTGGTGGACGCGCATGCAGGTGGAATCGATCATGACCAATTCGCCATTATATCCGGCAGAAACCGCTGCCAGCAGTCGGTCCCAAACCCCGGCTTTACGCCAGCGAACGAACCGGTTGTAGCAGGTTGTCGAAGGCCCGTAGCGCTCGGGAACTTCAGCCCACGTCGCGCCAGACCGGAAGCGCCACATGATCCCGTTGAGAACCCGCCGGTCATCCACTCGCGCCACGCCACGCGGCTTGTTGGGCAGCAAGGACTCGATGATCGACCATTCCCGATCTGTCAATTCATACCGCCGGCGTGCCATCAAACCCTCCAAATCAGGAGGCTTCTGAATCACGCAAACCGCCGATCCTCAAGTCATTTTATGAGTTTACGCCCTAGTACTGAAAAAGGACCGGCTGCTATCGCCCCCCGGCCACCGGAACCCGACATTCCGGTATCGGCCAAAAAGGTCCGGGGTGAGTGCGGGGTATCGGTCAACTTGACTTTTCAGGAATACGATAAACAAGCTAAATCGAAGCACTATTCGAGTATCGTAAGCCAAGCAAAACTCGGAAAACTTTGGGGCTCGCGCTTTCGGCCCAACATTGGGTCGTTTGTCTTATTTATCCGCTTTTGTCTCTATTCGGTGGGTGCCCGGTGGGTCGAGTGTGGGATTCAATATGCTGGGCAGGGTTTTAAGCCATCGTGCGATCCGGCAACGGGCGAGCATGGATGATAATCCATCGCTTGGCGTGCGGGTTGGCGCTGCCTATCTCTACGCTTCATTCGAATCGCAGATGAAAGCCTGACATGAGCGCTACCCATTCTACCCGTATGTTGATCCTGGGGTCCGGCCCCGCCGGCCTGTCCGCCGCCATCTATGGCGCGCGCGCGGGGCTTGCGCCGATCGTGGTGCAGGGAATGCAGCCGGGGGGGCAGCTGACCATCACCACCGATGTGGAAAATTATCCCGGCTTCCGTGACGTGATCCAGGGGCCATGGCTGATGGAGCAGATGCAGGCGCAGGCCGAGCATGTCGGCGCGCAGATGATGTATGACCAGATCGTCGACGTCGATCTGTCCGAACGCCCTTTCCGCCTGCGTGGCGACAGCGGGACGCTTTATGTCGCCGACACATTGGTCATCTGCACCGGCGCACAGGCAAAATGGCTGGGCGTGGAGGGCGAGGAGCATCTCCAGGGCAAGGGTGTCAGCGCCTGCGCCACTTGCGACGGCTTTTTCTATCGCGGTAAGAAGGTGGTGGTGATCGGCGGCGGCAACACCGCTGTCGAGGAAGCGCTCTACCTTACCAACCACAGCCATGACGTGACGCTCATTCACCGCCGCGACAGCCTGCGCGCCGAAAAGATACTTCAGCAGCGTCTTTTCGCCCATCCCAATATCAAGGTGCTGTGGAACAAGGCGGTCGACCGGTTCGTCGGCGGCGGCATGCCGGAAGGACTGGTGGGTGTCGATCTCATCGACACGGTGACGGGCGAGAAGTCCCATATTCCGACCGACGGCGGGTTCGTGGCGATCGGCCATCATCCCGCCACCGAATTGTTTGCCGACAAGCTGCCGCTCGACGAAGGTTATATCGTTGTGGAGAGGGGAACCTCGCACACTTCGATCCCTGGCGTCTTCGCGGCGGGCGATGTGACCGACAAAATATATCGCCAGGCTGTGACGGCTGCGGGGATGGGTTGCATGGCGGCGCTCGATGTCGAGCGTTTTCTTCAGGAACAGGATTTCGAGGAACTGGTGGAGGCATAAGCCTCCGCCGCGCGGGCGGGGGTCAGTCGATCTTCGCCCCTACTTTTTCCCGCGTGAACGCGAGGAGGGAGCCGAACGTCTCGAATGTTTCGCCGTCGATGTCCTCGTCGTCGATGAGGAAGCCGAAGCGATCTTCCATCTCGGTCAGCAATCCCGCGACTGCCATGGAATCGAGTTCGGGCAGTGCGCCGAACAGCGGTGTCGCCGGGTCGAAGCCATCGACCCGATCCTGCGATAGACCGAGCACGTCGCGCAGCACGGCGCGAAGCTGGGTTTCCACATCGGGCGTCCGGTCGACCGGCTGGGTGTGATGGGCCTGCATGATGCGCGCTACCTAATCGCTGGCGGCTTAACCGACAAGCGCGGAAATGGCGGCGCGGGCGGCGGGGAGCCAAGCCGACGCGGCGCGCGGATTGAAGGCGTCGATGCGATGGAGCGGGATGCGCGTTTCCATCCAGTCGTTCTTGTAGGCGTTGTCGCCCGTCCCATAATCGATCCGTGCCGCCCGGTCACGGTCGATGACGTGAGCGAACATCGCATGGCTGAGCAGCGTGCCGGGGGAATGCGCGTCGAAAGCGCGGTCGTGACACAGCTTGTGGATAAGCGCAGTGCCGCCGTCGATCGTCCACAGCTGGGTCGCGACCGCTTGGTCACTCCGGCGCGCAAATCCCAGCCGCAAGCGGCCTGCCCGACCTTCGCGTTCGGCAATGTCCCGCAACAATGCCAGCCCGCCCCCCGGCTCCGCCTCCTTCCAGCTTTGTGCATGGACCTGCGCATAATCCTGCCACAGCCGGTCGTCGAATGCGTGGTGAACGGTAAGCTCGAACGGGGATTGACGCCCCTTGCGCCTCACCAGCTCTTTCAGGCGCCCCGGTCGCGCCGCCCAGTAAGTGGCGAAATCGCGTCCTCCAACGTCCAGCACATGCCTTCTGCCCATGGTCCTTGCTACCGCGAACCATCCCGCCTTGCGCAGTGCAGCCAGCATCGGCGCGTCGTCCTCCAAGGGATACAGGTCGATCTGCGCGCGATCCTTCAGCAGGCGTGTGGCGATGGCTTCCAGCAACTGCGCCTGCAATGCCGCGTCTGGATCGCCGAGGAAGAGCGGCGACCAGGCAAAGCTGTACCAGTTCGCCAGTGCGCTCGACCGCCGCCGGTCCCCGTCATGCAGGAACAGCCATGCCTCGGCCCGGCCCCGGGCCGCCGTGACGACGCGCACGGGGGTGTCGATAAAGCAGTGGTTATGCAGCGCTTCGAACCAATCCGGCCCGGCGAACAAGGGCGGCGCGACGTCTCCCAGCCGGGGTGCGATCCATCGGCGCACCTCTTCCAGGCTGTGATATTCCCTTGCCGTCAGCAACCGACTATCTCCATGAGCGCTCAAGGGTTCATGCATAGGATCAAAACATCGCCATGGAGTTAAGCGTCGGTGACTGACGGTCGATCCACGACCGATGGGGTGGAGGTCAGCCCCATCGACCATCTGCTGCGGGGCGGCGACTCGTCGCGCCTTGCGCTCGACGGTCGGTCCGGCACCTACGACTATGCGGAACTGGAACGAGCGCTGGGACGGCTGGCGGCGTGGCTGGCCGGGTTCGACCTGGGGTCGGGTGCGCGCGTCGCAAGCTGGATGGCCAAAGGGCCGGTTGCGGCTCTCCTGCCGCTTGCGGCACCGCGGGCGGGCCTTGTCCATGTTCCGGTCAACCCGCTGCTCAAACATGCGCAGGTGGCGCATATCCTGTCGGACAGCGGCGCGGCGCTGTTGATTGGCAGCGCCGCTCGGCTGGACACGCTGGGGCAGGGGGACGTGCCCGTCGGTTGCCGCCTCCACCGCGAGGAGGACGCCGCCTGCGCGCTGAGCGGTGGTGAGGCTCTCGGCCCGTCAGCCGCAGCGCCCGACGATCTTGCCGCGATCCTTTATACCAGCGGATCGACCGGGCGGCCCAAGGGGGTGATGCTGTCGCACGCCAATCTTTGGCTGGGCGCTGTGGCGGTCGCCGATTACCTTGAACTGACGCCCGACGACCGCACGGCCTGTGTCCTGCCTTTCAGCTTCGATTATGGACAGAACCAGCTGTTTTCGACCTGGATCGCGGGCGGCTGCGTCTATCCGCTCGACTATCTGACGCCACGTGACGTGGTAAAGCTGGTCGATCGGCGGGACATCACGACGCTGGCGGGCGTGCCGCCGCTCTGGGTCCAGCTGACCGAACTGGACTGGCCCGCCGAAGCTGCCGCAAAGCTCAGGCGGCTTACCAACAGCGGCGGCGCGCTGACCCGCCCCCTGGTGGCGAAGTTGCGGGCGATGTTCCCGCAGGCGGACCTTTATCCCATGTATGGCCTGACCGAAGCCTTTCGTTCCACCTATCTCCTACCCGCTCTGGTGGAGAGCCATCCCGATTCGATGGGCAGGGCCATCCCCTTTGCGGAAATCCTCGTCGTCCGGCCCGACGGGACAGTCACCGACGATGACGAACCGGGCGAACTGGTTCATTGCGGGCCGTTGGTGGCGCAGGGCTACTGGCGCGACGCCGCGCGCACGGCAGAACGCTTCCGGCCAGCGCCGCGCGCGTCTCGCCATGGCGGCATGGCGGTCTGGTCGGGAGACACCGTGCGCCGGGACGCGCAGGGCCTGCTCTATTTCGTCGGGCGCGACGACGCGATGATCAAGTCGGCGGGCAACCGCATCAGCCCCACCGAGATCGAGGAAGCCGCTGCTGCCGTCCCCGGCGTCGCCGAAGCGGTTGCGCTGGGGGTCGCGGACGCGAGGCTGGGGCAGGCCGTCCGGCTCCTGCTGCGCGGGCACGATCCGGCTATCCATGCGGCGGTGGCCGATCATTTGAAGCGAGAGCTTCCCAACTTCATGCAACCCAGGGACATTCTCATGCTTGCCCAGTTTCCCCGCAATCCCAACGGCAAGATCGATCGGGTCGCGCTGGCGCGGGAGCATGGCGCATGAAGCCGATGGGGCCGATCCCGGCATGGTTCGCGGGCGAGGAGGGGATGCTGCTGATCGGCGGGTGCGGCGCGGCGAGCCTGGTGGACGAAGCGGGAGACACGCCGCTCTTCGTCTACGACATGGGCATCGTCGAAGCGCAGGTTCGCCGGTTCCGCCAGGCCATGCCTGCTGCCATCGACCTGCATTACGCGATCAAGGCGAACCCCTATGCCCCGCTGCTGGCAAGGATGAAGGCTGAGGTCGACGGGTTCGACATCGCATCGGGCGGCGAACTCGCGATGGCGCTGGATGCCGGGATGGCGCCTGACCGGATCAGCTTCGCCGGGCCCGGCAAGCGCGACGACGAACTGGAAGCCGCCATCTTCGCCGGGGTTACCGTGAATCTCGAATCCGAAGGGGAGGGGCGCCGCGCGCTCGCCATCGCGGATGGTATCGGAAAGGTTCCGCGCCTTGCGGTGCGCGTCAATCCGGACTTCGATCTCAAGGGATCGGGAATGCGGATGGGCGGCGGGGCCAAGCCCTTCGGGATCGATGCCGACCGTGCGGCAGCGCTGGCCCGCGCGATGATCGCGGGCGGGGCGGAGTGGCGCGGCTGGCACATTTTTGCGGGCAGCCAGAATCTCGACGCCGCTGCGATCATCGAAACGCAGGCCGCGACGATGGCACTGGCCGCGCGTCTTTCCGATGACGTGGGCGAGACCCCTCCGCTCGTCAATCTGGGCGGGGGTTTTGGCCTTGCCTATTTCCCCGGCGACCGGTCGCTCGACATCCGGCCCATCGGTGTCGCGCTCGACACCGCGGTCGAGGCGCGCGCCGACATCCTGCGCGACAGCCGCTTTGCGCTCGAACTCGGGCGATGGCTTGTGGGTGAAGCAGGCGTCTACCTGACCCGCGTCATCGACGTGAAGACCAGCCAGGGCGAAACCTTTGTGGTCGTGGACGGCGGTCTGCATCACCAACTGGCCGCCAGCGGCAATTTTGGAACCGTGGTGCGCCGCAACTACCCGATCGCGGTGGCCAATCGTTTCGGCGCGCCGCCTGCCGATCCCGTGACGGTCGTCGGATGCCTGTGTACGCCGATCGACCGACTTGGCGATCGCGTGGCGCTGCCCCAAGTGCATGAGGGCGATCTTGTCGCGATCTTCCTTGCCGGAGCCTATGGGGCGTCCGCAAGTCCTGCGGCGTTTCTTGGACATCCAAATGCCAGACAGCTTTTACTTGGATGATTTGTTCGCGATTTAACTCCTAACGGTATCTTTACCCTTTGCGCCCATGAAGAGGCCCAAAGCCCCGTGCTTCCACGCCTCCGATTCAGCCGGGGGCGCGGGGAGCGCGCGGCGGGATCAAGGGGTGTTCTTCTATGCGTTTCCTGTCGGTATCCAGGTTCCTGATCGGGGCATCTTTGCCCGCGCTGGTTCTGTCGGGCTGCGCATCGGGCGGAGCGGTGCCGGGCAAGCAGCTTCCGCCCGCGTCTTTCGTTTCGACGCAGGAAGGGCCGGGTGAGGAATATGTGATCGGCCCGCTCGACGACCTCACCATCTTCGTGTGGCGCAACCCCGAACTCGGCGCAAAGGTGCAGGTGCGGCCTGACGGGCGCATCACCACGCCGCTCATCACCGACATGCCCGCCGTGGGCAAGACTCCCAAGATGCTCGCGGACGACATCAAGCTGGCGCTGTCGCAATATATCGAAAATCCGCTGGTTTCGGTCATCGTCAACAATTTCAGCGGCACGTTCAGCCAGCAAGTGCGGATCGTCGGCGCGACGGAAAAGCCCGCGTCGATCCCCTATCGCGCCAACATGACCCTGCTCGACGCGATGATCGCGGTCGGGGGGCTGAGCGAATATGCGGCAGGCAACCGTGCGCGGCTCGTCCGCTTCGACAAGGACAGCGGGAAGCAGACCGAATATCAGGTGCGCCTGAACGACCTGCTCAAGAAGGGCGACACCCGCGCCAACGTCATGCTGGCGCCGGGCGATGTCATCATCATTCCCGAGAGCATGTTCTGATGGCGGGCCTATACGACGAATTGTTGGTCCTGCTCCACGGCATCTGGAGCCGCCGCTGGGTGGCGCTGGCTGTCGCGTGGGGCGTGTGCATGGCGGGCTGGCTGGGCGTGGCGCTCATCCCCAACAGCTACAAGAGCCAGGCCCGCGTCTATGTGAACACGCAGTCGGTTCTGGAAGACAAGGTCGGCATCACGCCCGTCCAGTCGCAGCAGGATCTGGACCGGGTCCGCAACACGCTGACCAGCGCGGAAAATCTCGAAAAGGTCGTGCGCGATACCGACCTGTCGCAGGGTATTTCCGGCCCGCGCGATGTCGCTGCGAAGATCACGAAGCTGCGGGAGAACATCACGGTTATGGCGCTCGCCGATCCCAGCATGGTCGACATCAGCGCGGTATCGGCGGACTCCAGCCTGTCCGACGGCGCGAACGCGCGGATCGCTCAGCAGGTGGTGCAGAAGCTGATCGACATCTTCCAGGAGGAAAACCTCTCGGGCGGGCGCAACGAGACAAAGCAGAGTCTCGCCTTCCTTGACCAGCAGATCGCGCAACGCGCAAAGCAGCTCGAAGCGGCAGACCAGCGCCGCGTCGAATTCGCGCAACGTTATAGCGGCTTGCTGCCGGGTGCGGGGTCCATCGGTCAGCGCATGGACGCGGCGCGCATGGAAATCAGCAATATCGATTCGCAGCTGGTGCAGGCGCAAAGCGCCCTGTCGGCGATGAACGGCCAGCTTGCTGGCACACCGCAGACGTTGCCGGGCGTCGGCGGGGCGGGCGGTCCTTCGCCGCTGGCGCAAGCGCAGGCGAACCTTGCGTCGATGCGCGCGCGCGGCTGGACCGCCAGCCACCCCGACGTAATCGCTGCCCAGCGCGAAGTCGATGCCCTGCGCCACGCCGGTTCGGGCGCGGGCGGCGGCGCGGGCGGCACACCCAATCCCGCCTATCTGTCGATCAAGTCGATGCAGGCCGAACGCGCCGCGACCGTTCAGGCGCTGAGCGCCCGCAAGGCGCAACTGCAATCCGACATCAACATCATGATGAGCAAGCAGGTCGACGAACCGGGCATCGCGTCCGAACAGGAAAAGATCGACAGCGACTATGCGGCGCTGAAGGCGCAATATGACAAGCTCGCCGCCGACCGCGAGGATTTGCGCCTGCGCGGCGAGGTGAAGACGGAAACCGGCTCGGTTCAGTTCCGCGTCATCAATCCGCCCAGCACTCCCAACGCGCCATCCGCGCCCAACCGCCCGCTGCTGCTGCTGGGCGTGCTGGTGCTGGGCCTTGCGGCGGGGATCGGGGTCGCTTTCGCGCTCGGCCAGCTCAAGGGCAGCTTCCCCACCGCCGCCCGCCTCGAAAAAGCGATCGGCCTGCCGGTCGCCGGTTCGATCAGCCAGACGCTGACCGGCGCGCAGCAGACGATGGAAAAGCAGCGGCTCAAATGGTTCGCGGGTGCGAGCGGTGGCCTGGCGGCGGTGTGCCTGCTGCTGATCGTCGTCGAATTCATCCAGCGCGGCATGGCGTGAAGAGTGGCCGGGGCGTGAAGGAACCACATGGCATGAACCAGTTTACTCCCCTCAAGGGCCGGGGATCGCTTATCGAGCGGGCGACCGAAATCTACGATTTCAACGCTGCGCTTCGGGGGCGGGCGGCGCCTGCGGTCGATCTGGCGGCAGGCCCGGCGACAGAGCCTGTAGCACCTGTCTTTCCTGCGCAGTCCGATGGGTTTCGCGCACCGGACTGGCGCGGCCCTATGCAACCGCTGGATCGCATCGCACTGGCCGAAGGCGGCTTCCTGCTGCCCGACGGGCCGGTCACGGCGCTCAGCGAGGAGTTCCGCCTGCTGAAGCGCGATCTTCTGTCGCAGCTTCAGGGAGCGAAGCGCGGCAACCGCATCCTCGTCTGTTCGGCGCACAGCGGCGAGGGCAAGAGCTTCTGCGCGATCAACCTCGCGCTCAGCCTCGCGGCGGAGCAGGACCGGCAGGTGCTGCTGGTCGATGCCGATTTCGGCAAGCCCGGCCTGCCCGGAAAGCTGGGGCTGGAAGGGGGACCGGGCCTGATGGACGCACTCGCCGACCCTGCCATCGCAATCGAGGATATCGTGATCCGCACCGACCTCCCGACACTGGGCGTCCTGCCTGCGGGGCAGCGGAGCAACACCGATACCGAATATCTCGCCTCCGCCCGGACGGAGCAGCTGCTCGACCGACTGACGGCGGAACGGCCCGAGCGGATCATCGTCTTCGATTCGCCGCCTCTGCTCGCGGCATCGGCCGCCGCCGTCCTCGCCAGCCATGCGGCGGTTGCGTTGCTGGTCGTGCGAGCCGACGTGACGCCCGAAAGCGCGGTGCGCGAAGCGGCGGGGATGCTGAAAGGCGGGGCACAGGTGCAGCTTCTGCTGAACGGCGTGCGCTTCAGGGGCGGGGTGCGCCGCTTTGCCGGCTATTATCATCAGGGAGACGACCGGTGATTGCGGGGCGGATATTGTTGGTGGGCGCAGCGCTCGCTGCCATGGGCGCGACGCCTGCGTTCGCGCAGAACGCCAGCCCGCGCAAGGTCGACGTGACTCCCTATCTCGGCATCGATCAGGTCGTGATCGCGCCGTTGAAGGGCGATGGCGACGTGCTGACCTATACCAATGTGACGGCGGGCGTTACCGCGTCGGTGCAGACCCGCCGGGTCGAAGCGGCCGCCGATCTCCAATATATGCACAGCTTCGGCTGGGGTAGCCAGGCGCCCGACCAGGACACGATCAGCGGCATCGCTACCACCAACATCGTGCTGGCGCGGGGCCTGTCGCTGCACGCAGGGGGCCTTGGCACGCGCGTGCGGACCGACGGCTTGTCCGGTGCATTGGCGCAGCGCAACAGCTTTTCGAGCCAGGTCTGGGCGGGCTATGTCGGTCCGTCCTATGCGACGAAGCTTGGCGATTTCGATGTCAATGCCGCCTACACGCTGGGCTATGCGCGGGTCGACGATAGTGTAGACTTCGGCCTGCCGGGTGGGGGCAGGAACGGGGCATTTACCGACAGCTGGACGCACACGCTGCTGGGGTCGGTCGGCTTCGCGCCCGACACGGTCCTGCCGGGCGTGGGCCTCAAGGCGAGCGCGGGCTACACGCGTGAGGACGCGCGGCAGCTCGACCAGCGGTTCGAGGACGCGTGGGGCCGGGTCGATGCGACGGTTCCGGTGTCTCCTACGCTCGCGGCGGTGGGCGGTATCGGATATGAAAAGATCGAGATCAGCCAGCGCGCCCCTCTGCTCGACGCCAACGGCGTGCCGCAGGTTCGCAACGGTCGCTACGTGACGGACAAGGGTTCTCCGCGCGCGCTCCTCTACGATTTCGACGACATCATCTGGGACGCAGGGGTGCTGTGGCGCCCCAGTCGCCGCACCAGCCTGGAGGCGCGGGTCGGCGAACGCTATGGCAGCATGACCTATCAGGGAAGCTTCACCTGGCAGGGCCGCGACAGCAGCATCGCCATCGCGCTTTTCGACGGCATCGACAGCTTCGGGCGGGTCGTGACCGGCGACGTGGCGGCGCTGTCGGGCAGCAACCTCAACGTCATCCGCAACCCCTTCACCGGCGATCTGACCGGCTGCGCCTTTTCCGCGACGGGCGGGGGGCAATGTTTCAACGATGCGCTTTCCGGCATCACCGGTGCCAATTTCCGCTATCGCGGAGTTGCGGGGCAATATGCGTTGCAGCGGGGTCCGTGGGGCTTCGGCCTCGGCGCAGGTTATTCGCAGCGCAAGTTCATCACGCCCGAAGGCCAGACCGTCCTCATCCGCGGATCGAAGGACCAGAACTGGTACGGCAATGCGACCGCCACCTACGCGATCAGCAGCCGCGACAGCGTGGATGTGGTCACCTACCTCAACTATTTCGACGCCAGCGGCAATCGGCTCGATGTGCTGAACTACGGCATCTACGGCAGCTATTTCAGGACCATCGGTCGTCGCCTGTCGGCGTCGGCGTCGCTGGGTATCGACGGGGTGAAGCCCGACGATCTGGAATCGCTGATCAACGCGATGGGGCAGGTCGGCCTGCGCTACAGCTTCTGACGCAGAAGCCCTTGGAGACGAGAAGATGTACGATCAATTCTACGGATTGCAGGGCCGCCCGTTCCAGCTGACCCCCGACCCGGCCTATTATTTCGAGAGCGCGACGCACCGCAAGGCGCTGTCCTACCTCGGCTACGGGCTGGCGCAGGGAGAGGGCTTCATCGTCATTACCGGCGACATCGGCGCGGGCAAGACGACGCTGGTTGGGCACCTGATGCAGACCATCGATCCTGCGCGGCTCACCGCCGTCAAGATCGTGTCGACGCAGGTCGAGGGCGACGACATGCTGCGCCTCGCCGCACAAAGCTTCGGCCTGGCGACCGACGGGCAGACGAAGGCGGCGACGCTGCGCCAGATCGAAAGCTATCTCTACGCGCAAGCGCGCGCCGGGCGGCGGACGCTGTTGATCGTGGACGAGGCGCAGAACCTGTCTGTGTCTGCGATCGAGGAGTTGCGGATGCTCTCCAACTTCCAGCTGGGCGGGCAGTCGTTGCTCCAGATATTCCTGCTGGGCCAGCCCGAATTCCGCGACCTTCTGAAGTCGCCCGATCTGGAGCAACTGCGCCAGCGCGTCATCGCAACCCATCATCTGGAGCCGATGATGGCGGGCGAGGTCGAACCCTATGTCGTCCATCGCCTGTCGATTGCGGGATGGCAGGGCAATCCGTCCTTCACACAGGCGGCCTATGGCGCACTCTACCAGGCGACGGGCGGCGTGCCGCGCCGGCTCAACGCGCTGGTCAGCCGTGTGCTGCTGCTGGGCGCCATTGAACAGCTGGCGGTGATCGACGCCGATGTCGTGGGCGCGGTGGTCGCGGACATGGGCCTCGACACGGACATCGCCCCTGAACCGGCGGTGCCCTCCGTCCTCGACACAGTGGACGAAGGCGAACCTGAAGCGGTAACGGCGCCTGGCGAATGCGACAGCGATGTAGACAGCTACACGCCTTTTCCGCCGATTGAGGTCGAAGAGGAAGCCGTTGACATATCGGAAGAATATGAAAATCCGATGGCCGACGACCCTGTCGCCGACGCGCCCTTTGCGCTGCCCCTCGAACAGGACGGCGAAGTCGCGGAAAGCGTCGAAGCTGTCCACGTCGCTGACTCTTTTGCCGCCGACCTGCTGCGCCGCGACATGATGAGCGAGATCGAGGCGCTGCGGGCCGAGATCGCCTCGCTCCGCGCGATGCAGGCGCATGCGCCTTTCGCCCAGAGCGCCGCGCCGCAGATCGACCCCGAAGCGCTCAAGGGCTGCTTCACCCTGATCGAGGAGAGGCTTGCCTCGCTCGAATTCCGGGCCGAGGAACAGGATACGGCGCTGCGCCGCGTGCTGACCCTCCTGGTCGACTGGGTCGAGCGCGAGGAGCAGGTGCTCGACATGCAGGCCGTCGCCTGACGCTGAACCGAACACGGACGTAAACCCCCATGCAGAACGCCCTGTCTGTCGATGTCGAGGACTGGTTCCAGGTCGGTGCGTTCGAGCGCACGATCGACCGCGCCGACTGGGATGGCCTGACCCACCGGGTGGAAGGCAATACCGGTGCGGTGCTGGACCTGTTTGCGCAGGCGAATGTCAAGGCGACTTTCTTCACGCTGGGCTGGGTGGCGGAACGCTATCCCGCGCTGATGCGGCAGATCGTTGAGCAGGGGCACGAGGTTGCGAGCCATGGCTACGACCATGCCCGCGTCTTCACCTTCACGCCGGAAGAATTCCGCGCCGACCTGCGCAAGGCGCGGGCGATCCTGGAGGATGCGGGCGGGCAGGCGGTGACGGGATACCGCGCGCCCAGCTTCTCCATCGACGCGCGCACGCCCTGGGCGCACGCCATTCTTGCGGAAGAAGGCTATGCCTATTCCTCCAGCGTCGCGCCGATCCGGCACGATCATTATGGCTGGCCGCAATCGCCCCGTTTCGCTTGGAAACCGGTGGCGGGATCGCCGCTGGTCGAACTGCCCGTCACCACCGCCAGATGGGGGAACCGCACGCTGGCGGCGGGGGGAGGGGGATTTTTCCGGCTGTTGCCCTATGCCTTT
Source organism: Sphingobium sp. (assembly GCF_003248505.1). GTDB lineage: Bacteria > Pseudomonadota > Alphaproteobacteria > Sphingomonadales > Sphingomonadaceae > Sphingobium. The sequence continues at coordinate 13,555 of NZ_QFOA01000004.1, forward strand.
TCCCGCTGGGCGATCCGGCAGGTGAACGGGCAGGAAGGGCGCCCCGCGATCATCTATTTCCACCCGTGGGAAATCGACCCGGACCAACCGCGCGTCGCCGATGCGCCGATCCGTTCGAAGCTGCGCCATTACAGCAACCTGTCCGCCATGGCGGGAAAGCTGCGCCGCCTGACGCGCGACTTCGCCTGGACGCGGGTCGATGCGCTGGCGGCGGCAGAAGCGGCGCGCGCGGCATGATCGGGGGCACCTTCGCCGATCTGGCGATCACGCAGATGGACGTGCGCGACGCCGATCAGGCGGCCGCCATCGACGCGTTCGTCATGGCGCATGACTGCAGCACCCCGTTCCATCGCACCGCCTGGCTGCGGGCGATCCATGACGCGACCGGGCACCGGCCCACGGTCCTGGCGGCGGTCGCGCCGTCGGGCCGCATCGCGGGGGTGTTGCCGCTCCATCATGTGAAGAGCCGCCTGTTCGGCAACGCCATCGTGTCGAGCGCCTTCGCCGTCGACGGCGGCATCCTGGCGGACGAACCGCGCGTCGTGGCCCGGCTGGGGGACGCGGCGCGCTCGCTGGCGGGCACGCTGGGCAATCCGCCGGTCGAACTGCGCGGCGGGCCTGCGCCGGGCGAAGGCTGGGCCGAGCATCGCGACAGCCATCTGGGTTTCGTCCGTCCCATCGCAGCGGATGACGAGGCCGAACTGCTCGCCGTCCCGCGCAAGCACCGCGCCGAATTGCGCAAGGCACTGGCCAATCCCGCTCTGTCGGTCGAAACCGGGCGCAGCGCCGCGCTGATCCGCGCACATTATGGGGTTTATGCGCAGAGCGTGCACAATCTTGGTACGCCGGTCTTTCCCGCGAAGCTCTTTCGCGCCGTGCTGGATCGTTTCGGCGAGGACGCCGACATCCTGCTGGTGCGCGATGGCGCGCGCCCGGTGTCGGCGGTGCTCAGCCTCTATCATCGCGGCCATGTCATGCCCTATTGGGGCGGTGGCATCGCCGACGCGCGGCGGCTCCGCTCCAACGAGTTGATGTATTACCGCCTGATGGGCCACGCCCGGACGCGGGGCATGACGCATTTCGATTTCGGCCGTTCGAAGGTGGCGAGCGGGCAGGCGGCGTGGAAGAAAAGCTTCGGTTTCGAACCGCGCCCGCTTGCCTATCACAGCTGGTCGGCGGACGGGGAAAGCCGCGACATCAATCCCAACAATCCCAAATATCAGCGGCGCATCGACCTTTGGAAGAAGCTGCCGCTTGCGGTCGCCAACATGCTGGGGCCGGTGATCGCGCGGGGGCTGGGGTGAGCGGCGGCGACATTCTGTTCCTGTGCCACCGCATACCCTTTCCGCCCGACCGCGGGGACAAGATCCGCTCCTACCACCTGCTGCACCGGCTGGCGGAGCTGGCGCCGGTGCATGTCGGCTGCTTTGCCGACGATGACCGCGACATGGGCTTTGCCGACGCGATGGCGGGCGTGACCGAGAGCCAGTTCGTGGTGAAGCGCGACCGGTCGAAACCGGTTGCGGGCCTGACCGGCTTGCTCAAGCGTCAGCCGATGCTGGTCGCGCTGTTCGATCATCCCGCGCTCCATCGCTGGGTTGCGGGTACGATGAAGGAAAGGCCGATCCGCGCGGTCGTCGCCTATTCTGCGCAGATGGCGCATTTCGTGCCGCAACTGCCCGCCGAGATGCCCTTTCTCATGGACTTCGTCGATTTCGATTCGGCCAAATATGCGGCCTATGGCGCGCAGGGGTCCGGCCCGATGGCGTGGATCAACCGGCGCGAGGGGCGCGTGCTGCTGGACTTCGAACGGCGCACGGCGCAGCGCGCCACGGTCAGCGCGTTCGTCAGCGAAGCGGAAGCCGCGCTGTTCCGCAACACGGTGGGGCCGGGGGCGGAGCGGGTCGTGGGGCTGGAGAATGGCGTGGCCCTCGACTATTTCGATCCTGCCGCGTCCTTCCCGACGGTCGATCATGCCGGCGGGCCGTTGCTCGTCTTCACCGGGCAAATGGACTACCGCCCCAATATCGAGGCTGTGGAAAGTTTCGTGCGACGCACCTTGCCTGCGGTTCGGGCGGTGCATCCCCATGCCCGCTTCGCCATCGTCGGGCGAGCGCCCGCGCCTGCCGTTCTGGCGCTGGCGAAGGAACCGGGGGTGATCGTAACGGGCGGCGTGCCGGACGTGCGCGGCTGGTTGGCGGCGGCGGATGTCGTCGTCGCGCCGTTGAGGATCGCGCGCGGCATCCAGAACAAGGTGCTGGAAGCGATGGCGATGGCGCGACCGGTCGTCGCGTCGCCACAGGCGGCGGAAGGGATCGACGCGGTGCATGGCACGCATCTGATCGTCGCCGCCGACCCGGTGGCGGAAGCCGAGCGGGTGATCGATCTGCTCGCCGACCCGGACGCGGCGGCGCGGTTGGGCGTAGCGGCGCGGGCGCGGATGGAGGCGCGCTATCGCTGGTCCGCGACGCTGGCCTGCGTGCCCGACCTGCTCCGCCCGCGCGGGGCCGCCGCGTGATGGAAAGCGCAATGCCCCTGCGATCCCTGCCCGACGCCGGCACGATCCGGTGGCGGGCGCATCTGTGGGCGCTCGGCATCGTGGCGTTCGCGATCCTCGCGTTGTTCTTCGCAGATGTGCGCGCGATGGTGACGATATGGTGGACGGCGTCGACTTTCGGCCATTGCCTGTTCGTGCCGTTGCTGATCGGCTGGCTGGTGCAGCAGAGGTTGCCGGGGCTGCGCCGCCTGACGCCATCGGTGTGGTGGCCGGGCCTTGTGTGGCTGGGCGGCGGCGCGCTGCTCTGGCTGCTGGGCGCGGCGGCGGGCGTGGCGCTTTTCCGCCACGCCGCGCTGGTGCTGATGCTACAGGGCGCGACGGTGGCGCTGCTGGGCAGGGCGGTCAGCCGCGCGCTCCTTTTCCCGCTGTTCTACGCGGTCTTCATGGTGCCCTTCGGCGAAGAGATCGTGCCGCCGCTGCAATTGGTGACGGCGCGGCTGGCGATGGCGATGCTCGACATGGCGAACGTGCCCGCGCATCTGGAGGGCATCTTCATCACCACGCCGACCGGCTATTTCGAAGTGGCCGAAGCCTGTTCGGGCGCGAAGTTCGTAATTGCGATGGCGGCCTATGGCGTGCTGGTGTGCAACGTCTGTTTCAAAAGCTGGACGCGCCGCGCGATCTTCCTTGTCAGCGCTCTTGGCCTGTCGGTGCTGGCGAACGGCGTGCGGGCGTTCGCGACGATCCTGGTGGCGCATCTGACGACGGTGGACGCCGCCGTGGGGTTCGATCATGTCGTTTACGGCTGGGTCTTCTTTGCCATCGTCATGCTGGTGGTGATGGCGGCGGCGTGGCCGTTTTTCGACCGAAAGCCTGGCGATCCCTGGTTCGATCCCGCTGCCCTGGAAGCGGAGCGTCCGTCCGCGATTCGCCCGGCAAAGGCGGGCGCTGTGGCGCTGGCGTTGATCGCAGCGGCGCCGCTCTGGTTGGCGTTCAGCAGCGCGGCGGCCGACCCGCTCCCCGCCGACCTGCGCCTGCCCGGCGTCGTTGGCTGGACCCGCACAGACGCACGCCCGACCTATCCCTGGCAGCCGCGTTTCGACGGCGCGGATCGTCTGGTGACGGGCCGCTACCGCGATAGAGCGGGCCGGGTGGTAGACCTGGCCATCGCCACCTTCGACCGGCAGGAGGAGGGGCGCGAACTGGTCGGCTTCGCACAGGGGGCCGCCGATCCCGACAGCCAATGGGTCTGGTCCTCTCCCGCGCCCGCGCCGCAAGGCGGGCTTGGCGAACAGATCACCGCGCCCGGCCCCGTGGTGCGCCATGTCGTCAGCGTCTTCGGCATCGGTGGCCATCCGCTTACCGGCAGCAAGCCCCGCGTGAAGATCGAAACGATGACGGCCCGCCTGCTGGGGCAGGACCAGCGCGCCGTCGCGATCCTCGTATCGGCGGAAGAGGGGCAGGGCACGTCCGCCGACGCCGCCATAGCAGATTTCATCCACGATATCGGCGGCATGCAGCTTTTGGCTGACCGCAGCATCGGCATCCGCTAGGGATATCCGCCATGTGTGGCATAGCGGGCATCTTCCACCTCGAAACGGCCAAGCCCGTCGATCCGGCGCGGGTGCGCGCGATGCTGGACGCGATGCCCCATCGCGGACCGGACGGCACCGGCACCTGGACGGCGCCGGGCGTGGGGCTCGGTCACCTGCGGCTGTCGACCATCGACCTTGCAGGCGGTGCGCAGCCGATGCTGACCGAGGACGAAAGCCTGGCGGTCGTCTTCAACGGCGAAATCTACAATTTCGCCGAAGTGCGCGCCGAACTGGAAAGCAAGGGCCACGTCTTTCGCACGTCGAGCGACACCGAAGTCATCCTGCATGGCTATCGCCAGTGGGGCGAGGATTGTGTGCACCGTTTCAACGGCATGTTCGCCTTCGCCCTGTTCGACGCGCGGGCGCAGTCGCTGTGGCTGGCGCGGGACCGGCTGGGCGTCAAGCCGCTGCACTATGCGCTGCTGTCCGACGGCAGCCTGATCTTCGGATCGGAACTCAAAAGCCTGCTCGCCCACCCGCTGCTGCGCCGTGCTCCCGACCTGTCGGCGGTGGAGGATTACATGGCCTATGGCTATGTGCCCGACGACGCCTGCCTCGTCGCGGGCGTGCGCAAGCTGGGCGCGGCGGAAACGCTGCGGCTGGTGCGCGGACGGCCCATGGGCGCGCCGCAACGCTATTGGGACGTCAGCTTTGCCGAGCGGACCAAGGCGTCGCCGCAGGCACTGGAGGAGGAACTGGTCGCGCTGATGCGTCAGGCAGTCCGTTCGCGCATGGTGGCCGATGTGCCGCTTGGCGCGTTCCTGTCGGGCGGGGTGGACAGCAGCAGCGTCGTCGCTCTGATGGCCGAAGCGTCGAGCCGCGCGGTCAAGACCTGCACCATCGGCTTCGATGTCGCCAGTCTCGACGAAACCGCCTATGCAGACCGGGTGGCGCGCCGCTTTGCGACCGACCATCGCACGCGCATCGTATCGCCCGACGACTACAGCCTGATCGACACACTGGCGTTCCATTTCGACGAGCCGTTTGCCGACGCGTCCGCGCTGCCGACCTACCGGGTTTGCGAACTGGCGCGGGAAGAGGTGACGGTCGCGTTGTCGGGCGACGGCGCGGACGAGGCATTCGCGGGCTATCGTCGCCATCGTTTCCAGATGCAGGGGGAACGGGTGCGCGGACTTATCCCCGCGTCGGTGCGCCAGCCGCTGTTCGGGGCGCTGGGCCGCTGGTATCCCAAGGCTGACTGGGCACCGCGCCCGCTGCGGGCCAAATCGACCTTCCTCGAACTGGCGGGCGACGGAGGGGAAGCCTACGCCGCGTCGGTGGGCGTGACGCCCCACGCGCTGCGGCGGCAGCTTTTCAGCCAGGACATGCGCAGCCGCCTGGGGGCCTATCGCGCCGAGGACCGATATATCAAGGCAATGGCGGACGCACCCGCGCGCGACGCGCTCGACCGGGCGCAATATGCCGATATCCGCATCTGGCTGCCCGGCGACATATTGACCAAGACCGACCGCATGAGCATGGCCGTCAGCCTGGAAGCGCGCGAGCCTCTGCTCGACTATCGCCTGGTCGAATTCGCTGCCCGCCTGCCCGTTTCCCAGCGTATCCGGGGCAACAGCGGCAAATATGCGATGAAGAAGGCGATGGAGCCGTTCCTGCCGCAGGATATTCTCTACCGGCAGAAAATGGGCTTTGTCACCCCGATCAGCGACTGGTTCCGGGGCGCTCTTTCGGGGGAGGCGACCGCAGTCGCGGGCGGATCGGCCCTTGCGCGGACCGAGTGGTTCGATGCGCGTATGCTGGCCAAGGTCGCCGCCGATCACCGGGCCGGTGTTTCCGATCATGGCCGGTTGCTGTGGCAATTGCTGATGCTGGACAAGGCTTTGACCCGCCTGTTCGGCGCGTGACCTTGCCTCTTGCAACAGGCGCGCAGCGGTGCCAACGGGCGCGCCATGACTGACAGGAAAAGGGCGACCGTCTCCAAGGAAATCGTGCGGTTGCGCCTGTATGCGCTCTGCCTGGCGGGGGACATGGCAGGGTTGTTCTGCGCCTTCCTCGCTGCCAACTGGTTCGTGCTGGGCGCGCTCTGGGGCGAACCGGGCAAGCCGCACGGCCTGGTCATGTTCGCCATGATCGCGCCGCTTTATGCGCTGCTCGGCATCAAGGGGGGCGCCTATGGCATCGCCACCATCGAACGGGTCCGTCGCGGCATTTCCCGCGCGCTCTGGGCGTTGGTGCAGGCGGCGCTGCTCATGCTGCTAATCGTGTATCTGGGCAAGATCGCCGAGCAGCTTTCGCGTCTGACCTTCGTGACCGGCCTCGTGCTCGGCGCGGCGGCGCTGGCGGGGGTGCGGCTGGCGGTGGCGCGGCTGGCGGTGCGCACGCTGGGAGAGGTGCCGCACCTGACTGCCGTGATCCTGGACGGGGTCGCCATCGACGCCGGGCCGCACGTCGACGTGATCGAAGCGCAAGCGGCGGGCCTCCACCCCGAACGGCATGATGCGGACATGGCAGCGCGGCTGGCGGCGGCGGCGGGCATGGCGGAACGGGTAATCGTCGCCTGTCCGCTCGACCGGATGGACGACTGGTCCGCAGCGCTCAAATCCCTGTCGGCACGGGGTGAGATCGTGGTGCCCGAGTTGTTGCGCTTCGCCCCCGCGCGCGTCGACCAGTATGGCGGGCAGCCCACGATCATTGTCGCGGGCGGACCGCTGATGTTTCGCGACCGCCTGATCAAGCGATTGTTCGACCTGGTGGTGGGCGGCATCGCGACGATCCTGTTGTCACCGATCCTGATTGCCGCCGCGCTGGCGGTGAAGCTGAGCAGTCCGGGGCCGATCCTGTTCCGCCAGCCGCGCATCGGCAAGGATGCCCGGTCCTTTTCCATTTACAAGTTTCGGTCGATGCGTTCGGAAATGAGCGATCACCGGGCAGCGACGCTGACGAAGCGCGACGACGACCGGGTGACGCGTGTCGGTGCGTTCCTGCGCCGCAGCAGCATCGATGAACTGCCGCAGCTTTTCAACGTTTTGCTGGGTGACATGAGCATCGTGGGGCCCCGCCCCCATGCCGCCGCCGCGAAGGCGGGGGACAGCCTATACTGGGAGGTAGACGCGCGTTACTGGGCGCGCCATTGCATCAAGCCGGGCATGACCGGCCTTGCACAGGTGCGCGGCCATCGCGGTGCGACGGACCATCATCAGGACCTGATCGACCGGCTTCAATCCGACCTTGAATATGTCAGCGACTGGTCGATCTGGCGCGACCTTCGCATCATCGTCGCGACGCTGGGCGTGCTGTTCCACCCCAACGCCTATTGAGGGGTGGGGCGGTAAGGGGCGGTTATTGCCCCTTCATATAGACCCGCTTGCCCCCGATCCAGGTTTCGAGCACCTGCGTCTGGCGGATGTCCGCCGGACGCGCCGTCGAAATATCGCGGTCGATCAGCACGAAGTCGGCGCGCTGGCCGGGCTGGAGGCTGCCGAACTTCTTTTCGGCAAAGCCCGCATAGGCGGCCTGCCGCGTGAAGCCGTCCAGCGCCGCTTCGAAGCTGACCTTCTGTTCGGGCATCCATCCCCCCACAGGTTCGCCCTGCGCGTCCTCGCGGCTCATGGCGACGGCGATCCCGGCGAAGGGGTTGGGGCTTTCGACCGGGACGTCAGACCCGAAAGCGAGGGGGACGCCGTTGTCGAGCATCGTCTTCCACGCGTAGGCGCCCTTCAGCCGCGCTTCGCCCAGTCGTGCGGTCGCCATGCGCCAGTCCGACGCTTCATGCACCGGCTGCATCGACGCGACGACGCCCAACGGCTTGAAGCGGGGGAGGTCGGCGGGGTCGACGATCTGGGCGTGTTCGATGCGCCAGCGCCGATCACCCTTGTAGGTGTCGCCCAGTTCCTCGATGGCGTTCAGCACGTCGCGGTTGGCGGCGTCGCCGATGGCATGGACGGCGACCTGGAAATTGTCCATCGCGGCGCGGCTCATGAAATTGCGCAACTGGGTGTCGGTAATCATCGGCAGGCCGCGCTGGCCCGGTGCGTCGACATAATCTGCGCGCAGCCACGCGCCGCGCGATCCCAGCGCGCCGTCAAGCAGCAGCTTGACGCCGCCCATGCGCAGATGATCGTCATAAAGCCAGGGCGTCGGCTCCGGTCCTGCGATCAGGACCATGTTTTCGAGCCCCATGGCGTAGGACATGATCCGCACGCGCAGCGCGCCACGGTCGGCGGAGCGGCGGAACGCCTGCCAGTCCGCGATGCTGGTGCCCATGTCGGCGATGCCGGTGATACCGACGGCCAGGAGCGCGCGCTGCGCCTTTTCGAACGCGACGTCGCGGTCCTTGGGCGCGGGGGGCGGGACGACGCGCTGGACAAGGTCCATCGCCTTGTCGACGAAAACGCCCGCCGGCTTTCCCGCGGCCATCTCGATCCGTCCGCCCGCAGGGGCCTTGCTGGCGGCGGTCACGCCTGCCACGCGGATGGCAGCGCTGTTCGCCCAGCCGGCATGACCGTCGACCCGCTCCAGCCAGACCGGAGTCGCACTTTCCGCCGCATCGAGTTCGGCGGCGGTCGGGAAGCGGCCAAGCCCCCATTTCTCCTGGTTCCAGCCGGTACCGATCACCCATTTGAGGCCGGGGTTCGCCTGGACATAGGCGCGAATCTTCGCCTGCGCCTCGGCCAGCGACCGCGTGTCTGAAAGGTCCAGCGTCACGAGCGACAGGCCATAGCCCATCACATGGCCATGCCCGTCGATAAGGCCGGGGATCAGCGTCTTGCCGCCGCCGTCCAGCTTGAAGGACGGGCCTTTGGGCCGTTCTGGCCATGGCTGGCCGCGCTTGGGCTTCTTGGGTTTGTATTCGGGTTCCTGATAGCGACCGGGAAGCAGTTTTTCGACCTTGCCCTCATCGTCGACGATGAGGGCCGCGAAACGCACGATCTTCCCGTTCGCGTCCAGCGCGATGCCGTTCACATTGTCGACGACGCCCGATGCCAGAGCGGGGAAGGGCAGGGCAAGCGCGGCGATCGCGCCGATCAGGCGCGCCTTCACGCGCGGGTGATCCGGCGCACCAGCGCGCTGGTGTCCTGACGATGGCCGCCCATCGCCTGCACGTCGGCATAGAATTGATCGACCATCGCCGTCACCGGCAGCGTCGCGCCGTTCGCGCGCGCTTCTTCCAGCGCAAGGCCCAGATCCTTGCGCATCCAGTCGACCGCGAAGCCGAAATCGAAACTGTCCTGCGCCATCGTCTTCCACCGATTTTCCATCTGCCAGCTTTGCGCGGCACCGCCCGAAATAGCTTCGAACACTTTGTCGAGATCGAGGTCCGCCGCCTGCGCGAAGCGGAGCGCTTCGGACAGGCCCTGAAGAACGCCGCCGATGCAGATCTGGTTCACCATCTTGGTCGTCTGGCCCGCGCCTGCGCCGCCCACATGGACGATGCGCGCGGCATAGGACTGCATCACGATTCGCGCGGCGGCCACCGCCGCCTCGCTGCCGCCGCACATGATCGACAGGCGACCGTTTTCCGCCCCCGCCTGACCGCCCGAAACCGGCGCGTCGACCGCGTGGATGCCACGGCTTTCCCCCTCGACGAAAAGCTGACGGGCGATGCGGGCGGACACGGTGGTGTGATCGATGAAGAGGCTGCCTTCCTTCATCGACCGGAACGCGCCTTCGCGGCCCAGCGTGACTTGCGAGAGATCGTCGTCGTTGCCGACGCAGCTGATGACGATGTCCGCGCCCTCGGCCGCCTTGGCCGGCGTGATCGCGACCGCGCCGCCATAGGCTTCCGCCCACACCTTCGCCTTGCCGATCGAACGGTTGTAGACGGTGAGATCATGTCCCGCCTGCGCCAGATGCCCTGCCATGGGTCCGCCCATGACGCCCAGGCCGATAAACGCGATGTTAGCCATATGCCTCGTGCATTTGATGCGTGCAGCCCCGCCATAAGGCGAGTTTTCCGACAGTGCCAGTTCCTTCGCGGGCAATTTTCGTCTAGGGCGGCGGCCATGAACACGCTCGCAAGGATCGAAAGCGCATTGCCGCTGCCCATCACCGTCGACGATATCCTCGCCGCGCGCACCCGGATCGCGGGCGCGGTGGTCAAGACGCCGACGCTGATCAGCAAGACGCTGTCGGACATGCTGGGCTGCAAAGTCTATCTGAAGTTCGAGAATCTGCAGTTCACCGCCGCCTACAAGGAACGCGGGGCGCTCAACCGGCTGTTGCAACTCGACGAAGCGTCGAAGACGAAAGGCGTCATCGCCGCGTCGGCGGGCAATCACGCGCAGGGCCTTGCCTATCACGGCAAGCGGCTGGGCGTTCCCGTCACCATCGTCATGCCCACGACGACACCCATCGTGAAAGTGACGCAGACGCGCAGCCATGGCGCGACCGTGGTTCAATATGGCGAAAAGTTCGACGACGCCTACGCCCATGCCCGCAAGCTGGAGGTGGAGCAGGGGCTGACCTTCGTCCATCCCTTTGACGAGCCCGATATCATGGCGGGGCAGGGCACGGTTGCGCTCGAGATGCTGGAGGACGCGCCGGAAATCGACACGCTGGTCATTCCGATCGGCGGCGGCGGGCTGTTTTCGGGCATGGCGACGGCGGCGCGGGCGATGAAGCCGGACATTCAGGTGATTGGCGTGCAGGCCGAACTCTATCCTTCGATGTACAGCTTCATCAAGGGCGGCGAACTGGCGTGCGACGGCGATACGCTGGCGGAGGGCATCGCGGTCAAGCAGCCCGGCGAAATCACGCGGCGCGTGGTGGAGCGGCTGGCCGACGACGTGCTGCTGGTCACCGAACGCACGCTGGAGGAATCGGTCAGCCTGCTGCTCCAGATCGAAAAGACGGTGGTGGAAGGCGCAGGCGCGGCGGGGCTCGCGGCGCTGCTCACTCACAGGGAGCGGTTCGTCGGGCGCAATGTCGGGCTGGTGCTGACGGGCGGCAATATCGACACGCGGCTGCTCGCCAACGTGCTGCTGCGCGATCTGGCGCGGTCGGGGCGGCTGGCGCGGCTGCGCATCATCCTTCAGGATCGTCCCGGCGCGCTGTTCCATGTTGCGCGCATCTTCGATCAGGAGGCGGTCAACATCCTCGAACTGTCGCACCAGCGCATTTTCACCAACCTGCCGGCCAAGGGGCTCAGCCTCGACGTGGAGTGCGAGACGCGCGATGGCGAGCATCTCCAGCGGCTGATCGCGGCGCTCAAGGCGGCGGGGTATGAGGTGGCGCCGATCGAGGTGGCGTAACCTGTCACCGGCGTGAAATTTTCGTGGTAAATCCCCTTTTCTCGCGGGTTCGGGCCATGCATAACGGCAAGATGACGGGCATGGCGCGGACGGTAGAATCGGGGAACGAGGCGTGACTGCCGCGTTCCGTTTTCCGCGCTTCTTCGTCACCAATCCCTCGCCTTGTCCCTATCTGCCGGGCAAGAGCGAACGGAAGGTCTTTACCGAGCTCAGCGGCGACAATGCGTCGGAACTGAACGATGCGCTGGGCCGCATCGGTTTCCGCCGCAGCCAGAATGTGGCCTATCGTCCGAGCTGCGCCGATTGTTCGGCCTGCGTATCGGTCCGCGTGGTGGCGAAGCAGTTCCGGCCCAATGCCACCCAGCGCAAGCTCATCCGGCGCAACAGCGACCTTCAGGTGACGGCGTGCAAGCCATGGTCGACGGAAGAGCAATATGCGCTGCTTCAGCGCTATCTCACCGCGCGTCATCCCGGCGGCGGGATGACCGAAATGGACGAGATGGACTTTGCCGACATGGTCGAGCAGACCCCTGTCGACAGCTATGTCGTCGAATACCGCGAAGCGGGCGTGGGCGGGCGACCGGGCAAGCTGGTCGGTGCGTGCCTGACCGACCGGCAGGGCGACGGTCTGTCGATGATCTACAGCTTCTTCGATACCGAACTGCCCCACCGGCAGGGGCTGGGCAATTACATCATCATGGATCACCTGACCCGCGCGGCTGCGGCGGGACTGCCCTATGTCTACCTCGGTTACTGGGTCGAGGGGTCGCAACGGATGCAGTACAAGGTGCGCTACCGCCCGCTGGAAAAACTGAGCCGCCAGGGATGGGTGCCGTTCGAGCCCAAGGGCGAAGCGGGTAGCGCCGCGCCCACGAGCAGTATGGAAGCGCCGATGCCGCAGGAACTGGCGGCAATCCTCGGTCGCTGAAGGCGCGACCGCCGCGCCGCGCCAGAAGCGGCGGCGCGACGGTCTTTCTTTATTTGCAGCGACAGGCCGCGCGGCGGCGGATCGGCCTGCGATAGGCGACCCGTTCGGTGACATAGGTGGTCGTCGTGGTAGTCGTGACGGCGGGTTGCACGGTCACGGTGGTCACGACGGGGGCGGGATAATAATAGCCGCCCGACACATAACCGCCCGCAGGCCCTGCCCCCCAGTGCGGCGCAGCAGCATAAGGCGGAACGGCATAGTCGACGCCCGCACCGCGCACCTCTCCCTCGAACCGGCCATCGTAGGTGCCGCTGACCTGCCGCCCGTCATCGGTCGTCCAGGTGCCCGTCCAGCGCCCTTCGTAATCGTTGTGCGTGGTGACGCTGTCGTCGCCATAATCGTAATCGCTATCGTAGGATGCGCCGGCGCGACGATGCTGCGGCGGCGGGCCGTCACGGCGCGATCCGTCCTCCGCCCTGTCGATGGCCAGCCCTGCGACCGCGCCGACGCCAGCGCCGATCAACGTGCCTGCGGTACGGTTGCCACGACCGGCGATGCGGTTGCCCGCGACACCGCCGACCGCCGCTCCGATGGCCGCGCCGCCCACGCCATTGTCGCGGCGCGGCGAGTCATAGGCGTAGTCATCGTCAGGGCCGTAACCGCCCTCATAGCGGTCCCAGTCGATGTCGCTGCGATAGTCCGTAACCCGGCCATAGCGATCGGTCATCACGGCATCGTCATAATAGCGCGACCAGCCATAGCCATAGGCCGGCGCGGGCAGGCCATATGCGCCGTAGTTGGCGATATAATAGTTCGGGCTGACCCAGTAGCGCGGGAGGACATAGCCCACCACCGGACGGCGATAAGCGTTCCAGCCGCCCGGCGCGCGCCAGCCCGCATACCAGCGGCCCTGATGGCGCGGTCCCCAGCGATGCCCGCCTTGCCATCCGTTGCCCGGCCGCGTCATCGCGACGGTGCGCGGCGCACCGCTCCAATTGCCGGCAGCAGATCCATTGGCCAAGGCAGGAGCGGATACGGCCCAGGTCAACGCGGCAGCCCCCAGGCCCAAGCAAGCGGAAATCTTCATCACGACGCTCCCTGTTGCGCACCGGTCGTAGGGTGCGCTGATCGCAAGTTAACGCGTCGTTTAGCATGATGATCCGCGCCCATCCACGGGTCGGGCGGCGGCGGCCTGTCCCGAAACGGGGCGGCTTCTTACCCCAACCGGGGGGCGACCTTGGCCACCAGCGTTTCCATCGCTCGCGCGTCGTCCGCGTCGAAACGGGCAGGCACCGGGCTGTCGAGATCGAGGACGCCGATCAACCGTCCCTCATGCATGATCGGCACGACGATTTCCGAAGCGCTTGCAGCATCGCAGGCGATATGGCCGGGGAAAGCGTGGACATCCTCTACCAGTTGCGTCTCACGCGTCGCGGCAGCCGTGCCGCACACGCCCCGGCCCAGCGGAATGCGGATACAGGCGGGCTTCCCCATGAACGGCCCGAGCACCAGCTCATCGCCCACCATCCGATAAAAGCCCGCCCAGTTGAGATTGGGCAGGAACTGCCAGATGAGCGCGGCCAGATTGGCCATGTTGGCGATGCCGTCCGGCTCACCCGCCGTCAGCGCATCGGCGGCGGACAGAAGGTCGGCGTGGAGGGATTGCCGGTCGGCGGCGTCGGTGGGAGCAAAATCGTACATTTCGCGCATATAGGACGTCGCGCGTTGCCCGGCCAGTCCGCAAGAAAGCGTTAACCAAAAGCCTCTATCGCTTCATCGGCCAATCTTGCGGGGGTGATGATGTTCGTTGAAGCCGGTCTTGGCCTCTCCCAGTTGAAGGGGGCAGCGCGCGCGATCGACGTGTCGATCGTCATGCCCTGCCTCGACGAAGCTGTCAGCCTGCCGCACTGCATCGCCAATGCGCAACGCGCGCTCGCGATGATCGAGGAACGATATGGCCTCTTCGGCGAAATCGTCGTTGCCGACAACGGATCGACGGACGGCAGTCAAACGATCGCCACCGACCGGGGCGCGCGGGTCGTGCCGGTCGCACGAAGAGGCTATGGCGCGGCGCTGATCGGCGGCGGGGAGGGGGCGTTCGGGCGCTATCTGTTGATGGGCGATGCCGACGGCAGTTACGACTTCACCGATGGGGTTCCTATGATCGGCGAACTGCTTGCCGGTGCGGACCTGTGCATGGGGTCGCGGTTCAAGGGTTCGATCGCGCCCGGGGCTATGCCGTGGAAGAACCGCTATATCGGCAATCCGGTCCTGACCGGCATCCTCAACATCTTTTTCCGGTCCGGCATCAGCGACGCCCATTGCGGTTTGCGCGCGATCACCAAAGACTGTTTCATCGCGCTGCGCCTGTCCGGCAGCGGGATGGAGTTCGCGAGCGAAATGGTCATCAAGGCGAGTCTGCGCCGATTCCATATCGCAGAAGTGCCCGCGACCCTTTCCGTCGATCTGCGCGACCGCGCACCGCATCTTCGCCCCTGGCGCGACGGCTGGCGCCATCTGCGCTACCTCCTGATGTTGAGTCCTACCTGGGTGTTCGGCGTTCCGGCGTTGGCGGCGATGGGCGGTGCCTGCATCGTCTTCGCCGTAACGTTGGCGCATCTCCTGGGTCTGCTAACCGGTGACGGCCCCTTCGGAGCGAGTTGGGGGGTGATCGCGGGCTTCATGTTCGTTGTCGGGCATATGGCTGGCATCATGGCGGCTGCCACGCATCTGCTGGGCGTGAGGGAAGGCTATCGCCCATCCCGCCCCATGCTCGAACGCTGGTCGCATCTGCTGTCTCTTGAACATCTATTGAGTGCGGGCGCCGCGATGATGATCGTGGCGGCGGTATCGCTGGTCGTCATCACGGCCTATTGGTCGCAAAGCAGTTTCAGGGCGCTGCCCAACATCGTTCCCCTTGTGATGACGGTGGCACTGGGAACGACGGGCCTGCAAACCATGTTCGGCGGTTTTCTGCTGTCGATCGTGGCCGGACATGATGCGACATTCGCTACCGTTATCGGGGGAAGGGGACGTTATCGTGCATCATGACGATGCGACCCGTCGCCGTGCGCCGCGGATATGGGATACTGACTGGCTTGTCCTGCGCGGGTTGAGCCGGGAGTTGGACAGGATGCTAGCGAACGTTCGTGTCGGCGGGGAAGCGCTCGACTTCGGTTGTGGCGTCATGCCTTACCGCGCGTTGGTCGAAAAGCGCGGCCTCGACTATTGCGGCGCGGATTTCGCTTCGGACGCAGATGTGACGATCGGACCCGATGGGCGATTGCCGCAGGACATTCGCCAAGCCGACGTCGTGATGTCGATGCAGGTGCTGGAGCATGTCGCCGATCTCGACCTCTATTTCGCCGAGGCCATGCGGGCGATGAAGCATGACGGCACCCTCATCCTGTCGACGCATGGCAGTTGGCTCTACCATCCCCACCCGCAAGACCACCGCCGCTGGACCCGCACCGGGCTTCAATATGATATCGAGCAGCGCGGCTTTGCGGTGCACGAGGTGGTGTCGATCGTCGGGCCCCTCGCCACGACGACCATTATCCGCCTGACGGGCTTCGCGTGGGCGGTTCGCAGAGTTCCTGTCGTGGGTGGTGTGCTCGCAAACGCGTTGGCGGTAGTTATGAACGCGCGGGCGTGGGTCGAGGACAAACTGACGCCCCACCAGGTGAGCGACTATAATGGCTGTATTTATCTTGTCCGTTGCTTGAAAGCGGCATCCCTGTGACTATCGCCAGAATAGTTCGCTTCGGCGGTGTCTCCGCCACATGTTTTGGCGTTCACAACCTTATACTCGTCGCGTCCGACCTCGTCGGGCTAAGATATGGCGGCGCATTGCTTTCGAGCTTTGCCATTGTGGTGGTGGTGGGTTTCGTTTTGCACAGCCGGTACACGTTCTGCACAATAATGACGTGGCGGGGATTCATCCGCTACGCCGCTGCATTGCTTGCCAATATTCCAATCCAATGGGTTTTTCTATGGGCACTGATCGATGGCATTCACCTTTCGATGCTAGCAGCGGCACCGATTTCGACGGCGAGTATGAGTGTCATCAATTTCATAGCGAGCCGATGGGCAATTCTCTCAGAAGGCCCGGCGGCGCTTGCCCAGAGAGGTGGGGCATGATTGCATCTTTGAAAGGCTCCCGGATACCCGACTTCAGCAACAATCATATCCGGCTCGCTCTTCTCGATTTCGTCGGGAACACGCCTTTCTCCGGGATGGTCAAGGCCGACTATCTGTCCTTACCGGAATGGCAGTCTCTGGCCGAGCGCAGTGGCTATTGCATCGCGGAGACGACAGGCGGCGAATATCGTCGCGGTGCCTTCGCCACAGCATTCCCCAATCCCCTCGAAATCACGATGCGATGGGAGCCGATGTAAGGCCGATGCGCATCCTGACCGTTACGCATTTCTTCGAAGGCCATGGTGGCGGTATCGAGCGCGTGGCGGGACATCTTTGCCGCGCTTTCGCCGGGCAAGGGCATAGCCTTTTCTGGGCGGCGGCAGGCGAACCGTGCGCGGCGGAAACGGCGGCGCCGATCGCGCTGTCTGCGTGGAACGGAATAGAGCGCGCCACCGGGCTTCCCATGCCGTTGCCGTCTCTATCCTCATTCCGCAGATTGTGGCGCGCTGTCGGCAATGCAGATGCGGTGGTGATCCACGATGCTCTTTACGTGCCCACGATTGCTGCATTGGTCTTCGCTAAGGCGCGCCGCAGGCCCGTGCTGCTGATCCAGCATGTGGGCGAATTGCCGCTTAGGAGCCGCCTTCTTCGGGGTGTAGCGAAACTCGCCGACCGCCTGGTGGCAAGAAGGATGCTGGCCGCGGCGGATCAGGTCATCTTCATCAGCGATACGACATGTCGGCATTTTTCGGGCGTCCACTTCGCGGCACCGCCCCAAATGCTTTTCAACGGTGTCGACACCGATATCTTTTACGCAGGCGATGCGGTTGCCGCTCCGGCGGAACCAGGCCGCCGACGCAGGATCATGTTCGCCGGGCGGTTCGTCGAAAAGAAGGGGCTGGCCACCATCGAGGCGCTCGCCCGTCTTCGTCCAGATCTCGACTTCCTGCTGGCGGGTCGAGGGCCGATCGATCCGGATCGCTGGAATTTACCTAACGTGACTGTAAAGCGCGACGTTTCGGGCGTGGCGCTTGCGGACCTGTATCGGACGAGCGACCTGCTACTGCTGCCGAGCGTAGGTGAGGGTTATCCATTGGTCGTTCAGGAGGCCATGGCCTGCGGCCTGCCCGTCATCTGCGGTGCCGAAAGCGCGAGAGCGGACCCGGACGGGTCGCAATTCCTCACGCCGCTCGCCATCGATATTGACCGGCCTCAGGCAAACGCCGCTGCCGCTTCACTGGCGATTGACGAGGCGAGGGTGGACGCTGCGTACCGCGAGAAGATGGCCGCCTATGCCCGGCGTCGCTATCGCTGGGATGCGATGGCGCGGCGCGTCTGTGACCTGGCGGAGGGGTTAATGACCCGGGGGGCAGGCGGCCCGCAGCGCTCGCATATGCGCAGCGCCTGACGGCTCTGCGTTTATCGCCCGACCGATGGGCGAGAGAGCCGTAGCATCCACTAACAGGATGCGGCGGTGCCGGCAAAGCGCTGCTGCCTGAGCCGTATCGAGTTCACTTGCAAGCAGGCGGATCGGTCTGTTCGACAGATCGGGGCGATTGACTACAAGGTCTGCGCCGAAGGCGACTGCGCCATCGTCGACGATGACGGCGTCCGCCGGAAGGCGTCCGATTGCGCTGGCCACTTGCGCGTAGGGGACGGTCAGCCACGCGGCCATTGTCATATGCATCGGCATGAGGACGGCAAAGGTGAAAGAGTTGCCTCCATTCCATACTCGTGCCGAGGGCCAGAGCGGTCGCGCCATGCGCCAGCCATAGCCCCCCAGAATGCAGCAACTGCCGATGACGCCATGCAAATAGCGATAGCCCCAACCATGGCCCTGATAGGCGAGCAGCAGACCGACCAGTATCAGATGGATCAGGATGCCGGCCACCAATGGCCGCACGAGCGGTTGCCGCCACGCCAGCGTCGCGCCGGCAGCGACCAGTGGCACGAAAAGAAGGTGCTGCCAGACGACAAAGCGCACGACGTTCATCGCCATCAGCCACAGACTGGCAGGGCCGAAATCGCGGAGCAGAGCGGTGATCCTCTCGACATAGCCCAATCGGTCGCCGGTGCTGGAAATCCCCGCCAGGGGACCGCCTGCGAGATCGACTATGAGGTTGGGCCATGCGAACCAGAAGATGCCGATCGCCGCATAGGCTACGGCGTAGACGGCGGCGATCCGCCAGCGTCTGTGAAAAAGCAGTCCGGTCAGGATGGGGAAAACGAAGAGGGGATGGAAGATCGGTTGATGCAGACCGGTCGCGAGAAAACCGATCAGGATCGCGCCGGCATGGCTCCAGCCGCCACGCTGGAAAAAAAGCAGCCAGAGCATGTTGAGCGCCAGATGCCCCGCCATAGCGTGGCTTGTCATTCCCTGCACGACCACCTGCGACGATCCGGCATAGAGGAGCATGGCCACCGCGGATGCTTGCCGGTCGTCGGGCCAAAGTCTGACGGTCACGCGCCAGAGCGCCAGAGCGCCGATCCCGGTAAAGAGCGGGCTGACCAGTCCGGCCAGCCCGATGCGGCCCATGATGGCATGTGCCAGCGCGTTGATGGGAAGATAGCCCGAAACCCATGCCTGCCGGTCGGCAACAGGCAGGATGAAAAACTGGTTCAGCGCCTGCGCATAGGGCCGCCATTCCTGGCCGATCGGCCAGAACAGGCGCCCGTGCGCATAGATGGCGGCGTCGAACGCGGTCATCTGTTCGTCGCGCGTCAGGTCATAGCCCTGCAAAAGCCAACGATGACCCGCCCAACAAAGCACGACCAGCAGGCAGGGGACGATCCAAGGTCGCCTGGCCAGCGCATCTGTCCAGGCCAGCACGCGATATGCCTCGCAGGGCCGAAGAGCATAGCGCGCCAGCAGCGCGATCAGGATAGCGGGGGCGAAATCCTGGCGGATGAAGAGAAACGCGCTGAATGCACGCTTGTCGTGCACGGCATCGATGACGACGCCGATCATCCCCACCGCGATCGCCGCGACGATGCAGAGGGGAAGGCCGACGCTTGCGCGCGCGAGCCAGTTTCGGACGTCAGCCTGTGGCATCCCCGTCAATCCATCCGCACCTTGCCGCGCGCCTGCTTGACCGATCCGCGGGCTTTCTTGGCGTCGATGCGGCGAGCCTTGGCGGCTTTTCCGGGCTTGGTGGCGATGCGGCGGGCGTCGCGTTCGTGGGCTTTGGCGATCATGTCGGCCAACCGTTCGCGTGCGTCCTGCCGGTTGGCGTCCTGCGTGCGGAAGCGGTTTGCCTGGATCACGATCTCGTTGGCGGAGGTCAGCCGCGATCCCGCCAGTTCCTTGATTTTGCGATAGGCGTGGAGCGGCAGGTTGAGGCGGAACAGGTTGACGCGCAACTGCACCGCCGTCGCCACCTTGTTCACATTCTGGCCGCCCGGCCCCCCGCCGGTGACGAAGCGCTCCTCCAGCGCGTCCTCCGGTATGTCAAAGCCCGGCATCGTCCAGCATCTCAGGCGCGAAACCTGCCGCAGCGAAGGTTGCGGGCAGGGGCGCGGTGGCTTGCGCCGGCGGCTTGTCGCCGCGCGGCACGCTCAGGAACCGGCTGTGGAGCAGCATCGGCCCTTCTCCCCGGCCATAGACGGGGTCGCCCACGATGCCGAAGCCGAGGCCGTGCTGCGCATGAACGCGAATCTGATGCGTACGTCCCGTTTCCGGCGTGAAGGCGACGAGCGCGCGACCGTCATGCTCGCCGATCTTGCGCCAATGGGTGACGGCGGCCTTGCCCGCCTTTGCAGCGATCATGCGCCAGCCTTGTGCCGCTGTGCTGACTTTCTTGAGCGACAGCGCGATCGTTCCTTCATCCTCTGCCGGGATGCCGTCCAGAACCGCGACATAGCGCTTGACCACGGTTCCCGCCTCGAACGCCCCCGCGAAGCGCTTGTGCGCCTTGGGATTGCGGGCAAGGAGCAGGCAGCCGCTCGTATCGCGGTCCAGCCGGTGGACGGGCAGCGGCCAACGCTGGAAGCCGAAAGTCAGCGAGGACAGGTGATTTTCCAGCGACATCGACCCGTCGCGCGGCGCATCCACCGGCAGACCGGCAGGCTTGTCGAGGATCAGCGCCTCGCCGTCGATGAACAGGACATGGTCGGTAAGCAAAGGCAAGGGGCAGTCCGATCGGATGGGGTTGGGCGGTTGACGCGAACGCGCCTTCCTATAGGGCGAGGGGGCAATGGACAACAGGGGGGACGAAAGGCGCGCGCCGCGCCCGGCGACTGAGCGGCTGGACTGGGTGGATGTCGCGCGCGGCATCGGCATTGTCGCGGTGGTCGTGGGCCATATATGGACGCGCGGGGGCGTGCGTGACGCCATGTACAGCTTCCACATGCCGCTCTTCTTCCTGTTGTCGGGGATGCTGGCGCGACCGCAGTCATCCGGCGCATTCGCGCGGCGATTGCTGGCGGCGCAGATGCGGTCCTATGCGGCATGGCTGGTGCTGCTGATCCTCGCCGACCGGACGATCGAGCGGATGAAGGGCGGCGTGCCGATCTTTCACCAATGGCCCGGCGATCTGTGGGCGGTGCTACTGGGCGGATCGTGGCTGCGGGGGCCGTTCACGATCTTCTGGTTCGTGCCGTGCCTGATCGTCGCGCGCATCGTGTTCACTTTATTGATCGGTCGCCTGCCCGATCCGCTGGATCGGCGATGGAGCCTGATCCTGTTGCCGGTCGTGGCGCTCGCCTACGGGCTTGGGTGGTGGACCGACGTTTCGCCGCTCGGCCTGTTGAGCGTGCCGATGGCAGTCGTGCTGCTGTGGGTCGGGAAGGCATGGGGCCAGGTGCGTTGGCGCAGGGCCATGATCGTACCGCTGGCCTTGCTGTCGGCCGCGGGGCTGGCGGGCGTCTTTCCGACGCTCAACATGAAGGCCGGGGATTACGGATGGCCGGTGCTGTCGATGGCGGCGGGCGTCGCCACGTCGCTGCTGGTCTTCCGCCTGTCATCCCGGATTGCACCGGTCGCCGCGCCGCTCGCAGCGCTCGGGCGGGCGTCGCTTACGATCATGTATGTCCATGTCGCCGTCATCCATTATCTGACGCCTTATCTCGGCAGACCCTGGCTGCTGGCATTGGCGCTGGCAGGGCCATGGGGGCTGTCGATGCTGATCGCCCGCTCTTCTTTGGCCCGGCGGTGGCTGGGCTGACGCTTCACAGCAGCCCCTTGGCGCGCAGGCTGACATGCCCCTGCGTCCCAATGATGACATGGTCGTGGACCCCGATGCCGAGCCGCTTGCCCGCATCGATGATCTGGCGCGTCACGTCGATATCCTGCCGGCTCGGTTCGGGCGAGCCGCTGGGATGATTGTGGACGAGGATGAGCGCCGCCGATCCCAGATCGATCGCGCGCCTGATGACCTCCCGCGTGTAGATCGCCGCCTGGTCTATCGACCCGTCGCCCATATGCTCGTCCCGGATCAGCATGTTCCGGCTGTTGAGGTGCAGCACCCGCACACGCTCCACCGTCAGATAGGCCATGTCGGCGCGCAGATAGTCGAGCAGCGCCTGCCAGCCCGCCAGCACAGGCTGCGCCGCGACTTCGTTGCGCAGCATCCGAAGCGCCGTCGCCTGCACGATCTTGATCGCGGCGATGCTGGTGTCGCCCATTCCGGGGACGCGACCGATCTGTGCCCAATCGGCGGTCATCAACCGGCCGATACCGCCAAATTCGCGCAACAGCGCCTTGGCCAATGGCTTGGTGTCGCGACGCGGAATGGCGAGCGCGAGCAGATATTCGATCAGTTCATGGTCGTGCAGCGCGTCGCCGCCGCTATCCGCCAGCTTCTGACGTAGGCGCGCGCGATGCCCGGCGCCGTCGTGCGCGATTTTCACATCTGTATCGGCCAAGCGACTCTTCCCCCTGTTCGTCTGTCCCGTTTGTCTTTGGCCCCTGAGGCATGACGCTATGCGTTGCGGATTTGGGCGGCAAGGATATTAAGGGGGAACCGGACGTTATGGTTGCGTCACGGATGCGCGGGACGGCAACCGGGGTTGGCAGGAAAAATGACAGAAACGGGCCGTGAAGACAGGGTGCGCCGGGGGTGGGCGCGCTGGCTGGGCGTCGGCACCGGTTCGCTCGCCCTGGCACTGATCGCATTGTGGACGCAGCGATCCCCCATCGCCGAGAACTTCATCAACCGCGAACTCGCGCGCCGCGACGTACAGGCCGACTACGATCTTGTGGATGTGGGGCTGCGCACGCAGCGAATCGAAAATCTCGTGCTGGGGGATCCCGCCCATCCCGATCTGACGGCGCGCTGGGTCGAAGTCGATATCAGCTTTTCCGGACTGGCGCCGGACGTTGCCGCAGTGCGCGCGGGTGGCGTGAGACTGCGTGGCGCCATCCGTAACGGCGTCCTCGAACTGGGCGAAGTGGACAAGTTTCGCGGTCCCGCCTCGACCGAGCCGTTCCGCCTGCCTGACCTTGTGCTGGGATTGCAGGATGCGCGGCTGACGCTGGACACCGTGGCTGGCCGAATCGGTATGCAAGTGAACGGCAACGGCAACCTGCGTTCGGGCTTCACCGGCAGGCTGGCCGCTGCGATGGCAAAAGGCAATGTCGTGGGATGCGGCGCGACCGGTGTCCGGGCGGTGATGGACGTAACGACCGGCGGCGGGCGACCCCGCCTCCGGGGACCGGTCGAGGCTGGCGCGATCGGTTGTCCGCATGCAGGGTTCAGCTTGGCGCGACCTAAGGGGATTGTCGACGTGACGCTCGGCCCGGCGCTGGAACACTGGCAGGGGCAGGCGGATCTTAAGGGCGACGCGCTGCGCGCCAGCCTGGTGACGCTTGCAAAGCCCGAAGGTCGCTTGTCGTTCGAGGGGACGGCGAAGGAGACGAAGGGGCGCGCGACGGTCGCGGCCAAGGCGCTGGGCGGCGCAGGGATGGCCATGCGCGACGCTTTGCTTCGCGGCGAATGGGCATTGCGCGACGGCGCGGTCGGCGCCAGCGGGCAGTTGAGCGGCGAAGACCTGCGACGCACGGGACGGGACGCGCTCGCATCGTTCACGGCCAGCAGCAGGACGACGCCGGTCGGGCCGCTGGTGGAGCGCATGGCAGCGTCGGTTCGGCAGGCGGAACGCGGCAATCGGATGAGAGCCAGCTTCGCATTGCGCCAGAAGGCGGGACGGGGCAGCCTGACCGTGACCCATGGCGCGCTCACTTCCGCTAGCGGTGCGCGTGTGGGGTTGGGGGAGGGCAGCAGCCTGACGCTGGGCTGGCCAGGGCGGCGTGGCGGCCTCGACTGGGCGCTCGACGGATCTTTCACGACCGGCGGCGGTGGATTGCCGCATGGGGCCTTGCGGCTGGCGCGGCGTCCGGCAGGCGGATTTGGCGGCGATCTGTTCGTGGATCCCTATGGCGCGGGCGACGCGCGGTTGGCGCTGGATCGCGTGCGGTTCGTCGCCGATCGCAGCGGGACGACCCGTTTTACAACCACCGTTCGGCTCGACGGACCGTTGCCCGATGGCCGTGTGCGTGGGCTTGTCATGCCGATTGCGGGCCGAATCGCCCCCGATGGATCGCTGGCGGTCAATCCCGACTGTGCGGCGGTGGCGTGGGATGAATTGCGCTACGCCAGCTTCACGGTCGGACCGACGCGGCAGACTCTGTGCCCGCTGGACGGTGGCGCGATGCTGGCGCTGGGCGGATCGGGTCTGCGGGGGGGCATGGTCGCTCGCAACCTCGCGATCGGCGGGCGGAGCGGAGACAGCCCGATGCGGCTCGAAGCCGACCGCGCCAGCTTCGCGCTGGGTCGTAACCGTATCGCCCTGGCGGGTGCGTCGCTGCGCATCGGTGCGGGCGAATCGCCGGTGCGCCTGTCGGCGGCGGCTCTGGAAGGCGCGCCGGGCGCGCAGGGTTTTGCCGGCACGGTCAGCGGACTGGGCGGCCGGATCGGATCGGTGCCGCTGATCCTGGAGGAAGGGAAGGGGGACTGGCGCTTTGCAGCGGGCGCGCTGACGCTACGCGCCGCCACGCACGTGCGCGATGCCGCGTCCCCGGCGCGGTTCGAACCGCTCGCCATTCCCGACGCGGAGCTTACGATGAAGGCCGGGCGCATAACCGCATCGGGCAAGCTCACAACGCCGCGCGGCGGCATCGAAGTGGCGGACGTGTCGATCGCCCACGATCTGGGAAGCGGGCGCGGTCATGCCGATCTTGCCGTACGTGGCATCAACTTCGGTCCGACGCTTCAGCCTGAGGATGTGACGCGCCTCACCGTGGGCGTCGTTGCCAATGTCGCGGCGACGGTGACGGGGCAGGGGCGGATCGACTGGACCGGGTCCGACGTCCGCAGCACCGGGACGTTCCGCACCGACAATGCCAGCTTCGCCGCCGCTTTCGGCCCGGTTGCAGGGCTGTCAGGCGAAATCCGCTTCACCGATCTCATCGGCCTCGTCTCCGCGCCGGGGCAGGAAGTACGCATCGCATCCGTCAATCCGGGCGTCGAGGCGCGGAACGGCATCGTTCGCTATCATCTGGAACCGGGGCAAAAGATACGGATAGAAGGGGGCGGATGGCCCTTTTCGGGCGGGGAGCTGGTGCTGCTGCCCACGACGATGGACTTTTCGGCGGATGTGGATCGCTATATGACGTTCCGCGTCATCGGCCTGGACGCGGGCGCCTTCATCCAGGCTATGGAACTGGAAAACATCTCCGCGACCGGTACTTTCGACGGGATCATGCCGCTGATCTTCAATGCGCAGGGCGGGCGTGTTTCGGGCGGCGTTCTGGTCGCGCGGCAGCAGGGGCTGCCCCCGCTCATCATGCCCGAAGGCGTGCTGCCTACTATTCCTTGCGACCCCAAGCGGCAGGGCGGCGTGTTATCCTATGTCGGCCCGGTATCTAACGAGGATCTGGGCGCGATGGGCAAAATCGCCTTCGATGCGCTCAAGAACCTGCAATATAAGTGCCTCAGCATCCTGATGGACGGCGCTCTCGACGGGGAGATGGTCACCAATGTCGTCTTCAACGGCATCAATCGGGGTAAGATCGGCGATGCGCCCGCCGGTCTCGCCCGCAATTTCATCGGCTTGCCCTTCATTTTCAACGTGAAGATTTCCGCGCCTTTCCGCGGCCTTTTGAAAACCGCGCAGTCCTATATCGATCCCACGCAGACCATCAGGGACGAAATCGGCAAGCAGACGCAGGAAAAGATGCGCGTGACCGACCGGCAGGGGCTTGCAGTTCAGCCTTTGGACAGCGACATTAAGCGAAACGGGGAGCCGAAATGAGAAAGCGCGCCATCATCATCGCCGGGATAGCCGGCCTATCGCTGGGGGGATGCATTCAGGTGAAAGCGCCCGACAAGCCGATCGAGATCAACCTCAACGTCAAGGTGCAGCAGGAAGTCGTCGTCCGCCTGCAACGCGACGCCCAGTCGCTCATCCAGAACAACCCGGAGCTGTTCCCGCAATGACACGCAAGATCATCCTGATCGCCGCCGGTGCAGCGGTCGCTCTGGCCGGTGGCATGGTGCTTTCCGCGCCCGCCCGCGCGCAATCGGGTGCGGTTGCCGCCGCGATGAACGCCGGGACGGTGGGGGAACAGGCCGATGGCTATCTTGGCATCGCGGGATCGGTCGGTGCGGACGTGCGGACGGAAGTCGACGCCATCAACATCAAGCGCCGCGCCGCCTATACTCAGCTTGCCAGCCAGCGCGGTGTTACTGTGCAGGATGTGGCGGCGGCGACGGCCTGCCAGACATTGGGCCGCCTGAGGCAGGGGCAGGCTTATCGAATCGGTGCTGGTGCCTGGCAGACAAAGGGCGGCGCTGCGGTTGCCTTGCCTTCCTACTGCGCGGGCGCGGACTGATCCGGTTTCGCCACAGCCGTAGCGCGGGTTCGCCCGCGCCGGTTGCGGCGCGTCTCGACCAGAGCGCGTGCATCCGGGCAGAATTCGCTTAGAAACGCGTAGAGTTGCCCGGTCAGCCGATCGGCCATCAGCGAATAGAGCATATATTGCCCGTGCTTCTGCTCACGGACCAGTTCCGCTTCGCGCAGCACCGCCAGATGCTTGGAAATCGACGGCATCGTCATCTCGAAATTGTCGGCGATCTCTCCCACCGTCATCGGTTCGGTGGCGAGATAATGCAGGATGCGGCGGCGCGGTTCCGACGCGAGAGCCTTGAATATCTTGTCCATGCGAATTTAACTAAATAGGAAAATACGCAAATGCAAGCGGCTGGCGATCATGCCCGGCACGGCGAATTTTCCGTCTTTCTGTCGGGTTGACACTCCCCCATCCCCTTTCTAAAGCGAGCCCGCCTTGACGGGTGCAGCCGCAAGCGCCATGCCGCCTTCCACTGGGGATCGACCCTTTGTGGAGCAGGATGATGGCAGCGGATACACCCGGACAGGACCCGGCGGGCGAGGACTCGCGGATCGCTTCCCTTGAGGAACGGATCGCGAAGGCCGAGCGTGTCGAAAAGGTCAGGCAGGGGGCCAGGGAGCAGCAGGCGGACGACGGGTCTCGCCTCGGCAACAGGGTGCTTGCGGAACTGATCGGCGGTCTTGTCGGCGGTGCGTTGATCGGCTGGGTCCTCGACCGGCTGATCGGTACGTCGCCCTGGCTCCTGCTCGTCTTCCTCGGTCTCGGGATCGTGGCGGCGTTCAGGAACATCATAAGATTGACGACGGTCAAGCGTCCCGACGAACAGGGACGCTGAAGCCCAAGTCCGAATGCGTGAACGTTACAGGGGTCAACGTGGCAGAATCCGGCAAGATCGATCCGATGCATCAATTCGCTATCGAACCTTTGTTCGGTACGGATCATTGGTCGGTTGGCGGTTACAATCTCGCCTTCACCAATAGCGCGCTCTACATGGTCGCCGCTGCGATCGTGCTGTGGATCTTCGTGGTCGGCGGCATGAAGCGGGAACTGGTGCCGGGTCGCTGGCAGATGGCGGTCGAATATATGACCGGCTTCATCAAGAACCTTCTGATCGCCAATATCGGTGACAAGGGCCGCAAATATATTCCTTACGTCTTTTCGCTCTTCATGTTCATTCTGCTGGCGAACCTGCTGGGTCTGTTGCCGCTCGGCCTGTTCGGGCTGCACCCCTTCACCTTCACCAGTCATTTCACCGCCACCGGCGTGCTCGCCATCATGAGCTTCTCGATCGTGCTGATCGTGGGCTTCTACAAGCATGGCCTGCACTTCTTCTCGCTGTTCGTGCCGCACGGCACGCCGGCGCTGATGGTGGTGCCGCTCTTCTTCATCGAACTCGTATCCTTCATGGTTCGCCCGTTCAGCCTCGGCCTGCGTCTCTTCGTCGCGATGACCGCCGGGCACGTGCTCCTGAAGGTGCTTGCGGGTTTCGTCATCAACAGCGCCAACGCGTCGCCCGCTCTCGGCTTCACGGTGGGCACGGCCAGCTTCATCCTGATGATCGGGATCAGCGCACTGGAAGTGCTCGTTGCGGTCATCCAGGCCTATGTGTTCGCGCTGCTGACCTCGGTCTATCTCAACGATGCCGAGAACCTGCACTGAGATTTTATCCGATTTCCTCAACCTTTTCTGATTTAACAAGGGAGTTTACGACATGGACGCAGAAGCTGCAAAGCTGCTCGGTGCTGGCCTGGCCGCGATCGGTGCGGGCATCGCCGCCCTCGGTGTGGGCAACGTGTTCAGCAGCTTCCTGGAAGGCGCGCTGCGCAATCCGGGCGCTGCCGACGGCCAGCAGGGCCGCCTGTTCATCGGTTTCGCCGCGGCGGAACTTCTGGGTCTGCTGGCGTTCGTTATCGCCATGATCCTGGTGTTCGTGGCCTGACACGAAATGGACGCGGGCAGGTCCGGCAATGGCCGGTCTGCCCGCTCCCCTGATTTTTACCGCCCTCTGACCGGACGGACCCCGTAAGATGCCACAAATCGCGCAAATCGCCGATACATATGCCAGCCAGATTTTCTGGCTGCTGCTGACGTTCGGCTTCGTTTTCTTCGTCATCGGCCTTGGCATGGTGCCCAAGGTGCAGGGGACGGCGGACGCACGCGACGCGAAGATCAGCGGAGATCTGGACGCGGCCAAGGCGGCCTTCGCTCGTGCCGACGAGGCCGAAGCCGACTATAAGGTCCGCGATGCGGCGAACCGCTCCGCCGCGCAGGCGGTGGTGGCGAAGGCCAAGGCGGATGCGACGAAGGCTTCGGAAACGCAGTTGGCTGCCGCGGACGCGGAAGTGGCCGCCAAGATCGCGGCTGCCGAAGCCCGCATCCAGGCAGCGAGCAACGCTGCCTTGACGCAGATCGAAACCGTCGCCGCCGATGCGGCGCGTGACATGGTGGCGCGCATCTCCGGCGTGGAAGCGTCGGACGAAGCGGCCCGCAACGCAGTAAAGGCGGCACTGGCCCATGGCTGAGGCAGCAGCACAGCAAAATGGCGCGGACACCGCGCCTAACCTCGACCAGGCGATCCATGCCGAGGGTATGGAACCGATCGGTACCGTGGCTCATGAAGGCGTTGCGCCGCATACCGATCCCAGAGCGGTCGGCATGGACGCGACCGCGTGGGTAAGCCTCGCGATGGCGGTCTTCATCCTGATCTTGCTGGTCAAGAAGGTGCCCGCGGTGATTGGCGGCGCGCTGGACGGTCGCATCGCCCAGATCAAGGAACAGCTCGCCGAAGCAGCGAGACTGCGCGCCGAAGCCGAAGCGCTCAAGGGCGAGTATGAGGCAAAGCTGACCGCCGCCACCGCTGAAGCCGAAGCGTTGCGCAAGGCTGCCGAGCATGAGGCCGAAAGCCTGATCGCGGACGCGAAGGTCAATGCACAGGCACTGGTCGCTCGCCGCCAGAAGATGGCCGAGGACAAGATCGGCGCCGCCGAACGCGCCGCCATCGCAGGCATCCGCGCCAAGGCCGTCAACGCAGCGACCTCTGCCGCCGCAACCTTGATCGCGCAGGGTCACGATGCCCAGGCCGACAAGCTTCTGGTCGACCGCGCGATCGGAGGCATCGGCACCATCAACTGACGACATGTGTTCGTGGAACGCTAAAAGAGCCGGTGCGATTCGTCGCGCCGGCTCTTTTGCTTTGGCTGTATCGGCGCTGTTCGATCGGCCATGTGGCGGCTGTCGGGCTCGCAGGTTAGCTAGCCCTGATGAGTGATATCGAAACGGCACGGTCTGCGTGCGTATTTGGCGCGAGCGGCGGGATCGGAGCGGCATTGGCGAGCCGGATCGCAGCGAGGGACGATATCGATATCGTCCATGCAGGCGCGCGATCCTCGGTTGCGGACGGGCCGAAGCTGCGGCCTTTTCGGTTCGATCTTAAGAATGAGGCAACGCTGGAAGCCGCCGCTGCGGGGATGGCGGACGCGCCGCCGCGCCTCATCATCGTGGCGACCGGAATGCTGCACGATACGGGCACCCAGCCGGAAAAATCGCTCAGGGCGCAGACCGCGGACTCCTATGCCCGCCTGTTCGCCGTCAACGCGACAGGGCCTGCGTTGATCGCCAAGCACATGCTCGCCCGACCGCCTCGCGAAGGACGCCTCGTCTTCGCGGCACTCTCCGCGCGAGTGGGTTCGATTACGGACAATCGGCTGGGCGGCTGGCACGCCTACCGCGCGTCGAAAGCGGCGCTCAACATGATCGTGCGCAACGTCGCGATCGAGCTTGCCCGCATCAATCCTGACGCGATAGCAGTGACATTGCATCCCAGCACGGTGGATACCGGCCTGTCAGCGCCGTTCCAGCGCAACGTGGCAGCAGGCCGACTCTTTTCCCCCGACTGTTCGGCGCAGCGACTTCTCGATGTGCTCGACGGTTTGACGCCGGAACAGTCGGGGCAATGCTTCGCCTGGGACGGAACGGTCATCCCCTATTGAACGGGCGCTCCGCCAATGGAGCGCCCGCCTCGCGGTTCAGGCGGCCAGTGTCGCGTTATCGATCACGAAGCGATATTTGACGTCGCTCTTCTGCATTCGGGCATAGGCCGTTTCGATGTCCTGCGCCCTGATCATCTCGATGTCGGCGGTGATCCCCTTTTCCGCACAGAAGTCGAGCATCTCCTGCGTTTCGGCGATGCCGCCGATGAGCGATCCGGCGATGGACTTCCGCCCGAAAATCAGCACGCCCACGCTGGGCGAGGGGTGGGGATGTTCTGGCACGCCGACCACCGTCAGCGTGCCGTCCCGCTTCAGCAACATGGTGAACTGGTCGAGATTGTGGCTGGCCGCGACCGTGTTGAGGATGAAATCGAAGCTGCCGGCATGGGCCTGCATCTCCGCTTCGTTGCGCGATACCACCACTTCGTCGGCGCCCAGATCGAGCGCGTCCTGTCGCTTCGCTTCGGAAGTGGTGAAGGCGACGACATGAGCGCCGAGCGCGTGGGCCAGCTTCACGCCCATATGACCCAGGCCGCCGATGCCGACGATCCCGACCTTCTTGCCGGGCCCGACATTCCAGTGGCGAAGCGGCGACCAGGTGGTGATGCCCGCGCACAGCAAAGGCGCGACGGCGGCGAGCTGCGTTTCGGGATGGCCGATCTTGAGGACGAACTTGTCCTTGACGACGATGCTCTGCGCATAGCCGCCCAGTGTGTGACCGGGCGCGTCGGGGGTCGGGCCGTTATAGGTGCCGACGAACCCGTTCTCGCAATATTGCTCAAGCCCTTCCGCGCAGGACGCGCAATGCTGGCAGCTATCGACCATGCAGCCAACGCCGACCAGATCGCCGACCTTGAACTGGTCGACGGCATCGCCGACCGCCGTCACCTTGCCAACGATCTCATGCCCCGGGACGCAGGGATACAGCGTGCCGTCCCATTCGGAGCGAACCTGGTGCAGGTCGGAATGGCAGACCCCGCAATAGGCGATGGCGATCTGCACGTCGTCCGCTCCCACAGCGCGGCGATCGATGTCGATGGGTTCGAGCGGTTTGTCGGCGGCATAGGCGCCATAGGCTTTGACGGTCATGAACGCGTCCCTTTAGGATATGGAAAGTCGCGCGGGTGGCGCGGCGCTGTAGATGGGAGCGCAAACGGCGCGGTCAACCCCACCGCCATTGCCAAACAGCCCGGCAACGCTATCTGACACCCATGTCCGGCCCGCAATCCCCCGACCGTTTCAACGAAGACAAGGCGACTTACACCGTGACCGGCAGCCAGCCGGATATCGACACGGGCGCGGCCGCCATCCGCACCGTGCTCAAGACGCTGCCCATCCGACCCGGCGTTTACCGGATGCAGGATGCGCGCGGCGACGTGCTTTATGTGGGAAAGGCGCGGGCGCTCAGGAACCGCGTCGCCAACTATACGCAGGTCGACCGCCTGCCCAAGCGCCTGCAACGCATGGTCGCCCAGACCCGCAGCATGACCATCGTCACCACCAACAGCGAGGCGGAGGCTCTGCTGCTGGAGGCGCAGCTCATCAAGCGTTACCGCCCGCCCTACAATGTCCTGCTGCGCGACGACAAAAGCTTTCCTTTCATCCTGCTGCGGGAAGACCATGCCTTTCCGCGCGTCCAGAAGCATCGGGGCGCACGCAAGGCGAAGGGGCGTTATTACGGTCCCTTCGCCAGTGCCGGATCGGTGACGCGCACAATCAACGCGCTGCAAAAGCTGTTTCTGCTGCGGTCCTGCACCGACAGCTTCTTCGCCAACCGTTCGCGCCCCTGCCTGCTCTATCAAATCAAGCGGTGTTCGGCGCCCTGCGTCGACCGCATCGACGCGGACGGTTATGCCGAACTGGTGCGCGACGCGCAGGATTTTCTCGGCGGCAAGTCGACTGCGGTGCAGAAAAAGCTGGGCACGGCGATGCAGGCCGCGTCGGACGCGATGGATTTCGAGCAGGCGGCGGTCATCCGCGATAGGTTGAAAGCGCTGACCTTCATCCAGGGCAGCCAGGCGATCAATGCCGAGGGGCTGGGCGACGCCGATATCTTCGCGCTGGCGGAAAAGGGCGGGGCGATGTGCATCCAGGCCTTCTTCATCCGGGGCGGGCAGAATTGGGGGCATCGCAGCTTCTTCCCGGTCCACACCGCCGATGTGGCGACCGAGGAAGTGCTGGAGAGCTTCATGGCGCAATTCTATGAGGAAGTGCCTCCGCCGAAGCTGATCCTGACGGATCGCGAACCCGCCGAGTGCGACCTGATGGCGCAAGCGCTGACCGAGCGGATGGGAAGCCGCGTCCGCATCGAAGTGCCCCAGCGCGGCGAACGCACCCGCCTCATCAGTCAGGCACAGCGCAATGCGGTGGAGGCGCTCGACCGGCGGCTCGCCGAAACGACCAGCCAGGGCCGCATCATGGAGGAGATGGTCGAGACGTTCGGGCTGGAGGGCGTGCCCGACCGGATCGAAATCTATGACAACAGCCATATTCAGGGCGCACACGCGCTGGGGGCGATGGTGGTGGCGGGGCCGGAGGGTTTCCGCAAGAACGCCTATCGAAAGTTCAACATGAAGAACCCGGAAACCTCGAACGACGATTTCGCGATGATGCGAGAGATGTTCGAGCGGCGGTTCGGGCGCGCGCAAAAGGAAGATCCGGACCGTGAGAGCGGGGAATGGCCAGACCTCGTCCTGATCGACGGGGGCAAGGGGCAATTGTCCGTCGCCCGCGCGATGCTGGAGGAAATGGGGATAGAAGACGTGAATATGATCGGCGTCGCCAAGGGGCCGCATCACGGTCGCGAAGGGCGGGAGGTCTTCCACTTGATGGACGGGCGCGAGATCACCTTCCCGCTGAACCATCCGGTGCTGTTTTATCTCCAGCGCCTGCGCGACGAAGCCCACCGCTTCGCCATCGGCGCGCACCGGGCGAAACGCAGCAAGGCGATCACCGTGTCGTCGCTCGACGAAGTGCCGGGTATCGGTCCTGCGCGCAAGAAGGCGCTGCTCATGCATTTCGGGACAGCCCGTGCGGTGCGCGACGCGGCGCTGGACGACCTGCAACGCGCACCGGGCGTGTCGAAGGCGGTGGCGCAGCAGGTCTACGACTATTTCCACGGCTGATCGCGCCGAGCGTTAACCACCGGCGGAAGGGGCGACTTAACCCGTTGGCGTTATTCCGATAGGCCTTTCCTGCCGGAGACGCCCGCCGATGCGCTTTTGCCTTGCCGCCCTGATGCCGTTGCTGCTGTTCGCTTCGGGCGCGCAGGCGCGGCAGGTCAAGCCGATCCAGCCTTTGGCGCTTGTCGGCCAACCGGTCAGGATCACCGGCATGGACCTGGCCTTTGCGTCCGGCATTCTCGACGAACTGGCGGAAAGCGACGCCAAGGCAGCGCGCAAACGGGCGGACGCGCAACTGCCGCCGCTCGACCCGGCGAGCTATCCCGCAGGCTCCTTCGACGGCGACGCCTATTCGACCATGCCCTTCAAACAGATGTTCCCGCTGGTGATTCGCGATGTGACGCGCGACTGGCGGCTGGACAGCGGAACGCCCGTATTCCTTCGGGTGACGATCGACGACCTCAAGACAGCGGATGCCGCCGTCGCCATCCTGCTGGGCGCGAGCGCGGACATGCTGCGCGGGACGGTCGATGTGATCGACGCGGGCAGCGGCGCGTCCGTCGGGTCTTTCCGGGTGGAGGTGGTCGACGTGAGGGCAGGCTGGGCCGGTATGCTGGTGCGTGGTGGCGGCATCAGGGAAAGGCTGGCCGAAGAATTCGGAATGGAGATTTCCCGCTATATCTCCGGTCGGAAAAAAAAGGATAGCTGACGCTTTTCCTGCCAGGATCGAGGATCGCTGTTGCCGTTCGCGCGCTTGTGGCGCTGACAGACAAGATGGGAAGCATGATCCATGATGAAAAGCGTCAACCCCGCTACCGGCGAGACCATCGCCACACATGACGAGATGGCAAGCGACGCGGTGAACGCGGCGCTGGACCGGGCTACCGCGGCGTTCGCCCAGTGGCGGCAGAGCGACGTGGCGGATCGCGTGGCGTTGCTGGAGCGGCTGGCCGACACCTACGCCGCCCATCGGGACCGGCTGGCACGCATGGCAACGGACGAAATGGGCAAGACGCTGAAGTCCGCGCTCGCCGAAGTCGACAAATGCGTCGCCTGTTTCCGTCACTACGCCAAGGAAGGTCCGGCGATGCTGGAAGGCGGCAGCATCCCGCTGGCATCGGGCGGAAAGGCCGATCTCGTCTGGCTCCCCATCGGCCCGGTGCTGGCGGTGATGCCGTGGAATTTCCCTTACTGGCAGGTCGTCCGCTTCCTCGCCCCCTGCGTTCTTGCCGGCAATGTCGGCCTGCTCAAACATGCGAGCAATGTGCAGGGCGTCGCCGCGCTCATGCAGGAGATGATGACGCAGGCCGGCGCGCCTGAGGGATTGTTCCAGAACCTGCCGATCAGGTCCGATGCCGTGGCTGCGATCGTCGTGGACGACAGGGTCGCTGCCGTGACGCTGACCGGCAGCGAAGGGGCGGGGCGCGCCGTCGCGCAGCAGGCGGGCAAAGCGCTCAAGAAGGCGGTGCTGGAACTGGGCGGGTCGGACCCGTTCATCGTCATGCCGTCCGCCGATCTCGACAAGGCGGTCAGGGAAGCGGTGACCGCGCGTGTCCAGAACACGGGGCAAAGCTGCATCTGCGGCAAGCGCATGATCGTCCATACCGACATCTACGACGCGTTCCTCGAACGCTATACCGCTGCCATGGCGGCAGTGAAGGCGGGCGACCCGCTCGACGAGGGGAGCGACATGGGGCCGCTCTCCAGTGCGGAGCAGCGCGACACGGTGCTGGACCAGATCGCACGCATGAAGGCCGCAGGCGCAAGCCTGACCGGGGGGGAAGTCGTGGAAGGGCCGGGCGCGTTCATGACGGCAGGTATCCTGACCGATGTGCCGGTCGATGCCGCGTTGATGGGGGAAGAGATTTTCGGACCCGTCGCGATGCTATTCCGCGCAAAGGATGCCGATGACGCCATCGCTATCGCCAATGCCATTCCCTATGGCCTCGGATCGTCCGTGTGGACTCGCGATGCAGCGGAAGAGGCACGGTTCGTCCGCGACCTCCAGGCGGGTATGACCGCGGTCAATCAGATGCTTGCCTCCGCGCCCGAAGCGCCGTTCGGCGGGGTCAAGCGGTCCGGGCACGGCCGTGAACTGGGCCCGTTCGGCCTTCATGAGTTCATGAACCTCAAAAGCGTCTATCGCGCGGCGTAAGGAAAGGCTCCGCGCTATCGCTACGCGCGCGATGGCTCTATGCCCTGATCCATGCCTTCGCTCGCCACGCCCGCCATCGTTTGCGCCGTGCACCATCATGGCGAGCATGGCGCGATCGTGCGGTTGCTGACGCCCGATCACGGTCTGTTGCCGGGATATGTGCGGGGCGGGCGGTCGCGCGTGCTCAGACCGATATTGCTGCCCGGCAATTCGGTTGTGGCGCAGTTCCGGTCGCGCACCGAAGAGCAGCTTTCGG
Organism: Sphingobium sp.; assembly: GCF_003248505.1. Classification (GTDB taxonomy): domain Bacteria; phylum Pseudomonadota; class Alphaproteobacteria; order Sphingomonadales; family Sphingomonadaceae; genus Sphingobium. The sequence continues at coordinate 49,295 of NZ_QFOA01000004.1, forward strand.
GGCTGACCGTCGAATTGGCGCACAGCCGCGCTCCGCTGCACGCCGAGCCGCTTCCGGCGGCAGCCATCGAATGGAGCTGCGCGCTGACGGCGGCGGCCCTGTCGGAAGGCACCCCGCACGCTACGCTGTTCGACGCGTTGTCCGCCCTGCTCGATGCCGTCGAAGCAGCACCCGCCGCGCGGGGCTGGGCCGCCGCGCTCGTGCGATATGAAATGCTGCTGCTGGCAGAGATGGGTTTCGGCCTCGACCTTACGCGCTGCGCGGCCACGGGGAATGCCGCCGATCTTGCCTTCGTAAGCCCGCGCAGCGCCGCTGCGGTCAGCCGGGCCGGAGCGTTCGGCTATGAGAGTCGCCTGCTGCCGCTGCCGCCCTTCCTGCTGCAAGGCGGGATGGGCGATTGGGGCCAGATCGTCGACGGGCTGCGCCTCACGGGCTTCTTTCTCGAACGCTCGATCCTGACCGACCGCCGCGCCAGCGTCATCGCCGCGCGGGAGCGGCTGGTCGACCGCCTGAAAAGGGCGGTTGCGTGAAAGCTCCTGTCTCCATAAGGGGCGGGCACGCAATAAAAGGAGTCCCGCCATGCTCATCGCCCTGTTCCCCGGAGACGGCATCGGTCCCGAAATCCTGACGCAGGCACGGCGGGTGCTCGATGCGCTGGCAATCGACGGCCTGACCTATGAGGAGGGGCTGGTCGGCGGCGTGGCCTACAAGGCGGTTGGCCATCCGCTGCCGCCCGAAACGCTTGCCACTGCGAAACGCGCCGATGCGATCCTGTTCGGCGCGGTGGGCGATCCGGACTGCGACGCGCTGGAGCGGCATTTGCGCCCTGAGCAGGCGATCCTGGGGCTGCGAAAGGAACTGGGCCTTTTTTCCAACCTGCGTCCGGCCAAGGTCTTTCCCGAACTGGCGGACGAATCGGCGCTCAAGCCCGAAGTCGCCGCTGCCATCGACCTGTTGATCGTGCGGGAAACGAACGGTGACGTCTATTTCGGCGAAAAGGGCTTCCGCAAGACCGCCGACGGCCTGCGCGAAGGTTATGACATCATGTCCTATAATGAGGCGGAGGTTCGCCGCATCGCCCATGCGGGGTTCCAGGCGGCCCGCGCACGGCGGGGCAAGCTCTGCTCGGTAGACAAGGCCAATGTGCTGGAAACCAGCCAGCTGTGGCGTGACGTGGTGATAGAGGTGTCCGCCGACTATCCCGATGTGGCGCTCAGCCACATGTATGTCGACAATGCCGCCATGCAACTGGTGCGCAATCCCGGCCAGTTCGACGTCATCGTGACCGGCAACCTGTTCGGCGACATTCTGTCCGATCAGGCGAGCATGTGTGTCGGATCGATCGGGATGCTGGCGTCCGCGACACTCAACGACAGCAACCAGGGACTCTACGAACCGATCCACGGTTCCGCACCCGATATTGCGGGCCAGGGCAAGGCCAATCCGTTGGCCACCATCCTGTCGGCGGCAATGATGCTGCGCTATTCGCTCGACCTGCCGCAGCAGGCGGACCGGATCGAGGCTGCGGTGGCACAGGCACTGGCAGGGGGCGCGCGCTCGCCCGATCTGGGCGGGCGGCTCTCGACGGTCGAGATGGGCGACGCGGTGCTGGCGGAGCTTTAAGTCGATAATTTGATAAATCTTAGGGAATTGGAAAGCGGTTGGGCCGATCTAGCAAGGTCAGAAGAGGTCGCTTTCCATGAACTATCAACTCGTGCAGGATCATGATGACCTGCGCACCATCATGCGGGATTTCATGACGGCGCTCGATCGCCGGGACATGGCCGATATCGCGCGTCGACGAATCGCATTTTCGCAGATGTTCCGTAGCCATATGGGCCGAGAGGACGAGGCGGTAACCGCATTGCGGCAAAGCCGGAACCCAGTGCGCGATCTGCCGGTCGCTTTCCAGCAGAGCCGCGCTATCGTAGCTCTGTTCCTGCGCTATAGCGATCATGTGAAGCGATGGACGCCCGCAGCGGTGGAGGCGGACTGGGCAGGCTATCGCCATGCCGTGGCGGTGTTGCAACAGGCGCTGCTGGACCGCATGGCATGGGAGGAAGCGCAGCTTCACCCTCTTTTGCCACCCGCGAAAGGCCGCGTCGCCGCCTGACCGGTCCAGTCCCACGCCATCGGTCCTGTCGCGCGCGTGACCGGAAGGCTAAAGGCGCGCGATGAACGATCTTTCCCTCGCCTCGCTTCGCGCCGCTGCGGCCATGGTGCACGCGCAGGTTCCGCCGACGCCGCAATATGCCTGGCCCCTGCTGGCGCAGCGCACAGGATGCGACCTGTGGGTCAAGCATGAGAATCACACGCCCACCGGTGCGTTCAAGGCGCGGGGAGCGATCACCTATATCGACTGGCTGCGGCGCACCCATCCCGAAGTCGAAGGGATCATCACTGCGACCCGCGGCAACCACGGACAGGCGCAGGTGCGCGCTGCCACGGCGGCGGGCCTCAGGGCGACGATCGTCGTCCCTCACGGCAACGCGCGGGAAAAGAATGCGGCGATGCGCGCGTTCGGCGCGACCCTGATCGAACATGGCCATGATTTCGACAGCGCGAAGGCGGAAGCGATACGCCTGTCCGCCGAACAGGGCCTCTACATGGTTCCCGCCTATCATGACGAACTGGTGCGCGGGGTGGCGAGCTATGGCCTCGAACTGTTCGACGCGGTGCCCGATATCGACACCGTCTATGTGCCCGTCGGCTGCGGATCGGGCCTGTGCGGCACCATCGCGGCGCGCGACGCACTTGGCCTTCGCACCAGGATCGTCGGCGTCGTATCGGCGCATGTCGATGCCGCCAAGCGCAGCTTCGAAGAGAAACGGCTCATCGCCAGCCCCACGGCCTATACGTTCGCGGACGGGGTGGCGGTATGCACGCCGGTCCAGGCGGCGCTCGACTATTTCGGGCCGCGCGCCGACCGTTTCATTGGGGTGACCGATGACGAGGTGGCGCACGCCATCCGCGTTTATTGGGAGGACACGCATAATCTGGCCGAGGGAGCAGGCGCGGTGGCGCTTGCCGCTCTTCTTCAGGAAAAGGACGCGATGCGCGGCAAGCGGGTTGCGGTAATCCTCTCGGGCGGTAATGGCGACAGGAGCCAGATGGCCGAGATACTGGGCGGCGCGACGCCGCGCGTCACGATGGATATGCGGAAAGCGATATGAAGCGGAAAAGCGGACAGGACCGGGCTATCACGAGGAACTGGAAGCCCGCGACCCTGGCGGTACGCGGCGGCACGGCGCGCACCGAATATGGCGAAACGTCCGAAGCGCTGTTCCTCACCAGCGGCTACAGCTACGACCGGGCGGAAGACGCTGCGGCGCGCTTTGCCGGCGAGCAGGTCGGGATGACCTACAGCCGTCTGCAAAATCCCACAGTGGAGATGCTGGAACAGCGCATCGCCCTGTTGGAAGGCGCCGAAGCCTGTCGTGCGACCGCAACCGGCATGGCCGCGATGACGGCGGCGTTGCTGTGCCAGTTGTCGGCGGGCGACCATGTGGTGGCGGCCAAGGCGGCGTTCGGGTCATGTCGCTGGCTGACCGACACGTTGTTGCCGAAATTCGGGATCGAAACGACGACGATTGATGCGCGCGACACCGATGCGTGGGAAGCGGCGGCGAAGTCCAATACCAAGGTGTTCTTTTTCGAAACGCCCGCCAATCCGACGATGGATGTCGTGGATCTGGCCGCCGTGTGCGCCATCGCCAAGGCGCGCGGCATCACCACCGTCGTCGACAATGCCTTCGCCTCGCCCGCCCTGCAGCGACCGATGGAATTCGGCGCGGATGTCGTTGCCTACAGCGCGACCAAGATGATGGACGGGCAGGGGCGGGTGCTCGCCGGCGCTGTCTGCGGCACGCGCGACTGGATCGACAATGTGCTCCTGCCCTTCCACCGCAACACCGGGCCGACGTTGTCCGCCTTCAACGCGTGGGTTGTGCTGAAGGGTCTGGAGACGCTGGACCTGCGCATCCGCCGCCAGAGCGAGAACGCGCTCAAGGTCGCGGCCTTCCTCGAAACGCGGCTACCCAAGATACTGTATCCGGGGTTGGAAAGTCATCCCCAGCACGCGCTGGCGATGAAGCAGATGGAGATGGCCGGTCCGATCTTCGCGCTCTATACAGGCGGTGGGCGAGCGCAGGCGCATGGTCTGCTCAACGCGCTGCAGCTGGTCGATATCAGCAACAATATCGGCGATTCGAGATCCCTGATGACGCACCCGGCATCGACCACCCATTTCGGCATGGCGGAGGAAGCGCGACTGGAAGTCGGCATTACCGAAGACATGCTGCGGCTCAATGTGGGGCTGGAGGATGCGGACGACGTCATCGCCGACCTCGATCAGGCATTGAAGGCAATAGGCCGTTGACGGGCGAGGGGTTTGCAGCGCATTTCTGACGCCGTGAACGCACTATTCCCCTTCCACGCGACGACGCGTGACGTAACTGTCCACGTCGCTGTCACTTTCCTGCCCGAACAGTCGGAGCCGGATCGGGGCCGCTGGTTCTGGGCCTATCATATCCGAATCGAAAATCTGGGCGACCAGCCGGTGCAGTTGCTCACCCGCCACTGGATCATCACCGATGGGCGCGGCAACCGGCACCGGGTCGACGGCGACGGTGTGGTCGGGGAACAGCCAGTGGTTCAGCCCGGAAAGAGCTATGACTATGTTTCGGGCTGCCCGCTCAATACGCCGACCGGCTCGATGCAGGGCACATATCGGATGATCGGCTCGAATGGGGACATGTTCGAAATCGCCATTCCCCATTTCGCCCTCATCGCTCCGGCCGTGGCCGAATGAAGCGGACCCACCTCCCGTTGAACGGCCTTCGCGTGCTCGATGCCGCGGCGCGCCATCTGTCCTTCACCCGCGCGGCGGATGAGCTGGCGGTGACGCCAGCGGCGGTCGGCCAGCAGATTCGGGCATTGGAGGACATGCTGGGCGTCGTCCTGTTCCGCCGAACGCCCAAGGGGCTGGAGTTGACGCCGGAGACCGAGGCGGGCCTCGACGCCTTGCGCGCGGGTTTTCTGGAGTTCGAGGAAGCGGTGCGCGCCATGCAGGCGGGGCAATCGAGCCATGCGCTCACCATCGCCGCGCCGCGCGACATCACCGCCAAATGGCTTCAGCCACGTCTGGCCGCCTATGCCGCCAGCCAGCCGGAACTCAGTTTCCAACTGATCGCGGCGGACGAGGCCCTGGATTTTACGGAGGCCAATCTCGACCTTGCGCTGCGCTTTGCGGACGGCGCGGGCGAGCATGAGGGCGTGCGGATCGGAGAAGCCGCCTATGTCACAATCGAGGCGGCGGCGGGCGGTCCGGACCACCGTGTCGACTGGCCCGGTTGCCCTGCCGGTGACAAGCCCGCGACGATCCGCGTGGCAGATGCAGGCCTTGCGATCGACGCGGCGGCAAGCGGCTTTGGCCGGGCCAGCGTGCCGTTGGTGCTGGCGGAAGCCGATATTGCGAGCGGGCGCGTGAGGCAGGTCGGTGATATCGCTGCGACGCCGCTCGGCTACTGGCTCATCGCGCCCTTGCCGCAATGGCGGCAGAAGAAGGTAAAGGCGCTGGTCGAGGCCCTGACGGCCTGACACGGAGGGAAGAGGCGCGGCCTGCGCAGGCCGCGCCTCCCCACGACACCGATCAGCCGTGCAGCTTGATCGCGGTCTCGGCGATACGGCGACCCTGGTAGCGCGCGCCTTCCAGTTCCTCGGGGGCGGGCTGGCGGCTGCCGTCGCTATCGGCAATCGTCGTCGCGCCATAGGGCGCCCCGCCGCGCACCTTGTCGACGCCCATCTGCTCGGTATGGCCATAGTCGAGGCCGACGATCACCATGCCGAAATGCAGCAGGTTGGTGATGATCGAAAAGAGCGTGGTTTCCTGTCCGCCATGCTGCGACGCGGTGGAGGTAAAGGCGCCGCCGACCTTGCCGTTCAGCGCGCCGCGCGCCCACAAACCGCCCGCCTGATCGAGGAATGCCGCCATCTGGCTCGACATACGGCCAAAGCGCGTGCCGGTGCCGACGATGATTGCATCATAGTTGGCCAGATCGTCGACGGTCGCGACGGGGGCATCCTGATCCAGCTTGAAATGCGCGTTCTTGGCGACTTCCAGCGGAGCGGTTTCCGGCACGCGCTTGATATCGACCTGCGCGCCAGCGGACGCCGCGCCTTCGGCCACGGCCTTCGCCATGGTTTCGATGTGACCGTAGGACGAATAATAAAGAACCAGAACCTTAGCCATTGTCATGTCTCCTCGGGTTGAGAACGAAGGGAAGGAAATCGAAACGCCTGTGCAGGGAAAGGAGGTGCACAGGCTGAAAAGTCACACGCTGTCGACCAGAACGATCTCCGCATCGTCGATGGCGGTGATCGTCACGGGGGTCGTCCCGCCTAGGATAGCCGCTCCGTCGCGCGCCTCGAAAATCTGGCCGTCGATGTCGACGCGTCCGGTTGCGGGCACCAGATAGAGATGACGTCCCGGAGCGCTGTCATAAGTGACTTGCTCGCCCGCCTTGATCGTGCCGCCGAGCAGTCGCGCGTCCGCCCGGATGCGCAGCGCGTCGCGATCCTCTCCATGGCCGCTCGCCAGAACCGCAAGCTTGCCAGAACGATCGCCCTTCGGGAAGGGTTTGGCACCCCAGCTTGGTTGTCCGCCACGCATGGAGGGCATGATCCAGATCTGGAACAGCGTCGTCTTTTCCTCCTCCAGATTATATTCGGCGTGGCGGATGTCTGTTCCTGCCGACATGACCTGAACATCGCCAGCAGCGGTCCGACCGCGATTGCCGAGGCTGTCCTGATGCGTGATCGCGCCGGTCCGAACATAGGTAATGATTTCCATGTCCGCGTGGGGATGTGGCGGGAAACCGGATCGCGGCGCGATCTCGTCATCGTTCCATACCCTTATCGCGCCCCAGCCCATGCGCGTATCGTCATAATAATCGGCAAAGGAAAAATGATGGCGGGCGTTGAGCCAGCCATGGTCGGCGTGCCCCAGCGACGCGAACGGGCGGCGCTCGATGCGGCTTTGCGTGGTCGTGGTCATGATCTGCCTTTCCGCGAGGGTACGTTCGCCCCGCGCTTGATTTCCCTCAATCTAGCCGCCAGTATCGTTTCTTAAACCGGCAGCTTTGAAACGGATTGTTTCCTTTGCGCTTACCCGACTTCGAGGCCTGGGCGATCTTCGCCGCCGTGGTGGAGCATCGCAGCTTTACCGATGCGGCCAAGGCACTGAGCGTATCGAAGGCCACCGTATCGAAAGCCGTAACCCGGCTGGAGGAACATCTCGACACCAGCCTGTTCAACCGGACAAGTCGCCGTTTGTCTTTGACCGAAAGCGGACGCCGGCTCGCCGATCACGCCCAACGCATCCTGGCGGAAGGACAGGCGGCAGAGGAAGCGGCCCGCGACGAGACGGCAGCGCTGTCCGGTGTGGTCAGGCTGGGCGCCCCGATGACATTCGGCCTGTTGCGAATCGCGCCTTTGGTGGCGGAATTCACCAAGGCGAACCCTCTGGTGGACGTCGACCTGCATCTGTCCGACGCCAAGATCGACATCATCGAAATGGGCCTCGACGCGACCATTCGCGTCGCCGACATGCCAGACAGTTCCTTGCGCGCGCGGCGGCTGAGCGACGTTACCATGCATGTCGTCGCCTCGCCCCTCTACCTGGACGAGCGTGGGCGTCCGCAACATCCCTCAGACCTCGGCATGCACGATTGCATTTGCTATTCGAACGTCACGACGCCTGACGTGTGGCGGTTCGCAGGACCGGGGCAGCAGACGGTCACTGTGCAGGTGCGCAGCCGGATCACCGTCAACAGCGGGGAGGCAATGCTGCCGGCCCTCCATCAGGGCGTCGGGATCGCGCGCCTGCCCGACTTCATAGTGGGCGACGCTCTGGCATCGGGCGAATTGGAAGAGGTGCTGGCCGACTGGGTGCCGCCGCCGCTGGGGCTGCATCTCGTCACGCCGCCCTCGCGCCTGCGATCCGCCCGCGTCGAGGCACTGCTCGACTTCATCGCCAGCCGCCATGATTGCTGAAAAACGTTAGCGCCGCTGCAAAATCCCTTAAGACTTTGGTCTATAAGACGCATTACCAAAGGGGGCCGTAAAGTCGTTTCAGGGACGAATTAATCTTGACTTTGACTGGCTCGTTTCGGGTTTGCTCGACTGAAATGAGTCTTAAATTCGGCCGACTCGTGCGGTTCTGCGGGTTAGGCAGAAATTAACCTTTGTCCTTCAGAAGTTTTTTGGTTAATGATTTCGAGGCGAAACCGTTCTGGTGGGGTGAACGGACCGCGACACCAAGGGGCTTCATATGCGCGTGCTGCTGATTGAGGACGAACCGACTACTGCCAAGGCCATCGAGCTTATGCTCACGACCGAAGGCTTCAACGTCTACACCACCGATCTGGGCGAAGAGGGTTTGGACCTCGGCAAGCTCTATGATTACGATATCATCTGCCTGGACCTGAACCTGCCGGACATGCACGGCTATGACGTGCTCAAGAAACTGCGCGCTGCCAAGGTGCAGACGCCGGTCCTGATCCTGTCGGGCATCAGCGAAATGGACAGCAAGGTCCGCTCCTTCGGTTTCGGCGCGGACGATTATGTCACCAAGCCGTTCCACCGCGAAGAACTGATCGCGCGCATCCACGCCGTCGTTCGCCGATCCAAGGGACATTCGCAATCGGTCATTCGCACCGGAAAGCTGTCGGTCAATCTCGACGCCAAGACGGTCGAGGTGGACAGCAATCGCGTCCACCTGACCGGCAAGGAATATGCGATGCTGGAACTGCTCTCACTGCGCAAGGGCACCACGCTGACCAAGGAAATGTTCCTCAACCACCTTTATGGCGGGATGGACGAGCCGGAACTCAAGATCATCGACGTGTTCATATGCAAGCTGCGCAAGAAGCTGGCGCTGGCATGTGGCGGTGACAATTATATCGAGACGGTATGGGGGCGCGGTTACGTGTTGCGCGACCCGGACGAGGCAGTGGAACCACAAGCCAAGGTCGCCTGACCGCTCGGAAATCCAATGCAAAGGGGCCGGTCTTTTCGTAAGGTCGGCCTCTTTCGTTTGCGGGTTCGCAATCGCCCAGGAACGTAGCGCCGCGCGACCGCTAACAGCTCCTTTACCATTATCGTCCTAAACGAACGGAAAGGAGCTGAATGTGGGCCAAGCCAGCCATGAAAGTGTCGATGCCGCTTGGGTCGCGATCTGCAAGTCCCAGGCCGTGATCGAATTCGCGCCGGACGGTGCGATCCTGTGGGCCAACGAGCTTTTTCTCGATCTGATGGGCTTTGCCCTGGATGAGATCGTGGGACAGCATCATCGGATATTCTGTCTGGCCGGGGACGAAGCTTCGACCGAATATGCAACGTTCTGGGCAAAGCTCTCTCGTGGCGAGCATGATTCAGGAGAATACCGGCGCGTGGCGAAGAACCGGCGGGAGATATGGTTGCAGGCGACCTACAATCCCGTGCTGGACGCCGATGGGAAGGTCCAGCGTATATTGAAGATCGCAACGGATATCACCGCACCCAAGATGCTGCGCGCTGAGCTTAAGGCGATGGTAGATGGCCTCGTCGAAATCGTGAACGGCATCGGTCTGATTGCGAACCAGACCAACCTGCTGGCGCTCAACGCCGCGATCGAGGCCGCGCGGGCGGGCGACGCAGGGCGCGGTTTTGCGGTCGTAGCGGCCGAAGTGAAGAAACTGGCGGGTGACACCCGAGCCGCGACGGACCGGGCGCGGGCGATGGTCATGGCGGCGGCCTGAAGCACCGGGGCCTTGTAGAAAGGGCCCTCAAGTTCCTGATAGCGGACGCTAACCCGGCACCCGTCGCGGCCATCCATCATCGACATGTCGGTTCTGCCGATCCACGCCTGGTGGAGGGTGACGCCGCAACGGAACGGGCGGCGCAGGACGCCGACTGGCGAAAATGCATAGCCAGCACGCCCAGGCCGGCACGTGAATATTTAAGGTCGGTCCCCTGCAACAGGCGTTTGAGCGCTTCTTCGGTCGACATGAATCCTTCGACCCTGCGCCCACGGATCGACGCTGCCACATCGTAGGAAAAGAGAATGCGTGTACCCGATTGCGCGGCGAGCAACCGCAGCCCTTCGCTCAGCGGCTGAACATGGATATCGAATCTGTGTCGCTGTTGGAGCTGCGGGTCCGGCATTTCCGGCGCCGCTCTGGCGATTGGCGTGAAGAGGAGGGCCATGGCGAGCGCCCACCCCGCCACGACCAGGCGCATTCGCATGTCCGTTCCCTTACGGCGCGGCCCCCCAGCCGCCTTACCCATGTTAACGAAGATATCGCCCTTTACCCCCATCGGCGACCATAAAAACTATAGTCGAGGAAGCGTCACGCCTTGCTGCCCCATATACTTGCCCGCGCGGTCGGCGTAGCTGACTTCGCACGGCTCGTTGCCCTTGAGGAACAGGAACTGGCAAGCCCCCTCATTGGCATAGATTTTCGCGGGCAATGGGGTGGTGTTGGAAAATTCCAGCGTCACATGCCCCTCCCATCCCGGTTCCAGCGGCGTCACATTGACGATGATGCCGCACCGCGCATAGGTCGACTTGCCGAGACAGATCACCAGCACGTCGCGGGGAACCCGGAAATATTCGACTGTCCGCGCAAGGGCGAAGCTGTTGGGCGGGATGATGCACACGTCGGTCTTGCGGTCGACGAAGCTGTTGGCGGCAAAATCCTTGGGGTCGACCACAGCGCTGTCGACGTTGGTGAAAATCTTGAATTCGTCCGCCACCCGCGCGTCATATCCGTAGGAGGACAGGCCGTAGCTGATGCAGCCCTCGCGCTTCTGGCTCTCCACGAACGGTTCGATCATGGCGGTCTTGAGCGCCTGTTCGCGGATCCACTTGTCGGAAAGGATGGACATCGGTCAGCTCTTTGTCTGGGGGCCGATGCCGAGGTCGGCAGGGCCAAAGGCATGGGGAAGGAGTTGGGCGACCGTGAAGGTCATCACCTGACCGCCGTCGGGCGTCGCGCAGTGGATCGCAAGCGTGCGACCGGCCATCTGCTCGGCTTCGTTCATGATCTGGCGGCAGCGACCGCATGGTGTCACCATAGCGTCCTCCGCACTGTCCATCGCCCCGCCGACGACGGCGATGGCCTCGACATCGGCGAAGCGGCCCTGCGCGTTGACGCTGGCCAACGCCACCGTCTCCGCACAGAGCGACAGGCCATAGCTCGCATTCTCGAAATTGCAGCCGGTGACGATGCTGCCATCGGTCAGCCGCACCGCCGCACCGACCGCAAAGCGGCTGTAGGGCGCATGAGCGTGACCCATCGCCTTGCGCGCGGCGGCGATCAGTTGCTGGACTTGCATATCGTCGGGCATCAGGGCGTCACCACATTCCATCGGACAGGGCTTTCGACGCCGTCGATATGCCGCATGTCGCTGGCTGTCCACATCACCCAGGGGCGACTGGCATAATCGGGCGGAAGGAAGTTGCGGTCCAGCCACAGCGTGCGGTTGATGCCCGATCCGATGTCATAGGCTTCGTTGAAATCCTCCGTCACGTTGATGAGCACGGGCTTGCCTGCATGGCCCTCGACCAGATTGACCAGCGTATTGAGGTCGGACAGCAGCCGGTCGCGTCCGGGCCGCGCAGCGCAGCGCGGGTCGAAGGCAAGACGGATGGCTGGAGGGAGTGCCGCATTGTCCCGCGCCACCGTCGTCATGAACGCCGTGCCCTGATCGGCAGGGGGGCGGCACAGGCTGAACTCGATCACAGCGCCATAGCGTAGCCCGGCCTTTCGCGCCCCGCGCCAGTTGGCGGCGAAGGCCGGGTCGCGCCCAGTTATGCTGTCGGTGGCGCGAATATAGGCGAAGTCCGCGCCCTGCGCCGCGAGCGTATCCCATTCGACCGTTCCGTCGGTGCTGTCGACGGTCACGCCTTGCACGGGATAATGATCCCGGTCCGGCGTCCAGGCGCGCGCATAGAGCCACAGCGCTGCCGCCAGCGCTGCCATCACCGCCAGTCCCGCCCCCGCGCGGACCAGCATGCCTCCCAACGTCAACCCCCTGATGACCCTATCCCTTAATATGCAGCACGCAGATAAGCGTGAAAAGTCGCCGCGCCGTGTCGAAATCGACTTCGATTTTGCCGTCCAGCCTTTCTTTCAGCAAGTCTGCGGCATCGTTGTGGATCGCGCGCCGGGCCATGTCGACCGTTTCGATCTGCTGGGGCGATGCGTTGCTGATCGCCTGGTAATAGCTGTCGCAAATTGCGAAATAATCGCGGATCGGACGCCTGAACCGTCCCAGGCTGAGGACGATCGCTTCCAGCGGGCTGTCGTCCTCCTGCTTGATTTCGATCACCAGTCGGCCTTCCTCGACCCGCAACATCACCTTATATGGACCGGCATAGGCGTCCGCATGGACGCGCTGGGGCGCGAAGTGATTGTCCTCCAGCAGATCGAAGATCGCGATCCGCCGTTCCTGCTCCACATCGGCATTGCGCCACAGGATCGTGCGCTGGTCCAGCTGGATATCTATGATGCGCGGATCGGCCATAAGCGAAGCGAACAGTCAGTGCGGCGGCGCGCAGCGAAATGCAAGCGGGGACTTATCCACAGATGGTTTCCATCCTGCCCCTTGCGTGGCGCCGACCATGGGAGGAAAGGAGGGAGATGGTTGAACTGCTGAAGATCACGCCGCCCGAAGCGGGCGGCACCGAATTGCCGCGCAATGTCGAGGCGGAAGCCGCGCTGCTGGGCGCGATCATGATCGACAACCGCATTGCCGAGGATGTGCAGCTCAAACTCAAGGCCGAGCATTTCTTCGAGCCGCTGCATGGCCGCATCTACGACGCCATCATGCGGCTGCTCGACCGCGACATGGTCGCCAACCCTGTGACGCTCAAGCCCATGCTCGAGCAGGACCCGGCGCTTAAAGAGTTGGGCGGCGCGGGCTATCTGGCACAATTGACCGGCAATGGCGCTGCGCTGATCGGTGCGCGCGATTTCGCAAGCCAGATCTACGACCTTGCCCTGTTGCGGCAGCTTGTCAGCGTTGGGCGCGAACTGGTTGAAAATGCATTGGATACCAGTGAGGACGTTAACCCTCGCGAGCAGATCGAGGCGGCGGAGGTCGCGCTGTATAAGGTGTCGGAAGGCGAGGGGGAAACGGGTTCGGTCAAAAGCTTCCTCGCAGCCTCCACCATGGCGGTGCAGGTGGCCGAACGCGCGCTTAACAGCGGTGGCCACGTGTCGGGGATTACGACCGGCATTAACAGCCTCAACGCCAAGATCGGCGGCCTGCACAATTCGGACCTTATGATCCTGGCCGGGCGTCCGGGCATGGGCAAGACCTCGCTCGCCACCAACATCGCCTATAACGCTGCCTCGCGCTGGGTGCGGGACAATGCCGATGGCATTTCGCCTGAAAAGAACATGGGTGCGAAAACCGCGTTCTTCTCGCTGGAAATGTCCGCCGATCAGTTGGCGACACGTGTGCTCGCCGAACAATCGGGGATCAGCGGAGAAGCGCTGCGCATGGGCAAGATCAGCCGCGCCGATTTCCAGAATCTCAGCCGTGCCGCCCGCAATTTGCAGGAACTGCCGCTCTTCATCGACGACACGCCTGGCCTCACCATCGCGGCGCTGCGCACGCGTGCACGGCGTCTCAAGCGGCGGCACGATATCGGTTTCATCGTCGTCGACTATCTTCAACTGCTTCAGGGGACGGGGCGCGGCAACGAAAATCGTGTGAACGAAATTTCGGAAATTTCCCGTGGTTTGAAGACCTTGGCAAAGGAACTTCATCTTCCGGTGCTGGCCCTATCGCAGCTCAGCCGTGCGGTGGAGCAGCGCGAGGACAAACGCCCGCAACTGTCCGACCTGCGCGAATCCGGCTCGATCGAGCAGGATGCCGACATGGTCTGGTTCGTGTTCCGCGAGGATTATTACGAAGCGGCCAAGGAGCCCAAGGTGGAGGACGAAACAGCCTATGCCGCGTGGCGCGAGAATATGGATCGCATCTACGGCAAGGCGGAAGTCATCGTCGCCAAGCAACGTCACGGTTCGACCGGACGCATCCGCATGAAATTCGATGCGAAGATCACGCGCTTCTCCGACCTCGCCGAGGACGGCTATGAGGATATGAGCTACGAGTAAGGCGCAACCATCGTCGCCCGGGACGGTAGCCGGGCGACGACGCGGATGCAGATCAGCCTTTGGCCATGCGGGCGCGTTCGGCCACGCGCTTTTCCAACATCGACAGCGGCATAGCCCCTTCCTCTAGAATGGCATGAAACTGCTTGAGATCGAAGGATTTTCCTTGTGCGGCCTGCGCCTGCGCACGGGCTTTCGTCCACACGCCATGGCCGACCTTGTAGCTGGTCGCCTGCCCCGGTTGCGTGCAATAACGTTCGACTTCGCGCTGGCATCGGGGGCGGGCGAAGCCGGTGGTCTGCACCATGTAGTCGGTCGCCTTCTCCCGACTCCACTTCTTGGCATGGATGCCGGTGTCGACCACCAGCCGCGCCGCGCGGAAGAGAAAGGACTGGAGGAAACCCGCCCGGTCGAGCGGGGTAGCATATCCACCCAGTTCATCGGCCAGCTGCTCGGCATAGAGCGCCCAGCCTTCGGTATAGGCGCTCAGGAACGCGGTCTTGCGTAGCATCGGCACGTCGCCCGCCGCCTGCGCGGTCGAAATCTGGAGATGATGGCCCGGAACGCCTTCATGATAGGTCAGCGTGGGCAGGCCATATTTCGGCCAGTCACCCATGTCCTTCAGGTTGATGAAGTAGATTGCAGGGCGCGATCCGTCGAGCGCAGCGCGATTATAATAGCCGTTGGATGCACCGTCCTGAATTTCCACGGGAACGGCACGGATTTCCAGCGGCGCGTCGGGGATGGTGGCGAACGCCTGCGGCAGCTTCGCCTTCATCGCCTCCACGTCGCGGTTGAGTTGCGCCAGGAGGGCGGTGCGCCCTTCGGCGCTGTCGGCATAGAGCTGCGACGGGTCGATGTTGAGCGCCGCCAGCCGCTCTCCGACGCTGCCGCTCGTGCGGCCCGCGCCCTTGAGGATTGCGTCGAGCTGTGCGCTGATCTCCGCCACTTGGGACAGGCCCATGGCGTGCACCTGATCGGGTGTCATCGTGGTCGTCGTCGCCTGGGACAGGGCGGCAGCATAGATTTCGTCGCCGCGCGGC
The DNA here is from genome assembly GCF_003248505.1 of Sphingobium sp. Taxonomy (GTDB): domain Bacteria; phylum Pseudomonadota; class Alphaproteobacteria; order Sphingomonadales; family Sphingomonadaceae; genus Sphingobium. Next base: position 64,503 of record NZ_QFOA01000004.1, read on the forward strand.
GTACGCCAGACGCCGTCGCCCGCCGCCGTTTTCGGCTTCAGTGCCTCGATCGCAGCGATCTGTTCGTCGAGCGCAGGGTAGATGGCCTTTTCGACGACGGCACTTGCCTGCGCCTGCCACTCACCGGCGATGCCCTTGGCCGCAGCACGCTTGACCAGCGACTGCACAATGGAGCTTTCCGCCGCGGGCTGCCCGCGCAGTTTCTTGAGTTGCCCCAGCGTCAGGTCGAGCGACCATGCCGGTGCCAGATAGCCGCGCGCCGCCTCGTCGCGTTGCAGCGCCGTGTCGGTGCGCAGATTGCGCGCAAAGGCGTCGAGGCGCGCGACATAGGCCTCGCAATCGGACGCCGCGTTGATCGTGTGGGCGGTGTTGAGGAAATCAGGGGTCTGGAAATAGCTGCCGCCCTGCTGAAAGATGCGATAGGGGCGTTGCACGCTGTTGAGGCCGAATGTCGCAGGCGCGACGGTCTGCTGCGCCAGCGAATAAAGGATGACATCAAGGTTCAGCCGCTGCGCGTCCGAAAGGCTGGCGGACTTATACCCTTCCAGTTCCTTGATTGCCGCCTGCGTCGCCGACAGCTTCTTCATCATGCCCGACCGGCTGTTATCGTCCAGCAGGCTCTTGGCACCGGCCCGCGCGCCCTTGTCTAGGCCAAGGCTGGTGACCATGCCGGGCGACAGGTCCAACTGCCGGTCGAAGATCGCGGCGAATGCGGCGGAAAGGCGAGCGTCATCCGCTCCTGCGCTCTGCGCCAGCGCCCGTGGCGCCGCTATGGCGAGCGCGCTCGCTCCTGAAGCGGCAAGAAATTGACGGCGATCCATGGCTGTGACTCCCTGATATTCGACAGGGGACACTCTATTGCGCGCCTGGGATCGTCCGTCCACCCCGGCGAACCGGCCATGTGCCTGAAACCGGGTTAGAATACCGGCAGGTTGGCAGGGTCGTCGGGATCGACCGTGGGGCTTACGATCGGGGAGACGGGCGAGTGAATGCCGCATTCCACCTTGTCCCAGCCGCGCCAACGCCCCGCGCGCGGGTCTTCGCCCGGCATGACCTTCGACGTGCAGGGTTCGCACCCGATCGACAGATAGCCTTGCGCCTCCAGCGGATGGCGCGGCAAATCGTGCGCGATGAACCACGCCTCCAGATCGTCCTTCGTCCAGTCGCCCAGCGGGTTGATCTTGAGCTTGCCGTCCTCGACCTCGAACCGGGGAAGGTTCTTGCGGGTCGAAGCCTGAAACGCCTTGCGCCCCGAAATCCACGCGTCGAGCCCATCCTTGGCGCGCTTCATCGGTTCGACCTTACGAATGTCGCAGCAGCCGTCCGGATCGTAGGACCAGCGCAACCCCGTCTCGTCCTTCGCCGCGAGCGTTTCGGGCCGCGGCGCGACGATCCGGCTGTCGGTAAGACCGAAGCGCTTCACCAGCAGGTCGCGATAATGCAGCGTTTCCGCAAACATCTTGAGCGTGTCGACGAAGATCACCGGAATGCCGGGATCTGCCTTCGCCACCAGATCGAGCAGCACCGCGCTTTCCGCCCCGAAGGAGGAGACGACACCGACATGGCCCGCCAGCTTTTCGGCGAACACAGCCTTCAGCATCGTCAGCGCGTCGACGCCCTCGAACCGGGCGTTGAGCGCATCGGCCTGCTGCTGCGTGAAGGTGGGGCGGGCGTCGATGATGTCGATCTGGCGGGCGGGTTCAGCCATCTGAAATCTCCGGGTGCCGCTTGGCCCAGATAGGGCGGCGGCCGTCGATGCTCTGCTGGTAGACGTCGGCATAGCGGTTGAGCGCCCGGTCGACCGCTGCATCGTCCAGCGGTTTGTCCGGGTGAAAACTGTCGAAGCCGCAGCGCCGCATGGCGGCGATCTGGTCGACCAGCACGTCGCCGACCGCGCGCAGTTCCCCGGCATAGCCCGCTTCGCGCAGGATGCGGGCAGCGGAATAGCCGCGCCCGTCGCCATAGACGGGGAAGTGCACTTCGACGAGCGACAGGCGGTCGATGTGCGGCAGAAGCTCGCGCGCATCCTCGCCCGCTTCGATGCGGACGGCGGTGGAATTGGACTGACCGGTAAAGGATTCGACGGTGACGCCCGGTTCCTGACTGGCTTCGCCATCGCGGAAGGAGAGGAACTCAACCATAGATCGCCTCCTTGAACGGTTTCATGCCGATACGGCGATAGGTGTCGAGGAAACGTTCCCCTTCTGCGCGCTGCGCAAGATAGATGTCCGTTACCTTCTCGATCGCGTCGACCACGCCGTCTTCTGAAAATCCGGGACCGGTAATCTGACCGAGCGACGCATCTTCCGCGCCCGATCCGCCCAGCAGAAGCTGGAAATTCTCGATGCCTTTGCGGTCGACGCCCAATATGCCGATATGCCCGGCATGATGGTGGCCGCAGGCATTGATGCAGCCTGAAATCTTGAGCTTCAATTCGCCCAATTCCGCCTGCCGCTCGGATGCGGCGAAGCGTTGCGCGATCTTCTGCGCCAGCGGGATAGAGCGCGCATTGGCGAGCGCGCAATAGTCGAGACCGGGGCACGCGATGATGTCGGTGATGAGGTCCAGATTGGCTTCGGCCAGACCCGCTTCGTCGAGCGCCTGCCAGATGGCGGGAAGATCGGCCTTGCGCACATGTGGCAGGACGAGATTCTGCGCATGCGTCACCCGGATTTCATCGAGCGAGTAGCGTTCCGCAAGGTCCGCGACGAGGGCGATCTGCTCTGCCGATGCATCGCCCGGGATGCCGGTCAGCGGCTTGAGGCTGATATTGACGATGGCGTAGCCCGGCGCCTTGTGCGCGGCGACCTGCCGATCCACCCACAGCGCGAAGGCGGGGTCGGTGCGGTCGATCTCTTCGGGCAGGCCGGTGTCATAGGCGGGCGGCGCGAAGAAAGCACGGATGCGGTCCAGTTCCTCGGTCGGCGGGTTGAGGCCGAGGGTGCGCATATGGGCGAATTCTTCCTCGACCTGGCGCTTATATTCCTCGACCCCCAATTCATGGACGAGGATCTTGATCCGCGCCTTGTACTTGTTGTCGCGGCGACCGTAGCGATTGTAGACGCGCAGGCAGGCTTCCAGATAAGACACGATCTCATCTTCGCCGACGAAGTCCCTGATAAGGGGCGCGACCATGGGCGTGCGGCCCATCCCACCCCCGGCATAGACCTCCGCACCGATGCGTCCGTCGCGCTCCACCAGCTTGAGACCGATATCGTGCAGGCGCATGGCGCTGCGGTCTTCGTCCGATGCGACCACCGCGATCTTGAACTTGCGCGGCAGGTAGGTGAATTCCGGGTGGAAGCTCGACCATTGCCGCAGCAGTTCGGCCCAGGGGCGGGGGTCCGTCACTTCGTCGGCGGAAACGCCCGCATATTGATCGGACGAAATGTTGCGGATGCAATTGCCGCTGGTCTGGATCGCGTGCATCTCGACGCTCGCCAGTTCGGCCAGAATGTCGGGCGCGTCTGCCAGCTTGATCCAGTTATACTGAAGATTCTGCCGGGTGGTGAAATGGCCATAGCCCCGATCGTATTTCTGCGCGATCTCGCCCAGCTTGCGCATCTGCCTGCCCGACAGGGTGCCGTAGGGGATGGCGACGCGCAGCATATAGGCGTGCAGTTGGAGATAGAGGCCGTTCATCAGGCGCAGCGGCTTGAACTGATCCTCGGTCAACGCGCCCGTCAGGCGGCGTTGCACCTGATCGCGAAATTCCTCGACGCGGGCGTCCACCATGGACTGGTCGTAGCTGTCGTAACGATACATGGTTCAGATCACCCAGTTGCCGGCATCGGCGTCGTTCGGTTTCAAGGTAAGGTCGGGACGCACGGTCGGCCCCAATGCGCGGATACGGTCCTTGATATGCGCGGGGCGTATGCCCTCGTCCGTCACGGTGGCGTCGATCACATAGGCACCCACGACGCGCAGCGCGGCTTCCTCCGCGCGGGCGAGGTCGTCGCCATGCCCGCCAACGTCCACACTGTCGCCCACCTGGCGCGACCAGCCGTCGCCCGCCCACCAGATCACGTCGCCGGTCACCAGATCATTGCCGGTCAAAATCTTCACGCACGCATCTCCGAACCCAACTCCTTCATCGATCCGCCCAGCACGTCCTGCGCATCGGCATAGGCGGCAACGTCGCCCACCACGATCAAGGCTGGGCTCTTGACCTCTTCCCGCTCTACCATGTCGCCAAGGTCGGCGAGCAGGGTGCGCAGCGTCCGCATGTCCGTTCGCGTGCCGTTTTCCAGCACCGCCACCGGGAGCGAGGGCGACACGCCGTCCGCGATCAGTTTATCGGCGATGTCGCGCGCTGTCGCCACGCCCATGTAGATGACGAGCGTGCGACCCGTTCCCGCAAGGCCCGACCAGTCCTGGTCGGTCAGGCCCTTGCACTGTCCCGCGACGAAGCTCACCGCGCTCGACGCCGCGCGATGGGTGAGGGGGAGTTGTGCCTGTGCCGCGCTGCCCATCGCGGCGCTGATGCCGGGAACGACCTCGACCGGCACGCCTGCCGCGCGGCATGCTTCCATCTCCTCGCCGCCGCGTCCGAAGATGAAGGGATCGCCGCCTTTCAGCCGCACCACGAGGCGTCCTTCGCGCGCCAGTTCGACCAGCAGAGCGTTGATCGCATCCTGCGGCATCGAATGGCGGCTACGCTGCTTGGCGACGGAGATGAACTCGACGTCTGGGGCGGCCATCGCCAGAATCTGCGCGGACACCAGGCCGTCATGCACGATCACGTCGGCCTTTGCGATCAGGCGCGCGGCCTTGATGGTCAGCAGGTCGGGGTCGCCGGGGCCTGCGCCAACCAGAAAGACGGTGGCGGTGGGGGAATGAGCCATGATCGCCACATGGCGCAGGAGCCCTCACGATTCAAATCAGAATCGGTATATCGGGGATAAGGAAATATTTGGCCCGGCGCGGCGATCAATCGCCCATGGCACCCACGTCGATGTCCCTCAGACCGACGCCGATGGAAGCGCGGGGGCTTTCGATCTCCGCCGATACCACCGGATAGGCGCAGTAATCGGCGGCATAATAGGCACCGGGGCGGTGGTTGCCCGAAATGCCGACGCCGCCGAAGGGTGCGTTGGAAGCCGATCCGTTGGTGGGGCGGTTCCAGTTGACGACGCCGGCGCGAACGTTCGACCAGAACTGGTTATATTGTTCGGGCGATCCGCCGATCAGCGATGCCGAAAGGCCATAGCGCGTATTGTTCGCTTCGCAGATGGCATCGGCGAAATCGTCGACGCGGATCACTTGAAGCAGGGGGCCGAAAAGCTCGACATCCGGTCGTTCCCTGACATCGGTCACGTCGATGATCGCGGGGCTGACGAAGGGGAGGCCCTTTTTCGGGCGAACCATATGCTTGATCGGCCTGCCGCCGTTGCTCATCAGATAGAGGAAGCTTTCGGTGAGGCCATCCGCCATCTCGTTGTCGATGACCGGTCCCATATAGGGCGCGGGATCGGCATGGGGATGGTCGACGATCAGCCGGTCGGCGATCTTCTTCACTTCCGCGATCAGCCGGTCGGCAAGGTCGTTGCGCACGATAAGGCGGCTCGCCGCCGTACAGCGCTGCCCGCTGGTCATGAAGGCGGATTGCACGACGATGGTCGCGGCGGCGTGGATTTCGGGCGTGTCCCATACCAGGATGGGGTTGTTGCCGCCCATCTCCAGCGCCAGGATTTTCGAAGGCTGGGCCGCGAATTGCCGGTTGATGGCAAGGCCGGTCTGCGCCGATCCGGTGAAAAGCACGCCGCCCACATCGGGATGCGCCGCCAGCGCTCGGCCCATGTCGGCGCCGCCCGTCAGCAGCCGTATCACGTCGGCGGGAACGCCCGCCTCGCGATAGAGCTTCACCAGCATCTCGCCCACTGCCGGGGTCTTTTCCGACGGTTTGAACACCACTGCGTTGCCGGCCAGCAGGGCGGGGACGATGTGACCATTGGGCAGATGCGCCGGAAAATTATATGGCCCGAGCACTGCCATGACGCCATGAGGCTTGTGCCGCACCGATTGCCGCGCGCCCAGATTCGCTTCCAGCCTGCGCTGGCCGGTCCGTTCCGAATAGGCCGCGACGCTGATATCCACCTTGCCCATCACGGCGGCGACTTCGGCGCGCGCGTCCCAGAGCGGCTTGCCGGTTTCCCGGGCGATGAGATCGGTCAGAGCGTCCTCATGCCGCCGCACGACATTCACGAAGCGACGCAGCGTCTCGATCCGGTAGGCGATGGGCTGCGCGGCCCATTTGGGCCAGGCGGCACACGCCCGCTCCACCTCCGCGTCGACATCGCCGACCGGCCCCTGCCACAGCAGCGTGCCGGTCGCGGGTTCGAACGAAGTGAGGGGGCCTGTCATGCGGGTCGGCTATGCCCAAAAATGGTTAAGGAATGAAACAGGCTTATGGGACGGTCGGCGGCGTGCCCAACGCATCCCCCATATGTCGAATCGCCGCCACCTTGTCATGAAGCGGCTGCCAGTCGTCGTCCCGGTCGATGGCGCTCCATATCGCCTCGACCTCTTCGATGGTCATGGAACAGGGCGCTTCGGATTGCCAATAGTCATGATCTCGCGCGCCAGGAACGGGGCGGAAGGCGCTCACCGCCTCGCCGAATGCCGCCCAGTCCCCGCCTTCGTAGCGGGCGTTCGTCATCCCGCCGCGCCAATCGAAGAAGAAGCGGTCGATCGGCGTCCGCGTGGCCACCATGGCGCGCACTGCCGCTTCGACCATTGCAGAGGCATCGGCACCAGGTTCGACGCCCAGCCGCCAGCAGAACCTTCGCTGTAACGCTTCGGCATAAAGCACGGGGAAACGTTCGAGTTGCTCGACCAGAGGTTCGGCGGCGGTCAGCGGCCGCAGCGACACCGCGAGCTGCGCCACGTCCCAATGGATCGCCTCGGCCTGCCGCGCGAAGGCATATAGCCCCCCCTGATCGAAATAGGCGGCAGTGAATTCCGCGTCCCACATCGGGGTGAATCGCCACGGCCCATAGTCGAAGCTCTCGCCGGTGACGTTGATATTGTCGCTGTTGAGCACGCCATGCACGAAGCCTGCGACCATGTAGCTGGCGGCCAAGTCCGCGGTCCGCTCGACCACGCGGCCGAGCAGTTGCGCTGCAGGGTTGTCACCCGGCCGATCGCGATAAAGCCGTGTCAGTGCATAATCGGTCAGCTGTTCCAGCAGCGCCTTGTCGTCGTGGAACGCGGCGCGCTGGAACGTGCCGATGCGAATGTGCGAATGGCTGAGCCGGACAAGCACCGATCCGCGCGTCGGTGACGGTTCGTCATTGCGCTCCAGCGCTTCGCCCGTTTCGATGAGCGAAAAGGTCTTCGACGTGTTGACGCCCAGCGCCTCCAGCATCTCGGTCGCCAAAATTTCCCGCACCCCGCCCTTTAACGTCAGCCGCCCGTCGCCGAAGCGGCTGTAGGGCGTCTGACCCGACCCTTTGGTGCCAAGGTCGAGCAAGCGGTCCGCCCCATCGCGCAGCTGCGCGAACAGGAAGCCGCGCCCGTCGCCGATATCGGGATTATAGTGGCGGAACTGATGCCCGTGATAACGCAAGGCCAACGGCTGGGGCAGGGTGCCTTCCAACGGTTCGAAGCCCCCGAAATGGCGCACCCAGTCGCCGTCGCTCAAGCCCGCCAGTCCTACTGACCCCGCCGCGCGATCATTGCGATAGCGCAGGATCGCCTGAGGAAACTCGGCCGCCGCGACCGGCGCGGCGATGGCGGGCATCAACGCGTCGATTTCGTTCGCGGGACGGTAAATGGCGGCTTGCGGGGTCTGGCTCATATCGCGATATGGGGGTGAGGCAGCCAGAGGATCAAGCTTGAGCCGCTACAAGGATGCATATTGGTGGTCTCCTGACGGGCTGCGGCTCCATTATCGGGACTATGAAGGCGGCGCGGACGGACGTCCGCCTTTGCTCTGCCTGCCGGGATTGACGCGCAATGCGCGCGATTTCGAACCGTTGGCCCAGCGGCTTGGCGGCGAGTGGCGGCTGATCTGCCCCGATATGCGGGGGCGGTCGGAAAGCGCTTATGCCAAGGACGCGATGACCTATGCCCCGCTCACCTATCTTCAGGACATCAGCCGTCTGCTTGCGGACCTTGCGATTCCCCGCTTCGTCGCGATCGGCACGTCGCTGGGCGGGGTCATCACCATGCTCATCGCGGCGACCCACCGCGAATGGCTGGCGGGCGCGCTGCTGAACGATGTCGGCCCGGTGCTGGAGGAGGACGGGCTGGCGCGTATCCGGGGCTATGTTGGCGTGGGGCAATCCCATCCCACCTGGGTCCATGCGGCGCGCGCACTGGCCGAAGCCAACGCCGATGCCTATCCCCGCTATGGCCTGGAGGAATGGCTGGCGATGGCCAAGCGCCTCTATCGGCTTAATAGCGGCGGGCGCGTCGTGCTGGACTATGACATGAAGATCGCCGAACCGATCCGCGCCATGGACAGCGAGACAGGGGTCGATATGTGGCCGGTGATGCGGGCATTCACCGGCATCCCGACGACGCTGCTGCGCGGGGCGCGGTCCGACCTTCTGACCGAGGCGACGGCGCGGCGGATGGCAAGTGACATCGGCGACAGCGCCGAACTGGTGACGGTCGCCGATGTGGGGCACGCTCCGGTCCTCGACGAACCGGAAAGCGTGGCAGCGGTCGACCGCCTGCTCGCGCGTGTCATGCATGGCTGAAACGGTGCGGGCGGATCGACCGCATATCCTCCACGTCCATGGCAGCTTCTCGCTGGGCGGCAAGGAAGCGCGCACTGTCCGCCTAATGAATATGTGGGGCGACCGGGTACGACACAGTATCATGAGCGCCGATCCGCAGGCGATGGGCGCGCGCGACGCCATCGACCCGGGCGTGGCGGCGGACTTCCCCGACGGGCCGTCCTTCGCCGGAAAGCCCGGACTGCGGCGCTATCGCGAAATCCGCGCCTTCCTGAAGTCGTTCGACCTCGTCCTCACCTATAATTGGGGCGCGATGGATGCGGTCATGGCGCACCGGCTAGCCGGGCGATCCGCCGGAATGCCGCCGCTCATTCACCACGAGGACGGCTTCAACGCCGACGAGGCCGACCGCCTCAAGACCAAGCGCAACCTGTTCCGCCGCCTCGCTCTACAAAGCGCGCACGGCCTTGTCGTTCCCTCCGTCCGGCTGGAGCAGATCGCGCGCGGGATTTGGAAACAGCCCGGCGAACGTCTGCACCTTATCCGCAACGGCATCGACATCGCGCGCTACATGCAACCGCCCGCGCCCGGCGCGATCCCCGGTCTCGTCCGGTCGCCGGGCAAGCGGCTGGTAGGGACGCTGGCGGGCCTGCGGGCGGTCAAGAACATCCCCCGCCTCGTGCGCGCCGTCGCGGCCCATCGGGACCGGCTGCAACTCGTTGTCGTGGGCGAGGGGCCGGAACGGGATGCGATCCTGGCGGAGGCGGCGGCGCAGGGCGTGGACGACATGCACATGGCCGGTTTCATGGATCGCCCATGGCGCTTCGTGGGCCTGTTCGATATTTTCGCCCTTTCTTCCGACAGCGAGCAGTTTCCGATCTCTTTGGTGGAGGCGATGGCCGCCGGTGTTCCCGTGGCATCGATGGACGTGGGCGATGTCGCCAATATGGTCGCGCCCGAAAACCGCGCGTTCGTCGTTTGCGACGAAGCCGCCCTGGCGGGCGCGCTTGGCAACCTCGCGCAGGATGCCGATCTGCGCGCCCGGCTGGGTGCTGCGAACCGGGCTCGGGCGGCACGGGACTTCACGGAATCCGCCATGGTGGACGCTTATGCGAGCCTCTATGGCGAAGCTCTGGCAAGTCCCCTGATTTTGCGCTAGGGCGCGCGCAATTCGTCATAGGCAGCGAATGCTGCTACAGGGTTGCTTTTACCCGGTCGGGGGATCGGGACGGATATTGGAGATGTCGTTGTTCAAGGGTGTGAAGCCTATCGTCTACGGCGGCCGTGAAGTGTGGCCGCTGGTCGAGGGCGGCAAGGGCGTGGCTGTATCCAACCATGCGAGTTCAGGTGCATGGGCCGCGGCAGGCGGCATCGGCACGGTGTCTGCGGTAAACGCGGACAGTTATGACAGCTTCGGCAATCCTATCCCCCAAATCTACCATGGCCGCACCCGGCGCGACCGGCATGAAGAACTGGTCGAATATGCCATCGACGGCGCGGTCGAACAGGTAAAGCGCGCGTTCGAAATCGCGGGCGGCAAGGGCGCGATCAACATCAACGTTCTCTGGGAAATGGGCGGGGCGCAACGTGTGCTGCACGGCGTCCTCGAAAAGACTCGGGGCATGGTGGCGGGCGTCACCTGCGGCGCGGGCATGCCCTATAAGCTGTCGGAGATCGCAGCGTCTTACGGCGTCAACTATCTTCCCATCGTGTCGTCCGGCCGCGCCTTTCGCGCGCTGTGGAAGCGTGCTTATTCGAAGGCGTCGGAATGGCTCGCCGCGGTCGTATATGAAGACCCCTGGCTCGCAGGTGGACACAACGGCCTCTCCAATGCCGAAGATCCCCGCGCGCCGCAGGACCCCTATCCCCGCGTGCGCGACCTGCGCGCCACGATGCGCGAGGGCGGCATTTCCGACGATGTGCCGATCATCATGGCGGGTGGCGTCTGGCACCTTAAGGACTGGAACGACTGGATCGACAATCCTGAACTTGGCATCATCGCCTTCCAGTTCGGCACCCGCCCGCTGCTGACGCAGGAAAGCCCGATCCCTCAGCTGTGGAAGGAACGGCTGATGCAACTGGAGCCCGGCGACGTGTTGCTCCACCGTTTCTCGCCCACAGGCTTCTACAGCTCGGCGATCCGCAATCCTTTCCTGCGCCAGCTCGAAACGCGCTCGGAACGCCAGATTCCGTTCAGCACCGAACAGGCGGGCGATCATACGCACCAGCTCGATGTCGGGGTGAAAGGCAAGAATTTCTGGGTGACGGTGGGCGACCTCAACCGTGCGCGCGAATGGTTTGGGCAGGGGTTCACCTCCGCGCTCAAGACCCCGGACAACACGCTTGTCTTCGTGACCGAGGAAGAGCGCAGCGAAATCCGCAAGGATCAGACCGACTGCATGGGCTGCCTGTCGCAATGTGCCTTTTCCAGCTGGATGGACAGCGAAACCAATTCCACCGGTCGCCTTGCCGACCCGCGGAGCTTCTGCATCCAGAAGTCGCTTCAGGAAGCGGTGCATGGCGGCGACCTGGACAAGAACCTGCTTTTCGCCGGCCATGGCGCCTACAAGTTCAAGCAGGACCCTTTCTATTCCAACGGCTTCGTCCCGACCGTCAAGCAACTGGTCGATCGCATCCTGACCGGGGATTGAAGCTATGGCCGACATTCAGGGGCTGGCTGTCCTTCGGTATAACGCCGCCGACTTCGATATCCTGCGTCCTGGCCAGTTCGTGCTGTGCGCCGTGTCGGGCGCGCGCATCGATCTGGAAGACCTCAAATATTGGAGCGCAGAGGCGCAGCAGGCCTATCGCGGTCCACACGAGTCCATGCGCGCCTGGCAGGAAAGAAACGGCGGGCGCTGACTGGCCTTGCTGGTATCGTTACCAGTGAAAAACTCCGTTGGCTTATCGTCACCGACGGGATTTCGGAGAAATCGGTAACTTTCTTCTTTGCCAGTTGGTCTATTTATTGTATTCTTCCATCACGAGGCGACGGAGATCGCCCATGATTTGGAAGGATGATGCCTCATGTCGCGTATCGACGTATTCGGTGATCGGGTTTGTATCGTGTCGAGCTTGCTAATTGTCGGCTGGTTCCTCTACAGCATCGTCGCCTGATCGGATCGCATTCAACGCGACCGATAAAGTTGAGCTGCCCGGCGGCCAACCAAAGCTTTTTCGACCTATTTCAAAGACATGTTAAAAAAGCTTCAAGCGTTATCGCTTCGCGGCTTTTGATGGATGTCAGCTTGCTCCGCGTCACCAACGGCTAAAGCGCACGGTACCGACGCGACGACGCGGGTTTCGTGTTCCCTGACGAGGAGAAGACGAATGACTGCGAGAGCCCGACCGAATCGCGAATCGCTCAGCCCCCGCGCCGGTGCGCGCATCTTCCTTCCGCATCATAGCTGGACTCGCAGGGAGCCGCCCACGCGTCGCGATGCTGCCATCAGCGCGGACGATTTCTGGACGAAGCTTGGCCTTTAGCCATTCTTTTTAGGTAGAGGGCGATGCCGCCGGCGCGTTGACGCCCCTAATTGTCAACCGCCGATCCCAGCCACGGCCACCGCCTCGACCGACGCCGCCTCGAAACTCGCGATGGGATAGGCGCAATAATCGGCGGCGTAATAGGCGCTCGGGCGGTGGTTGCCCGATGCGCCCAGACCGCCGAAGGGCATGTTGCCCGCTGCGCCCGTGGTGGGTCGGTTGCGATTGACGACGCCCGCCCGGCTTTCCTCGACAAAGCGTTGCCACAACCCTTCGTCTTGCGAGACCAGTCCCGCCGAAAGGCCGAACGCAGTCGCATTCGCAGCGGCGATGGCGGCGTCAAAATCGTGCACGCGGATGACAGACAGGACGGGTGCGAAAATCTCCGCGTCGGGGGCTTCTATCCCTGTCATGTCGAGCAGGGCGGGCGTCACGAAGGCGCTGCTGTCTCCGCCCATACCCTCGAACGGCAGGATTGCGCGTGCTCCGCGCGCGACCAGATCGCCAACGGCGCGATGCGCGGCGGCGGCGGCCTGATCCGACACGAGCGGCCCCATGAAAGCATCGCCCGGCGCGTTCCATGCCGCGATCGGCAGGCGTGCGGTCAGCGCCCTCGTCGTTTCGACGATGGCGTCGCCCATCGTCCCTTCGGGAACGATCAGGCGGCGCGCGCAGGAACAGCGCTGGCCGGTGGTGATGAAGGCCGAATTGACGATGATCGACGCTGCCGCTTCGGGCGAATCCCAGACGATCAGCGGATTGTTGCCGCCCAGTTCCAGTGCCATGATCACATGCGGTCGATCGACCAGCGCGCGGCGTAGCGCCGCCCCGGCCCCCGCCGATCCGGTAAAGAGCAGTCCGTCGATATCCGCCGCGACCAAAGCCTCGCCCGTCGCGCGCCCGCCCTGCACGATACTGAGCACGCCGTCGGGGAGCCCGGCGGCGGCCCATGCGTCGGCCATTGCCTGGCCCGTGGCAGGCGCGATTTCGGACGGCTTGAATACGACCGTGTTGCCGGCGATCAGTGCCGGGACGATATGCCCGTTGGGCAGATGGCCGGGGAAATTATAGGGGCCCAGCACGGCCATCACGCCATGGCCGCGATGACGCAGCGCGGCACGACCGAACGGCATGTCGGCGGCCCGCTCACCGGTGCGTTCGGCATGGGCCTTGATCGACACGTCGACCTTCGCGATCATGGAGCCGATCTCGGCGTCGCTTTCCCACAAAAGCTTCCCCGTTTCGCGGGAGATGAGTTCGGCAAGGGCGGCGCGTCGTTCGCCCAGAACCAGTGCATAGCGGCGCGCGACCGCGATGCGTTCGTCCACCGGCAGGCCACGCCAGTGCGCCAGCGCACGGCGGGCACGGGCGACGGCGGCTTCACAGTCCCGGGCGCTCGACACCGGGCCTTCCCAGACGAGTTCGCGCGAAGCGGGGTCGAAGGATTGCAGCATGGCGCTCACCGTCCCGCGCCGGTCATGGCGAAGATACCGGTCGCGTTGCCCGTGTCGAAGGCAAGGTCGATCAGTCCTGTATCGGGGTCGATGTCGCGGCTGATGAATTCGAAGAAGGAGCCGGACACGGTGCGTGTTTCCCCATCGGCGAAGGGGCGGTCTACCCGGTCGGCGCGAAAAGCGGTCTGGCGCACCCGTCCGCTCGAGGAAATTTCCAGCCGCTCCTTCATCGGGCGGTCCTGCGCCTTCAACCGCTCGGCGAGCGCGGCGACATCGGCCACCCGGTCAGTCGCATGGTTGAAGGCGTTGCCTTCGGTCGCGATCCAGGCGGCTTCGTTCGACTGTGCCAGCAGCGCCTGATAATCGTCGAAGCTCGGCGGCGCATGATGCCGGTCGAAGGCGGAAAGGATCGTCGGCATGGCCTCTATTGCGACAGCGATGTGGACAGCTTCAACTGCTTCGTAACGACGCAGGACATCTTTCGCCGCATCGTCGAGCGGATCGCGCGACGTGCCGAAGACGCGCTGCGCCGCCTCACCGAACGCCGGGTCGAAGCGGTCGACATGCAGTTCGGACAGGAAGAATTGGGGGATCGCATCGGGCATGTCGACGTGGCGGTAGGCGCGCCCGGTCATGCGCAGCCGGTCGAGCGGATAGACCGCCGCCATGGCATAGCCCAGCGGCAGGAAGATGCGCGTGAAGGCGTCCTCACCACCCGGAAGCCCACCGGTCGGGCCATCGGCGAAGCGGATCGTGCGAAGTGCGCCATGGTCGAAATGAATGCGCCGCCCCTGTGCCAGCGTGTCGGCGACATAGGCCCTGCCGCTCGGCACCCGGTCCAGCAGATCGTGGAACAGGCCGACGTTCATCGCCATAGCAAAGGCCGCGCGGGACACGGCATCGCCCCGCTGGTCGAGCAGCGCCTGCGGAATGTCCAGCATGGCCAGCGTGTCGCGCCCGGCCCGGTCCCCCAGGGTCGCGCATAGGATCGCCTCGACATGGCCCATATTCTTCAATTGCATCATCGGCTCCACTTCGCACCGCCAATATGATAGAGATTTAAGCCGATGCCAAATGGTGCATCGTCATCTGTAGATGCGAAATGGGAATGAAGAACGATCCGAAATGGCTGCCGCCGATGTCGGCGCTGACCGCTTTCGAAGCGGCAGTGCATCATGGTGGCTTTTCCCGCGCGGGGGAAGCGATCGGCCTGACGCAAAGCGCGGTCAGCCGCCAGATCGCGCAGCTTGAGGCGATGCTCCAGACGCCGCTGTTCGACCGGATCGGGCGCCGCGTGCGACTGAACGAGGCGGGGCGTGCCTATGCCGACGATCTGCTGCCCGCGATTGACGCTATTCGCCGCGCCACCGCCCGGGCTTCGGCGCAGCGGCAGCGCAGGGCGTTGCGCATCGCTACCCTGCCGAGCTTCGGGATGCGCTGGCTTGCCCCCCGCCTGCCGCAACTGACCGCGCGCCATCCCGACCTGGTCGTGGACTTTGCCGCCCGGTCGGAACCGTTCGATTTCGGGCATGAGGATTTCGATGCAGCTGTCCACTTCGGTGTCGCGGAAGAATGGCCCGGCGTCGTTGCGGACTTCCTGTTTCGCGAGGAGGCGGTGCCGGTCTGCTCTCCCGCTTGGCTGGCCGCCCATCCGCTGCGCACGCCTGCCGACCTGCTCAGCGTCCCGCTGCTCAGCCAGAGTTCGCGGCGCGACGCCTGGCCTCGCTGGCTGGCGGCGGCGGGTGTCGATGCGTCCGCGCTGGAGCCGGGGCCCGCGTTCGAACATTTCCTGATGCTGGCGCAGGCATCGGCGGCGGGCGCCGGGGTCGCGCTGATCCCGAGCTTCCTCATCCAGCCGGAACTGGAAGCAGGCGCGCTCGTCGTGCCTTTCGTCCGGCCTTTGTCGACCGACCAAGCCTATTATCTCGTCTATCCGTCATCCGCCCTCGACGGTCCGCTGCGGCCGTTTCGCGACTGGCTGATCGATCAGGCGGGCAGGGGAGCGGCCTAAAGCTTTTTGGGCATGCAGTCCGAACCCGCTGCCTTGATCCGCCCGCACAGACGCGCGGCGTCGGCGGCGCTGGCGACCGGCCCGGCCTGAAGCCGCGTCACCCTGCCCGCTTTTTCATAATAGGATTTGTAGGCGGACAGGCCGCTGACGCTTTTTGTGAGTTGGCCCCACAGCGCGCGGGCGCGGGCTTCCTCGCCGAATGCGCCCAGCTGAACGCGCCATCCGCCCGAGGCGGCGGGAGCGGGGGCGGGGGCGGGAGCGGCGACAGCTTTGCTGGCCACGACTGTTCGTACGGGCTTGGGCGGGGAGGGGCGTGCTGGCGTCGGTTCTGTCGCCGCGGGCGGCAGTTCGGCCTTGCGGACCGGCTTGGGTTGATCGCGCGTCGGGGCCGGGGGCGTAGCAGCGGCGGCCAGCACATCCTTGTCGCCGCGCTCCATCCCCGCGGCCAGCGCCAGACCCTTTCGCCGTTGATCCTCGGGGATATATTTGTCCATCTCGGCCAAGCTGCTGGAGGCCTGCGGCAGGCCCGACGCGGATGCGCGGGTCATCAGCGCATAGGCGCGCACCCAATCCTTGCCGATCAGGTCACCGTTGAAGAGCGTGGTCGCCACGATATATTGCGCGCGCGGTTCGCCCCGGCTGGCGGATTTCTGAAGGAATGGCATCGCCCCGGCGCGGTCGCCCTGCTGGAAAAGCAGCACGCCCAGATTGTCTTCGGCGCGCAGATGCCCCTGACGCTGCGCCTTGCGATACCAGTCGATAGCGGCGTTGAAGTCGGGCTGCACCCCGCGTCCCAGCTTGTAGGCCTGAGCCAGGTTGAATTGCGCATCGGGATCGCCCGCCTCGGCAAGGGGACGCCACTGGGCAATCGCCTTGGCATAATCGCCCTGCTGCCAGGCATCGACGCCGGCCTTCACGTCCGCAAGCGCGGGCATTGCCCCCGCGATCATCGCCGTTACCATCAGGCCTTTCCACATCCGCTTCATGTGCGCCACTTCCACCAAGTCAAAGATCGAGGGATGCTTATCAGCGCACAAGGTTAAAGTCCTGTTAGTGACGCGAAGTACTGTCCCGCTTTGGCCCGCTTCCGGCGAGGATGCTCAGTTAACCATTTTTTAGGTGGGCCCGTGGCATTCCGTAACGGAACTGGATTTCCTTGGGGGACATGCGCGTGCGGATATTGGCATTGGCATCGCAGAAGGGCGGATCGGGCAAGACCACCCTGTCGGGCCATCTTGCCGTGCAGGCGCAGATCGCCGGGGCGGGTCCGGTCGTACTGATCGATATCGATCCTCAGGGTTCGCTGGCCGACTGGTGGAACGAGCGGGAAGCGGAGTATCCCGCCTTCGCCCAGACCACCGTCTCGCGGCTCGCGACGGATTTGGAAACCTTGCGGGAGCAGGGGTTCAAGCTCGCCGTCATCGACACGCCGCCCGCCATCACCATGGCGATCCAGAGCGTCATTTCGGTCGCCGAACTCATCGTCGTGCCGACCCGTCCCAGCCCGCACGATCTGCGCGCGGTCGGCGCTACCGTCGATCTTTGCGAACGTGCGGGCAAGCCGCTGATCTTCGTCGTGAACGCTGCGACGCCCAAGGCGCGCATCACGTCCGAAGCCGCCGTGGCGCTGTCGCAGCACGGAACCGTCGCGCCGGTGACGCTGCATCACCGCACCGATTTCGCCGCCTCCATGATCGACGGCCGCACCGTGATGGAGGTCGATCCCAAGGGGCGTTCGGCCGCCGAGGTGACGGCATTGTGGACCTATGTCTCCGACCGGTTGGAGCGCAATTTCCGCCGGACGGTGTTCAGCGTGCCGCAAGGCAGCGTCGGCACCGTGCCGACCCGCCAGCCGGGACAGGGCTTCGGTCGCCGTGTGATGGGCCAGTGAGGAGCGTCAGGACCATGTCCGAACCCAAACCCCTCGCTTCCCTCACTTCCGGTTTGCTGGCGCGCAAAGGCGCGGCACAGCCCGCGATGCGCCGTCCGACGATCGGCTTCGGGCGTCCCGCTGCAATGCCGCAGGACGATCTTGGCTGGAACGACATGGGCTTCGATGTCGAATCCGCGCCGCATCCGGTGGAGGAGTCCGCATCACCCATCGGCCTGACGCCGATAACGCCCTTAGCGGTCGAGCCGCCTGTTGTCGTGCAGCGCAAGTCGCTGGCGCGCCGTCTGGCGGCCGGGGGGATCGCGCCGGACGCGGCACCCGCAAAAGGGCGCAAGGCGGCTTTCACACTGCGTCTCGATACCGAACGGCATCTTAAGCTGCGTCTGGCCTGCGCGGTCAGCGGACGGTCCGCCCAGCAGGTCGTGACGCAGGCGCTCGACGATTTTCTCAGCGACCAGCCGGAGATCGACCGGCTGGCCGAACAACTCCCGCGCGTGCGCGGCGGCAAGGTATAAGGGTGGGTAGAGCCATGAACCGTAAGATGTTGCATAGGGCGGCGCTGTCGTCGCTGCTGATCGCCACGACGATGGTCGGCTGCACCGGCGCGGCGTTTCGTCCGTCGGCGTCCGCTGTGCAGGCGAAGGCCGATCCGGACAAGCTGGCCGCTGCCGCCGACAAGGCGATCACGGCCCACAACGGCGCCAAGGCGGTCGAGGCGGCGGAAGCGGCCGTGCAGTTGTCGCCGCAGAATGCCGCCTACCGCCACTTGCTGGGACGCGCCTATATCGCCGCCGGACGCTTCGCTTCGGCACAGAGCGCGTTGACTGACGCGATGGCGCTTGGCAATGCCGACGCGTCGACAATCGTCAGCCTGGCGCTGGTGCAGGTGGCGCAGGGCCGCGCGGAAGAGGCGCGCGCCTTGCTGGCGGCGCACGCCGATATCGTGCCTGCCGGGGACTATGGCCTCGCCATGGCGATGGCGGGCGATCCCGGCGAGGGCGTGCGCATCCTGTCCGAAGCGATCCACGATCCGTCCGCAACCGCCCGTACGCGCCAGAATCTGGCCTATGCTTACGCACTGGCGGGCCGGTGGAAGGATGCGCGCTTGATGGCGGGCTTCGACATGGAGCCGCTCGCCGCCAACAAGCGGATTTCCGACTGGGCCCAAATGGCCGAACCGTCGCTCGCGCCGCTGCGCGTGGCCGCGCTGATGGGCGTGACGCCCGCCGCCGATCCGGGTCAGCCCGTCGCGCTGGCACTGGCCGCTCCGGTCGACGCACCGATGGCGCTGGCGCAGACCGATGCCGCGCCCCAGGCATCCGCACCGGTCGAAATGGCGCGGGCGGAACCCGTTGCCGCTGCCGTTCCGGTCGAGGAAGCCGCGCCTGCACCGATCAGCTTTGCCGAGCGTGCGGCGATCAAGGCACGCCTGGACGAGCCCGCTTCCCAAAAGCTGACCGCGCACATTGCGAAGGTCGCCGCTTACCGTCCCACCGCCGGTGCCGCCAGCAATTGGGTAGTGCAGTTGGGCGCGTATGACAGCGCCGCCGTGGCCAAGGAAAAATGGTTCGCTATGGCACGCCGCAGCGGCACGATCGCGGCTTTCCCGGTGGTGACGAGCCAGGTGACAGTCAGTGGGAAGGCCTATCATCGCCTAGCTGTCAGCGGCTTTGGCGGCCGGGCCGACGCGCTTGGCCTGTGCCGCTCGATCCGGGCACAGCATGGCCAGTGCTTCGTGCGTCAGACCGGCCCCGACGCCACCTTACAGCGCTGGGCGCTTGCCACCCACGGGCGGCAGTTCGCCGGTCGCTGAAACCTTCTCCCAGCAGCACCTTGAAGCGCGCGCGGCCCATTGGGCTTCGCGCGTTTTTTTTGGCGCGCGGCGGACGGTACGATGCGTAAGGAAAACTGGCTCCCACGTTGGCTCACATCGCGAACTTCTTCAAGCATCCGACGCTCGAAGCGCGGAAAATTGTCACGCGTTATCGTGCCACGTTCGGGAACGCAGCATAGGTTCTCATAGCCCCGTAATTCAACGTTGCTCCATCGACAGAAGATCGCTGGTCATCGTCTACGGCGATGGCTGGCAATCCCCGATGCGCGGCGCTCGCACCGGGCCTCACAATCGATCGTGGCACGAGGTCCGGCGGTTCATCGTTCAAGAGAACGTGTAGCTCGGCTGGCTCTCGGTTCGATCCGATGCGATAATGGCTAAGGGACAAATGCGCTGCAATGGGTAGGGCATTTAAGTGCCGAAGCGGCACTGAAATGCCGCTTCGGCACGAACGATCTTCAGGGCAGGCGGGTCTGCGACCTGCGCTAATCAGTGGTGAATCGCATCTCGATCCGCATCATAGAGCGGATTCTTGGGCCCAATCGGCGGCTCCGCGCGCTTGAACGCGTCGGGCCCAGCACTCGACATTGGCTCGGCGGACGAGGCGTCAATCTATTACCATCGTTTCCAACTCGGCCTCCCAACTCGGCGCGGGGTTGAAGGCGGAGACCTGCTCGGGAATGTGCATCGTAAAGGAAAGCCCCTGCGCTTGGACGAATGTCTGGGCGAGGAGGTTCCGACTTAGCGTGAGCATCGCCGGGTCGTCGACGCGGTAGAGCCGCGGCAGGAAAGTGTGCGTGTAGCGCGTTCCGTAGGCGCTCCACTCCTGCATGGTACAATGGGAATATCCGCTGCTTGATACCGTGCCGTAGAGCGACACCCGTCGCAGGAACTCGTCAGCCAGTTCGGCGCCCATTTTTGGAGCGGAGAGCAGGTTGACGATAGTGCTTACGATCGCAGGAAGGTTCTCGCCGATCGAGTTTGATGCGGCGAGGCCGATGCTCATCATGTGTAGGCTCTCGATCTCGCCTGACGGAAGCTGGGCCGGCTCAAGTTGGTGAAGACCGCTGAACTCGTGGATGGAGACGCTCGCTTGCGTCGTCTTCACCTCGATCGCGTGATTGCCGATGCGGAAGTCGCGGCCGCCCTCTCTCCACCCGTGCCAGTAGTCTAGGCAGCGCAGCATCTTCTCCGGCTCGCCGGCACGCGCAAGGAGGAGTTGGCGAAGGAGAGTCAGTTCGCCGATCAGTCCAATGATCACCTCTTCCGACAGCGCGCCGCGACGGATCGCCATCTCGATGATGGGCTCGACGTCCGTGAATGCCGGCTGGACTCCGGCTGGTCCACCGATGCCCGCCCGGAGCAGTTCGATTGCGATCAGAGCCGCGACCGACGCGAAATGGGGCGCCGCGGGCAGGACAATTCTGCTCGCCGAGAACGGGTCGCCACCCTCCTCGGGCCGCCAGTCGCCGTGCTGCACGTGGCGCCGGACGAGCGACGACGACGCCCTCAATTCGTCACCCCGGATGAAGATCTCGTAGTCGCCCGACGCGGTGCGGCCGATCGCCAGCGGCAGGCCTAACCACCGCAGGTTCCGGGTGTGACCTTCGGGAACGGCGAGTGCCTCGAGGTCGTTGCGAAGCGACTCGAAGTGGGTGTCGCTCATGTTCGGAGGGCCGCGATATGGTCGGGGCCGCCGTGCGGCAGGCCAAGGCCGATCGCCAACTGGTCGGTGGGAAGATCGGGCGCGTTGACCACGTGTAGGAGGGCGAGACCGGGATGGCCGCGGGGACGCCAGCTTGCGCCCCCCTGGATGCTCGGCACGGGCGCAGTACGGTGGAAGTAATAGTCAATCAGTTCGTCGCCGAAGTAGGTGCCACCGTATCCGCGGGTGCCCCAAAGGGTCTGCAGTGCGCGGCCGTTCGGTGTCCGTTCGCGCGTCACGGCCTTTATTCCTCTCACCGCCAAGCGGGCGTCACGTGCGATGTTCTGGCCATGCCTGAACGCGATGTAAAACATGGGCGTCGCCGAGCGAAGGGTGTCTGCGTAGTTCCATGGAACCTCCGGTCGGTCCGTCGGGTAGAATCCGGGCGCCGAGTGGTCACCTGTGAGGTGGGACCACAGCCTGAGGTAGGCCGCGATTGAATAAGGGCAGGACTGGGGCTCGGCCCCGTAATCCTGCGGATTCCGCATGGGCGGCGTGAAGAGTTGGTCGTCGATGCCGAGCAGCCGGGAGTAGTGATCCCACCGCTGGCTCAGTTCGTTGCCGAGGTCGGGATCGTGGCGGGTGAACCGCAGGTCGTTGAGCGTCGCGGCGATGCGTTGGAGGCTGACCGGCTCCGTTCTGATCAGACCTCGTTCCAGCCCGTTGTCGTCCCTGAGGGGCACCCATTCCCCATCGTCGAGCAATCGCGCGGCGACATCGATGTTGTGCCGTGCGAGGACGTCGTCCTCGGATTCGACGAGCCGGATGGAGGGCCTGGGCCCCGGCGACAGCGGAACCTTGCGCGCCTCGACCTTGCTCGTCGCGACGAATGAGGCGCCCTGGAGGACGAGCGCCGGCCCGATCGCCTCGCCACCACAGTCCATCGAGGCGATCACCTCCGACTTCAGCGCGTTGTCGTTCACGTGGTAGCGTCTGAACAGCTCAAGTTGGTCCTCGTAGGTGAAGACCCTGCAGAAGGGTAGGAAGCCACCCCGGTAGCCGAACCAGCGCTGCATTTGCATCTGCGTGTCAGCGGCTGGCTCGGCTGCGCCGCGGAGGAACAGGCTCGTCGTCAGGCCCTCCAGGGTAAGGCCGCGTGAGAGCACGTTCCCTGCCACGAATATCGACAGGCTGTCCGGGGGGATTCGGAAGTCTCCGTCCGCGCCATCCTCGACCTCGAAGCGCGGGCGGTCATCCGACGCCGGGTCGCTGTTGAGGACGCGTAGGCGGACGTTTGGGAAGACCCTCTCCAGCAGAGCGCTCCGAACCTCGGGCCACCTGGCCATCGGTATCGGGGTGTATGGGGCCTGTGGAAGGGTAGATAGGGCCATTCGGGAGGCCTCAAAGCGCGCGAGCCACGCCGACCATTCGGCCTCCTCGAGGCCGAGCCTGCGCGTCAGGCCTTCGGTCGAGATGTCGAGCCGTTCCGCCATCTCCTCGTTCGGTTCCACCGCGGCCTCGAACCCCGGCTCCGACATGGCCCAGCGGACCACGTCGATCGCCGTGTTGAAGTGGTCCTCCTTGCGCGCCGAGGGGTGGATCAGCATCGTGTGCGGACCTCGCGCGGCGGCGCGCGCGTCCTCGGCCGAGGTGTAGACGCGCCCGCGATCGAACGCAGATTCCCAGCCGGCCTCAAGGCTTCTGATCGCCGCCCCGACCATGTAGCAGCGGAGCGCGTCTGATAGCATCGACCAGCGTAGGCCTTCGCGCCGGTCTGCGAGTTCCGCGTCCGACTCGCCGGGGCGCGGATCGGGGAAGAGCGACGTGCGGCACAATGCGCCGTCGCCCGCCTTCCGCAGCCGCTCGTAGAACATCTCGCCGCCACAGTAGTAGGAGCGGATGCCCGCCGTCTCAGCATAGCCGAGCGAGCGCGGTCTCACCGACCCGACTGGTCCCGGCGTGCGGAGGGCGGCGTTGAAGTCCCGCGGGCTCAACGGGTTGTGCGTCGCCTGCAGGAAGTTGGCCTGCGGCGTCGCGGTGTAGGCCACGTAGCTCGCCAGAAGCGCCGGATGGCGCGTCGCGGCCACGTCGGGATCGCCACTCCACAGCGCCGTGATCAGCCGGGGCGTAAGCTTCTGCGAGCGGTCGCTGTCGAGCACGCTTGCGTCGTCCGCCTCGTCGTCCAGGATTAGGATGGTGTAGGGCTTCGTCCGGCCGTCGAGGAAATTGTCGGAGATGACCTCTCCGAGGAACCGCCTGAGCGTCAGGAGGTGATCGTCCTCCTTGGGGACGACGCAGATGATGGGCCGCCCGGCTTTCAGCGCCTGCCGCGCGAGCGGCCTCTGCAGGTATCGCGACGGATCGGCCCGCTGCTCGTGGAGGATGTCGGCGGGCTGCGGCAGGATCAGGCGCTCCGCGCGGCGACGGTATGCGTTGTCCGCGGTCGACCCATCGAGTTGGCCGAGCAGACGCTCGTATGTCTGGAGCCAAAGGCTCACGCGGGTGCCAGCCAGCAGGATCAACAGATCGACGCCTGCGTCGAGCGCCAATGCCGCAACGCCCAGCATGCTGGCCGTCTTGCCGGACTGGACGGAGCCGACGACCATCCCGGTCCGGACCCGGGACTCGGGCCAGGATGCCGGGTCGAACTCTTCGCCGCCTTTCGGCAGGGCACTCCTAACGATGTAGCGTGCGTCGTCCTCCAGCACCTCAAGCGCGGTCGGGGAGAGCCGTCCCTCCACGCTGGCACGGTATCGCGCCCACCAGGGCGCGCCCCCGATCGTTGTGCCTGATCTCTCGAAATCGGCCGAAGGCGCATCGCCAACAGGAACGATCGCGGCCGGGCCGAGGCTGGGCTCACCCTCGACCATATCAATCTATAGTGATCTTGCGGATCTCGAGCAGCGCCCCGATCGCGCTGTCGCCGTAGCGCTCGCGCACGGCGGCGTCGGCGTCCGCGAGGCTGAGGCCCAGCGTCTCGAGGATGCTGGTCGCGGAGTTGGCGATGTGCGCCCACTGCGTCTTGTTCTGCGTGCTGCTGGGTCCGACCATGCGGGCGGTGAGTTCCCGCACCGCATCGATCTCCTCCTCGAGCCTGTCCTGTTGCCCGGTGATGACCAGGACGAGGCAGGCGAGCAGACTGGCGACGACTGGCAGTTCCTCCCACCGCGACGCCATCTCGCTCTTACCCTTGCGCCGGAACTTCGGATGCCAGGCGTCGGAGGCCGCTTGGTGGAGTTCGAGGGCGGTGATGAGGTCGTTGGCGAGGTTCTCAAGCGTCGTCCTCGATCGGAACTGCGCGAGCCTGTCGCTGTCAATCGACCTAAGGAACTCGTCGATGTGGCTCGCGGTCGAAGGGGTTCGGTAGGACTTGTCCGGGCCCTGCGCCGGTTTCAAGATCAGTGTGGCGACCGTCCACAATAGGACCTTCGTGCGCTTAAACCGCGTGATCCCGAAGCCGAGAGCCTTGATGTTCTCGTGGGCGGTAGTGGGATCAATCCCGGCCTTGACCATTTCCGGCGCGATCTCGGGCTCGGGGCGGTCGCCGCCCACGAACAGCATTAGCCGCGAGATCATCAGGTGGTTGAAGACGGCGTTGCGAATCTCCTCCGCGTTGAGCTTCATCCCCTGCTGGTTGTAGAGCCGGAAAACCTTGTGGATGTCCCTCACCTGGGTATCGCGGTAGATGAGCACCGGGATGAAGTAGTCGCACGCCCGCTCAAACAGTTCGGCGACGGTTATCGTCTCCCCGGCAATGCGGACCTGCTTGTCCTTGATCTCGCAGTAGTAACGCCCGCCGAGCGGCTTGAGGGGATCAAGGTCGTCGGTATATTTCTTCGTCTTGAAGGGCAGGTACTTCTCGCGGATGTCCGTCGCACGCAGGTTATTCCGCCTGGCAAACTGTGCAAAGTTGGTGTCGAACGTCTCCCATTCCTTCAACTCCTTGGCCTTGGCGCGACCCTCTGGATGCGCACCCATGAAGCGGAGGATTGCAGTGACTCGTTGCTTGCCGTCGACGATCTGGAATCGCTGGCTGTTCGACACCTTCGCGAGAATGATTGAGGGAAGCGGGATGCCGCGGAGGATGGACTCGATCAGCATCTGCGAGTCGGAGTTCGACCAGACGAAGTCGCGTTGGTAGGTCGGGTTCAGTTCTAGCTGATTTTGAAGAGCTCGGCCGGAAAGATCGTAGATGCGCCACTTATCGACGGTCGCGTTGATCGACAGGGGCTCGGTAGCAGGTGCCTCGTTCCATGCGTCAACCCACGCCTCCGTGGCCGCCGCGACCGATAGCTCTTCATCGAGCATCTGTAGGAAGTTGGTGCGGTTGCTCACGGCCCGGCTCAGTCGTTCCTCGAGGACCTGAGCGCCCATCTCATTGAGCACGATGTGGCCATCCTCGCTCTGGAAGCTAGCCTCTGCCTTGCCCGGCGAGAGTTCGTCGAAAAGGCGCAGGGCGACCGCCTTTGGCGGGTCCTGCTGGTCGAAGCTTGAGTCTAAGTTGAGCCACGTTGCCACCTCGAGCACCCGGGCTAGCCACGCGCTCGACGCGAAGTCTATCTCTGATGGATCGAATGGGCTGGGCACCTTTCGCCGTCCATCGAGTTTTGGCAGAGCGCCGGGCTGCGACAGCTCGGAGAGGAGCGTAGCAACCTGGTCGAAGTCTAGGTCTTCCAACGCGCAATCCCCTCTAAATTTGCCAGAACCCCTTATGAGGTTCAGGCAACGGCTTCGATCTGAGCCGATCGGCTGGCGAAGGGAAGGCGCAACTTGGTCTGCGTTGGCGGCTTCTCCTCAAGCAGCGCCGCGGCAACGGCACCGATTACATCGACGTTCACCGCGTTCCCGAGCGCCTTGAAGGCGGCTGTCTGTGTGTCGGGTAGGTGCTTCAGGTCGCCCATGCTCTGGAGCCGTGCGCACTCCCGCATGGTCATGTAGCGGCCTTCCCAAGGGATCACGGGCACTTGGCTAGTCGTCAGAGCGACCAGGGAGGGCGCTGCGGTTGGCCTCTTCGCGCGAATGCCGGAGGCGCGGAACTGGATGATGCACTGGCTCAGGTCACGCGGGCCATCCTTCCAGTTCCACTCGAGCTTCTGGAAGCTCGGGGCAAAGCCGCGGATGGATGGGAGCCAAGGATCGATGATGGCCTTGTGGCGCTGGTAGAAGCGGCGGTTTTGCTCGATGAACTGGATCTTCCACTCCGGGAATCGAGCGTTGCCATCGCGCGCGTACGGCGGCAGCGCCTCCAGGACCTCTGCGTCGGTCATGTTGCGCAGCGGTTGCCCGAACGAGCCGCGGAACGACCTTATTTCCGAGAGACCATGTCCAATCGGCGTGGCAGTGCGCGCGGGGTAGGTCGCGCCGAACTCCATCGCCCAGATCGGGAATGAGGGTAGCTCCGCGTCCGCTGGCAAAGCGTCCAAGAGTTGTTGCCACGCGTTGAGGTATGTCACGAACGCCAAGGGCAGCGGTTTCGCCCCGACTGGGTTCCTGTCGAGAACCGAACGGATATCGACGGCGTTGGAGTCGTGGGTTGGCTCTGGCCACTCGAACGCACTGAGGCTGCTGCGCGCGCCAACAATAATCGCGCGCTGCCGAAGCTGCGGCACTCCGAACATGTGGGGCGACATAAGGGCGGAGTCGATCTCATAGCCGAGGTCGCGCAGGCGCTGCCGGACCCTATTCCAGGTGTTACCACCATCGTGTCGCATGATGTTCGGAACGTTCTCGATTATCAGAAAGCGAGGTTCGTGCCGCTCTAGGATTTTGATCATGTAATCGAAGAGATCGCCCCATTGAGGACAGTCGAAGCCCAATTGGTCTCCGGCCTTCGAGAACGGCTGGCAGGGGAAGCCTGCGCAAAGAATGTCGTGCGCCGGCACGAGCGCAAAGGCCTCGCGGATGTCGCCATGGGGGCGAATGCCGAAGTTACGCTCGTAGAGGTCGGCCAGATTCGAGTTGAGTTCTGATGCGAAGACGCACTCGTGTCCGAGACGTTCAAGCGCCTGGTGGAACCCGCCGAGGCCCGCGAAAAGGTCAATGAACCTCACGGTCGCCGCTCCAGTGGAAAGGTCAATTGCCTGGATGCATGCTGTTCGAGCAGATTGCGGACGGCGAGCCGCATCACATACTGCAAATTGACGGGTGGTGTCGCGGTCGAACAGAGCTGTTGGAGCGCATCGTAGTCAGCCTGGTCGACCGACACCGTGAATCTTTTTTGGTGTTTAAGGTGTGCCATGCCACTCGGTCCTCCCTGCACCATGATGCACCAAATTTCATCAAGTTGCACGCTCTTACGACGCCCTGGCGAAATGTTGTTTCCACACGCCTTCTAGGCAGCCCAGACGGTGGCGAAGAATGCGCGCGTCGCGCCCAACCATCGGCTTAACGGTTGGAAGGCTTATGGCTTGTCCGCACGTCAAAGCGCCAAAGTTGCTCAAGTCACCGTCGCTCGAACTGCCCCTGAAGCGCGCGAAATCTCTGTGACGCTAGCGAGCAAGTGTCACCGCGATCGGGCAATGGTCGGAATAATGCTTTTCGCCATTGGCATAGTGCGCCTCGGTGAAACCCGTCATGGCCGCGCCAGCGCGCCTGTCGAGTACGATATGGTCGATGAATGCATCATAGCGTGGGTCGCAGCTGGTTGGAGTGCCGGCATCGGCGAGCCTGAGATCGGCATTGGCGGGCTGGCCATCGTCGATTTCGCTCCAGAAGCGGTCGCCGGGGCTGCCCAGGCGCCGGTTCCAGTCGCCGAGTACCGCGAAGCGCTCGGGCCCAGTGGCCGCGGCATCGATCCACGCCTCGACTGCCGGAACTTGCTGGAGGAGGACAGGGCAAGCCTTGGCCTCGCTGCCTTCGAAACAGCCCGACTTCAGATGGATCCCAAGTAGCCGGATCGGATCGTGGCCGCGTGCGCGCACGGTGATATCGATGCCCGAGCGTAGCTGGGGATTGCCGAGCATCAGTCTGGTGACGTCGGGGTTGCGATCGAAGGTGATGCCTTTCCGGATCGCAAAGCCGACAGCCTGGCGAATGAAGGCCTGGTCCGGATGCCGGCCGCCGCAGGTCCCGCTTGCTTCGCCCGGCCGTTTCTCCATCACCACCGTGTAGCGGGCGGGGTCGAAAACCCGTTCGGCCGCCTTGACGCTCTCCGCCTCCTGGAAGGCGATGACATCGGCATCGAGGCTGTCGGCGATCCGCCGCATGGCGAGATAGTCATTCGCGGCGCGTGGCTCGCAGCCGGTCCCCTCCTTCTCGGCGAGGAATTCCAAATTCCAGCTGGCGAGCTTCAGCGGCCGCGCGGCGGCGGCGGCGATTTGTGGGGGCGGGCCGGGCTGCGTTGAGCAACCGGCGAGCGCCAGCAGAATCGCGTACAGGGGAAGACGATGGGAGATCATACGGCCTTGTGGCGACCACAGCGCACGTCCGCAATGCAAGAGACCACTCTTGATCTGAAGGGCGGCGAGCGACTTCAAGCAGCCCTAACGGAAATCCCGGGGTTTGATCTTGATGCCGTCGGTCGGCTGGCCGGGAATGATGCCAGATCCCAACCGCAAGTCCGGCACGTAGATGGTGCGCGCATCGCGTCCGAGGGTCTTGTTCGCCGGGTCGCGGGGGTCAGGCGATATCGGACTTTTGGCAACGTCTGCTCTGCTGACCCGATAGATGTCGGACACATCGCGGCGGCTGCCCACGCTTGCGAGCATCGGCGACAGATCTTCAAGCCGCTGGGCGATCAGATGGATGACCTCGCCTTCGCGTTGCACCTGGCCGCGAACGCCCATCATGGACGAGCCGAGCACGGTGCGCCGGTTCGCCTCGAATATCTTGGTCCAGACGACGAGGTTGGCGACGTTGGTTTCGTCCTCGAGCGTGATGAACATCACGCCTTTGGCCGAGCCGGGCTTCTGCCGGACGAGCACGATCCCGGCGAGTTCGATCCACCGCCCGTCCTTGACGCTCTGCAACTGCTCGCAGGTAATCATTTTCCTCGCCCTGAGCTCGTCGCGGAGGAAGGCGAGAGGATGCGCTCGCAAGCTCAGGCCGGACGCGCGATAGTCCTCCACGACCTGCGATCCTTCGGTCATTGGCGCGAGCAGGACCTCAGGTTCCATCGCCTCGGCGAGCAGCTTGCCCGCGCGTTCGTCGGCCGCGGCGAAGAGTGGCAGAACTTCGCTTCCGAGACCTTTGACGCCCCAAAGGCCTGCGCGGCGGGAAAGGGCGAGGGACCCGAACCCATCGGCATCGCCGATACGATCCAGTGCACCGCGGCCGACATGGGCGCGTCGCTGGATCTCCTCGACGGATGAATAGGGCTGATCGCCTCGCGCGCTGACGATCGCAGCACCGTCGGCGTTGGCAAGATCGCGTACCATGCAGAGTCCCAGGCGCACCGCCATGTAGCGGCCGCTTCCCGGCTCGAGCGTGCAGTCCCAGCGGCTGTGATTGACGTCGATCGGGCGTACCTCGACGCCGTGCTGCCGTGCGTCGCGCACGATCTGCGCGGGGGCGTAGAAGCCCATGGGCTGGGCGTTGAGGAGGCTTGCGCAAAAGGCATCCGGGTGATGGCACTTCACCCAGGACGAGGCGTAGGCGATAAGGGCGAAGCTGGCGGCGTGGCTTTCGGGAAAGCCATAAGAGCCGAAGCCCTCGATCTGCTTGAAGGTCTTTTCCGCAAACTCGCGATCATAGCCGCGCGCGACCATCCCTTCGATTAGCTTGTCCCGGAAATGCGAGACGCCGCCGGTGAGCTTGAAGGTCGCCATGGCCCGGCGGAGAAGATCCGCTTCGCTCGGGGTGAACCCCGCGCATTCGATCGCGACGCGCATCGCCTGCTCCTGAAACAAAGGCACGCCCAATGTCTTTTCGAGGACACGGCGCAGTTCGGGGGTAGGGTAGGTGACTTCCTCCTCGCCGTTGCGCCTACGTCGATAGGGATGGACCATGTCGCCCTGGATCGGGCCGGGGCGCACGATCGCGACCTGGATCACCAGATCGTAGAAGGTCCGGGGTGCCATTAGCGGAATCGACGCCATCTGGGCGCGGCTCTCGATCTGGAAGACGCCGAGCGTGTCGGCCTTGCGGATCATGGCGTAGGTCGCTGGGTCCTCGGCGGGGATGGTCGCGAGGTCGAGATGGACGTCCTTGTCATTGGCCATGAATTCGAACGCTCGGCGCATGCAGCTGAGCATGCCGAGCGCGAGGACATCGACCTTCATGAACCCCAGGGCGTCGATATCGTCCTTGTCCCATTCGATAACCTGCCGATCCTCCATCGCGGCGGGTTCGATTGGGACCAGTTCGTCGAGGCGATCCCGGGTCAGCACGAACCCGCCAGGATGCTGCGAGAGATGGCGCGGGGTGTTGATGAGCTGGCGCGCGAGTTCCAGCGTGAGCGCGAGGCGTCGGTCGCCCATATCGAGGTTCAGTTCCTCGGCGTGCTTCTCCTCGACGCCCTCGCGGCTCCAGCCCCAGACCGATGACGACAGACCGGCGGTAATATCCTCGGAAAGTCCCAGCGCCTTGCCGACTTCGCGGACCGCGCCGCGCGCACGGTAGCGCGTCACGACGGCGGTCAGCGCGCTACGCGTCCGGCCATATGTCTCATAGATCCACTGGATCACTTCTTCCCGCCGCTCATGCTCGAAATCGACGTCGATATCGGGCGGCTCGCGGCGTTCGGCCGAGACAAAGCGCTCGAAGAGCAGCTCGGATCGGACCGGGTCGATCGAGGTGATCCCAAGCACATAGCAGACGGCGCTGTTGGCGGCCGAACCGCGGCCCTGGCAGAGGATCTCGCGCCGCCGCGCCTCCGCCACGATCGAATGCACGGTCAGAAAATAGGGGGCATAGTCGAGGTCTGCGATGAGCTTGAGCTCATGCTCAAGCTGCTGCCGAACCTTTCCATCGATCCCCTCTGGATAGCGAACGGGTGCCTTCTCCCAGATGAGGCGCTCGAGTTCCTCCTGCGGCGTCCGCCCGGGCACCTGGATCTCATCGGGATATTGGTATTTGAGTTGTTCGAGACTGAAGGTGCAGCGCGACGCCAATTCCACGCTGCGCGCGACGGGCGAACTGTCCTTCAGATAGCGCCTGAACAGGCGCTCCATCTCCGCGCCAGTCTTGAGGTGTCGGTCCGCGAACCTCTCGCGCCGGGCGCCCAACTCATCGATCGTGCATTTCTCGCGGATGCAGGTAACGACGTCCTGCAGCAACCGGCGATCGGGCGAATGATAGAGGACATCGCCTGTCGCGACGGTGGGGACGCGGGCGGCGGCCGCCAGCGCCGACAGGTCGCGCAGACGGATGGCATCGCGCGGGCGGCGGCGGATCGACAAGGCCATATAGGCTCGGTCGCCGAAGATGCGGCGCGTTCGGGCGAGCGCTTCCTCCGTCACGGCATCGGCGCGGTCGGGCGCCAGCATCGCGATCAGCCCTTCATTCCATTCCTCGATGTCCGACCAATCGAGATGGCAGGCCCCTTTGCCGGCGCGGGCCTTGCCGACACTGAGCAAGCGACACATCCGGCCATAGGCCGCGCGGTCGGTCGGATAGACGAGCAGCGCCGTGCCATCGGTTAGATCGAGACGGCACCCGATGATGGCGCGCACGCCGGTTGTCTTCTCCGCATCCCACGCCCGGACGATACCCGCAACGCTATTGCGGTCGACGACGCCCAGCGCCGGCAGCCCCAGCAGCGCGGCGGCCGCGAACAGCTCCTCCGGCGACGACGCGCCTCTCAGGAAGCTGAAATGCGTCGTGACCTGAAGCTCGACATAAGCCGGCGCAGCTTGGCTCATGCGAAGGCGCCATGGATGAACCAGCGCATGGGACCGGTCGCGGGGTTCTCGCCGTCGCCAAGCCGGAACAGCCAATAGCGCCCCCCCGTCACGGTCTCGACCTGGTAATAGTCGCGGACGGTGTGGGGCCGCTCGGCTTCATGACCGGCATCGCGCCACCATTCGCCGTGGAGCCGCTCAGGTCCGTCAGCTCGGGTCACCCGGAAGCGCTGGCGCCGCCAGACGAACATCGCGGGAGGATGGTCGGGGAGCATGGCCGTGACGTCGATCGCCTCGGGCGGCGTCAGCATGCGACAGGGGCGGGGAAGATCGTCGTCCCAGGCCGCGCCGCTGGCGCCTGCCAGTGCGGCGGCGGCGCTGACCGATCGCTCCGGCATCGCGCTTGCGCGCGGGGCAGAGCGATAGAGGCTGTTCTGGCCGAAGCGATTGGCGAGCGCATCGACGAGGGACGCCAGATCGGGGCCGCGGCGCGTCAAGCTTTCAAGGCCTTCGCCCTGCCTGGCCGCCATCGGCTCCACCAGCGGCGACACCAGTGTCATCGCCTCGATCCCGAGGCCGGGGTCGACGGTCTCCAGCTTGGCGCACAGGAGTTTCGCGAGATGCGGGACATCGCGCGAGGGCGCCGCCGTCCCGACGCGGATGGCTTGGTTATGGGCATCGACCCTGTGGAAAGAACAGTCGAGCCTTCGCGCACCTTTGCCGAGCCTGTTCAGTTGGTCGACGATGTCCGCGACGAGATCGTGGATCACCTGCCCGAACGCCTCCGCGGTCACGAGCGGCTCGACGAAACGGCGGCGGGCGCGGGGGAGGGCGTCGGGAAAGATCGGGTCGATCGGCTCGGGCAGTGTTCCCAGCGCCTGGTCGAGGCGCCGATGCAGATTGCGGCCAAACCGCTTCGCGAGCGGCCCGCGGGGCGTTCCGATCAGCTGCTCGATCCGCTCGAAACCCAGCTTCCGCAAGCCTTCGACGGCATCGGCCTCGAAGCGCAGCGATGCGATCGGCAGGAGTGCCAGCGCCTCGCGATGCTTGCCCGGCTCGATCGTGACCGGCCGCCCCGCAGGCACGTGGCGCGCCACGGCATGCGCACAGCCCGCAGTGTCGGCGACGGCGATCTGGACGGAGAGCCCGAATGCGGCAACGCGCCGATGGAGATCCTTGAGCAGCGCCCGCTCGCTGGTGAACAAATGCGCGCAGCCGGTGATGTCGAGCCAGATTCCGTCCGGCGGGTCGGGCGCGACGACCGGCGAATAACGCTGCCCGGCCCAGAGTGTGAGCCGCCGCAGGCCTTCGAAATCGGCATCGGGATCGGCGTCGACCACCTCGAGCTCCGGCGCGAACGAGCGCGCCTTAGTGATCGTCATGCCTGCCCGAATGCCAAGCGAACGCGCGGCGCCGTCCACGGACGCGACGATGCGCCGCCCATGATCGGGTATCGCCGTGATCAGTGGAATGGTGCTGGGAGACGCCGCGCCGTCAGGCGGCGACTTGGCGCTCTTCCGCCGCAGCCGGTCGGTCGACCAGTGCGGCAGGAAGACCGATACGACCCGTCGCATCGCACCCCTCCACAATCCAGCTATGCGGGTTGCCGCCGCGTACGCGCTCGAGCGCCACGTGCCAGCGGGCGCGTCCGAGACTGGGAATGCCCAGATCTTCGCTCGGCGACGCCGTGATCCGCCAGCGCGTCATGGCGGCGGAGCCTTCGCCCACTTCCTCGAGCTTTGCGGCGCGGCGAAAGACAAAGGCCGGCACGCCCAAGCCTTCCGCCGCAAGCTGCAGGCGCTTCGAGGCGGTCGTCGAATATTTGGTGATCTCGCCGACCACGCCGGCAACGCCCGCATGGCGGAGGCATTCCTCCATCGCGAGCAGCACATTGGCGTCGTTGCCCGCCTCGACATAGATGACGCGGTCGGGATGGAGCCCGGCAAGATGGAGGGCCGGCGCGAACAGGTCGCGCCAGCGCAGGCACCAGAAGACAGGGCCTTCGATCCGGGCAAGGATGCCGGCCAAGAAAGTGGTCGCGCTTGCGTCGTCTGCAAGGTCGGGGCTGCCGGTGATCTCGTGAAGTGCGCCGTTGGCGATTCCCCCGCCGGGCAGTCGATCGTCGATTGCGCTTAAACCAAAGGGAATCGCGTCATGACGCGCGCCCACGCCTTCGATCTGCGCGATACGCGCACGCAGATCTTCGAGGACGGTCGATTGGCGCATGACATAATGAGACTCGGGAGCGGTTGATTCGTTCCCTTTATGTTCTAGTCGCAGCCAAGCAGAGTCAAGCGGTCATCGCGTCGCTGCGGAGAGAACCCCGTAAACTGCTCGTGCGGGATGGAGATCCTCGTCCGCTATCGGCCATCGTCGAATCGTCAGCGCATATCTTCGTATCGAACCGGGATATGCACCTTTGGGATGCTTTCCAGCTGTGGAACCGCACGTGTCTCACCACCCAGCGTGCGCCATTGACGTTCGCGGGCGCGGGCAGAGGAAAGCGACAATTCCATAATGTGCGCGACGGCCATGGCAGATTTGCCCATGTCGAATAGCCGGTAGCAAACCTCGACGCCGCGCGGTGTCAGGCGGCCGCGATGATAGCGGTTCTCGGGCCAGCGCGGATGGAAATCGCCGACAAGCTCGGTGGCTTCGATCGACATCTCCTTGTTCAAAGCCTGGATCGCAGTCCGCCGCTCGCGGACGAGCTTGCGAATTCTCCGATCGAGGCGCCTGATGTCGTCGCGCAGTGCCTTCTCTGTGGCCTCGAAAAAGATTCCCCGCATGCTCATCACGCCGACATAGTGTTTGGCGATGGTGCGCTCCTCTAAAAGCCTGCGCATCGCCTCCAAGCGATCGAGCGCCTCATAGTCGTGCTCCTGCCGGTCCGGCATGTACGTGAGGTGGTCGCGAACCCAGGCGTCGGTGCTGAGGTCAGCGGTCACCTGGTCGAGATGGTGCGCGATGCTGTTCCGCCTGCCGATTAAATCGACCATCTCGCGCCGCTCGTCCGGGGTCAGCACGCCGTCTCGTACAAGGGCATCGAATGCACGCTTCACTTTCTTGCGATCGGGCACCTCCTCCTCGGCCGGGCGATCCTCGTCGTTGACGGCATTCTTGCAGTCTCGCTGGGCGGCGACGATCTCGAGCACCTCGCGCTTCAGCTCTTCGGCATGGTAGATGATCAGGATCATCTGCAAAGCGCGGTGCCGTATCATGCAGCGTTCCAGCTCCGGCAGCCGGCCCCGCAGTGGATCGGTGTAGTGCGGCTTGCGGCCTTCCCAGAGAGGCTCTTCTCGCTGCGTCATAGCGCTGGCGCGCCGCCGCGGTCCCAGCGGATCGGGGTGGCATTGGGTCGGTCCGGGCGACTGGCAACCGAGGCCGGCCAGGATCGTGCGAGGCCCCGAAACCCGCAGGAATGGGCACCGTTCCGAATTCCCGGTCGCCCGCTGGCTGCATGGCTGGCCCCAAGCTCAAACGTCACCTTGATAATTATCTGCATGAAGCGTATCTCCATGTCGGAAACGACGTATTTTGGTAGCACCGATGTCAAGCTTGACCGAGCAGATTCTGGAGCGCTTCACGGGCGGCGATACGATCGCGCGTGCGGATCTCACGCTGCCTGCCAATTATGACTCGGTGGGCCGGGCGTTGGGCGATCTTGTCAAGGCGCGCAAGATCACGCGGGTGGGACGGGGCCGTTACAAGCTGGCGACCAGCAGCGTGCCCTTGTCGAGTGGGACGATCGCAGAGGCGATCAGCCGGAAGGTCAGCCGCTCGAAGCGCAACGTTTTCCTGCGGGGCGACTTCGATAAGCTCGGCAGTTACGATGGGGTCGGACGCGCGCTCAAGCAACTCACCCGGACCGGCAAGCTCGTCCAGATCGGCTACGGCCTCTATGCCAAGGCTGAAGTGTCGCCGTTCAACGGCAAGCCGGCGCCTCTCGTCGGTATCCGCCGGCTCGCGATCGAAGCGCTTGGGCGGCTCGGCAAGGCGGTCGATGTTTCGAGCTTCGACAAGGCGTATAACAGCGGCCGTTCGACGCAGGTGCCGACTGGTCGTACCCTGGCCGTGAAGGATCGCGTTCGCCGCCGTATCGGCTACGACGGCAATTATGTCGTTCTCGAACGCGCCTGACGCGATCACGCTTGGCCGCGTTGCCGGTGCGCTGGCGGTCGATGAAGCCTTTGTCGAAAAGGACTGGTTTGTCGTCCAGGCGATCGCCGTGCTCGTCGCTGTCGGAGGCGAGGACATCGTGCCTGTATTCTCCGGCGGCACCTCGCTGCTCAAGGGCTACGGCCTGATCAAGCGGTTCTCCGAGGACATCGACTTCAAGCTCAACCTGTCCGCCGCCTTTGCGGAGCTCTCCGGCGGGCAGCGGCGCAGGGCGCTCGGCGACTTTCGGGACAAATTGGCCGACGCGTGGAAAGCCGCCGGTTTCAACGTCACGGATGTCGTGGCGCGCGATGCGAATGGATTTCTCCAGTTCGAGATGGATTACCCCTCGATCCTGGATGCGCATGACGCGCTGCGTCCGCACATCCTTGCCGAACTCTCCGCGAAGCCGCCCCGTCTCACTGTGCAAGGCCGCCCGCTGGCGTCCTATGTTGCGCAATTCCGCCGGGCAGATCCGGAAGTCGGCGCGATCGCATGCGTGGACCCCGTCGAGACCGCCGCAGACAAGCTCAGTGCCTTCAGCTGGAGATCGCTGGTGCGCGACCGGGCATCGGCGAAGGACGACCCCGCGATCGTGCGTCACCTTCATGATCTTGCCGCACTTGAAGCCGCGGTGTCGGCGAGCAGCGATTTCCCCGCCTTGCTCGCCGAGACGCTTGTCACAGACACAGGACGTGGCGGGGAGGCAACCGCGAAGCTGGCACCCGCCGATCGGCTGGCGGCGATGCTGGATACCCTGCGCGCCGACGCGCTCTATCCTCTCGAATATGCGCGCTTCGTCGAAGGCATGGCATTCGCGGGCGACAGCGAGGTGCCGTCATTCGAGGAAGCGGTGGCGGCCGTGAAGCGGCTGTCTGCGCTGTTGCCAAGCTGACGGTGCATATCCCGGACGCGTAGACGAGCAGGCTCGTCGCGGGGCCTGATAAGAATGAGTGTGGGCGCAGCAGCTTCTGGCATCCCAATGCATTCTCTGTGCCGCCGGCGCGATCAGGTGGTGCAGCCGGTGGCCGCGCTGCTACGTCAACCGCCATGCAATCAACGCAATATCGACCTTTTGCCGTTGGCGCGAGAGTTGCCGATCACGTCCGCTTCGACCGTGATTTTCTCGGTTTCTTTAGTTCCGCTTCTTTGCGTCGATTGGCTTCGGCGATGACGCAGTCGGGTGCGTGCGGCGGCACGATCCAGCCACAAGCGTCACACCTGAAATCGTCTCGGCCCATGTCGATGCCTACTCCTCGTCTGAGTCTTCGTCCGTCTTCCAATAAGCGAAGTTGAAGAGCGCATCGAGTTCGCTAAGGTCTGTAAGGCGAAGACTTTGCCGTAGGCGCTCGGCATCCTCAGCAAATTGCGCGTAGCGTGCCCCGTCGACCGAGGCCTTGGCCGGTGTGCGGGGATAGCCAGTGATATTGGCGAGCCCCATTCCCTTTACCGAGTTGCGGTTCATAACCGGAAAACGGCCAGGATCGCGGGTGTGCAGGATCTCGGTGAGAACGTTGGTGCCGGCACGCGGGATCTTGTCGAAATGTGCCTTGAGGAGATCAAACAGGACGGCAGGATCATCCGATCGCTCGGTTGCCAGCGCGCGAATGGCCGCCTGGAATTGGGTGGGCTTCTTCGCAATCGCGGTCTTGCCGCGCTGCATCCCGCCCGAGTGCCAATGTTGGATCAGCTCCTCATAAGCCTTGAGAAACGCGCGACCCTTGAGGTCGGCCGTACGAGCAAGGGTGGCAAGCTGCGCACGGGCTTTGGGGAGATTTTGACGACGGCGCTTTACGGACTTGTCGAAGCCTTCGGCGCCTTTGTTGGCGCGCATCTCGGCCAGGAGGTCCGCCAGCGCAAGGGTATCGCCAGGTTTGGCATCTATTGAGTGGGAGGCGCGGCGCTCTGCGATCTTCATCGCGGTCTGGTAGATGTCACGGCGCTTTTCGTAGCCATTGATCAGATCCCTGGTCGCCTCGACTATATCTTCTGCCTCGATCCGGTCGTCGATCCAGCGCTCAAGCCAGGCCCGCAATTTGGCGTTCGGGCCCGATAGCGAAGCTGAGAACTCGTGATTACCGGCGAGCCCGCCCGAGGTCAGGTTGGCCGAGCCGACGATCGCAGTCTGGCCGCCAGGCCCTTTGAACCAATAGACCTTGGGATGAAGCGTATGCCTACTTCGTTCCTGGCCCATGTAGAGGTTGATCTCGCCTCCGGCAGCGGCAGCCTTGGACTGGAGACGCCGGATCGCGCGAAGCACCGACGGCTCGCTTTGATAGAAGTCGAGGCCGACGACGAAGGTCGCCTGCAAGCCTTTCTTCGCCCGCTCCCCCAGGACTTTCCTGATGAGCTTCCAGCCGGAGAATTTGGCGAAGGCGACGATGCAGATGAGGTGAGTCGCGTGTGCGAGGTGGCGATGAATTTCGTCGGTATGACGCTCGTCATCGCCATTCTCTAGCAGTGAAGCCAAAAGCTGCGTCGGTGCGCGCCCCATATCGTTCCCCTCCCGATCGCCGTCACGCGCCAGATTGACGATCGCCGTCACCAGCAGAAGGCGCGCGCGGTGCCTCGCTCATTGCGGCATCTCGACGTGCCCACCAAAGCCAAAACGCATAGCCGAGAGAAGCTTGTCACCAAAGGTGTGGTCAACGCGGCTGCGATAGCGCGCGAACAAGGCCGCCGAGAGGACATAGGCCGGGACGGCTTCCTCCATCGCCGCGTCGATCGTCCACTGGCCCTCGCCCGAATCCGAGACTTTGCCCGTGAATTGCTCGAGCATCGGATCCCCGACCAGGCCGATCGCGCACAGGTCGAGCAGCCACGACGAGATCACGCTGCCGCGGCGCCAGACCTCGGCTACATCGGTCAGGTTGATGTCGAAGCGTTCCTCGGGCGCGAGCCGTTCGGACGACTTGCCCTTGAGGATGTCGAAGCCCTCGGCATAAGCCTGCATCAGGCCGTATTCGATGCCGTTGTGGACCATCTTGACGAAATGGCCGGCGCCGGTGGGGCCGGCATGGATATAGCCGCGTTCGGCGCGATCGTCGGTCGCGTCGCGTCCGGCGGTGCGGACGATCGAGCCATAGCCCGGCGCGAGCGTATCGAAGATCGGATCTAGCAGGTCGACGGTTTCCTTGTCGCCGCCGATCATCATGCAATAGCCGCGTTCGAGCCCCCAGACCCCGCCCGACGTGCCGACATCGACATAATGAAGCTGCTTCCCCTTTGCTGCGGCTCCGCGTTTGATGTCGTCTTTGTAGAAGCTGTTGCCGCCATCGATGATGATGTCGCCAGGCTCGGACAATTCCGTCAGTTCGTCGACAGTGCTCTGTGTGGGAACACCTGCCGGGAGCATCACCCAGAAGATCCGCGGGGTAGTGAGCTTGGCGACGACTTCCGCGAGCGAATTCGCGCCGATGGCGCCTTCATCGTCGAGCGTAGCAACTGCGGCAAGGTCGCGGTCGAAGGCGACGATCTCATGGCCCCCGCGCATCAGTCGACGCGCGATATTGGCACCCATCCGGCCGAGGCCGATCATTGCAAGACGCACTATCCTACTCCTTCTGTCAGGATTTCACGGCTACACGGACGGCCGCGGCGCGTGCACGTCCGTCTTGCGTCGGGCTAGATCGTGGAATGCGCCTGATTCACAAACGCCGGACCTTGGGCCGTCGCTGTGGATCAGTCCCGCGCCTCGGTCGCGACTGGGCGATGACTTAGCGGCTGACTTCGAAGAGGAACCACGCGCGGCGCTCCGCCTCATCCGTCCAGGCATCGATCAGGCCGGACGTTGCATTGTCCTTTGCCGCGTCTGCGACATCCTTGGCGCTACGAAGCGACTCGACCAGGTGGAGATTGTCGGCGCGGAGCTCGCTCAGCATGTCCTGCGGGGTGACGAACTCGGCATCGTTGTCCTTGATCGTCTGATGGCGGGCGATATCTCCGATCGATCGAATGGTCGTGTTGCCCGTCTTTCGGGCGCGTTCGGCGATCGCATCGGTGACAGCGAGGATCTCTGCGGCCTGCTCATCGAGGAGCAGGTGATAATCCCTGAAGTAGGGCCCGGAGACGTGCCAGTGGAAGCTCTTCGTTTTCAGGTAGATCGCATAGGCGTCAGCCAGAATGACTCTCAGAGCGTCAGCGACCGTCATGGTCGCACATCCGTCGAGATCGGAAGGCGTCGAAACGGTGGTAGCTCCAGTTTTCGTCATCGGTTCTACTTTCTCAATCATGATTTGAACGACAGCCAGCGCCGTTTCCCCGCGGGCAGCGAAGTCTGGAGGATGAGTTCATCGTCATGCGAAGTCCAATGACCCGCGACTATAGTTTCGATACCCTTGAGCGACATTTGCAGTGCAGAGCGACAGGCATCGCGCACGGGGCATTAGACCGCTGATTCTCCTTCCAACCTGTCTGATTGAAAGCCCAGCACGAAGCTCACGACCTTCTCCGCCGACATCTCACATGGCTTGAGCGATGTTTTGCCTGATGAGAGCCGATACAGGTTGAAGCTTACGAGGTCGGTCCCTGCCAACTCCCTGGCAAACAGACTGTTGCGGCGACCGTCCTCTGATCGCCGGACGGTCAAGCCGAAACGCCGGCCTTCATACACACCCTGACTGTATCCCTCGGGGAGCCCTCTGAAGGCTGCATCGAACTCCGTAAGCTGCATCACATACACCTATCTCAGTTCAGCCGACGCGCAGCGTGTTCAAGCCACCAGCGACGACCTCTCGGCAGAGATTGCACTGGATTAGGCCCTTTCCATGTGATGCCTCGGTTCAACCCCCATCACCCCCAGCCCATTCCGGATGACCTGTCCGATCGCGGCCGCCAGGAACAATCGAGCTCGGCTAAGCGGCGCGTTCTCCGGGTAGAGGAACCGCCGCTGCGGGTCGTCATTCCCCAAGTTCCAGTGTGTGTGGAACTCGGAGGCCAGCCCCTCAAGGAAGAAGGCAATCCGGTGCGGCTCGCGCGCTGCGGCAGCGGCCTCGACGATGCGCGGGAATTCCGCCGCACGCTTGACGAGCATGAGGCTCGGGCTGTCCAGGAGAGCAAGATCGGCTTCGTCTTCTGGCCCGATGCCAATTTCGGCCGCTCGGCTCGCAAGCGAGCAGATGCGCGCATGGGCATACTGGACATAGAAGACCGGATTGCTCTTCGATGCCTCCACCACCGTCGCGAAGTCGAAGTCCATCTGCGCTTCCGGCTTGCGGGTCAGCATCATGAACCGAACAACGTCCCTTCCGACCTCCCTGATGACCTCGGCCAAGGTAACGAACGTGCCTGCGCGCTTGGACATCTTGACCGGCTCGCCCGCACGCAGGAGCCGCACGATCTGCACCAGCTTGACGTCGAACCGCTTTCGGCCTTCGGTGAGAGCGTCGGCGGCCGCGACGATGCGCTTCACGGTTCCGGCATGGTCTGCGCCCCAGATGTCGATCAGCTCGTCGGCATCGCGCGCCTTCTCGAAGTGGTAGGCAAGATCGACACCGAAATAGGTCCAGCTGCCGTCCGGTTTGCGGATCGGCCGATCCTGGTCGTCACCGAAATTCGTCGACCGGAATAGCGGCAGCTCGATCGGCTCCCAGTCTTCAGAGCCTTCACCCTTCGGCGGCTCAAGGATGCCATCGTAGACAAGATCCCGCTCGCGCAGCCAGGCCTCGGCGGCATCGGGCTTCCCG
Organism: Sphingobium sp.; assembly: GCF_003248505.1. Taxonomy (GTDB): domain Bacteria; phylum Pseudomonadota; class Alphaproteobacteria; order Sphingomonadales; family Sphingomonadaceae; genus Sphingobium. Next base: position 106,128 of record NZ_QFOA01000004.1, read on the forward strand.
GCAGCAACGAGGCTTGCCTCTGATGAGAAGCGGTCGTGGCATATGCCGAGCAGCGCCAAATCTTCGCGGATCGTCTCCATCATCGCAGCGACGGTTCGCGCACGAAAAATCGCGAGCCAAGCTGACTCTGGGGCGTGGACGTAGCGGTCACCGAAATCGGCAGCCAGCGCCTCACCGACAGGTTTCAGATAATCACCTGGGTACAAGCCTTCCGGGATTTCGCCGAGTATCTCGCCCAGGGCCTCTCCATATCTATGGTGTGCAGAGCGAGCTAGAGTATCGACCTGGCCGCCGGCATCGTTGACATAATATTCGCGTATGACGCGGTGGCCAGTGAAGGCGAGCAGGTTGGCAAGCGCATCTCCGACGACCGCCCCGCGGCAGTGTCCCATATGCATGGGGCCTGTCGGGTTGGCCGAGACAAACTCGATGTTCACCGTCCTGCCCGCGCCGATTGGTGACATCCCGTAGCGATCTTTCTGCTCCGCGATGATTGCCAGTTCATCTCGCCAGGCCTGGTCGGTCAGACGGAGATTTATGAAGCCGGGGTCCGCAACGCGTACTTCGGCAACTTCCGACAGCGTGGCGAGCCGCTCCGCCAACTTCTCGGCGATGTGGCGCGGATGAGTGCCGGCGAGGTTTGCGAGTACCATCGCGGCATTGGTCGATAGATCGCCGTGTGCCGGGTCGTGCGGCCGTTCCACGGTCAGTCCATTCAACTCAACGCCGGCCGGAACATCCCCCGACGATCGTAGGGCATCGATTTCGCGCGCCAGATGATCGAGGAAGCGAGTGTGAAGCGCCGCCGCCATCAGCGGCGCCACCTGTCCGGATTGCTACGCAACGACCACGCCTTTCCAGAAAGCGATATGATCCCGGATGGCTTCGGCAACCGGATTTGGATCGGGATAGGTCCAGGCGGCGTTGGCGTTGACCGCGTCGCCCACGCGGACATTGAAGTATCGCGCTGTGCCCTTGATCGGGCAGACGGACGTGTGCGCGGTCGCCTCAAGGAGGGTCCGGTCGACCGAGGAGGGCGGGAAGTAATGGTTTCCCTCTACGACGATTGTCTCGTCGCTTGTGGCGAGGGTGGTGTCTTTCCAGACTGCTGAGACCAACGGAATATCCTCTCGTATTTGCCAACGGCGCGTGGTTTGCGGGCTGTCTGGCCCGGGCGAAAGGATCAGTTCGGTGCCGGCGTGCGCGCGAGAAGTTCGTCGAGCCCGCCTTTGGCATCGAGCGCGAGAAGCTCGTCACAGCCACCGACATGCGTGCCGTTGATAAAGATCTGGGGCACGGTGTTTCGACCCGAAGCTTTAATCATGGCTGGTCGGTGAGCTGGATCTGCCTCGATATCGAACTCTTTCCATTGCATTCCTTTTTCCTTGAGGAGCGTCTTCGCCCGTCGGCAGAATGGACACCAGTTCATGGTGTAGAGGAGGATATCAGGTTTCATGTTCTGATCTCCGATCAGGGGCGTTCGAGGAGTGCGACGGTACCCTGACCGCCGTCGGCACAGATGCTCACGATCGCGCGCGATCCGCCCGGCAATGCCCAGAGTTCCTTCACCGCCTGGCTGAGGTCGCGCGCGCCCGTGGCGCCGAACGGATGACCGATAGCCACCGAGCCTCCGTTTGGATTGACGCGGTCCCAATCGAAGTCACCCATGGCGGCCTGGACACCGGCTGTTTCGCGCACCCACTCCCGATCGGTGATGGCTGCGACGTTCGCCAGCACCTGGGCTGCGAAGGCTTCGTGGATTTCCCAAAGTGCGATGTCTGAGAAGCCGATTTGGTGGCGGGCGAGCAGGCGCGGAATGCCATAGGAGGGCGCCATCAGCAGGCCCTCGGTGTGGTAATCGACGGCCGAAACCTCATAGTCGACGAGCCGGGCGTAGGGAGTGCCTGCCGGCAGTCTCGCCACGCCGGCCTCAGTGGCGACCCAGCACCCGGCGGCTCCGTCGGTAATCGGTGAGCTGTTGCCGGCGGTCAGGGTGCCCCTCCCACTGTCGCGATCGAATACCGGCTTGAGTGCGGCAAGCCGCTCCGCGGACGTGTCGGCACGCGGGTTCGCATCGCGCGCAAGCTCTGGTAGTGAAATCACGAGATCGTCGAAAAAGCCGCCTTCCCAGCCAGCGACTGCCCGCTGGTGGCTCTTGAGCGCCCAATCGTCCTGCGCCTCGCGCGAGATCCGCCAGGCCTTGGCGGTCTCCTCCATATGATCGCCCATGGTCCTGCCGGTGATCCGGTTGGCCCAGCCCTTGGTGGGAAGCACATAGTCGCGTGGAGTAAGGGCCTGGAGAGCGGCAAGCGCGGCCGCGGCATCCTGCGCGAAAAGGTCGGTAAGCCGCTTCGAGGCATCGGCCGTCAGAGCGAGGGAAGGGCGGCTCATGACTTCGGACCCGCCGACCATTGTGAGGTCGGTCCCTTCGCCCAGCATCCCTGCGGCAGCGAAGGTCGCCACCATGCTGGTAGAGCATGCCAGGACGACAGATAGTGCCGGCACGTTCGGATTGAGCTTGGCATCGAGCCAGGTTTCCCGGGCGATGTTGCTCCAGCCCAAATTCGGGATCACGGTTCCCCAGAGGAGCAGATCAGGTTCTGCGAGTGCCGCCATCGCCTGCACCACGGGCACGGACAGGGAGACTGCGTCGTAGGCGGCCAGCGCTCCGCCACCGCGGCCGAAGGGGGTCCGGAGGCCGGCGGCCACGAAGACGGGTTCGGCAAAGCGGCTCATGCTGGTTTCCAAACTATTTCCGGGCTGCACGTTCGCGATGGGCGGAACGCGAGGCGGCTCGTTCCGTCAGCCACCGTAGCGTTCCGTCTTGATGATGGAGGCGTCCAGGCCGGCCAGCAGTGCGCCCTCGGTCGCGATGTTGACGAAGCCGTTCGAGCCGCAGACGAACACCTGGGTCGGCTTTCGGTGAAGCCGGGCCACAATTTCCTGGACCATCGCGCCGTCGATCCGGCGCCCGAAGTCCGATGCGCGGACCGGTTCCTCGCGCGTGATCGCCAGCGCCAGGACGAAGGCCGCATCGTTGATCTCGGTGGAATGAAGCTCTTCCGAAAAGAGGACGTCCTCGGCGGTTCGTGCGGACAGGAGCAGCGCTGTCGGCACGGCCGGCTTTAGCGCGTGGCGCTGTCGGATCATTGCCATCAACGGCGCGAGGCCGGAGCCGGCGCCGATCAGCAGCACTGCGTCCACGGCTGGTTCGGGCCACAGGAAATGACCGCCGAGCGGACCGCGGAGCTCGATTTCGTCGCCGATCGCCGCGACATCGTGAAAGAACGACGAGACCTCGCCATCCGGCAGGCGCTCGATGGCGAGTTCGATGATCGGGGACGAGGCTGCTGACGACGCGATCGAATAGCTGCGCATCGCGCTGTAGCCGTCGGGCGCGGTCAGCCGAACATCGACGTGCTGGCCAGCGATGTGCGCGAACGGTTTGCTCAACCGCAGGAAGAAGCTCTTGATGCTAGGCGTCTGCTGGACGATCTCTTCGATCACGCATGATTGCCACGACGCGAGCTGTGCGCCGCCCTCAGTCATTGGTGTATCGCTGCTCGCGCCAGGGATCGCCGTAGATGTGATAGCCGCGTAGCTCCCAGAAGCCCGCCTCGTCCCGCGTTGTGAACTGCAGCGCATTCACCCACTTGGCCGACTTCCAGAGGTAGAGGTGGGGAACCAGAAGGCGCGCCGGCCCGCCATGGTCGCGGGGAAGCGGCTTGCCCGCATAGGTGAGGGCGATCATCGCCTTGCCCGAGAGCAGGTCCGCGAGCGGCACGTTCGTCGAATACCCATCGTAGCTGTGCGCAAGGACGAAATCGGTGGGATGGTCGAGCCCAGCGTCTGCGAGGATGTCCTCGATGAGTACCCCCTCCCAGGCGGTATCGAGCTTGGACCAGGAGGTGACGCAGTGGATGTCCTTGGTCACCTTGGTCTTCGGGAGGGCGTTGAACTCGATCCAGTTCCACACCTTGACGGGCTTTGGGCCGATCTTGACCGTGAACTTCCAGTCGGCGGTTTCCACGTTCGGGGTCGGTCCGGCCGAGAGGACCGGGAAATTCTCGACGAGGTGCTGGCCTGGGGGGATGCGACCCGACTGGTCGCCGCCCGAGCCGCGGCCGGTGAATCCTCTTGTGACCATGGCTAATCCCCTTGCTTGGCACGACAGACCGGAACCGGCTTTAGCTCAGGATCTCGTGCGAGATCTTTGCCGGCGCAATTGCCGATCGGATCGTCGACTGGAACTTAAAAGGCCACACGCTCAATCAGAATAGCTATGATCTCGCACACCATGAAACGTGATGACTCCACGTCGACTATAGCGCCAGGCTTGTCTGATTTCCCAATACCCCGTCGCTATAGTTTTTATAGCTTGGGAACAGTGCTGCAGGGGCATCTTCCTCATCCCAGCCCGTCGAAGGAGGCAAGGTGCGCGCACGCCGACTGCCAATCGCTGGAACCGCCGGCCAAAGGGGGAAGGGGTCTTCGGAACGCTTTGCGAGATGCCCGCTGATGGCCGGCTTTGCCCGGCTTCAATCCTGGAGGCTGCTGCCTGCATCGCTCTACCCCGTCGTTAGTGCGATCCCCGAACCTAACGGCGACTAAGGGTATGGAAACTATGTTTCGTCGTGACCTGCTCCCCATTTTCAGGCCGTTGATAACTTAGCTTCGGTGTCCATATGCCCTTGGCGGGGGCGGTTCGTAAACTCGGCGGGTGCCAACCCGCCAAGACTGCTATGCGGACGCACGGTATTGTAGTCCGTCCGCCATGCCTCGATGATCCGTCTCGCTACAGCCAGCGATGGGAACAGGTGCTCGTTCAAGCACTCGTCGCGCAAGCGACCATTGAACGATTCCACAAAGCCGTTTTGCTGCGGCTTGCCCGGCGCGATGTAATGCCACTCGACCCCGGTGTCCTGGCACCACGCCAGCACCGCGTGACTGGTCAGCTCGGTCCCGTTGTCGCTGACCACTATGCATGGCAGCCCGCGACGTTCGGCGATGGCGCTCAACTCGCGAACGACCCGCCGACCGGACAGCGAGGTATCGATGATGCAGGCCAGGCACTCCCGGCTGTAATCGTCGATCACATTGAGCATGCGGAACCGCCGGCCGCAGGCCAACGAGTCCGATACGAAGTCGAGCGACCAGCGCTGGTTGGGTTCTTGCGGGATCGCCATCGGCGCTCGCGTTCCCAGCGCGCGCTTCCGGCCGCCACGCTTGCGCACCGTCAGCCGTTCCTCGCGATACAGCCGATAGACCTTCTTCAGGTTCATGCCTTTCCCCTCACGCTTGAGCAGGATCGCCAGTCGCCGATAGCCGAACCGACGGCGCTCGTTCGCGATCTCACGCATCCGAACGCGGACAACATCGTCCTGCCCGCGAAGCGGCTCATATTGCCATGCCGACCGGTTGACCCCGACCAGCCTGCAGGCGCGACGCTCGGAGAAGCCGTGATCGGCCATCAGCTTCTCCACCGCAGCGTAGCGCTCCGCAGACCGGGTCAGTTTTTTCCCAGCAGATCCTTCAGCGCCGACACGTCGAGCATCGACTCCGCCAGCAGCTTCTTCAGCCGTCGGTTCTCATCCTCGAGCGCTCGCAACCGCGCAGCGTCGGACACCGTCAGCCCGCCGTACTTCGACTTCCAGTTGTAGAAGGTCGCATCGCTGATCCCGTGCTTTCGGCAAAGGTCCGGCGTCTTCACGCCAGCCTCATGCTCCCGCAGCACCCCAATGATCTGATCCTCGGTAAATCGGCTTCGCCGCATCGCTCGTCTCCATCTGACGAGCTAACTTACCAATGGCATGAATTCTGGGGAGCAGGTCAGTCGCTATTGGAAATACTGCACCCGTATCTTCATAGTCCGGGGCGAGAAACCTCTGAATAAAGAATGCATGCCGGAAGAATTTTCGATCCGAGCGATCGAGAGTTCGGAGTGCTGCAGCTGGAGACGCTGATGAAAGCCGTTGGTTACAAGGTTCCAGGACCAATCACCGAGGATGCCGCGCTGGTCGATATCGATCTTCCCCGGCCTGTCCCTGCGGGGCTCGATATCCTCGTTGAGGTGAAGGCCGTCTCGGTCAACCCGGTGGATTACAAAGTCCGCGGCAGCACGCCCCCCGCCAATGGCGAGTGGAAGGTGATCGGGTGGGATGCCGCCGGGATCGTGCGCGGGGTCGGCCCCGAAGTGACGCAGTTCGTGGAAGGCGACGAGGTCTACTATGCCGGATCGCTCATAAGGCCCGGCACGAATGCGGAGTTCCATCTCGTCGACGCCCGGATCGTCGGTCGCAAGCCGGCGTCGCTCGACTGGGCGGAGGCGGCGGCGCTGCCGCTCACTACGTTGACGGCCTGGGAAGCGATGTTCGATCGCCTGGACGTGACGAAGCCCGTCCCCGGTGCGGCGGCGGCGATCCTCATCATCGGTGGCGCGGGCGGGGTCGGGTCGATCGCCATCCAGATCGCGCGACAGCGCACGGATCTCACCGTCATCTCCACCGCCTCCCGGCCCGAAACGGAGGAGTGGGTGAGGGGACTCGGCGCTCACCACGTCCTTGACCATTCCCGGCCGCTCGCGCCACAGATTGCCGAGCTCGGGATCGGCGCTCCCGCCTTCGTGTTCTCGACCACGCATACCGAGCAGCATGCCGCCGACATCGCCGAGCTGATCGCCCCGCAAGGACGGTTCGCGTTCATCGACGATCCCAAGGCACTCGACGTCATGCTGTTCAAGCGAAAGGCGGTGTCGATCCACCACGAGCTGATGTTCACACGGTCGCTCTACGGCACGCCCGACATGGATGAGCAGGGCAAGATCCTCGATGCGCTGGCGGTGCTGGTCGACGCTGGCAAGATCCGCACGACGCTGACCAAGCGACTCTCGCCGATCAATGCCGCCAATCTGAAGACGGTGCATGCGCTGATCGAAAGTGGGGCGGCCAAGGGCAAGATCGTCCTCGAAGGCTTCTGACGGCTGCCACCGCCAAACATCTATCCCCGACCTCAAGTATGCCGGACCGATCACGCCTCCGGCGAAGGAAAATCCCATGAGCAAATCCATTGCCACCGCCTCGATCAACCGCGAAACCGCGGTCGCCCTTATCGACGCGGCGATCGCCGCGGCCCGTGCGATCGGCATCCCGGCCGCCGTCGCCGTCGTCGACGCCACCGGTAACCTGCGCGCGTTCGAGCGCACCGACGATGCGCCGTTTCTGACGGTCGATGTCGCCATCGACAAGGCCTGGAGTTCAGCCTCGTTCGGGTTCCCGACCCATGTCTGGAACGACTATGTAAGCAACGATCCGAAAGTGGCGCCGCTGGCCTATCGCCCCAGGATGGTTGCTGTCGGCGGCGGCTATCCGATCCTGGAGGACGGCAAGTTGATCGGCGGGATCGGCATCTCCGGCGGCAACTATCAGCAGGATCAGGATGCCTGCGTCGAGGCGCTTCAGAAAATCGGCTTTGAGCTGCCAGCCTGACGACTATCAGGCCATCGCCGGCGCGATGGCCTGCGAATCCAACCTTGTGAAAGATCATGTCATGGAAGCGTTCGTCGTCTTCACGCGGGAGGAAACCACCGATCCGCACGAACTCGCAACATATTCCGCGGGCGTCGGCCCATCGTTCGACGGCCACGACGTAACCTTTCTGGCCGCCTATGGCGCTATGGAGCAATTGGAGGGGCCGCCCATCGAGGGGGCCGTCATCTTGCGGTTTCCGACGATGCAGGCCGCCCATGATTGGTATCATAGCCCCGCCTACCAGACGATCGCCGCGCATCGCTTTGCCGGTTCCCGCTACCGCGGATTCATCGTTGAGGGGCGGAAGTAAAACACCAGCAAATAACGTCGGCGCTGACCGCGAGGTATATGTCCAAGCACGAAAACCAGGAGTTTCTAGATGATCGAGGCCGAGGCACGCATCGCTACGATCGAATCGAGTCGATACCTGACGAAACTCGCTGAGGCGTGGGTTCACACCTATCCGGTTCGGTATGACACGCTGACGGCCGAAATCCAGCTTCCGGGCGGCGAGCTCGTATTGACCGCAGACGGCGACAGCCTCTCCTTGAGGCTGGTGGGCACCGACCGCGAACGCTTCGATGCAACCAAGGAATCCGTCGCCAAGCACGTTGATCGCGTCGCAGAGCACGACACCGGGGTCCGATGCGTATGGCATGAAATATCATGATGGCGCCGGGGCGTCGCTGTATCGCGTCGGCATCGTATCAATCACGGATTTGAGCCTTGGGGATGCGGGCTTTCATAGACTTCGAGGCCTCCTCGCTCGGCCGGCACGGCTATCCTATCGAGGTCGCCTGGGTCTTCGAGGACGGTGCCGCCGAGGCATTTCTGATCAGACCGATCGATAAATGGACGGATTGGGACCCAACAGCACAGGCGATACATGGCATCTCTCGGGAGGAATTGTTGCAACACGGCGCCACGACCGAACACGTAGCAAACAGGCTGGTGACAGCGCTCCAGGGGCATGAGGTCTTCGCAAGCGCCCCCTCATGGGACGGCAAATGGCTCAGTGCCCTATTGCGATCGGCAGGGCTGCCGCGTCACGCCGTTCGTTTGACCGATACAGATCTCGGTTTGTCAGAACTCGCGGAAGCGCTCCTCGCGCCGCATGTGCCCTCTTCGAGGATTCCCCGCGCGATAAGGAAAATCCTTGCGGACGCGGCTGGACGCTTTGACGATCGCCCACCCGCACACCGCGCGCTGCAGGATGCTCAGCGCGAGCGCGAGCGTTGGCTTGCCGTTTCCGAACTGGCGCATGCGTTCGAAGCTAATCGATGAGAGGCGAAAATCCGTGGAGAGGACAACGATGATCGAGTGGCTGGATATTGCCAGTCTGCCTCGCGAGGTGTCGCTTGGCAGCAGCTTCTTATTCTGCACGTTCGCCCAGCATGTTTTTCACGTCACTCTGGTCCAGCGGGAGGGGCAACAGTTATGTTGGTCGATCGGTGGCCGGGAAACCCAAGCACAACTGCTCCTTGACCGCGAGATGGCCCTGGTCACGCACTTCGCGAGCCCGAATTTCCCACAACTGACTGAAGGTCAACTCGCAGCGGTCGCGATCCGGGTTGCCAACCTCGACGGCCGGGGGTTGGCATACCAGCACGACCGTTACGGTCGCTGAGCGAAGCCCTTCTCACCCCGCCAGCATATTGTATCGCATGCTGGCCACACTAGGTCACCGATATGCAAGACAACCTAGTTTCGTTTCGCGAGCATCATGAGCTCGGGGAAGTCGCGTGGTTGCGCGACTTTGAGCGCGGCCTCGTAGCCGCGTCCGATCAAGGCAAACCTATTCTCCTGTTATTTCAGGAGGTGCCGGGCTGTTCGACGTGCATAAACTTTGGGCAGGATGTTCTCACCCATCCCTTGATGGTGGAATTGATTGCGGATCACTTCATCCCGGTGGCCATCTTCAACAACCATCCAGGCAAGGACGCCGAGATCCTACGGCGTTTTGGCGAGCCATCGTGGAACAACCCGGTGGTGCGCTTCCTCGGGCCCGACGGAGCCGAGCTCGTGCCCAAACTGGCCGATCGCTATGACGCGCTCGGACTGCACGAGAAGATTACCGCTGTTCTCGAAAGGCTCGGCAGCGACCTGCCCGGCTACTTCCGCTTGCTTGGGCGCGATCTGCTCGTTGAAAATAGCCTCGCTGAAAGCGCGGTCTACACCACACCATGTTTCTGGTCGGGCGAGACGAGCCTCGCCCAGCATCCAGCGATCGTGACGACCGAGGCAGGCTGGATTGACGGAGAGGAAGTGGTTCGGGTGGATTTCGACCCGCGCGTGGCCTCGCGCTCCAAGCTGAATAGCTATGCCAGGACTGAGGGGTTCAGTCCGCTCGAAGGCGCCCTGTTCAAGCTCGACGGCGAGCCCCAATTCTACCTGCGCAAGCATGCTGCCCGCCACCTGCCTCTGACACCGGCCCAACGCACGCAAATCAATCTGGCGGTGCCGTATCACACGCCCATCGCCGACCTGCTCAGCCCTCAACAAAATGCATGGCTAGCCGACCCTCGGTTGCAGGAAGCGAGTGCAGGCGACGCGTATCATCAGGACATTCGGCAGATTTGGCCCGCGCTCGCGGCGCAACTGGGTCTGATTGGAGTCACAACCCGAAAGTGAATTTTGCGGACGCTGGGAGCGAACGGATAGCGAACGACGACAATGGTAAGAAGCGGTCCAACCGCTTTCGGGGAGGAAGGGTCGATCGATACCATCGCGTGACGCGTCTGCCTTTCTCGAAAAGGATCGAGTTTTGAGAAAGGCAGAGCCGGCCGTTCTACCTCAGCGGGAGCCGTCTCGCCTTGGCAAGGTTCACGATCAACTCGGGGAGCGTCTGATGTTCGTGCGCGCGCCATGCGGGCTGACCTGGGCCGCTCCGCCAGGACTCGCTAAGTGGACTGTTGTCTGCCGTATCGAAGCCGAACTGATCGTAAAGCCGCGTGACCAGCTCCACCGCCTCGGGGTGGTCGCTTGATACCGACAGCGCGTGCCGCCCCGGCGTGCCAGATGGCCGCGCCGACAGGAACAGCCGCGGTGCCTGAATGTGCGTGAACGCCTTCGCGACCTTAGAGGTGGGGAGCTGTTCCTGCCGTAGCTCGTGCTCCGTCTTCTCACCGACGTCTACCACGGCGTAGCGCCCGTCACGCCACGGCATGTAGTTGTTGGTGTCGAGAACGATCTTGCCCGCCAGTTGCTCGACCGGCATGTCGTTGGCGAGCTTGAGGGGGACCGCCACCACGACGAAATCCCCCGCCTCGGCCGCATCGGCAGCGGTCGCAGCGCGCGCGTCGGGCCCGAGTTCGGCGACGAGGCGGGCCAAAGTTTCCGGTCCGCGCGAGTTGGCGATCACCACCCGGTAGCCGTTCGCGATGGCGGCGCGGGCGATCTGGCTGCCTACCTCTCCCGCACCAATGATGCCGATGGTGGCCATAGTTGATCGCTCCAACGGATCAGGCACCGAACGCTCCGTCGATGGTGTGCATGGCGCCGGTGACGAACCCTGCCTCCGGTCCGGCGAGCCATGCCACCATGCCCGCGACCTCCTCCGGCCGGCCGTGACGCTTGATCGCCATGAAACCGTGCAGCAGATCCTTCATCGGTCCGTCTGCCGGGTTGGCGTCTGTGTCGATCGGACCGGGTTGCACGACGTTGATCGTAATCCCGCGAGGCCCGAAGTCGCGTGCCAGCCCACGTGCCATCCCTTGCAGCGCTGACTTGCTGAGCGCGTAAGCCGCCATGCCGGGAACGGGCATCCGATCGCCGTTCACCGATCCGATAACGATGATGCGCCCGCCCTCGGGCATCTGTCGCGCCGCCTCGACCGATGCATGATACGGCGCGTGAACATTGATCCGGAACAGCCGGTCAATCGCGTCCGGGTCCTGTTCCAGCGAGTCGCCGAACACGGCGATGCCGGCATTGACGACCAGCACGTCGAGCGCGCCGCTGTCCTTCACGCGTGCGATCACCGCGTCGCGATCCGCGCTGTCCGTCTCCACGGCCGTGCTGCGCGTCTCGGCCGCCAACGCTTCGGCTGCGTCTCGCGAGCCGGAATAGGTGAAGACCACGGTCGCGCCATCCGCTGCAAAGCGCCGAACGATTGCCGCGCCGATTCCGCGGCTACCACCAAGCACAAGAACGGATTTTCCCTCGAACGCACCCATCGCACTCTTCCTTGATCAATAACTTACGATCCGCTACATAAATGGTTCAACCCCGCGCGTCAAGGTATTTGTAGTGGAGCATACAGAAAGCCGCCGCACACGTGGCCGACCGCGCCAGTTCGACTTGGACGAGGCGGTCGCGGCCGCCCAACGCCTGTTTCACGCCCGCGGCTACGATGCGGTCAGCGTCGCTGACCTCATCCAGGCGATCGGTATAAATCCGCCCAGCTTCTATGCCGCCTTTGGTAGCAAGGCGGACCTCTACAGCCGCATCCTCGATCGTTATGCCGCCCAAGGCGCGATCCCGCTGGCCGATCTGCTAAGCGCGGATCGACCGATCGCGGAATGTCTCGTGGCGGTGCTGGAAGAGGCGGCCCGGCGCTACGCAGCCGATCCCGGCGCGGCGGGTTGCCTCGTCATCGAGGGTGCGCGCTGCGCCGACCCAGAAGCAAAAGGCGCTGCTGGCGCTTTCATTACGGCTGCGGAGGAGGCGATTTATCGATTCATTGCCGCCCGTTATCCCGATCAAGCCGCGTGTATCCAAGATTATATGAGCACCGTAATGGCCGGGCTGTCCGCCAGCGCCCGTAACGGGCACAATTTTGATCGCCTGCTCGCAACCGCCCGTCTCGCAGGAGTCGGTCTTGAACAGACGTTCGCGCTTAATAGGCAAGGTCGGGAAAAGTGAACACGACGTTCCCGTAAAGGAAGGTGTAGCGAGAAAGCTGGCAGAATCGGTCTTTTGATGCCCCCGGGAAAGCTATTTTCTCGAAATCTGTCCCGATTGAGTTTTCTCAAATCAACCCGTCCTACATGGAAAAACGGGAATGTTTTGGCACGGCAGAATGCTGGTTTCGGAAAGGTGAGCCGACTTACTGAAGGGGTGGGGTTTGGGCGATTCGTGCCGTTGGCCGTCAAACGCTGGTATGCCGGTCAGCGTCATAGTGTCCGACAGCGCACCGTTCTGATGGGTTGCCGGACAATATCGGCGGGCGACGGGTTCACGGACACGTTCTGTTCGCTCCTAGCGATGCAAAACTCACTTTCGTGTCGTGACCCTTGATTGGACATGGTGCCGGTGGTCCCGAACCGGACTGAGCGGCGTGCTAGGTAGGATCTGCCACCGGAACCGCGGGCGGTCGGCATTAGACCCGAACGTGGGCCCAAACCTTGGAGATCACGACCGAGCCTTCGCCCACCGAGGATGCCACCCGCTTCACGGATCCCGCGCGGACATCGCCCACCGCGAAGATGCCAACCTCCGAGGTCTCATAAGGCGAGGCTCCGTCCACCTCTTGCCCGGTCAGGACGAAACCGTGGGGGTCGAGCGCGACGAGCCCCGAGAGCCATGCGGTGTTGGGTGCAGCGCCGACCATGACGAAGAGCGCGCCGGAATCGAGCGTGCGGGTCGAGCCGTGATGCACGTCGCGTATCGTGACCGCCTCGAGCCTGTCCGATCCGTGGAGGGCGCTGACTTCCGTGCCATATTCGATCGTGATCGCTGGGTCTGCAACGAGCCGGCTGGACAGGTAGCTCGACATCGATGACGCAAGCGAGCGGCCGCGAACCAGGACGCGGACATGCTTCGCAGAGCGGCTGAGGAACATCGCTGCCTGACCGGCGGAGTTGCCGCCACCGATGATGATCGTCTCGGTGTCCCGGCTATAGCGCGCCTCGCTCTCGGTAGCCGCGTAATAGACACCGGCCCCTTCAAACGCTTCAAGCCGATCGATCGGCAGCCGGCGATATTGGACACCGGTCGCCACGACGACGGCCCGCCCGCGGACCCGTTGTTCGTTGTCGAAGGTCGCACAGAACGAGCTGTCTTCCAGACGTTCCAGTTTCACTACCCGCCGCGGCATCGCGAAACGCGTGCCAAATTTCATAGCCTGGACCTCGCCGCGCCACACCAGGTCGGCGCCAGAGATCCCAGTCGGAAAACCCATGTAGTTCTCGATCCGGCTCGAGGTGCCCGCCTGACCTCCGATCGCCACATCCTCGATCACCAGTGCACGTAGCCCCTCAGCGCCCGCATAGACGCCTGCTGCCACTCCTGCAGGCCCGCCGCCTACAATCAGAACGTCGAAGGCCTCATCGTCGACGAGATCGTGATTGAGGCCGAGCAAGCGCGCCACCTTGTCGGGGGTCGGGTCGGCGACAACCACATCGCGCCCGAAGACTACCGCCGGCTTGTCCGGTGACGTCGAGCAGGTCATCGCGACAGCCGCCGCCTCCGCACTCCCGAGCGCATATGACATATAGGGCAGACGGTTGCGGCTCGCGAACTCCGCGATCCGGCGCACGCCTCGATCCACTTCCTCGCCGATCAAAACGAGCGTGCCGTAACGTCTGTCGAGTTGCTGGCGTCGCCGCGCCGAGAGCACGGTGATGACGATGTCGGACATCTCCGGCGTTTCGGACATCAGTCGCAACATGTCCGGGCGCGGCACTTCGATCACGGTGGTGTCGGTGACCGCTCGCATCGGCAGCGACCAGTTGCCGCCGTTAAGGAACGCAATTTCCGCCATGAACTGGGTTGGCCCGAGGGTTGAGGCAATATGGCGCTCGTCCGTGAAGGGGTTCACGACCTCGATCTCGCCCTCCTCGACATAGACGAAGCGGTTGGCGGGCTCCCCGGCACGTGCGACGAACGTGCCGGCGGGATAGCGGTGAATCGTGCCAACTGCTTTCAACGCCGCGACATGCGTCGCAGAAAGGGGAACACGTTGCATCTCTCGTAAGTCGCGCCCGATCGATTCCATTACGTCCCGCCCCGTGTTGCCCGTCGGAGCGACAGTCGCCCCGGTAGCCTGGCTGCGCAAGAGTAGATGCGAGTGCAGAAGCGCAATCCGGCCGATCCATTAGCGGTTTCAAGTCGCTCGTCAGACTTCTCAACGGGCCAGAGCCAAATTGCGCCTCACATCTCAGGGTATTAGCAATAGCTAAGTAAAGTTGCTGGAGAGATGGGTGCGGTAAGGTATGGAAACTATGTCGCGCGGCTATTGGAAATACTGCGCGCATACCCTCATAGTCCGGCAGGAGAAACCTTAGAGCCCCGAGTGTAATTCGGACAAAGTGGCGATCCGAGCGATCAATTATTTGGGATGCGGGCGCAAAACCAGCTCGGAGGTTCGCGCGCCATCGCGATGCGCGACCATTCATTGGGCTTCAGCGTCGGAATTGGAGGATCAGATGAGCGTCGCCGGAGAACAAGCGCCCGAGCTGCGCGTGCAGAAATGGATCGGCGCTGATGGAGGTAGCATCGCGCCGCTCAAGCTATCGGACCTCGGCGCGGGCCCGAAGATCCTGTTCGCCTTCCAGCACTGGTGCCATGGTTGCCATCTGCATGGCTTTCCCACGCTGCAAAGGCTGCACAGCGCGTTGAGCCTCAGGGGCGTTGGCTTCGCGGTGATCCAGACCGTCTTCGAAGGGGCGGATGAGAACACCTTTGAGAAGTTGCGCGTGAATCAGCTCAAGTATGAGCTTCCTATCGCGTTTGGCCAGGACGAGCCACCTGCCGGCGCGACTCTTCCCACCTTCATGGAGGACTACCGCACCCGGGGAACGCCCTGGTTCTCCGTGATGGACGCTGGCGGCCGGATCGTCTTCTCGGACTTCCATCTCGACGCCGATCAGCTCGTAAAGGGACTGGAGCTGGTGTAACCGATGCGGCGCTGGGTCATCCTGATTGCCACCCATCTCGCGATGCTTGCCATCGGTTTTGCGGGCGGCGTCTACACGCTGCCGATCCTGACCGCCCCCCGAGCCCCGGACGCGGCGGCCTTGCGAGCCATTTCAGCCGAGTCGCTCTACGCAGGGCGTCTGGCCCGCGATCTCAATGGCAGCGATCTGCTTCACTGGGGGGAAGGCGAGATCCGGGTATCGCGCGACCGTATCGCCCATATCGGGCGCCTCGCCCCCGGACCGGACTACAAGCTCTACCTCGCACCACATTTCGTCGACACCAAGGAGGCCTTCCTCCTCATCAAAGACAGATCGGTCCGCGTGGGCGACGTGAAAGCGTTCAACGGCTTCATCGTCGAGGTGCCTGCCGGTGTCGATGTTCGCGATTACAATACGGTCGTCATCTGGTGCGAAGCATTCGACCAGTTCATCACCTCCACAGAATATCAACCCTCGCGCCAGGCGAGAAAATGAGCGCGGCCATGGATACCATGAGGTCGGCGGGCAGACGCGGCCTCGTTCTCACGCCGGTGGCGGCGCTGCTGTTGAGTGTCGCCGCTCTGCTGCTGGGCAACGGTTTGCTGGGCACGCTCCTGATCGTGAGAGCCGGCCAGGAGGGCTTTTCGACCGGCGCGATCAGCGCGATGATGTCTTTCTATTTCGCGGGTTTCACGATCGGCGCGCTAGTGTTGCCGCGGATCATCGTCTCCGTAGGGCACGTCAGAACCTTCGCCGGCTTTGCGGCTATCGCTTCGATGACTGCCCTTCTTCATTTGGCGTTCGTGGAACCGTTTGCCTGGATACCGCTTCGCCTGATCACCGGGTTCGCCTATGCGGGCATGATCCTCGCTACGGAGAGCTGGCTCAACGCCCATGCGTTGCCATCCACGCGAGGCCAGCTCCTGTCGATCTTCGGTATCGTCTCGATGGGCTCATGGGCAATCGGGCAGGCGCTGCTCAACGTCGCGCCGCCCGTCGACGTGACCTTGTTCCTCATCGTGTCGCTGTTGATATCGGCGGCGGTGGTTCCCATCACCTTGCTGCCCAGTCATCCGCCGGCCCAGGTGGCCCAGGAGCCGGTCGCGTTTCGGGACCTCGTCCGCGTATCACCGCTCCCTGCGGCCGGCGCTTTCCTGGCAGGCCTGGCTATCGGCGGTTTCTGGGGGTTAGGTCCGAACTTCGCCCAGAGGATCGGACTTGGCGTGGGCGGGATATCGGCTTTCATGGCCGCGGTGCTTGGCGGAACGCTGGTGTTGCAATGGCCGCTCGGCTGGCTTTCGGATCGAGTGCCCCGGAGTTTCGTCATCGCCGGTGCGGCACTGGCGTCGGCAGCGGCTGCGATCGGCGTAGCGCTGGCGGTGGACGCGCCTCTGGCCGTGCTCCTTGCCGCGGGCGCGCTGTTCGGCGGCTTCGGCATCCCGATCTATTCGCTGTGCCTTGCCGTCGCGAACGACGATCTTCCGGCCGGCCGGCTGCTCGGTACCGCACGCGCCCTGCTGCTGCTCAACGGGATAGGGACAGCTGCTGGCCCGCTTATCGGGGGAACAGCGATGACGATCCTGGGCCCGGGCGGCTTGTTCCTTTACGCAGCGGCGTTGCTCACACTCCTGGCGGCCTTGGCCATCGCCCGGATCCCAAGCCGCTCGACCCAAACCAAGCCTGCCCCCCGTTCTCCAAGCACGCCGATGATCACCGGATCGCTTGATACGATGATGTGTATGCAGAAGCGGTCGCAGGGGGTTCGACCGTAACGCGGCACGCCAACTGCACGAACCGCGCTGGTCAGGCGATGATGGCCGTTACCCTGATTTCGATACGCATCGTTGGAAGCCCCAGCGCTTCGATTCCCAACTGCGTCCAGATTGGCGCGCGGTTGGGCATATAGTGGCGGTACAGCCTGGCCATTGTTTCGTTGATCACCGGAGGAAAGCCCCCGACGTGGTAGGAGTTGACGTGGACGACATGCTCCCAACGTGCCCCGGCTGTCGCGAGCGTCCGTTCCACGTTCTTGAACGCCTGCTCGATCTCTTCCTCGATCGATTCCGGAATGACGAGATCGTCGTTCCATCCGCCCTGTCCGGAGGTCTCCACGCGGTCACCAACGCGCATTGCCTGCGAGTAATGCAGCGCGTCATGCAGGCGCTGCCCATATCCGGGGGTGATGAAGAATGACGGTGTTGTCATGAGTTTGCCTTTGATGTGACAGGTCGATGCGGCTGCGGGGACCGTATGCATGCAGAAAGGGCATTGCGCGGCGGCTTGGTAGTGTGCGCTATTCCACGTCTTCCACCACGAGATCCCGTCCGTTGAACTGCACGGTCTCGCCGGCGCGGGCACCTTCGATCGCTTCGAAGATCGGCGCCATCGTCGAAATGCCCATCAGCTCACGTCCCTGACAGGTGAACCTGCTCGTCGACACCGCGACCGCGAAGTAGCGGCCGGACAGCTTGACGACAGCGCCTTCGGCGACGGCCGACTTGGGGCCAAAATCGATCGTCCTGAGCTTTTCGAGTTTCTCGGCATAGTCATGGAGCGTGTCATCGAGCGCTTCGGCGAAGTCACTCGCGACCTCGGCCTGCGCCAGTTCGTCGTTTTCGATCGGTTCGCTGCGATCGAGTCGCGCGGTAGAGACATAGTCCAGATAGTTTTCGCGAGCGCTCTGCAACGCTGCGGTCTCCAGAGAAAGCATCGTCTCTCGGATGTGGCTCTTGTTCCAGTCCATGATCACCTCGTTGTGTTTCAGTGTTTTTGAAAGTTCTGTGATGCCGCTATTCGTCGCTGATGACGTCTTCGCCCTGGTATGGAACTCGGATCAGGCGAGAATCGCGGATGATGCTCGTGACAAGCCAGACATATTCCTGCTCGGCGGTATCAAAGCCGAGGATGCTGAAGGATTGGCCGAAAGGGCAGGGTGGGAAGTCTGGAAACCCTTCCCGCAAGATGTAACGCTCGGGATCGCGGTTGAACTCGACCTTGTACACCTTCCGGAGTCCGTGCTTGCTCGGCAGATCCTGGTCACCTGCCTGCGCCGTTTCCCGATCCGCTACGAGGCGCTCGGACAGGTCCCGGGGACAAATTTCGTGGAACACGTCGAACGCGTCGATCAACAGGCCCTTGTGCGCGGTCGCTGGATCGGTGATCGCATAGATGTTGGAGGCGTCCTCGCCATCCCCACTTTCGAGGCGCAGCGCCGCATCGATCTGGATCCCGCACGGATCGAGGGTCGATCCCAGTTCGAGATCGACAAGTTTGCCGTCCTTGACGCGGTATTCGCGGTGGTAGCCCTTGGCGATGAAGGATTGGACTGCTTCTAGAACGTCGGTCACTTGGGAGGTCATGGAAGCACCTTCATCTCGAGTTGGATTGGACACGCTCCTCCACCGGGCGCGCTGTCGCCCGTCGGAGGTCGGACAAGCGCGCGAAGTGCTGATTTCATAGCCACTTGGCCTTCTTGAAGCGCACGAACAGGAGGAGGCAGAGCACCGCTACCACCCCGAGCACGACGAAGTAGCCGTATGGCGTGTCCAGTTCCGGCATGTGCTTGAAGTTCATGCCGTAAATTCCAGCGATCGCCGTCGGGACCGCCAATATTGCCGCCCAGGCGGCGAGCTGGCGGGTGACGACTCCGATCCTTTGTGCTTCCAGAAGACTGCTGGCCTCAAAGACCGTAGACAGAACCTGCAGGAGACCATCGACCATGGATTGCACGCGGTGAACATGGTCCGCGACGTCGTGGAAGAATGGTGTCATTTCGACGCTGATGCAGGGAAAGTGGCCGCGTACGAGCTTTCGCACCAACTCGGCCATAGCCCCGAGCGTGCGTTGGAACCGCGTGAGTTCGGACCTTAGTTCGAAGATGCGGGAGACCTCCTTCCGCCCGAGGAAGTCGTCGAGCGACATTCTCTCCATCTCCAGGACGTCGTCCTCGATCATTTCGAAGATCGGGAGATACTGATCGACCACGCGGTGCAGGATCGCGTGGAGCACATAGTCGACACCCTTGGCGAAAAACGTCGGCGAAGCCTCAAGTTGCTCGCGAAGCTTGCCCAGCGCTCCCCCGTTGCCGTGCCGCACGGTGATGAGATGATTGTGACCGGTGAAGATCGCCATCTTGCCATAGACGATCCGGTCGCCGACCAGCTCGGCGGTTTGCGCGACGATGTAGAGCTCATCGTTATAGACTTCGAGCTTTGGCGGGCACAGCGGGTGCATCGCGTTATCGATCGCCAGAGGGTGGAGATTATATGTCGCCTGGATCGCTCTCAGTTCGTCCTCGGTGGGCTCGCTGAGCGCGATCCAGCAGAAGCCCGAGCGATCCTCGTTCAGCTCGACGCGCTCATCGAGCGCGATTTCGCGAACTCGCTTGCCTTCTTTGTAATAATAAGCGGCGATGATGCTCATGCCGGCCTCGCCGGGATCTTCAGGCCACGCCGCACGGCCGGTCGAGCCAGCCCTCGCCCCAGCCATGCCTGGACGTTCGAATAAGTGCTGAGGCCAAGCACGTCGCCGGCATCGTAGAATTCGACCAGCGCGTTCACCCAGCCGAGCGTCGCGATGTCCGCGATCGAATAGTTGTCGACGATCCAGTCGCGCCCTTCCAGCCGGCGATCCAACACCCCGAGGAGACGCTTCGCTTCATCTATAAAGCGCTGCTGCGGCCGCTTGTCCTCATAGTCCTTGCCGCCAAATCGCAGGAAGAAGCCAAGTTGACCGAACATCGGCCCGATGGCCGACATCTGGAACATCACCCACGCCAGTGTCTCGTAACGCTGGGCGGGTTCGGTGGAGATGAACTGGCCCGTCTTGTCGGCCAGATAGAGGAGGATCGCACCGGATTCCCATAAGGCGATCGGCTTTCCACCAGGACCTGCCGGATCGATGATCGCCGGAATGCGGCCATTCGGGTTCAACGAAACGAACGCTGGATCCTTCGACTCGTTGTTCGAGATGTCGACGTAATGGGGCTCGTACGCCAGGCCGGTCTCCTCCAGCATGATCGAGACCTTGACGCCATTCGGCGTGGGCGCTGCGTAAAGTTGCAGGCGATCAGGATGCGAAGCTGGCCAGCGCTGCGTGATTGGGAAGGACGAGAGGTCTGGCATGTTTCTGCGATCCTGAAGCTGTGGCGGTCGACTGGAATGACCCACCTTATCAGGGCAGGGTTCGATGACCGCATCGTTGGGCGACGCGGTCATCGGAACGTCTAAACCGGACCGGCATAGCGGAACGGCAGTGTAGCCTATTCCGCAGCAGTCTCGGCCGCGGGCTGCACATCGCCGGCCTTCTGGCGCTTCGGAAGCACCCAGCCGGGTCTTGCGAAGTGACATGTGTAGCCGCCTGGCCGCTTCTCCAGATAATCCTGGTGTTCCGGCTCGGCCTCCCAAAACTCACCAACCGGCGCGACCTCGGTGACGACCTTGCCATCCCACAGCCCGGACGCATCCACATCGGCGATCGTATCCTCGGCTACGCGCTTCTGCTCCTCGTCAACATAATAGATGCCCGACCGGTACGAGAGCCCACGATCATTGCCCTGGCGGTTCAGCGTCGTCGGATCGTGGATCTGGAAGAAGAATTCCAGGATGTTCCGGTAGCTCGTCACCGCCGGGTCGAAGACGATCTCGATCCCCTCGGCATGCGTGCCGTGATTACGATAGGTGGCGTTCGGCACATCGCCGCCGGTGTAACCGACACGAGTCGAGACGATGCCGGGCCGCTTGCGGATCAGATCCTGCATGCCCCAGAAACATCCGCCTGCGAGAATAGCGCGTTGATGCACGTTAAGCCTCCTCTACCTGATCGAGATATTCGCCGTATCCCTCGGACTCCATTTCATCGCGGGGGATGAAGCGGAGCGATGCTGAGTTGATGCAGTAGCGCAGACCGCCGCGGTCGGAAGGACCATCCGGGAACACGTGGCCGAGATGGCTGTCTGCGTGCACCGACCTGACCTCGGTCCGGACCATGCCGTGCGCGCTATCCCGCAGCTCGTTCACGTTTGCCGGAACGATCGGCTTGGTGAAGCTGGGCCAGCCGGAACCGGAGTCGAACTTGTCTGTCGAGGCGAACAGCGGCTCTCCGGATACGATGTCGACGTAGATACCCGGCTCCTTGTTGTCGTTATACTCGCCCGTGAAGGGCCGTTCGGTGCCCGATTCCTGGGTGATCCGACGCTGCTCGGCAGTAAGGCGATCAACCGCTTCCTGCGATTTTTCGAACTTCATGATAGTCTCCTTTACTTATCTAAGAGGTCGAGACCCGGTGCCGCTATTTCGTCAGTGGTTGCGCAGATTATCGCAGCGCGGTCCGGAATTATCCAATGCGCTCTGCGTATAGTTTCCATAGCGCGGGAGCTCTTGGGACTGCGTTCAGCTCCACGCATATCCGGCTGCCAGATGCGCGATCTTCCGTATCTCTACCGGAGCCGTCGACCCGGATACCGTCGCCATGACGACTTCGCGCTCCAGTACAAAACCGTCGATCGGCCGGGTGACGAGGCCGTGCGCGATGGCCGAGCGTTCCGGAAGGATGCATATGGAGTGACCGTCGGCGACCACCCGCTGCACCCAGTCGTCCCGATCTGATCGGAAGCGGGGTTGCATGAGCGCACCACGTCGCGCGAAGTGGTCGAAGATCTGATCGCGAAATTCGCATTTCAGGCGATCGACGAAAGGAAATTCGAGCAGGTTTTCCCCGCGCACCGTCTCACGGGCAGCCAGGGGATGGTTAGCCGAACAGCCGAGCACGAAGCGTTCCCGAAATAAGGGGTGCACATCCAGCTTGCGTTCCTGCCTTGTCTCACGCGGCAGGATGCACGCGTGGTACTTTCCCGAGAGCACTTCCGATGTATCCTCGTTCGCCTGGAGCGAGTGCAACCTGATCTCGATGGATGGCACTTCCGCTAACGCGCTTTCGAAGAATGCCGCGAACCCCTTTGGTCCGATGGTGGGCGCGATGGCGACATCGAGCACGCGGTGCCTCCCCATCGCCCAGTTTTCGGAGTGGTCGCGGACGCTCTTCATCGCGGCCGCCATGCGCCGGAATTCGGCCTCCACGTCCAGGCCAAGACCGGTCAGGCGGCTGTTCTTTCCGTCGCGATGGATCAGTGGCCCGCCGAGTTCATCTTCGAGGCGACGGATCGCACGGGTCAGACTTGGCTGTGATACACCGCTCAGACGAGCAGCCGCCGTGAAGTTCAGCGTCTCGGCCAATCTGATGAAATAGCTGATCTGGTTGAGTTCCATTACCGTCGCCAATGAGCCCTGACTGATGCTGCATTCGTGCGATGGCCCCCGGAGCGATCCACACTGTATGCGCGACGCATATAATATGTGCATGGGGGGTTGTCTATATGCGTCACGCATATAAAGTATGCCGTGCGACTATCGGTGGCGGTGCGCTGCGCTCAGCTCCGCCTGGAAACTTCGGGAGAGCGATCGTCAAACCGCGTGCTAAAGGATCAAATAGATATGTCAGAAAAAACATTCACGTTTATCAGTGGGGCTGGATCTCAGCTGTCCGGGCACCTCGAACGGCCGGAAGGAACGCCGCGGGGCTGGGCGATCTTCGCCCACTGCTTCACATGCGGGAAGGACAGTCGCGCCGCCGTTTACATCGCGCGTGCGCTCTCGCGTGCCGGCATCGGAGTGTTGAGGTTCGATTTTGCCGGGACCGGGATCGGCGGTGGGGCAGGGGAAGCTGTGAACTTCGCTTCGGACGTCGATGACCTTCGCGCGGCCGCCAAGGCGATGGCCGAGGCGGGCATGCCACCCTCCCTCCTGGTCGGTCACAGCCTGGGTGGAGCGGCTGTGATCGTGGCCGCAGCCGAACTACCCGACGTTGCGGCGGTGGCAACCATCGGCGCTCCGGCCGACCTTCAGCACATCCTGCGCTTCTTCGGACAGGAGGGCCTCGACGCCATCGCGCGGGAGGGCGAGGCCTCGGTGGAGATCGCCGGGAGACCGTTCCTGGTCAGCCGCGGGTTCTTAGATGCGGTTGAGGGCATCGATGTCGAGAAGGCCATCGCCTCCCTGCGACGTCCGGTGCTGGTCATGCACTCGCCGCTGGACCAGGTGGTCGGCATCGACCACGCGTCGCGCATCTTCCTGGCGTCGAGGCATCCGAAGAGCTTCATCTCGCTCGACAATGCGGATCACCTTCTCACCGACGCTGCAGACGCGAATTATGCCGCGGCTATGGTGGCGGCCTGGGCGAGCCGCTTTCTCCCACCGCTTACGGCGGATCTTCCGCAGGTCGAAATTGCCGAGGGCGTCGTCGCCACTGAAACCCTTGCCGGGAAATTCCAGCTCGATGTCCGCAGCGGCGAGCACAGTTTGATTGCCGATGAACCAGCATCGGTCGGCGGCCTTGGAACCGGGTTCTCACCCTTCGAACTGGTTTCCGCCGGCCTTGCGGCCTGCACAGTGATGACGATGCGTCTATATGCGGACCGCAAGGGCTTTCCGCTCGAACGGGCGAGCACGACCGTGCAGCACGAGAAGGTGCCGGACATGATGCCACCGGACCGTTTCACCCGCACCATCGTCCTCGATGGCCCGCTGAGTGATGATCAGCGTGCTCGGATCCTCGCGATCGCTGATCGATGCCCCGTCGATCTCACTCTCATCCGGGGCTCGGACGTACAGACCGAGCTCCTGGGCACCAGTCAGGCTGCGGATCCCGCGAGGCCGGCTTGACGGTGGAGCACATGGGGGAGGGCGCACCGAGTGTTGCCCAATCGCCTGCCGGCGATGAGGCGGCCGCGACAGAGCGAGCAATTCTCGCAGGCGGTTGCTTCTGGGGCGTGGAGGATCTGCTGCGCCGAGCCAGGGGCGTCCTGTCGACGCGCGTGGGGTACACAGGGGGTGAAATGCCCGATCCGACCTATGCGAGACATTACGGCCATGCGGAAGCGGTGGAGGTGACCTTCGATCCTTCCATACTCAGCTATCGCTCCCTCCTGGAGCTCTTCTTCCAGATCCACGACCCCACGACTTACGAGCAGCAAGGCAGCGATGTCGGCCCCAGCTATCGGTCGGCGATTTTCTACACCAGCGACGTGCAGAAAGAGGTCGCTCTGGCGACGATCGCCGAGATCGAGGCGTCAGGACGCTGGCCTGGCCCGGTCTTGTCGGAGATCAATCCAGAGGAAATCTTTTGGGAAGCGGAGCCGGAGCACCAAAAATATCTGGCGCGCGACCCTTCGGGGTATAGCTGTCACTTCGCGCGTCCGACGTGGCGCCTGGATGGATCTGGCCGATGAGCAAGTTGGTAATGCCCCCATTGGGTCGTGCGGAAAAGGGTCGCAAGCACGGCTCCCCGCTACGGGCCGCGCTACTGCCATGATGCCTGAGTTTATGATCGCTGGTCTTTGGGGCCTGGTGTCGGGCAGCGGACTTCTGTTTGGGGCGATCATAGCGGACACATTCTTCGGGCGGCTGACGCACCGCATGATTGCGGCGATAATGGGTTTCGGGGGCGGTGTGCTGATCGCCGTGGTCGGAACTGAATTGATCGGCGGGCAAGACCCGCCGGGCTTGGGACCGTTGGCGATATTCGGCCTGCTCGCCGGCGCCGCGATTTTCAGCGGCTCCAATTGGGACCTTGCTCGCCGTGGTGCCAAGCACCGCAAGCGGTGCGGTGAATGCGTGGAGCAGCCAAACGAGCAGGAGCACCATGGCAGCGGAGTCGCGATCGCGCTCGGCAGCGTCCTCGACGGGATCCCCGAGGCCCTTGTGATCGGGATGTCGGTCGCCGGCGGTGGCAGGATCAGCCTCGCCGTCGTCGCAGGCTTCTTTCTCGCCAACGTCCCACAGGGCCTTTCGAGCGCCTCGGGAATGAAGCTCGCGGGCCGGTCGCGACGCTATATCTACGCGGTGTGGATCGGCATTCCGCTGCTGGTCTGCATCGCCGCTGGCGCGGGGAACTTCGTTCTTGGCTCTGCAGAAACTCTGGCGCCGGCCATCCTCTCATTCGCGGCGGGCGCCGTGATCGCGATGCTCGCGGAGACGATGATCCCCGAAGCCTTCGAGAAGGCGCCGCCGTTCATCGGCTTGATCACGGTCATCGGCTTTCTCGCGGCGTATCTTCTCGCTCAGCATTGAGCCTTCGCGCTCGCGCGCCTCCCATCCTGCAACCCCGGATGCTCGCTCTCCTACGCGTCGTCGCTCTTTTCCCGGTCTACGCCTCGCTCGAGCAATTCGGCATCGATGGGGCAGTTCGTGCAACCCTCATAGCAGCACAGGCGGCAGATGCGGTATGACTGCTCGAGGCTCTCCAGGCGATTGCGCAGAACGCGTTCAGCGATATCGCACAGGATTTTCTGTTCGTCGGGATCGAGGATCGACAGCCCTTCAGCAATCACTTGATCGCGCGAGGCGAGGACAGCATCGCTCGCGACCTTCCCGGTTGCCGTAAGATAGAGGGATCGCGTGCGGCCGTCTGTCGAATGCTCTCTGCGCTCGATCAATCCCTCGGCCGCCAACCGGTCCACGAGGCGAACGGTTCCGGCATGTGAAAGCCCCACTCCGACCGCAAGCACGCGGATCGAGAGCCCGGGCTTGTGCGCGAGCAACGCCAGCGCCGAGGCGGCGGGTCCAGCTTCCGGTGCTCGCGATGAACTGGCGCGAACAATGTCGTCGCCGATCATGAGTGCGAACGCCCCGAAGACATTTCTATCTCGAAGTCCATCCATCACCACGGCTATATGTGCGCGGAGCATAGACAGCAAGCAATACCCTCTTCCTCCCGATCGGCATGGCTGTCGGATAAAGCGTTGCGTTATAACGCCTTAGAGGAATTTACGGCGATCGGTCGCGCGGAAAAACTGTTTCGGCTCATCAATGCCGAGGGTTCGGGCAATACCTGACGGCTATGGCTTGAGTCTGCCCGCCGGGTCGCAAAGGCGGCGACGCAAGTCAGTCGCGAAGTCAGAGCCCGCAGGCGACAATCGATGTGCGCTCGGCAGCTATCGAAACAATACCTCAACGGCATTTCCGCTGGCGAAGGGTTTTCCGTAGTTTGGGGCAGTACCCCACACATGAAGCACGAAGAGGTCTCTCGACGTCGCGACGCGTAGCCTGTTTAGGAACTGTCAGATGAGCATTTACGACCGTTACGATTTTGTCGTCGCCGAGCATGACCGGAAGGACCTCGCTTTGCTCAGATGGGCGCTGGTCATCGTGTTTTTGTGGTTCGGCGGGATGAAGTTTACGGCGTATGAGGCAGCGGGCATCGCCCCATTCATTGGACATAGCCCGATGATGAGTTGGCTGGGCATGTTCGGTACGCAGGGGCAGAGCTATTTCATCGGCACTGTCGAGCTATCGACTGCCCTATTTCTGATCCTTGGTGCATTCCGCCCAATCTTCTCCGCCCTCGGTGCACTGATGTCGGCGGCGACCTATCTCATCACGCTGACCTTTCTGTTCACCACTCCAGGTGTCGCGGAGCCGACGGCCGGCGGCTTTCCAGCTATCTCGGCGGTACCGGGGCAATTCCTGTTGAAGGATGCGGTCTTGCTGGCGGCATCGCTGGTGCTGCTGTTTGCTTCGGTCCGCGACAGAAGCGCCCCTGAGCCTTCGTGAATGGCGTCCTCTCGTGACGATGGGCGCGCAAATCCTGCAGGATCTCCGCGGAGCATGGATACTCCGACGCGATATCCGGCCCGGAGTTGCTCACCTGCACGGTGACGCGGTCTTCTCCCCTGCTGGCGAAGGCGCCCTCGCATATCGAGAGAGCGGCATCCTTACGCTGGCAGATGGCGGTGAATTCTCTTCCTACCGGCAGTATCTCTATCGCTCGAGCGGGGACTGTGTCGTTGTCGAGTTCGCAGACGGACCTGATATCGGGAAGCAGTTCCTCAGCCTGCGTTTCTCTCGGACGGATAGCGTCGTGGAAGCGAGTGACGTCCACATCTGCGGAGACGACATCTACCGTGCCACCTACAGCATTCTGGGACCGACCGCCTTTGAGGTGATCATCACGGTCCAGGGGCCCGCAAAGGCATATGAGCTGGTCAGCCGATATTGCCGGCCGCCGCGCGATGCCACGATCGCGAGTTCCGCTCCGGAGATAATGAGTTGATGGGGCCTGGGCGGTCGCCACCGGCCAGTTCGGATGCTACTATCAGTTCATGGAGATGCACCAGATCAGATACTTCCTCGCGACGGCGCAGACGCTTAATTTCACGCGGGCGGCCGACGAGTGCAACGTGTCGCAGCCATCGCTGACCCGTGCGATACAAAAGCTCGAGGATGAGTTTGGCGGAGAACTGTTCCGCCGCGAGCGCAGCCGCACCCACCTGACTGATCTCGGACGACAGATGTTGCCGCATCTCGAGCGCACATTCGAAGCAGCCCGGGCCGCGACCCAACTTGCAAAGGGCATGGGAAGGGCGGAAGTGGCGCCGCTGGCGCTTGGCGTAGATGCTGCAATTGAGTCCGACACGCTCGATCGGATCCTGGCAGAGCTTGCCGACTGTCTCCCGGGCTTCGAGCTCTCGCTTTCCAGCGGGTCGTCGGACGAACTGATCGAAGCCGCAATGAACGGTGCACTGGACCTGGTGGTCGTCGAGCTCCCGGACAACGCGCCTGATCGCTTGGACGCCTGGCAGCTGTTCGACCATTGCTATCATATGGTCACACGTGCGGATCATCCGCTCGCGGGAGGGGGGATGCCGTCGCTGCTTTCGGTGCGCGATGAGTCCTGGATCGATCACGAGGGCAACGGGTGCGCCCGGCTCAAGGGCATCGCGGCCTCGCACGGCTTCGTGCCAGTCGTCCGGCACCGCGCCACCGACATGGCTCAGCTGAAGCAGCTGGTGATCTCGGGGCTCGGCAGCGCCTTCATACCGCGGCCTCGGGACGACGAGCGCCTATGTTCCTTCAGGTTTGCTGATGTCGAGGTCCGGCGCGACGTCGTCTTGGGGGCGGTGGCTGGTCGCAAGCGCAGCATCGCCGCAGATGCCTTCCTGCGTGCGTCACGCGCGCGCAGTTGGGCGGCGGCTGCCACTTGAGCCGAAGTGGCGCGAATAAGAGTTCTGCACTATCGCAGGCCCGTCACGAAGTCGCCGGAACCTGGCTGCTCAGCGCATTGCCGCGATGAACGCGACGATGTCCTTTGGCTCGGGTCGTACTCGGAAGTCCGGGTCGACATGTGCGTAGCGGATGTTGCCGTCCCCGCCGACGACGAATGTTGCCGGGATTGGCAGGAAGCCCCCATCGCTTCCGTAGATGGCCGCAAGATCGATCCCGATCGCCAGATACCTGCGCTTCAGCTCCTGGCCGATCGGAAAGGCAAGCCCGCATGCCAACGCCGCCCCGTGGTCGACGTCGCAGAGCGCCGTCGCGCTCGGTCCGATTATTTCCTGTATGGCGCCAGCCCCTTCGCCAGTCTCCCCCGCCACGACAATCAGCTTTCCGCCCAGTTCTTCAAGAGCAGGCACGGCAGCTGCCCATGATTGTAGCTCGTGCACGCAGTACGGACACCATCTTCCACGATTGAAGCTGATGACAAGCGGCCGTGCGTCCTGAAGCTGCTTGATCGAACGGTAGCGGCCCGACGAGTCGGGAAGCGAGAAGTCCGGGAACGCCTCACCGACGCGAGGCACCACTTTCCCTACGTTCAGGCCCTGTAATCGGGCGATAAAGCTATCATAGAAGGACGCGAAGCCCAGTCCCGCGACGGCGGCGTCAGCATCTGGGCTGGACAGCAGGCGGATGGTGGTCATGCCGTGCAAGATAGCGTCGAAATGCGCGGGTGGCACAGCGCCAAATAGCATGGGTCATGCCAAAGCTCCGATCGCAGCGGCAGGCGACGCAAATCCCGGCGCAAATTGTGCGACTTAGCGCGAGCGATCTGCCTTCCACACTGCCCGCCAGCCACTCAACGACAGGTCGACTTCGCCCGAACTTTTCGACCTCTGATGGACGGAATTGCGACCCGTCAGCGATCGGGCGCGACCATCGCCTGGGGATCAGGCTCGTCTCTCGAACGTGAGCAGCATGACTGCGGCCGCGGTTAACGACAGCATTATCGTGCCGACGAGGACGGCCGAGAGCAGCGGATCGTGGACCTGCCCGACGATGGCGCGCCAGAGCAGGCTCACCAGACCCGTCACGCCCGCCGCAAAGAGAATCGAGACGGCAATCGAAGCGCGCTGCAGCACGCGGAAAAGACGCGCATTCTTGGCTTCCAACCTCCTGCAAGCCTCGGAGATTATGTTCATGTGCGGCTGTCTTCCGGTAACGGAGTGGATTTCAAATTTGCGCTGCAGGTGAGAGCGGACGGGCGCATTCCGAGCGAAGCCAGTTTTCTTGCGCGCCGCTGAAGCCGGCCTCCTGCAAGGTCTGCGTCTCCTGGAGGACCTCTGGGCCGTGCCGATGGAGAGAGTTGACGAACGCGCGGAGCGCTTCGAGCCGCGCATCAGCCAGCGCCCAGTTTGCCTGCTTTCCTGGGGTACACTCGTCGATCTTGAAGAGGGCCCGCGCCAGGTGGCTTCGGGACGCAGAAGTTCGGCCTTTCTCGCTCCGGGCCAGCGCGATAACTGTCAGTTCCAACTGCGTGAAGATCAAGGCGCCGCATGGCAGGACCTCCGCCTCGATCGCATCGATGGACTGCATCAGCATGGCGTGAGCTCCGTGTTTCTTCTGTGGGGAGACTTCATTTATCCTGACATTTTACGCCAGCGACAGGTCGCTTATTTCGCCAGTCATTGCGTAGACTATCGCAGTGCGGTCCGGATTTGGCCAATGTGCTCTGCGTATAGTTTTCATAGCACAGGAGCTCTGCGCTCGTCGTTCAGCTACACCTTTAGGCGGCAGCCAACTGGGCGATATTGCGTATTTCGGCCAGCGCGGTGGACCCAGAAACCATCGCGATAACCACTTTGCGCTCCAGGACGAACCCATCGATCGGCCGGAGTTGCTAGTCCGTGCGCCGTCGCCGACCGGCGGAGCCAGTGCCAGTCCATTGCGGCGCTGGCAGAGTAAGCGAAGCTCCCTATTGTTGGGGATTCATGGCGTGGATGGCGCGTCGCGAGCGGCGGCTCTGGCCGGGAGCACAACCTTGGCGAAGTTCGCCCTTATATAGTCGAGCTTCGGATCGATGTAGCGTCTGCAGAACGGCCTCTCCGGATCGGTCGCATAATAGTTTTGATATCGTGCGTCCGAAGGTTTGAACCCACGGAACGGCAGGACCGCCGTCGACAGCGGCTTCTCGAAAGAGCCCCTCAACGATGCGAGCACGTCCCTCAGTTGGGGCGCCTGGCCGTCCTCGAATGTGTAGACAGCACTGCGGTATTTCCCGCCTGGCTCAAAGGTCTTCGTGGCGGAGTGGGTCCTGAGGTGGATCTCCAGCAATGTCGCGAGTTCGATCGCCTCCGGGTCGAAATGAACCACGACCGCCTCGGCCCAGGTGTCGGAGGGGGCATCTGAGCGGATGAAGCCTTGATCGACCTGCTGCACGCCGCGAATAGCCTGGAAAACACCCTCGGTGCACCAGTGGCACCCTCCGCCGAAGCCGATCTTCTCCATCACGGTTCCTCGAATAATTGGTGAGCAGGGGGGGTGAGATGGCCGCCGCTGCCGCGCGTCACGGTTACAGCACATCCTCGCCTTGAAGTATATGCTCGACGCATATATTAGGAAGTATGCGGTCGATGCGCAACATGAATGTGTTCGGGGCGCTGGCACTGTTGTTGGCAGACGAGATCGTGCGCTCCGCGAGTGCCCAAGCACCCGAGGTGGGCCCCGCATCGTCTGCGTTGGCGCTCCTTCACCACGAACCTGGCCTGTCCATCCGCAAACTCGCGGCGGGAGTCGCCCTCTCACACGCCGGCGCAGTGCGACTGGTAGACCGGCTCGTCGCCGAGGGTCTGGTGGAGCGCCGCGGGCACGAGAGCGACGGGCGAGCCAGATTGCTTCACCTGACGGCGGCCGGCGAAACGACGAGCATGGCGGTGCTTCAAGCTCGCAACGCTACGCTCGCGCGCGCCCTGACTGTGCTCAATGATGACGAGGTCGCGATGCTTGGGCTACTTTCGGAGCGCATGCTGCGCGCACTCTTGGGCAACGAAGAACACGCTTACCGCGTGTGCCGCCTGTGCGACTATTCGAGTTGCCGCTGCTGCCCGGTAGATGAGGAGCTTGGCAGCCGCGAGGCTGCTCGCGCCTGAGATGGGGCTGCGGAACGCACGTCCGAGTGCCTCCCGGCAAATTGGCACTGCCGGCGACTCATCTGGCGCCGTCCAACGAAATGGCAAGGAGAGCGAGCACGATCCGTCCGGCCAGGACGATGCGAGCCTCAAACGCCTGCTGGAAGCCCTGGAGGCGGATTACGACCATCTCCTCGCGAGGCTGACCGGTACGCTCCGCTCCCCGGATGCCGCGTCCGAAGCACTCCACGACGCGTATCTCAAGCTCGAGCGCGGTGCGGTTGTCGGCGATGTACGGCATCCGCTGTCCTACATTTACCGGATGGCCATCAACCTCACGAAGAACCGGCGCCGCCATGAGATGCGGTTTACACCGGCGGACGCGGCTGCCGCTCTTGATCTCGCCGACGATGCGCCCGACCCCGAGCGCGCGGCCAGCGCGAGGAGAACATTATCGCGCGTGTTCGATATGCTGGAAGCACTGCCGACCCAGCGCCGCGACATCTTCCTGGCGGCGTGGCGTGACGGAAAGACGCAGGTGCAGATTGCGGGGGAGTTTCGTCTGCACAAGCGGACGGTCCAGAAGGAACTGGCTCGTGCCGAGCGGGATCTGAGAACGGCCCTTTGCGGCGAGGGCAGGGACGCAGCGTCGCAACGGTCGCGATAGCCTCCCAACTTTTGGTGCCGGCACTTGCCGCGCAAGCCAACCCGGATCGCCAGACTGGCCCTCAAGGAAAAATTAGCGTCGCACGACCGCCTTCGGCGGCCGCCAGGTGTCAGAGTGAGAGGGAGTAACAGGGTCCTCACGCCACGCCCGGACAAGGCGCCCTTATCGGGTGCCACACCCAGGCGCCGTGGGGACTATTGGGAACGGCGTCAGGCCGCATTCCGCGTCCGTAGCCAGCCCATTGTCCCTTGGGGGTCGCAATGGCGGCATGGCGCGCGTGACAGTGGGCGAGAGCGTTGGTGCGCAGATTTCGCGGACCCGGCACTGCGAGCCGGAACCGCCTGGTAGAACCACGCGACGGACTGGCCGGACCTATGCGCGCCCGCAACCCTGTCTCGCGCCGTGGCAGGTCCAACTGGCGAAGAAAATCATGGCGGCGCGCGTCGGTGAAACGATGCAGGTTTCGGAGCTGTCCTGTGCCTGCCGGCTATCGATGAGCTATTTCGTTCGGGCATTCACCAGCACCGTCGGTATTTCTCCCTATAGCTGGTTCATCGGCCAGCGCGTGCTGCGCGCAATGATACTTCTTTCCCATTCCCGAATGCCCATCGCCGAGATCGCGCTCGAATGCGGGTTCGCGGATCAAAGCCACTTCACCAACACATTCGTCCGGCGCGCCGGCAAGACACCGCGTCAGTGGCGGCAAGAGGCGACACGTGCGCAACCACCGACGGCCCCCGAAACGGGGGATGGCGCATTGGTCGCATCAGTTCAAACCGAGGTTGCTCGCTGTGGGGACTCCAGTCAGAGCGCCGCGCGCAACTCGGCAATCCGTGCCGTGCAATCCTCGTGCACCAGACGACCGAGCTCGTCGACGCGCTCAGCCAACCAGTTCAGTTCCTCCTCCGTGATCCGGTAATGCTTCGAGAAGCGCGCCTTCACGTAAGCGTCCTTGAGCTTGGCAAAGCGAGCCCTCGCGCGGGCGTTGTCGCGCGGCCAGGCTTCGAAGAGGTGGTTGGATTCGCGTTCCGCCTGCGTCCGGAGAAAAGCGAGGTTGTGAACGTGCGGCGTGTAGAAGGTCATCACCAGGAGCACGCAGTGGTAGAGGCTTTCGCACGCCTGCTGCAGGGTGAACGCCGCGTGGCGGAATTCCTTCTGCGACATGTAGAAGTGGAAACCCTTCTGCGAAGCGAGAGCTAGCGAAAACCATTCGTCAAAATACTCTGTCGCCGCGTCGTAGGCCTGCTGTGGTGTCTTCGGCTTGGGCTGGTGGAGCTCGCTGTCTTCGGATTGGTAGAGGGCAATGCCGTCGCGAGCGACGTCGATGAAGAAGGATCGGCCGTGCGCGAGGCCATCATTCACCTCCTGAAGGGTGTGGACGATGAAGTTGACGGGCGTCTTGAGGTTCTGGGTGATGCTGCGCTCGCGGTTGAGGCGCTCCTCCGCCCTTTCCCAATAGGCGACGCGGTCGGTCAGCTCTTTCTGGTTGACGATGACGAGCAAATCGAAATCCGATTGATACCCTTTGGCGGTGTGCGGTTCGTCGACCCAGCCGCCGCGGGCATATGATCCGTACAGAATGATCTTGTGGATCCGTCCAAGTTTCCGGTCGCCTTCGGGCTTCCCATGTGCGTCTTCGAATTCTTCGAAGAGGATCTGCACCACGCGATCGAGTTCGCGCCGCTTGTTTGCTGGAAGGTGATCGAGTTCAGTTCGCATGATGTTCCGGTTCTAGCTCGTTGTGGTTCTGCCGCAATCCCGATCAGCCGAGCCGAGACTGTAGCTCGCGTAGCAGCCAGGACCCCGCCCGTCCGAGCGCGCGATTCCGCATGTGGGCGGCATAGATCATCAGCGGACCGGTCGCGCCGGCCGGATCGTCCTCAATCGTCAAGGCGACCAGGCGACCGTCCGCGAGGTGCGGCGCGATGAGATGCTCAGGCATCCGGCACCATCCCAGGCCCGCGAGCAAGAAATCCAGTCGCCGCGCAAGGTCCACGAACCGCCAGGCTCTGGTGCCAATGATGCCGTAGTTAGGGCCATCGGGTGCGGCCGGGTCGGAGAGGACGAGCTGGATATGCTCATCCAGGTCGCCGGCCGTCACCGGCCGGGCCAGTTCGGCGAGGGGATGGGCAGGGGACACCACGGGCACGAGATCGATCCCAAGCAACGGCAGTGCCGCCACGTCATTGGGTACGCTTGGCAACAGGATACAGAACGCCAGTGCCGCGTCCCCGCTTCGCAGCCGTCGCTCGGCTCCGCCTAACCCCTCGGTAGAAAAACTGACCGGAAGGAATGGGAACTCGGCGCGCAGCGCATGCAAGCTGTCGATAAAGGCAGCGGTTGGCACCAGCGGATCGATCGCGACTGCCAGCTCGGCCTCGATCCCCTCCCGCGTGCCGGCGGCCATGGCTTCGAACCGGGCGGCGCTCGCAAGGACCGAGCGCGCTTGTACCACCAGCACCCGGCCCACATCGGTCAGAACGGGCCGGAAG
The DNA here is from genome assembly GCF_003248505.1 of Sphingobium sp. Lineage (GTDB taxonomy): Bacteria > Pseudomonadota > Alphaproteobacteria > Sphingomonadales > Sphingomonadaceae > Sphingobium. The sequence continues at coordinate 140,825 of NZ_QFOA01000004.1, forward strand.
CCCGATCGGTCGAACAACGTCACCCCCTGCGTGTCCTCCAGCGTCGCAACAGCCTGGCTTATCGCGGATTGCGCGCGTCCGAGCCTGCGCCCTGCGGCGGAGAAGCTGCCTGTCTCGGCGATGGTCGTGAGAACGCGGAGTTGGTCCAGCGTGAAGTTCCCGATCATCCATCACTCCAGCCGATAAAGATCATCACATCTTTATCACTCCTGCGATGATCGTCCAGTGGGCATATAGCTCTCATGCAACCCACCTTCTTCATCAATCACGGCGGCGGGCCCTGCTTCTTCCTGGAACCGGGGCCGATGCGCGATACGTGGCGCGAGCTGGAGACCTATCTGCGCGGATTCCTCGCGACGCTGACGGAGCAGCCGCGCGCCATCCTCGCCATATCCGGGCATTGGGAAGAGGACGTGCCGACCGTCAACACCGGCGCGCATCCGTCGCTCCTATTCGACTATGGCGGGTTTCCCGATCACACCTACCGTCTGACCTGGCCCGCGCCGGGCGCCCCGGCAATTGCGGCACGGGTACGCGAGCTGTTGTCGGATGCCGGCATTGCCAACGGCGCGGAGCATGCGCGGGGCTGGGATCACGGCATCTTCGTGCCACTCAAGGTCATGGTGCCCGAAGCCGACATTCCGTTGGTGCAGCTTTCACTGCAGCGTGGTCTCGATCCGGCCGCCCACCTTGCGATCGGGCGGGCGTTGAAGCCGCTGCGCGACGAGGGCGTGCTGATCCTCGGCAGCGGCCAGTCATACCACAACATGCGCGGCTTTTTCGGCGGCGGAGCGGTAGACGAGAAGGCAGAGGCATTCGACGCCTGGCTGCGCGCCGCCATGATCGATGGCGCGACGCGCGACGAAGCTCTGATCCGCTGGGAAGACGCCCCGCATGCCCGCGTGGCTCAGCCCCATGAGGACCACCTGCTGCCTCTGATGATCGCGGCAGGCGCGGCGTCGGGCGAGACCGGCGTCATTCACTTCCACGGCCATGCTCTCGGCAAGCCGATATCCGGTTTCCGTTTCGGCTGATCGATTCTCAAGAAGGAATAATCATGACCAAGCTTCTCGTTGTCGAAACCAGTCCCCGCGGGGATAATTCGATCTCGCGCAACATGACACGTCGCTTCGTCGCCGAATGGCAGACGGCACACCCGGATGGCGAAGTCGTCGAGCGCGACCTGACGGAAACCAACCTCCAGTTCATCGACGCGCCGTGGCTCCAGGCCTATTTCACGCCGCCCGAGCAACACTCGCTCGAGATGAAGGCCGAACTGCGCCTGTCTGACGAACTCGTCGGCGAACTGCTCGCCTGCGACCACCTGGTGATCGCGACCCCGGTCTATAACTACAACGTGCCTGCCAAGCTCAAGGCCTGGATCGACAGCATCGTGCGCAAGGGGCTGACGCTCGGCTTTGACGGCAAAGGCCTCGTCACCGGCAAGACCGCCACAGTGTTGGTGGCGAGCGGCGGTGTCTACACCGAAGGTTCGCCGATCCGCGACCGTGACATCGCCACGCAGTACCTCCGCATGGTCCTCGGTGTGATCGGCATCACCGACGTGACCGTCGTAGCCGGGGGCGGTGCGAAGGCGGTCGATATGCGCGAGACGACCATGGAGGGGTTTATCGAAACCCTTGAGTCCGAGCTCGAGGCCGCCGCCGCCTAAGCAAGCCAATGGGCTGCGTGTCTCCATGCAGCCGATTGGCTAAACCGACTGTCCGCCTTTCCCGCAAAGGAAGGTTTTGCAGGCGGCCGGTGACTGACGTAACCAGACTTGGGGGAGCCTGTGCGTGCGCGATGATGATTCTGACAATTTTGAGTTCAGCCTAGCTGGACGCGTGCGCAACCTTGGGTTCGCGCCGTCCCCGCTCAATGCTTTGTTCCCGCTGTTCGAAGCAGTGGCGAATGCTTTCCACGCGATCGAGGCGCGTTGGGATCGGGAAGCGACGAAGCGGGGCAGTATCACCGTGACCGTCTTGCGGAGCGATAGCGAGGACGAAAGCCCGCCGGTCATCGGCTTCTCAGTCGAAGACAATGGGATTGGCCTGACTCCCGAAAACTGGAGGGCGTTTCGAACGGCGGACACAGCCAGCAAGATCAGCCGTGGCGGCAAGGGCGTCGGTCGGCTTTCGTGGCTTAAGGTCTTCGAAAACACCAAAGTGTCGAGCGGCTTCGAGGAAGACGGCCAGATCCTCTATCGAACGTTCGCCTTTGCGATCGGGGATAGCGACAGCAATCCAGTGCGGGGTCACGAGCTGTCGGTGGGCGGCACGGCGGCGAAGGTCGGAACCAGGATACATCTGGAGCCCTATGCTCCAGCTTATAGCGCGCACTGCCCGCGTAGGACCGATACGATCGCCGCTCAGATTATCGGGCACTTCCTTCGTAATTTCGCCAGCTACGAGGTTCCGGCTTTTGTCCTGATCGACGGCGCAGAGCGGATCAGCTTGCTCGATTTCTACAGCGAGAACGTAGAATCCGAGGTGCTGGAGACAATCCGCATATCGCTCGAGCCAGACGCCGAGCCGATCTCAGCCGACATTTATCATATCCTGCTCAACAAGGGTCTCCGTCTTCACGAGGGATCCAAGCACTGGAACCTCTATGTCGGTGACGGACGGGTGGTGCGGGATGAGAAGATCGATAACCAGCTTGGACTGGGCTATATCGGCGAGAATGCCGACAGTGTGTATATCGGCCTTGTCTCCGGCGACTTCCTGAACGGGCATGTCAATCAGGAGCGGACGAATTTCACCTTCTCCGAGGAAGCCTATCGTGCCCTGCACGCCGCGGCTGTCGCTGCCGCCAAGCAGCGACTGGCGCCTTATATCGAGCTCGTCAGGCTAAAGCAGGCAGAGACTACTCTACGCATTATCCGCGAAAACCCTCAGTTTCTTGCGGTGGCGGGTGACGTCCCGGCATTTGTTGAAGAAAACCTTTCGCTCAATGCAAAATCCGAAGAGGATATCTTCCTCGAGCTGGCGCGGCAGCGTCGCCGCAAGCAGCGGGAAACTCGGCGGGAGATCAAAGCACTGGTGACCGCAACCGGCGAGGATATGGCGGAACGCGTGCAAAAGGTCGCGGGCGCGATCAACATCGACAAGAAGGCTTCGCTCGCAGAATATGTCGTGAAGCGGAAAGAGATCCTCGACCTCCTCGACAGCTCACTCGCGTACGCCGATCCTGAGGCACGCAATTATCTGCGGGAAGAGATCGTTCATGACTTGATCATCCCTATCCGATCGGATGGGGAGGCGCTTGAATACGAGGACCATAATCTCTGGATCCTGGACGACAGGCTCGCTTTCTACTCCTATCTGAAATCCGACAAGCCGTTCAAAACCTTTCTGGCCGACAGTGACAGCGGTCGCGAGCCCGACATTGCCGTCGTGTTTGATCGGTCATTGGCTTTTGATCGGGAGGGGACGGACGAGCCCATCATCATCGTCGAGTTCAAACGACCAGGCCGGACCGCTTATGGTCATGACGACAATCCTATCACCCAGGTGCTGGAGTACGTGAACATCATGCGCAACGGGGGCGCCTTTAAGGATCGGACCGGCCGTATTCGCAAACCAATACCTCTTTCCACCCGGTTCATCTGCTTTGTGATCGCTGATTTCACGCCAAAGCTGATCGAGATGGTGTCACTGTCGATTGCCCAGAGCCGGAGCGCGGACGGCGAGGGGTATTTCGGCTTTTCCCCGATTCACAATGCTGTCGTCGAAGTTCTTCCGTACAACAAGCTGCTGCATGACGCTCGCCTGCGTAACGAGGCGTTCTTTTCCAAACTCGGCCTTAATTGAGGCTCACGTCCCTTTCGAATGCTTCAATTGGCAAACGGGGTGGCTGCTCTTCTAGATTATCGTCCGACACCGGCAGACGGCTAACGGCCGAGAAGCGGTCTGGTGGCTCTGCCGACGGCCTAAACCGGTAGCCGCAAATCGTCCTGCGAACGTAATCACAGCGTAAGCGCCAAAACCTCCCCACATTTTCGTAGCTGCTGATCTGTCTATGTTTTGCCCCTCATCCGAGGGGTATCGTAGTGGCTGATGATGTAAGAACA
>NZ_QFOA01000005.1 GCF_003248505.1 Sphingobium sp.
CAATTCCCCCCTGGGCGTCCCCACCGGACCGAATCGCGTCGCGTCTTCGGACGGTCTGGATCCCAAACGAGACGGCTTTGTCTGTCTCGCTGGCCGTTCCTAATCGGGAATGATCGAGAGGCGGCTGGTGCCGGTCAGGGAACGACAATCCGTTGACGACTGTATTATGCGGGCATATCGCTCCAAGCGATTATTCAGAGCGGAAAATGCCTACCAAAGTTGTGTCTCGAACCGCAGCGTTGCTCCTAGCCACGGCGTGTTTACCTGCACCCGCAAATGCGCGGACGGCCAATGCTACCCCGTAGGTGACAGGGCCGGTGACGCCCGCAAGCGCCGATCCACTGACAGTTACTATCCACATTGAGAACGTTGAGCGTTTCGCCAAGGTGTTGGCCGCCACCAATGGACGGCTAACCGCATCTGATATTGAAAAGGGGTATTTGGATCAGGCATCATACGGCGTGTCGGTTTTCACACCCGGCCGGCTCATGCGGCCCGGCTGGCCAACAAAATTAAAGCTGACCCGATCTTGTACAATCGGGCGGTTCATGAGTCCCTTCCCCGCGTAAAGGAAGCGACGGCCGATCTTCGGGCGATCTACCTAGTCGCCAGGATCGAGGCGGCCAAAAGCGTGAGCAGAAAGCCACATGCGAGCCGGCGGAAATTGGCGCGCAAGAAGATAAGCATGGATGGTCTCAGTCGGGTAAGAGGGACAAATTGTCGGCTTGAGGTCTTCCATCGCGGCCCTCGGCAAGGTCGAATGACCAGCGTTGGTGTTTGCGGATCTCACCAACCCCGGCGCGCAGCACGGATTTGACATGCAAGAAAACCTTGGGTTGCTTGTCGTCGCGCGATATGAAGCCATATTGCCCGTTCGCGTCGACGTATTTGACCGTGCCGGTCGGCATGATCCTCTCCTTATTGTAACCTCAGGTGCCTCGGGCACATTCAAGGCAAGTTGGTACCTCGGGTGCATGATCTAGCCGGGCGATGGCGATCTCTTCGCCGCAGTTTACGCACCAGCCATACTCACCGCTGTCGAGGCGCTGAAGAGCAGTATCGATCCGCTCTCGCTCCTGGGCGCGACGCCGCTGGGAAGCGAGTGCCATCGCCTGGACTTGCATGGCGTCGATCCGTGAAAGCCGGCCGACGCTTTCCTGGTCCAGCGTGACCGGGGCACGGTCTGCTTCGCTCAGCCTATCCTCATCGACCAGCGCCGCTCGCCTGGCGAGCAGTCGCTGGCGAACGGTATCGAGGTTGAGGCCCATTGTTAGCGGACCAGCAACACTGGAACATGGGCGGTTCGGATCATTGTCGTTGTCGTACTGCCGACGATGAGGGTGCGCAGTGGCGAATGGCCATAGGCACCCATCACCAGGATGCTGTCAGCGTTCGCCATCAGATAATCCGGGATAACCTTCTCAGGCTTGCCCTCATCCACAAACGTCCCGACGCTGAATCCGGCCATGCGGAGAGGCTCCGCCGCTCTTGCAAGAATATCGCGGCCGTCAGGCTCACGAACGCCCGCAGAAACCAGGTGCACAGGCAGGCCGCTGAACAGCGGTGACCCCGCTACCATGGCAACGGCGCGGGTCGCAGCAGCGCTATCATCGTAGGCAATGACCACCGAACGCGGGCTCTGCTTGAACTCGCGCGGCGCAATGAGCACCGGCTTGTCGCTGGCGCGCACGACGCGTTCGACCTTGGAGCCGATGTGCTCCATTGCGAATTGGCCTGACGCACCACGCTTACCGATGACGAGGAGGCCTGCGTCCGCCTCTCGCTCCACGATCGTCTCCACGATCCCGCCATGCAGGTGCATCGACGATACGGTGAGGCCATGGCTTTTCAGGCGTTCCGTTCCAGCATCGAGGAGGATGCGCCCCTCCTCGATTGCGAGGCGGCCGGTCGCTTCCTCAATTCGGGTCAGCTCTTCAAGTAGCTCACTTTTGACACCGAGACCGATGGCACCGCTGTGGTCGTGCCGCGCGGCGATCGCGTCTTTTCGTTGAACGATGTGGAGCAACTCGACAGCCACACCGAGACCTTTCGCAGCCCATGCTGCCAGATCGACGACGCTGGTTGCGTAGATGGAGGCGTCGATACACGCCAAGATACGGCTCATGATGCCCTCTCCTTAGTGAGCGCCTAGCGCTGCTTCGGCGCCGGGCTTGTCGTGAATGGCAAAGCGGTCGACCATCGTCGCGCTCGCCTGGTTGAGGCCGAGAACATCGACGTGGGTGCCTTCGCGGCGGAACTTCAGGATAGCTTTGTCAAGGCTGCCGATCGCTGAGATATCCCAGAAGTGCGCAGCCGAAACGTCGATGATGACGCTATCAAGGACTTCCTTGAAGTCGAAGGCATCGGCGAACCGCTCGGATGACGCGAAGAACACCTGACCGGACACACGGTAAGTGCGCGTCTTGCCATCGCCGCTCAGATCGGACGAGACGTCGAACAGGCGCTTGACCTTGCTGGCAAAGAACAGGCCGGAAAGAACCACGCCGGCCACCACACCCTGGGCGAGGTCGTGGGTTGAAACGACGACCAGCACCGTCACCAGCATGACCACCGACGACTGCCACGGGTGGCTCCTGAGGTTCTTGATCGATCCCCACGAGAAGGTGCCGATCGACACCATGATCATCACCGCGACCAGCGCCGGCATCGGGATACGAGCAACCAGCGGTCCCAGGACGACGATCAGGAACAGCAGGAAGACACCGGAGACGAAGGTCGAAAGCCTCGTCGAGCCACCTGATTTGATGTTGATGACCGATTACCCGATCATGGCACAGCCGCCCATCCCGCCGAGAAATCCGGTCAGGAAGTTGGCGATGCCCTGTCCCTTCATCTCGCGACGCTTGTTCGATGGCGTATCGGTCAGATCATCGACGATCTGGGCGGTCATCATCGATTCGAGCAGGCCAACGGAGGCCATGGTCAACGAGAAGGGGAAGATGATCCGCAGCGTGTCGAGCGTGAACGGCACCTTTGGAATCGAGAACGCCGGCAGCGACGAAGGCAGCTTGCCCATGTCGCCAACGGTGTTGACCTTAATTCCGGCGTAGATCGAAACGGCCGTAAGGATGACGATCGCCACCAGCGGCGACGGGATGGCCTTGGTCAAACGCGGAAAAAGGTAGATGATCGCCAGACCGGCTGCGACCATTGCGTAGGTTGCCCACCCGACATTGGTAAGCTGAGGGAGCTGCGCGATGAGGATCAGGATTGCGAGCGCATTGACGAAGCCGGTGATGACCGAGCGAGATACATACTGCATCAGCAGGTCGAGCTTCAGAAACCCGGCGATCGCCTGAATGATGCCCATCAGGATTGTCGCTGCAAACAGGTACTCGACGCCGTGATCGCGGATCAGCGGCAGGACCAGGACGGCGATCGCCGCGGTTGAGGCCGAAATCATGCCGGGGCGACCGCCCACCAGCGAGATGATGACGGCGATCGAGAAGGAGGCGAACAGCCCGACGCTCGGATCAACGCCGGCGATGATCGAGAAGCCGATCGCTTCCGGGATCAACGCGAGCGCGACAACGATGCCTGCCAGGGCGTCCCCTTTGAGATTGGATAGCCAATCCTGTCTTATGGATGTGATGCTTGTCATGAAGCCTCTGTTCTGTGTGTATGCGGGTTCGACCCGCGTCATGCGTTCAACAGCAGCGCCGCTTCAGGCAGCGTCAGCCATCGGCCGAGCATTCGCCCGGTCATTGTCGGTGATGTAGTCTCGGGTGAGCGGCACAGCGTCGACACGCCGTGCGAGCTGAATTTGGAAGTTCATGTGGCCCTGATGGCGGAACGCGCTCTCGCTTGACGCGAGATAGAAGTCCCACATGCGGCAGAAGCGTTCGTCGTAGAGCTTGGCAATTTGCGAACGGTGGGCGTGAAAGCGGCGCTGCCACTCAACCAGCGTCTCAGCATAGTGGAGACGAAGGATCTCTATGTCGGTGACCCACAAGCCAGCCCGCTCGATCGCCGGCAACACCTCGGATAGCGCCGGAATGTAGCCGCCTGGGAAAATATACTTCTCGATCCAGGGGTTGGTGATATCGGGGCCGTCCTTCCGGCCGATCGAATGGATCACCGCAACGCCGTCATCTGTCAGGAGCCCGGCGATCTTCTGAAAGAAGGTATCATAGTTTGGCACGCCGACATGCTCGAACATGCCGACTGAAACGATCCGGTGGAACGAGCCTTCAACGTCACGATAATCGGTAAGCTCGAAGTGCGCGTTGCTGAGCGAAGCACGCTCGCGCGCCACCTGGAGCTGTTCGCCCGACAGGGTGACACCCAGCACTGATACTTGCTCAGTCGCGGCAACTTCGAGCGCCATTCCGCCCCACCCACAACCGATGTCGAGAACACGCTGACCAGGCTCCAGCAGCAGTTTGGAGATGAGGTGGCGCTTCTTAGCCAGTTGCGCTTCCTCCAGGGTCATCCCCGGCTCTGCGAAGTAGGCGCAACTGTACTGCATGTCGGCGTCGAGGAAGAGCCGATAGAGGTCGAGCGATAAGTCATAATGATGCTCAACGTTGCGTCGCGAGCGCAGGCGCGCATTGGTCTGCTGGAACCGGCGTTTCAGCCGCAGCGCGATGTTGCTGAGATTGGACTGCGACAATTTGAGCGCCGCCTTGTTGCGGAATAGCAGCGCGAACATGTCGGCGAGTGTGCCCTTCACTAGCACCAGCGTGCCATCGACGAATGCCTCGCCAAGCGCGAGATCTGGATTGGCCGAAATCCTTCGAGCAGCGACGGCGGTTAGGCCAAGAATGACCTCTGGGCCGGAACGATCGCCAAAATGGAGCAGCTCACCAGAGCTACCATCCACGAAAGCTAAGTTGCCGACCGTCAAGATACGATCGAGGAGAAGGGAAAGAGCACGCCCCGGGTGGACGTGGGTGGAATCGAACAAGCGGTCTTGGTCGTTGGATTGTATCGCGCAAAGCGTCATCGGCTAATAACCTTAGCTGAGCGTACACGCGTGCTGCACAGCACAGGGCTGCGAAAGGCCGAGTGTCAGCGATCAGATTAACGGGGGAACAAGCCCAAGCGGCAGCGACCACATCGGTCAGCAGGCGGCGGGGTTTGTCAGGTTATCCCGGGGATAGGCGCCGGGCCGAGCCACCTAGCAAAGAATGCTAGGTCCGGCGGATGCCGACGCACTTAGAAGATATGTTGCCCATGTGCAAGAGAAAATCGAGCAGGCACCTTGGTGCGCTTGGGGCGTAGCTCCGAAGAAGCGCTTTGTCCCAAAATACCATTCAGACCACCTCGTGGGACACGATCTCCGGACCGTGTGAAAAGATGGGTCTGCGATTCCGCCGTGCCGCGGATCGGGGTATGCTACGGGTATGGCGTATATCGAGGGTCATGCGCGCGACCAGGCGCTGCTGCTGCCAGCATAGGTTGAGGATTACGTGTCGGCGGACAACCCGGTGCGCTTCATCAATGCTTTCGTCGACGATCTCGATCTGGGCGAGGCTGAGTTCCATCGTTCGCAGCCGAAGGCCACCGGACGGCCGGGCTATCACCCGGGCGATATGATGAAGCTGTACCTGTACGGCTACCTCAACCGGGTGCGGTCGAGCCGGCGCCTTGAGGCGGAAACGACGCGCAATCTCCAACCGATCTGGCTGCTGCGCGGGCTGCGGCCCGACTTCAAGACCATCGCTGATTTCCGGCGTGACAACCGCTCCGCATTCAAGGCGGTGTTCCGCGCGTTCGTGGTACTGTGTCGCAAGCTCGACCTGTTCGGGTACGAGCTATTGGCGGTGGACGGATGCGGGCACATCTGTCCGGATCGTTATGGAGATTGTACCAGCAAAAACATCGAAAAACAGCCATTCTCCGGACGTCAATGAACGCCTTTGGAGAGGGCTGAGCCGGAATCGAACCCGTGTTTCAGCCGTGAGAGGGCTTTGGCCTTCAGCCGCAACCCACGACACCGCCGTCGACCGGAATTTCCGCGCCGGTGATATAGGCACCCGCGCGCGAGCACAGGAAAATGACGATGCCCGCAATATCATCCGGCGAACCAAGGCGTCGGAGCGGAATATGCGCCAGCAGATCGGGATCGACGTGATCCTCGTCGCGCATGTGTGCCGTCATTTTGGTCGGGAAAAACCCGGGAATGACAGCATTGACCGTAATGTTGCGTTCGGCGAGATCGCCAGCGAGATCCCGGGTCATCATATGCACAGCAGCCTTGCTTGCGGCGTAGCTGTAGGCACTGAGCCGCGCTGTCTTAACACCTGCAACGGAACCGATGTTGATCACCCGCGCCGGGTCGGCAGAGGTGCCGGATGCACCCAGTTCGGGCAGGAGTTCGCGGACCATGGTGAACGGCGTCTGGACATTCACCGCCATCACGCTCGGCCAAGCCTTGTCGGGAAAGCTATCGATCGCCCCCCCCCAAGTTTTACCCGCATTGTTGACCAATATATGACATTCGCCGACCGCATCGCGATAGCGGGCGACAAGGTCGACGGCCGCTTCGGGCGTCGACAAATCGGCGGGCAGGGGTATGCACGACCCCAGCGCAGCCATTTCCCGCGCCGCCTCTTCGCAAATTTCGGCCTTGCGCGATGTGATCGCCACGGTTGCCCCAGCACGCAGCAGGCCTTCGGCGATCATGCGGCCCAAGCCCTGCGCCCCGCCGGTGACCAGCGCCTTCTTGCCGACCAGACTGAACAGGTCGCTCACATCGTCACCACGACTTTGCCGAACTTATGCTGGTCGCGCAGATGCAACAGCGCTTCCTTGGCCTGTCCGAGCGGATAGGCCGCTTCTATCACGGGCTTAATCTGATGCTTCTCGGCAAAGGCGAGCATTTCCTTAAAGTCCTGCGGATCGCCGACCTGGCTACCGACGATGCTGGCGCTTTTCAAAAAGATGTCGGTCGCATTGAACTTGATCTCATTTCCAGCGGTTGACCCGTAGATGACGATCCGTGCACCCGGATTGATCGCGCGGACATAATTGGCGAAGCTGGGCGAGGGCGCGCCGTCCAGCACAACGTCAATGCCGCCGGTCAGCTTGCCCACCTGCTTACGCCAATCGGGATCGGTATAGAGCAGGCCGCCCTTGGCCCCCATTGCCACGGCGCGATCGATCACGTCCTGATTTTCGCCGGTGACATAGACATTGGCACCCTTGGCCACAGCAAAGGCCAAGCCGAACGTCGCAACGCCGCCGCCCACGCCACTGATGAGCAGCGTCTCTCCCGCTCCCAGCCGTCCCTTGAACATGAGCGCGCGCCATGATGTCAGCGCCGTCAGCGGCATCGCCCCTGCTTCTTCAAAGCTCATAAAGGTTGGCTTGGGCGCCAGATTGTCGACCGGCACACAAATATATTCGGCGATCGTACCGGCAAAGGGCATGCCGAGCAGGCCGAAATCGGCGGCAGGCGCATGGCGGTTCGGGCCCCAGTTGCGCGCGGGATACAGCACGACCTCATCGCCCTCGCCGACGCCCGTGACACCTTCGCCGATCATGTCGACCACGCCCGCGCCGTCGCAGCCCAGCGTAACCGGCACGGTCATGCCAGGATATTGTCCTTGGGTTATGAACAGTTCGCGATGGTTGATGGACGCCGCCCGAAGCGCGACACGTACCTCGCCCGGACCGGGCACGGGCGTTTCTACTTCCGCCACAACGACGGATTCGGGGCCGTCGATCCGTTCGAGATATAGGGCCTTCATGGTCAACCTTTCCTATTATCCTGCTAGGTACCGCAACCTGTATCACGACGCTGGGTGCGTAACGATCTTGGCGCCTTCGATAGGAAGCTGGACAGTTTTCCGTCTCATCGGGAACCTATCTGTCGATAGGAAAAAGGGATTGCCTTATATAATCACCGGGTAGAATATATTTTGGATAACAAGCGAATCGCGCCAAGCGCGCTAGGAGAGAAGAGCATGACCGTCGTGCCTACAGCTATCTTGCCGCCGCGTTCGACGCATCAGCCAATCCGCCGCGCCGCGTTGGTTGCGCTGACGGACAAGGTAGCCCAGTCGCGCATGACGGTGGTGTCCGCGCCTGCTGGAAGCGGCAAGACGACCGCGATGTTGTATTGGGCAGATCAACTCAAAACGCAGGGGCGTCCCGTTCTTTGGCTGGCGGCCAGGGCAGGGATAGAAAGCAAGCGTTCGTTCCTGCTGGCCCTCAAGGCGGCGGGCCTCTCTGCCGGTCTGCAATGGGATGCCCTGGACACCAGCGCATCTGACGCAAGCTGGCTGTCCGTGCTCGCGTCGATGGGCAGCGTGAGGCCGGTCATCATCGTCGACGATGCGCAATTTCTGGCAAAGCCTATCATGGAATTTCTCGCGCAATTGTCGTCGAGCGCGCGCGATGCGTTGACCATTATCATTGCGGCTCGCGGTACGGTGGGCCTGTCGCTGGCACGCATGCGCGCCCTCGGATTTTTGGTCGAAGTGGGTTTTTCCGATCTGTCGTTTACCTTGGCCGAAGCCACGGAATTGGTCACGCGGTCCATCGGAACGCCTGTCGATTCGCGCGATCTTCAGGATATCGTAGGCGATACTCAGGGTTGGGTATCCGGCATCGTCATAGCCTGCGACCTATATCGCCGACAGAGCGAAAGCGCCGTCAAGCTTCGTTTGACGGGTCTGCGTCCCGAGTTCGCGGAGTATTTCCACGATGAGGTCGTGAATTTGCAACCGGACGATGTCCGCCGCTTTTTGGTGGACACATCGATCCTGGATGAACTGACGCCCTCGGCCTGTGCCGCGGTGACGGGCGACGAAAATGCCCGTGCGATGCTGGACCATGTCTTTCGCGAGGGATTGTTCCTGAACGCGATCGATCAGGAGCATAGTCGCTATGCCTATCACCGGCTGTTTCGGGAAATGGTGCTGGGCCGGCTGCTCGATCGGGCGCCTGACAGAGCGGCCATTATGCATCGGCGGGCCAGCGTATATTTCGCCGACATAGGCCAGCTTGCCATGGCGATCGAACATGCACGGCTGAGCGGCGATAAGACCTTTCTCGCCGACCAGCTGGACAGTCTGGCCGAGGGGCTAACCTATTCGGGTTATCTCTATCGTATCGACGAACTCGGCGCGGAACTGCCTTGGCATATATTGGCCGATAGGCCCAACCTGCTTCTCGCGCTGGCATGGAGACGCATCCGCCAATTGGCATTTTCATCGGCTGACAGGCTGATCGGCGCCGCACGGCGGGCGTGTGAAGCGAAGCGCGAGGCCCGGTTCTTGCCCGCCCATGAAATCGAGCAGCTCGACCTGCTGATCCGCCATCGCTTGGTGATGCTGGCGGCGGCGCGCGACGATATGGTCACGGTCGAAACCGATTCCGAACCGTTGCTGGCGGAATTGGCTGACAGCCATGCCTATCTCAGCTGCACCCTGTTGGCACAGCTCATGTCGGCGCGGCGCGAGCTTTATCATTTTCAGGACATGCTCAAGCTGGAGGCTGAAACAAGTCGCGCTCTGTCGCGTCCCGGTTCGGCCTTCGCATCGATCGCCCTTAAGGCCTCGGTCGCGCCGACCATGATGGCACAAGGCAAAATTCCCCTGGCGCAACGCTTTCTGGAGGAGGCCTTCGCTCTGGCCGTCGAAATCCATGGCGTTGGGTCCGGCTTAGCCGCGCTTCCCGCGCTGCCGCTGGCGGAGCTGCTTTACGACGCAGGCGACCTCGACCAGGCGTCGGAACTGGCGGAACAATATCTGCCCGTTGTGCGGCAATGGGGATTTTCCGATCAGATGGCATCGGGCTATCTGGTCAGCGCGCGTTTGCGGGCTGCAAGAGGCGACCTTCCCAGTGCGCTTTCGACCCTGAATGATGCCCATCTCGTCGCGATCGAATGCGGGCTTGACCGGCTGCGCTCCTTCATCGTCGCCGAAGAGGTGCGGCTTTTGATAAAAGCGGGGCAGATCGACGAAGCGGAGCAGCATTTCATCGCAGGCGATCCGCAATTGGAAGGCGAGCCCATTCCGACCCTGCACCCCACGCGACGCAATGAAAATATTGCAATCGCATGGCTCAGGATAGAGATGCAGCGGCATCGGCTGGGCCGGGCGCGCAAGGTCGCCTATCGTTGGCTGGAATTCGTCAAGCGCGCCGGAGCGACCCGTTCCGCCGTGATCTTCGAATTGCTGCTGGCCGAGATCGCAGTACTTCAGGGCAACCGATCCGAAGCACGCAGGGCTGTTCGCGCAGCCGTAGAGATGGCCGAACCGGCTGGTTGGGTGCGGGTCTTTGTCGATGAAGGGGAAGTCATCGCGTCTTTGATCATCGAGGCCTATTCGCAGGGCCCCGAACTGGAAACGCCGGCAGATCGTTTCGCTGTCCGTCTTGTGTCGATGTTGCGGCGGGGACCGCAGATTGAGGCAGAGGAAGAGGAGAATGACGAGTTCGGCCTGACCGGACGCCTCGCCAATCGGGAGGTCGACATTTTGACGATGGTGAGCGGAGGGCTTCGGAACCGGGAAATCGGCGATCGCCTCGGCCTGACCGAAGGAACGGTGAAATGGTATATGCAGCAAATCTACGACAAGCTGGGCGTGCGTCGGCGACCGCAGGCGGTACTGAGGGCGCGTCAGCTTGGCATTTTGCCATGAAGCGCCGACCGCTTCCTATCGAAGGATAGATTGCGCCGCTGGCGCAACCTGCGACCGGCGCAGCCTGCGCGAAAGGAAATATCATGGCAAAACGCAAGGTCATCATCAGCTGCGCGATCACAGGCGCGATCCACACGCCCTCCATGTCGCCCTATCTGCCTGTAACGGCGGAGGAGATTGCGCAATCGGCGGTCGGCGCGGCAGAGGCCGGCGCGGCCATCATTCATTTGCATGCACGCAATCCTGTCGATGGACGACCGGATCAGAACCCGGATCTGTTCGAACCCTTCCTAAAAGTCATCAAGCAGCGCGCCGACGCCGTTTTAAATCTGACTACGGGTGGGCACCCGTCCATGACGGTGCAGGAGCGAATCCGTCCTGCCCAGACCTTTGCGCCGGAAGTGGCCAGCCTGAATATGGGCACGATGGGTTTTGGTTTGTTTCCGATGCTAGATCGATTCAAATCTTTCAAGCACGATTGGGAACCCGCTGCGCTCGAAGCG
Source organism: Sphingobium sp. (assembly GCF_003248505.1). GTDB lineage: Bacteria > Pseudomonadota > Alphaproteobacteria > Sphingomonadales > Sphingomonadaceae > Sphingobium. Next base: position 11,117 of record NZ_QFOA01000005.1, read on the forward strand.
TCCCGGGATCTCGTGTTCAAGAACACCTATGCCGACATCGAGCATCTGTTGACCACCCTGTCGCCGCTGGGTACGCGTTTCGAATTTGAATGCTATGACACCAGCCACCTTTATAACCTGAAATATTTTCTCGATCGCGGCTTGGTGAAAGCGCCGCTGTTCATCCAGACCTGCTTTGGCATATTGGGCGGCATCGGCAGCCATCCCGACGATATCATGCATATGAAGCGAACGGCCGATCGGCTGTTCGGCGATCAATATGAATGGTCGGTGCTGGGGGCGGGCGCGCGCCAGATGAGCATCGTCGCCATGGCGGCATCGATGGGCGGCAATGTGCGCATCGGTCTGGAGGATTCGCTTTGGGGCGGTCCGGGGCGGCTGGCGCAGACCAATGCGGAACAGGTGACGACAGCGCGGCAGATCCTCGAAGGCATGGGCCTCGAAGTCGCCACGCCGGACGAGGCGCGCGCCATGCTGGATCTCAAAGGTGCGGACCGGACGAATATCTGATGACGGGCACGGGTGCATTGGCGGGGATTCGCCTGCTGGAAATCGACGCGATCGGTCCTGTGCCGCTTGCTGCCATGCTATTGGCGGACATGGGGGCGGAGATTATCCGAATTGCCCGCCCGCCCTCGGCAGCGGCGGGCGACTGGGACGATGTCGGCGGCGACATATTGCACCGCAGCCGGGCAGTGACATATCTCGATCTGAAGCAGGACGCGGATCGCGAACAGTTGCTAGCCTTGGTCGAACGGGCTGACGGCTTGATCGAGGGATACCGGCCCGGCGTAATGGAACGATTAGGGGTCGGTCCCGACGTCTGTCTGGCGCGCAATCCGCGGTTCGTGTTCGGTCGGATGACAGGCTGGGGCCAGTCCGGTCCGCTCGCGATGCGGGCCGGCCACGACATCAACTATCTGTCGATCACCGGCGCGCTCCATGCAATGGGAGATCGGCGCGGAACGCCGCCGGTGCCGCTCAATTTGGTGGGCGACTATGGCGGCGGCGCTATGTTCCTGATCTTCGGCTTGTTGAGCGCATTGCTGGCGGCCCAGCGGACGGGCCAGGGACAGGTGGTCGATGCCTGCATCACCGATGGCGTAGCGTCGTTGATGAGCCTCTTCTACGCATGGCAGCCCAAGGGTTTGTGGGAGGATGCGCCAGGGTCCAATCTGCTGGACGGCGCCGCGCCATTCTACCGCTGTTATGAATGCGCCGACGGGCGGCATGTCGCGGTAGGTTGCTTGGAACCGAAGTTTTTTGCCCAGATGGTGGGCGGATTGGGTCTTTCCGACCGCCGCTATGTTCAGAACGATCGCGACGGCTGGCCAGCGATGCAGACCGATTTCGCGGCGGCTTTTAAAACGAAGAGCCGGGATGAATGGGCGGCTTTGTTCGCCATGAGCGACGCTTGCGTGACGCCCGTTCTATCGATGGAGGAAGCGCCTCGTCATGCGCATAATGAAGAGCGCGGGACTTTCGTCGGACGACACGGCATAGTCCAGCCTGCGCCCGCGCCTCGATTGTCGCTCGATGCTGCAGCGATCGGCGAGCCATCTGTCGCAACGGTCGAGGAGTTGATCGCGGCTTGGTCTTAATATGCTGTGAGGCCAGCGCTGTGCGATCCGCCGTTTGTATATTTGCTTGGGATCGGGAAAAGGCCCGAGGTCCCCTGTCGCTTTGATCTGCTTACAAGGCGCGCGCCATTTCCGCATGAGATACTGCGGCGCAAATGCAACATCATCAGCAATAATATTCATTGGAGCTAAATCCTACCGGAAGATAGGTGGGAAAATCGGGGCTATACCGATTTTGCCGCAAGCGATCACGCCTGCGCGCAGTGCCGATGGAATCGACAAATTGCTTTGATGAGAGGATTTTTATGCGACTGGCTGCCCTGAAACTGACATTGGTTGCGAGCGCTGCTGCAATTGCAGTTCCCTCTTGGGCCCAGACTGACGCACCAGTCGCACCGCAGGCGGATAGCGCCAATAGTGGTGACATCGTGGTCACGGCCCGCCGCCGCGAAGAGCGGCTGCAGGACGTGTCTGTCTCCATTTCCGCTTTCTCCGCCGATGCGCTCGAACGCAGTACGGTTCAAACCGTCAGCGACATCAAGACGATTGCGCCCGGCTTCACTTTCTCCTCCGATGGAGGCAAGGACAATGTGGCTCTGACGCTGCGCGGTATCGGTCAGTTGCCTTTGGGCGAAGTCACGCCCGGCGTGGTCATCTATCTGAACGACACACCCTTGCCGGCGGTCGGTTCGAATGTGCCCACTTACGACATTGGCAGCATTCAGGTACTCAAGGGGCCGCAGGGCACGCTGTTCGGTCGCAACACGTTGGGCGGTGCGGTCGTGATCGGTAGCCAGAAGCCGAGCTACAAATTCGAAGGCTATGTGGAGGGTACATACGGTCGGTTCGACTATCGCGAACTGGAAGGCGCTGTGAATATCCCCATCGTCGAGGATAAGGTCGCTTTCCGCGCCGCAGGTCAGATTCGTCGTCAGGATCCCCGTACGATAGCGTTCGACGGCGGCCCCGGATTCGATAATATCCATCAGGATGCCTACCGCCTCTCTCTGTTGGTTGAGCCGTTCGACGGCCTCAAGAGCACGACCATTTATGAATATTTCAAGGGCGACGAACTGGCAGGCGGCGTCTATCTTCTGCGTGAGAATTTCCCGTTCGCAGCGCTCGGATTGGGTGCCGTCGAACCGCAGGTGCAGGCGGCTCTCCAAACGCAAAGGGACAATCGTCGCGGATCGTTCGATGGCGGGATCAACGGTGGGGCATCCTACCGCAAAACCACAGCCATCACGAATGACACGTCGTTCAACTTCGGCGATCTGACGCTGCGGAATATTTTCGGCTACCGGAAAAATTACAGCTATCAGTTGATCAACACCAGTGGATTGCCGCAATTGCAGGTGCCTACGGGCCTGCCGGCCCCTGCGCCTTCTGCCGTGCCGTTCACGCTGTTCACGGCGTCGTCCGTGCTGGATCGGCAGTATCTGACGAATGAAACCCAGTTGCTGGGCGATTTTGGATCGTTTAATTTCATCGTCGGCGGCTTCTACAATAATGACAAGCCCAACGGCGCGAGCGGATCGCAATTTACGGCGTTTTCGGTGGGCGGCGTGCCTGCCCCAGCGGTGACGGCCCATGTCCGCAACAAGAACTGGGCAGTCTATGGCCAGATCGGCTATGAATTCACCGACAAGTTGAAGCTCAATCTCGGCGCTCGCTACAGCTGGGACAAGGTGTCGGCTTGCGGCGGCACCATCGGCACGAACTATGTCGATGAATCCACCTGCCTCAGCACGGCGGCCCTGGGTCTGGCCGACGGCGTCGGCACCGTGTCCAACAAGGGCGAAGAGCCGAGTTGGACCATCGGCCTCGACTATAAGGCGACCCCGGACTGGCTGCTCTATGTCGTGTCGCGGCGAGGCTATCGCGGCGTCAACGTTAACACGCCATTGTTCGAAACACCCTTTACCACGGGCGGCACGAACCCGGCTTGCGCTGCGACAGGCGGCGTCTGCGCGGACCTTCGCCCCTTCCAGAAGACCGGGGAGGAAAAGATCACCGACGTCGAGATCGGCTCCAAATATGACTATCATGTCGGTTCGGCACGCGGGCGTCTCAACCTCGCGGCTTATTACAGCAAATATAAGAATGCGCTTCAGTTCCTGAACACGCAGACCACCGTTCCGAACGGCACGCCGGATTCGCCGACCAACGGATCGCTGGCCGTCAATGTCGCCGATCTGCGAATCTGGGGCGTCGAAATGGAGGCATCGATCAGCCCCGTGCGGAGCCTTACCGTCAGTTTCAACGCCGCCTATACCAATGTGAAGGTGGAAAGCCTGACCATCCCTGCAGCGCTGCCTTCGACCATCGTGCTGGGTGAGGGGCAGATCAACAGATATTCGCCCAGCTTCTCCGGCACCGCCAGTGTAAGCTGGACGCTGCCGATCCGTCCGGCCGATGGGGATGTGGTGTTCAACGCCGACCTGTTCATGACCGACGATTTCGGCGGTCAGAATGGCGAACAGCTGCCGGGCTACCAACTGGCCAATGCCCGACTGGATTGGCGCGGTATTGGTGGCATTGGCCTTGACCTCGGCTTCTACGTCAAGAATCTGTTCAACGAGAAATATTTCGCGGCGACCAGCAACCTTATTCCATCCTTCCCGACGAGTTCCGTTTATATCGGTGAGCCACGGACCTGGGGCATCATGGCCAAATACGCCTTCTAAGCGCCTATTGGAGGGGAAGGCGAGCGATCTGCCCGCATTCCCCTTTATAAGGACAGGTTTGCGCATGGACGGCAGGGCTTAGGAAGGTCCCGAGAGGAAGACCATGAAGCTCGGCATATGCAGCATGTGGGGAGACAGGCTGGACGGATTCCGAGAGGAAGTCCGTCTCGCCTCGGATCTCGGTTTCGATCTGATCAACGTGGGCGATTCGCCAGCGGGTTGGCACGAGCTCTATGTGTCGTTGACGCTTGCTGCGCTTGAAGCGCCGAACGCTATTCTGGCACCGCTGGTCACCTCGCCCTTCATGCGGCATCCGCTGGTAACGGCCTCTGCCCTCGGCAGCATCGACGATCTTTCCGGCGGTCGAGTGGCGCTGGGCCTGGCGACCGGCGCCAGCACGGTGATGGCGATCGGCCGCCCACCCGCCACGCAGCAGGAAATCCGCAAGGAACTGTCGGCGTTACGCGACCTGTTCGCCGGAAAACCGACGCAGATGGACGGCGCGCACATCAGTCCGCTCCGTTTCGCCCGCCCAATTCCGATCTATTATTCGGCTTTCGGTCCCAAGGCATTGGCATTGGCCGGCGAGCAGGCCGACGGTGTCATACTCTTCGCGGGGGAACGGCATCTCGACGCTCTGAAGGATAGGATCGACATTGTCCGGGCGGCGGCGCAGGCAGCAGGTCGCAACCCCCTGTCGATCGACATATGGGTGGTATCCTTCGCATCCATCCGCCCCACCCGGGCCGAGGCAGTGGACGACCTCAGGGCATTCATCGTCGTCAACGGCATGGCCTTTCGCACGCCCGAAACCCTGGCGCGTGTCCCTACACAGTTTCGCGGCAAGATCGACGCGTTGCATGCGCGTTACGATCCCACTGAACATGTGGTCGTGGGCGGCAGAAATGTGGCACTGATGGAGGAATTGGGCCTGACCGAGTTTTTAGCGGACTTCGATACGCTGGCCGGCCCGGAAGATGCGGCCGTAGATATGTTGCGGAGCTTGAAAGCGATGGGTGTATCTACCTTCATTGCGGCCTTGCCTGGGCACGCGGCGCCGCTAGAAACGATTCACGGGCTTGCCCGAGCGCGGAGTATGATGTGATACTGGATCTACTGCACCTGAGCGAAGACGAAGCGGCGGGCATCGCGGAAGTGTTGAAAACACGGACGCTCGAAGACATGATGGCAGTGGCGGAGGCGATGACGATGGCCGCGCATGGCCGTCGCGTGACTTATTCGCGCAAGGTCTTCATTCCGCTCACCAAATTATGCCGTGACGTTTGCCATTACTGCACCTTTGCTACCACGCCTGCCCGCGCTGGCGACGCCTATCTGGGTAAGGACGAGGTTCTGGCCATCGCTCGCGCAGGTGCGGCCGCCGGTTGCCGCGAAGCGTTGTTTACGCTGGGCGATCGGCCTGAATCCCGCTACGCCGCCGCGCGTGAAGCCTTGGCGGCGCTGGGGCATGACTCGACCCTGTCCTATCTGGCCGAAATGGCAGAGCTTGTCTTCCGCGAGACGGGCTTGCTGCCGCATCTCAATCCTGGCCTTATGGACAGCGAGGACTATGCGCTCTTGCGGCCGCATGCCGCCTCTATGGGCATCATGCTGGAAAGCAGCTCCGATCGCCTGTGCGCGCGAAGCGGCCCGCATTTCGGCTCGCCCGATAAGGTGCCAGCCCTGCGCCTGGCCGCTATCGAGGATGCCGGACGGGCGCGCGTGCCGTTCACCACGGGCTTGCTGATCGGCATCGGCGAAACCCGCGATGAGCAGGTGGATGCGCTGGTCGCCATCCGCGACCTGCACCGGCGCTATGGCCATATTCAGGAAGTCATCATCCAGAATTTTCGGGCAAAGCCTGGAACGCGCATGGCCGACCATGCAGAACCCTCGCTCGACGATCATCTTTGGGCGGTTGCCGCCGCGCGCATCATCCTGGGGCCTGAGATGACGATCCAGGCGCCGCCCAATCTGCACGATCGCGTCGATCTGGCGCCGCTGATCCGGGCTGGCGTCAACGACTGGGGCGGGGTGTCGCCGGTGACGCCGGACCATGTGAATCCGGAGGCTCCCTGGCCGCATCTGGAGATATTGGAAGACGCCACCAACGCCGCGGGTCGCCAGTTGATGCAACGGCTGGCCATCGGCCCGCGCTATGCCCTTGGCGCGCGGGATTGGGCTGCGCCTGCCGTCGCTGCGCATATTTTGCGCGCTATCGATGGACGGGGATTGCCCAAGGGCGACGATTGGTTCGCAGGGCATGGCGATTCCGCGCCGGACATCATGCCGCTGGAGTCCGGTTCCGCCTCCCCATCGATCCTGTCCATCCTTGACGCTGCGGAGGAAGGTAAACGGCTGAGCGAACGGGATATCGTGACCCTGTTCGGTGCCGAGCAGCATGATCTCGCCGCCATCGTTGACCGGGCAGACCGGTTGAGATGGCAAGCCGTGGGCGACACGCTGACCTATGCCGTCAACCGCAACATCAACTATACCAATATCTGCCTCTATAAATGCGGCTTCTGCGCCTTTTCCAAGGGCAGCACCAAGGCGATGCGCGGTCCGGCCTACAGGCTGGACATGGACGAGGTCGGACGTCGCGCGGCCGAAGCCTGGGATCGTGGCGCGACCGAAGTCTGCCTGCAGGGCGGGATTCATCCCGATTATGACGGGCATACTTATCTCAATGTCCTCAAGACCGTGCGCCAGGCCGCGCCGGATATTCACATCCACGCCTTTTCGCCGCTGGAAGTGACGCATGGCGCGCGCACGCTCGGCCTGCCGCTGGAAGATTATCTGGCGCGGCTGAAGGAGGCGGGGCTGTCCACGCTGCCCGGTACGGCGGCGGAGATACTCGACCCCGAAATTCGCGCTATCATCTGCCCGGACAAGGTGACGGCGGATGAATGGATCGAGGTGATGCGCGTGGCGCACGGCGTGGGCCTGCGCAGCACGGCCACGATCATGTTCGGCCATGTCGAAGAATATAGGCATTGGGCCCGGCATCTTCTCCGCATTCGCGGATTGCAGGAAGAGACCGGCGGCTTCACCGAGTTCGTGCCGCTGCCCTTCGTCCATATGGAATCGCCGATATGGCGCAAGGGGCTGGCGAGATCGGGGCCGAGCTATCGTGAAGCGGTGCTGATGCACGCCGTGGCACGCATCGTGCTGCATCCGGTGATCCCAAACATCCAGGTGTCCTGGGTGAAGATGGGGCCAGAGGGCGCTGCAGCGATCCTGAATGCGGGCGCCAACGACATGGGCGGCACGCTGATGGACGAATCCATCACCCGGGCTGCGGGTGGCGTCAACGGGCAGGAATTCGGTCCGAAGGAAATGCAGGCGCTGGCGGCATCGGTCGGACGGCCTGTGCTACAACGCACCACGCTTTACGAACCGGTTAGACCGCGGCGTGCCGCTCTGGCTGGACTATCCTGAATCATCTGCCATATCGCTCGTGAGCGTAACTGAAGGACAATATATGACTCTTCCCGCCATTGCCGTCGTCGGCGGAACCGGTAATCTGGGCGCTGCGATTGCCTGGCGCCTGGGGCGCGCTGGCTATCCCGTCACGATCGGATCGCGTAGCGCGGAAAGCGCGCAAAAGGCCGCTGCTGAATTGGGACATGGCCTGCAGGGCGGTGCCAATGTGGATGTCGTTGCGCAGGCTGACATCGTCATCGTGACGGTGCCCTTCGCCGCCCAGGAAGCGACGCTTCGCGAAATCGCGCCGCATGTCGTCGGCAAATTGGTCGTGGATACGACGGTCCCCCTCGTGCCGCCAAAAGTTATGCGGGTCCAGTTGCCCGAGGAAGGCTCCGCTGCGCAGAAGGCGCAGGCGGTACTTGGAGAAGGCGTGGCGCTGGTGTCGGCTTTCCATAATGTCGCGGCGCACAAATTGGCAAAGGACGTCGATGTCGGTTGCGATGTGCTGGTGTTCGGCGACGACAAAGACGCTCGTGGCCGCATCGTGGCGCTGGCCGATGCTATGGGTTTGCGGGGACTTCACGGCGGCGCCCTGGTAAACTCCGCCGCCGCCGAGGCGCTGACCTCGATCCTCATTTTCATGAACAAGACCTACAAGGTTGACGGTGCGGGTATTCGCATCACAGGAGATTTGATCCCGCCCGAAGCTTGAGGTGTATTCGATGATCGAAATCGTACCGTTGACCGGAATTGGAGAGGTCAGACCGGGCGACGATCTGGCGGACATCCTACATTTGGCTTTGGACCGGTGCGGTGTCGAACCCCGCGCTGGCGATCTTCTGGTCGTAACGCAGAAGATCGTGTCCAAGGCGGAGGGGCGATTTATATCCCTGGCTGACGTAGAGCCCGGTACAGAGGCACGGCGCCTGGCCGATATCACGCGCAAGGATTCTCGGCTCGTGCAACTGGTGCTGGATGAATCCAGCGCCATCCTGCGCGCGGTGCCCCATGTCCTGATTGCGCGCCACGGGCTGGGTCATGTCATGGCCAATGCTGGAATCGATCGTTCCAATATCGGGGAGGGGGAGGGCGATCGCGCCTTGCTTCTTCCGGTCGATCCCGATGGAACGGCTTTGCAATTGCATGCGCGCTTGGGCCTGCCCGTGGTCATCTCTGACAGTTTCGGTCGGCCTTGGCGGATGGGCGTGGTGGCGGTGGCCATTGGCGCGGCCGGATTGCCGGCGTTGCAGGATCGCAGGGGTGAACTGGATCGCGACGGTCGGACGCTGGAAGTCACCCAGGTGGCGTTGGCCGATATCGTCGCGACGGCCGCCTGCCTCGCCACCGGGGAAGGCGCGGAGGGCATACCGGCGGCGCTGGTGCGGGGTTGCACACTGACCGGCCAGGCTCGTCCTGCCGCCGATCTGGTGCGCCCTGTGCATGAAGATCTCTTCGCATGAATCGCGTTGTCGTCCTGACCGGCGGAGTGGGCGGCGCGAAGCTGGTTCTAGGTCTGTCGCACATCGTGGCCGGCGATACGTTGACGGCGATTGTAAATACCGGAGATGATTTCCGGCATTTGGGGCTGCATATATCGCCCGATATCGATACCTTGCTCTATACTCTGTCAGGCAAGGCGAACGGCGTGCAGGGTTGGGGGAGGGAAGGCGAAAGCTGGAGTTTCATGGCAGCCCTTCGCGAATTGGGAGGAGAGGACTGGTTCCAACTCGGCGATGGCGATCTGGCTTTGCATGTGGCGCGGACCCATGCGCTGGCGCAAGGGCAGAGCCTGTCGCAAATCACTGCGCGATTTGCTGCCCAGTGGGACATAGCGGCCCGGATATTGCCCATGAGCGACCAGGCGGTATCTACGGTAGTGGATACAGAACAGGGACGTCTGGAGTTTCAACGCTATTTCGTCGAGCAGCGTTGCGCGCCGGTTGTGCGGCAGATCATTTTTGAAGGGGCGACGGACGCCGGTCCAGCTCCCGGCGTCATTGATGCTATCGAGGCGGCGGACGCGATATTGTTCGCCCCGTCCAACCCATTTCTCAGTGTCGATCCCTTGCTGGCCGTGCCTGGACTAAGCTTGGCGATCAAGAAGACCAGGGCGCCCGTGATCGCCGTGTCTCCGCTCGTAGGCGGTACGGCGGTCAAGGGCCCGACTGCCAAGCTGATGCAGGAATTGGGCATGGCGGTCGATAACGACAGCATTGCACGGCATTATGCCGGATTGATCGATGCCATCTTGATCGATAGCGGAGATCGATGCGAGGCGCCGGACATCGTCGTTGGGCGTTGCCCGACCTTGATGACGACACTGGAGGACAAAATTCGCGTAGCGCAGGCGGCGCTCGATCTCGCGCTCACCCTTCGACCGTGACGGACTGGGCTGCCCTCGTCCCTTTGAAACAGGGTGCGGAAAGTAAGTCGCGGCTGCAGGACGTGCTGGAACCCGCCGAACGCGTCGCGTTGGCGTTCGCGATGGCCACGCGAGTCATCTCATGCCTGTCCAATGTGAATGCGATCAACTCCCTCTATCTTCTTGCGCCGGCGGAAGTTTCCGAATGGCCGGTGCAATGGTTGCCCGACAGCGGAAAAGGCCTCAATCCGGAGTTGCAGGGAGCGCGCGCGCAATTGGGTAATCGTCCCATGCTCGTGATCCATGCCGATTTGCCGCATCTGACGGTGCAAGATATCCAAGCCTTGCTCGACGCTGCAGACGATTGCGGCTGCGCTTTCGCACCAGATCGGCACGGTCGCGGCACAAATGCGGTGGCACTTCGGGACGCCAATCCGTTCCGCTTCGCCTTCGGACGCGATAGTCTTATGCTCCACAGGCAGCAGCGCTCGGGAGCGGCGATCGTGGAACGGGCCGCCCTCGGCTTCGACATCGACACGCCCGCAGATTTGGCCGAGCTTCATGATATGTTCTCGGCAGAGCAAGGCTGAGGACTTGATCTGCTATATCCTTCCCAAGGGAAGGTGTAGTCGAATCTATCGGGGCCATTCTGCCCGCCAATCTGGAAACCAGGGAGGATCGGTCGATGAAACTGAACGTGGGCGTGCCAAACAGCATGCATGTCGCGGCGATGACGCAACCCTGGGAATATGGTCTGACCGGAGACGACATCGGCCGAGCGATGGCAACCGCCGACGGACTGGGTTTCAACAAATGCATGTTGGGTGAACATTTCATCATCCCGCAGGAGCATATCGATCTTTCGGGCGATCATTATGTGCATGGCACGGTCGCCCTGTCTTTCCTGGCCGGTCGCACCAAGACTATGAAACTCAGCTCGTCCGTGTCGATTCTGCCGTTGCAAAGCCCGATCGTGCAAGCCAAGGCATGGTCGACGCTCGACTGGCTGAGCGGCGGTCGCGCCACCGCGCTGTTCGGGGTCGGCTGGCTGAAGGAAGAATTCGACATGCTGAATGTCGACTTTCACAAGCGCGGACGCATGGCCGATGAGTATATCGCGGCGATCATCGAACTGTGGACCGCCGACAAGCCCGAGTTCGACGGTGAATTTGTGCAGTTCCGAAATGTCGGTTTTGCGCCCAAGCCGGTCCAGCAGCCGCGCTTGCCGATCTGGCTAGGCGGCGATGCCGAACCCGTGCTCAAACGCGTGGCGAAGTTCGGCGATGGATGGTCGCCCTTCCGCACGCCGCCGGAAAAATTTCCCGAATGCCTCGACTTCATCCGATCGCAGCCTGAATATGATTGCCGCCCGATCGATCTGTTCTTTGCGCTCGAAATGCTCAATGTCGGGGCCCATCACGAGATTATGGACGACCCGCGCGCGCCCGGTACACGGGATGCGCAAAAGGTCATCGATCAGGTGGGCTGGCTGAAGGAACTGGGGGTTAACGAAACCATCGTGCCGCTGCCACCGGGGATATCGGGGCTGACCGAATATCTCGACCGGCTCCAGTGGGTGGCCGAGGAAATCATGCCCAAAATCTGAAACCTGCCGGGGGAAAGGCGCGGGAAGCTGCGACTTTCTCGATGGTTATCTGAAGAAGGATCGGGAGGACCGGATGGCCCAATATGATGTTGTAGTGGTAGGATCGGGCGCGGCTGGCATGACGGCGGCCATCAGGGCCGCTTCTGCCGGATTGTCGGTGCTGGTGCTGGAGAAATCCCAATATTTCGGCGGCACGACCTCTGTTTCGGGCGGCGGTATCTGGATTCCCGACAGCCCGCAGGCGAGAGCCGCTGGCGTGGACGATAGCCGCGCCGTCGCCCGCCAATATGTGCTGGACGTGATAGGACCGACCGCCGATCCCGCATTGATCGACGCCTATCTCGATGCCGGTCCGGAAATGGTGGAATGGCTGGACAAGCACAGCCAGGTCCGGTTCCTTCTCTCCCCGCCCAGCAGCGACTGGTATCCGGAAGTCGCTGGCGCAGCCGATCATGGCCGGTTGCTCGCGCCGCAGGAATATGATGGCAAGAAGCTGGGCGATCATTTCGCCGAGCTTCGGCCCGCGCGTGAGGAATTCAATGCGCCGGGCGGCTTCATGATCGACCTGTTCGATTTGCCCTATCTGGCCGAAATGCCTTCTCCCAAATCGTTGGTCCATTTCGGCAAGCTGGCCGCGAAATTTGGCCTGGACAAGGTCCGCCGCTATCCGCGGGGCACGCGTCTGACCATGGGCAATGCGCTGTCGGCGCGCCTGCTGCGGTCTGCGCTCGATGCGGGCGTCACGCTGCGCAAGGATGCGGCCGTCGATCAGCTGTTGGTCAAGGCAGGCCGGGTGACTGGCGTGCGCGTCAGTGGGGAGGATATTGCAGCGAAGCTGGGCGTCCTGCTGGCATCGGGCGGATTTTCTGCCAACGAGCAATTGCGCAAGGCCTATATCCCCTATGCCGAGGAGCATGTCTCGATCCTGCCCTATGAGAATACCGGCGACGGCATGAACATGGGGCTGGACGCTGGCGCATCGCTTGCCGGGGACAATCTGGTCAATGCCGTTTGGGCCGTGGTGTCCAAGATGACGCGGCCGGATGGCTATGTTGCCCGCTACGCCCACTTGATCGACATGTCGAAGCCGGGCTGCATCGCCGTCGATGCGAAAGGCGAGCGGTTCGGAAATGAAGCCTCCGTCCACTTTGTGGAAGCCATGCACAAAAGCGGCACCGTGCCTGCCCACATCATCGGCGATGCTGCATTCATCAAGAAATATGGGATGGGCATGGTATATCCCGGCGGCGGCGGCCTGAAGAAGCTGATCGCGGCAGGCTATGTCATAGAGGCGCCCAGTCTGCGCGAACTTGCCGGGAAGATCGGCGTCGATGCCGATGGCCTGATGGCGACGGTCGCGAAGATGAATCGCTATGCCGAAACCGGCAAGGATCTGGATTTCGGCAAGGGCGACACCCAGATCGACATCGAGATCGGCGATCCCAAGCATAAGCCCAACCCATGCCTGGGCCGCGTGGAGACGGCGCCCTTCTACGCGATCAAAATCTATCCCGGGGACGGATCGACGACGGTGGGGCTCAAGATCGACTCGCAATGCCGCGTGATCGGCACCGATGGCGCACCTGTGGGTGGATTGTTTGCGGCGGGGCTCGACGCCAATTCCATCTGGCGCGGAAAGTCGCCGGCCCATGGTTGCAATGTCGGCCCGGCCATGGTGACCGGCTTCATCGCGGGCAAATCGATGGCGGAGGCTGTGGTCCCGGCCTGAGCTCTTCTTTAACGGATTGAAACGATGGACGCCGGGATCGGATTTATCCCCGATCGCGGCGTCCATCGTCTTAATATTTTAGCTAATTGTAGCGGCTGGAGCATTTCCTAAGCAGATGGAATCATCTGCTCGCTTGAAAAATGAGGTAAAACAACAAGCTATGTCATCCCATACGATGCGATCGGATCGGAGGACATAGATCGGCACTCTCACTTGTTGTACCCGCGCTTTCGTAACCGTCAGATGATCCCATGTGGCGGGAAATCGCTTTAGGCTGGTTCAGAAACCAAGCCCGCGCGCGCTCTGGTCGTCGCTACCAGCTTGAACAGGCCCGCATTATAGTCGGTCAACTGCTCCATGGTGAGATCCCGATAGGGCGTCATCGGGCAGAGCGAATCCACCACGTCCCAGAACGGCTCGATTTTTTCGAGCACCTCGTCCACGGGCCCGCAGGTCACGAAGGCTTCGACCATCTCATCGGATACATTGCCGATGACCTTTGCGATGTCGCCATGCTCGCCCAGGCTAAGTTGGCAGGCACGGGCCTGATCGCCAAAGCCGATAGCTTCGAAGAAGGGCTCATATTCCTTATAGCCCGAATAGGCCGCGACGGTGGCGCGACTGTCGTCGATCGCCTTCTGCTTGTCGTCATTGACCGCGATCCACGGCCAGGCGTTGATTTCAATATCCTCGCGCTTGCGGCCATATTTGGCCAGCGTATCGTTGATGAAGGGGAGGCGGCTCTTGGTATAGGCAGCGGACCAGAGGGCGTGGACCATCAGGCCATCGCCAACCTCAAGCGCCAGCGCGGTCATCTTTTCCTGCAATGCTGCGATCCAGATCGGGATCTCTTCGCGGACAGGGGGGGCGGTCAGCATCATCTCCTCGAAATCGGCGGAGAAATATTCCCCCGCAATCGGATCGAGATCCTTATGTGCATTGGCGATGACGTAGCGGATCACCTTGACGCTTTCGCGCAGGTGAGACAGCAGCTTGCGTTCCGGCTCGCCATACATGCCCGTGACGCAGCTTTTGATGCTGGAGCCCAGCCCCAGCACGAAACGACCGTTGGAAATGCGATCCACATCCATCGCCGCATAGGCCGTCTCGACCGGACTGCGGGTTCCTGCAATCGCGACGCCAGTGCCTACCTTCAGATTTTCTGTCAGCGCGGCAGTGGCGGCCATCGGTACGAAGGGCGGCCCGTAGATCTGGAGCGAGAAGCAACCCTCGAAGCCCGCCTGTTCCATCTGCTGGCCGATTCCCGCCATGGCGGGGGCGGGGAGGGTCGGCATAACGGCCCACCAGCGGCGTTCGCCGCCGACGGCATTGACGAGCTTGGACATGGCGTCTCCGAAAAGAAAAAAGAGCGGACGTCGCCGTCCGCCCATGGGGAGAGATCAAATCAGAACTGGAACAGTTCTTTACGCAGGCCAATAATGTCGCTGCAATCTTCGCTGACATTATCGCGATAGGCAAAATCGCCCTTCGCCTGTCGGTCGGCAAGTTCCATCATCGCCATGCGATAGCGCTGCCCGGCCTGATCGAATTTGCTGTGCAGATCCTTGCGGTCGGTATGGCGCATGTAGCGCGGGCTCTGGGGAGAGGTCATATAGCTATCCTGCCGCGAGACCTTGTAGCCCGCCTTGGGCATGACATGGCGGAACATCAGACCGGCATTGGACGTGTTCATGACCATCTCCATCCGCGTACGGTCCCGTGTTTCGGGCGTGCAAGGGTGGAACAGAGGCACATCGTCGCCGGGGCTAAAGCGGCCATAGGCAATCGCGCAGTGAGAGCGCAGATAGATGCGGATCACCTGCCGCACATTCTGGGTCGGCTGCTTGATGCCGCTGAAGAATTTCATGACCGGCGCGACCGATTTGTTGACGCAGGTGCGGACCATCGTGACAGTCTCGCTGTCATAAAAGGTTTCCACAGTTTCGCTGTCCGACCGTTCGTCACCGACGACGTCCGCATGCAGGAAGTCGGCATGGGTCAGGTCAATCAGATTTTCCAAGCTGATCGGCGCCGAGCTTTCGAAGCGGACGGTCGCGGTCATGTGACGCGGCAGCCCGCCCTGGGGCGGAAGGAAGGGCAGGCTGGGCAAATGGCGGGGATCAGCGGCCAGAGGGTTGCCGAACCACACCCAGACCACACCATAATGTTCCATGACCGGATAGCGACCCTGGGCATTGGTATATTCGCTTTTGTCGCGGGCGATCCGTTCGTTGGGGTGGAATTCGCTCGCAACAGCGACGCCATTGTCGCGCCACAGGAAAATGGGGTGCGAATAGATGGCCCGACGGACCGGCTTGCCGGTCACGGAATAGTCGTGCGCTACCGGAAACCAGCTGTCGCGCATCACCAGATTATGCGGTACCCAGCGGTTGATGGCGTTCAGCGCGACCGGGCTGTTGCCCGACGGCGCGGCGGAGTTGTCATCGTGCGAGACGGGACGGTCGGCGGTTTCAAGCATCTTAAATCCTCCTTCAGGCCGCTACGGTCTGATCATGGTTCTCGGGCGTATCTACCAACATGGCCTTGCGCAAATCCTCGCCATGCAGTGATACGGAAGGCTTGGTGGCGCGCAATTTCGATCCGTCGACGGAATCGAAGATCGTGAGCGGGTTGATCCCGCGCAGGATGGCGCCGCGCAGGCCGGGATGACGCGCACCCAGCTGGGCGCGCCAGCGAACCGCCGTCACGCCACGCGCCGAGGGGACGGGCG
The DNA here is from genome assembly GCF_003248505.1 of Sphingobium sp. Lineage (GTDB taxonomy): Bacteria > Pseudomonadota > Alphaproteobacteria > Sphingomonadales > Sphingomonadaceae > Sphingobium. The sequence continues at coordinate 27,241 of NZ_QFOA01000005.1, forward strand.
AGAGCACGGCATACAGAAGGTCGTTGAACTGGTCGTCCCGCAGCGTCAGACGCGTCTCGCCAGTCAGCGGATGGGTGCGCGTCAACAGGGTCAACGGAAATTCGGCCACGAAATGCGATGGCCAATGCAGCGGATGCCATTGGCAGTTCCGCTCCATCACCAGCAGGCCGTTTTCCTCGTGCAGTTCCGACATAAGATAGGGGCTGAAGCGAACGCCGCGGATCGACATGATCAAGCCGGGATCGTCATAGAGGGCGTTCAGATATTCCTGATGGCTACAGCTGAGGTTGACCGTGCCGACATAGGTATATTTGGGATCGGCGCTGAGTGGCGCCTCCGCCTTGGGATTGAGGCACACGCGCACGAACCCGGCCTGTTCGGTCACGGCAAAGGCATTGGCCTTGTATATCGGCGGAAACTTCTGCTGATCCTTCATGTTGGGGATTTCTTTGAGCCGGCCGGTTTCGCCGTCATAGCTCCAGCCATGATAGCCGCACTGGATCATGCCATTGTCGCGGATGCAGCCAAGCGATAGCGGCGCGCGACGATGCGGGCAGCGATCTTCCAGCGCGCGGGCGATGCCGTTATTGTCGCGCCACAGCACCACTGGCTGGCCGCCGATATCGACGGACAGCGGCTTTTGGGAGGTTACTTCCTCGGACCGTGCGACAGCCCACCAAAGATCAGTATCGAGACTCATAGCGCTATCCACTCTCCTTTCGATTAAATTGACGGATGACAATTTATCTGTCAACCTCTTTTCGTTATGGAATTGTCGATGCTTGATCGTCCCCAGCGCACACGCGGTCGCCCCGCACTCAATGCCGCTCAGGCCTTGGACGAGGACAAGCTGCTCGGGCTGGCCTTTGCGACGTTTGCAGAGCGCGGCTATGAAGGTACGACGCTGCGAGACCTGTCGAAGCAGCTTGGGGTCAGCCACAATCTGCTGAATGTCCGGTTCGGCCGGAAGGAGGATTTGTGGATACGTGCGGTCGACTGGCGCATGGGTCAGGCTTCGCCGTTCGTCGAAGCTGCCTTCGATGAACATGCCGATCCGGAAGTCCGGTTACGCCATCTGATCCAGCGTTTCTGCCTATGGGCGACGAACAACAGCGACATCGTTTTGATGACGAATATGGAAGGGTGCCGTTCCACCTGGCGACTTGATCATATCGTGGAACATTTCGTGCTGCCGTTCCAGCGGCGGCTCGATAGCCTGCTCGACGCGGTACGGCTGCGGCGACCGGTTCATGGTCTTTCGACAGCGGCCTTGATGGCCCTGCTCGTGCAGGGGGTCGGCTATTATTTTTGTGCCGTGCCGATGCAGGATCGGCTGGGGGCGGGGCAGGAGGTCGATGACGTCCACGCGGTCGAACATGCCGACAGGCTGGCCACGTTCCTGCTCGCTGCCCTGCTGCCGCCGGTCGCCTGACCGAAGCGGAAGAAGGGCAGCGGCGCAGTCGCTTACTTGTAGGGATCGACCGGCTGGGGCACTTCCACCACACCAATGTCCTTCAACATGGTCAACACGTCGGAAATGCTGAAGATGCTGACGATCTTGTCGTCCTTGAACTTGACGATGGAGAACCAGTTGACCTGAAACTCGTTGCCGGTCGGCTGTACGCCCATATAGGGTCCGCCGACATGCTTGCAGTAGTGGGTCGCGTAGATCCAGATTTCGTCGTCACCCTTACCGACCGCGTCGATGGTCTTGTAGGCGGCAGGGAAAAAGGTCTTGTAGAGTGCGACCGGCGAGGTCTTCCACTGTTCATAGGTGCCCAGGTCGGGGCGGTTGGGGTTGCCATACCGGAAGTCGGGATGGAAAAACCGGTCCATGGCGTCAAAATCGCCGGCGTTCAGGGTTTCCTGAAGATCGGTCCAATGCTTGACCATCTTCTTCTGTTTGTCGGTCAGTACGGTCGAACCCGACACGTCCAGCTGTTCACGAATGTCTTCTTTCCAGGCCACGATAATCCTCTCTCATTGATTCAGGATTGGGGTTATGCTCAGTCTTCAGGTGCGATGGTGACCGTAAGTCCCGACAGGGCTTCCGTCATCATGACCTGACAGGACAGGCGCGAATAGTCGTTGCGGTGGGGCGATCCGTCCAACAGATCGCTTTCGTCTTCCGATACCGGGGGGAGGGCCTGCGCGAAGGCCGGGTCGACATAGACATGACATGTCGCGCAGGAGCAGCATCCGCCGCAAAGCGCCAGCAGCTCATCGAAGCCCGCGTCGCGGATGGCTTCCATCACCGAGCTGTCGGCGGATGCGTCGATCGTCTGCTGTGCGCCGTCACGGGTGATGACATTCAATTCCGGCATGGCATTCCTTTGGTGCAATCGAAGGCGATGCCCCGTCCTAGTGAGCGCGCGCCGCTTTCCGTCCTGTCGAAAGACAGGTCGTGAGACAGGCTATTTCACTTCGACCTGTACTGGGAACCTATCGAAATAGAATGCAAAGGGGCGGCGCAATTCCTCCCCGGTGACATGGAAATCACGCTCCAGATCGTAGACGATCTTGCCCTTGGCCTGCTCGCCATGCTCGGCCAAATAGGCGTGCAGATCGGCCAGCGCCTCGTCGGTCAGTGGGATATCGGCAATGCGATAGATTGCCTTCAGGATCGGATCGGGATTTTTGATCCAGTCGTGAAAATAGACGTCGATTGTCTGTTCGGGGGGCAGGATGTCGCGATCGCGCACGCAGGCGCGAAGCAGCTTTTCATAGCGGTCGGGCCAGTAGCTCAGAGGCTCCTGAATATCGACCGATTTGCGCAACATGCGCGCCGCATAGCTGTACATGGTGAGCTGCGACCGGATCGACCCGACCGGATCGCGATGGGTCAGAACGAACGTGGCGTCGGGAAAAGTCTTATAGAGAGCAGGCAACTGCTCCATATGTTGCGGGCATTTGATGACCCACCGGTTCGGTCCTTTCAGGAAGGTCAGGACCTGGAGCCCTTTTTTCAGATAGGCATAGGTGCCAGACTGGTCGTGGTTCAGATAATAGTCGCGCCAGCGCGGCACATGCGCCAGCCACTCGATCAGATAGGAGGAGAAATCGACCGCCTGCAACTCGATATCCTCGCTGATATGATCGGGCGAAAATTCGTGCATGATCGCCATATAGGGCAGGATCGATTCCATCGTCCGCCAGCCCTGTTCCGCCTTGGTCCAGCGCGGATTGCTGTCCTCTTCGGTCGGGGTTTCGTCGGGCGCGGGGATAGGCGCGATGGCTTCCCACCATGGCAGCGACCGGAAACGGCGGTCAGCCGACAGCAGGCCCAGCAGATGCGTGGTGCCCGATCGCGGCAGGCCCGCAACGATGATCGGCCGGTCGATCTGGATGTCCAAGATCTCCGGGTGGCGTCTGACCAAGCCTTCTATCCGCAGCCGAGTCGCGGCAAGGCGGATCATCATCTGGAACAGGTTGGCCCGCGTGACCGCCGAAGCGTTCGTATCTTCGTCCACCGCCTGGCACCAGACGGCAAGACGTTCGCGAAAATCGTCCGCGCCGAAATCCGACAGCCCTGTCTGCGCCTGCGCCGCAGCCAATATGACCTCGGGCTTCAGGACGATCTGATCCGCCGCAGCCTCTGCCCCCGCCAATACCTGCTTCTGGACATCGGTCAGCACAGGGTGGTGCAGGTCGGTGATGTCGATGATGTTACGGCGCGCGGCCTCTTCCTGCACAGCACTGCCCATCTCTCTCTCCTTTTTTCGGTGCGCCATCTAAATGCGCCCGCCCTCTCTTTCGCAAGGTGCCCAGCCATCGCCGTCGCGCCAAATATTCGGCAAAAGCGCCATGTCGCGCGGCGAACATGCCGCGAAAGGCAAAACTGTCCGGAGGGGTTGGATGAACGCTGTTTCCCAGGTCTACGACCTGCCCGTCACGCCGACGATCGATTGCACGGTCCAGGGCCGGATCGCGCTGCCCGGCGTGGTGATGGAATTGCATCATTACCGATTTCGCGGCCAGCAGGGCGGGGTCTTTTCATCGCCGCGCAGTTTTCTCGATCTGGCGCTGTCCCCCCGGCCCGGTCGTCCCTGCGGCGGTTATGGCGGTATCGAACAGGGCAAGGCCTGCGCCTTGGGCGACATATTGTTCGTCCCGGCGCGAAGCGAACTGCATACCGAATGGGGAGAGGGCGAACAGACGTCAATATGCTGCGGCTTCGACGGCATGGGGTTCGACCATGATGGGCCGGACATATCGGACGATGCCTTGCGGGCTTCGCTCGACGTACGCAGTCCGACGGTGCGCGAGGCCTTGCGGCGCATTGCCGCCGAGATCGCGCAGCCGGGCTTTTGCAGCGAAATGCTGACACAGGCAATCTGGCTTCAGGCCGCAATCGAACTGCAACGCTATCTGCTCGGTTCGACGTCAGACGGTGAAATGGCGGTCGGCGGCATGTCGCGAACCCAGTTGCAACGCATAGCCGACCGGGTCGAGCAGCCCGGGAAGCCACCGTCCGTTGCCGAACTGGCGGCGGAATGTGGCCTTTCCACCCGCCATTTCTTTAGGCAGTTCAAAGTCGCCACGGGCCAGACGCTGACCCGCTATGTCACAGACCGTAAGATCGACCGCGCGAAACAGTTGCTGCGCCAGGCCCGCCCGGCGATCAAAATCATTGCCTGGGATTGCGGCTTCGACAGCGCAGCCGCCTTTTCCGCAGCCTTCCGTAAGGCGACCGGCGTGACGCCGAGGCAATTTCGAGAAGGCGTTTTGCACTGAATGCAGGGCCGTTTGGCGATGGCATTGGCACGATTGCGAAACTGGGTTCGCTTGTCGATTGCTTTGATCGCCAGCAATGTCGGGTCAAAGCGCCGCCGCGGTTCGAGCGGCCATCGGGAGAAGGCATGTGCCGGAAAATCTGTTCGACCTCAGCGGCAAGGTAGCGCTGGTCACCGGCGCCAATTCGGGACTGGGCTTCGGTTTTGCCCGCGGCCTCGCGCGGGCCGGCAGCGATGTCGTCCTGTGGGGGCGTCGTGCCGACAAGAATGAAGAAGCGGCGGCTGAATTGCGCGCCTATGGCATACGAGTGTTCTGCGATGCCGTCGATGTATCCAGCGAGCCCGCTATCGTCGCGGGCTTCGCTCGCGCGCTCGATGCGATGGGGCGCGTCGACACCGTCGTCGCCAATGCCGGCATGGTCAGCCAGGTGGCCTTCACCGACCTGGACGTCGCCACCTATCGCAAGCTGATCGACGTCAACCTCGATGGCGCCGTCTTCACGTTGCGGGAAGGCGCGCGCCACATGCAGGCGCGTGCGCAAGCAGGCGATCCTGGCGGTTCGCTTATTATCTGCGGCAGCGGTTCGATCTTTCAGGGCGTGCCGACCATGGCGCATTACGGCATTGCCAAGGGCGCGCTCAACGCCCTCGCCAAGGCGCTGGCGGCCGAACTCGGTCCGATCGGCGTGCGCTGCAACGTTGTAGCGCCGGGTTTCATCGAAACCGAGATGACATTTGCAGACCCTCAGATCGGCCAGATGGTCGCGGATATGGTTGCGGCCAAAACGCCGCTCGGCCGGGCGGGAAAGCCAGCCGATCTGGAGGGCGCGGTCGTCTATCTGGCAAGCGACATGGCGGCCTACCACACGGGCGACACCCTGGTGGTGGACGGCGGAAAATTGTTTGCCAACTGACCCGGCGGCAGATGCGAACCAAATATTTTCACGGCCTGATGCCGCAATAGCAGGAGAGAAGCATGTTCGCCCGGCCCAACAGCCAGCATAGTCAGATCGCTTATGTCACAAACGATCTCGACGCGGCGATGGCAGCGCTCAAGGATGCCTATGGCACGCCGGGATTCTTCGAACTGTCCAATATCCAACCCGGAGAAGATCCCACCGGCAAGCCAGTCCTTAAGGTCGCGCTGGCGGTGGTGGGCGGCGTCGAGGTCGAATTGATCGAACCGGTAGGCGACACGGCCCCCCTGTTTAGCGATTGCCTGCCCAGCGGCGATGGCCTGGCCATTTGTTTTCATCATGTCGCGACGCGTATAGACGGGCCGATCGCCCATTGGGACGCCCATGTCGCTTCGCTCGATCTGACGCGCCACCCTGTCGTATTCGAAGGTGGTGTGGGAGACATGCTGCGCTATATCTATACCGACGAGCGCGCGACTGTGGGCCATTATGTCGAGCATGTCTGGATGTCAGCGGACCTTCTAGCGCAGATGCGCACCGTCGTTCCCACCTATCCGCCAGTGAAGGGCTGACTGCATGACCATCGCTTTATCCCGCCTCAATTTCCGCGACATCGGCGGATTGCCGACCGCGGACGGAGGCCAAGTCCGATCCGGCATCCTGTACCGCTCGGAAGGCCCGGCCAGCTTTTTCGACGATCATCATACGGAATTGTCGGACCTGGGGTTCCGCTCGGTGGCGGACCTTCGATCCACGGTCGAAAGGGACGCGGCGCCGCATCGCTGGTGCGGGCCGGACTGCCTGATGCTCGACCTCGACATGAATACCGATCTGCGCGCGCAGGGGGAGGACATGTGGCTGTCGCTGGGACGGGAGCCGACCGCCGCGCGGGCTGTCGAGGTAATGTCGCATAATTATGGCCTGATGCCGCAGGCCTTCCTGCCGCATTTGTCGCGGATGGTCGATGCGCTGCTGGCGCAGGACACGCCGATGCTGGTTCACTGCACCGCGGGCAAGGATCGTACAGGGGTCGTCGTCGCCCTGTTCCTCGACCTGCTTTCCGTGCCCCGCCCCGCAATCATGGAGGACTACCGCAAATCGGATGTGTTCGGCCAGAATCTGCGCATGTCGGGCCATCTCTCGCGCGATCTGCAAAAGACCTTCGGCTTCGTGCCCCCGGACGACATGGTCGCGATACTGATCGGCGTGCAGGACGATTTCCTGCTGAGCGCACTCGATGCGATCGCGGCGCGCTGGGGCGGGATCGAAGGCTATTTCGAAGCGGCGGGCATCGATGCCGATCGGCGCGCGGCGCTCAGGTCGCTGCTTGTCACCGACTAGGCGGGAAATATGCGCAGGCGGTCCTGCCGCGGTGGCCGGGTTTCTGCTGTCGGGCGGGCAGGCCATTGCTGGAGTCGTCAACGGAGAAAACATCGTGGAGAATGAGATGAGCGACAAGGGCATTTTCGAGTGGGAAGATTGCTCGACCAGCTTAGGCCGCTGGGCCAGTTGATGCGCGATCGCATTCCCGAAAGGCTGCGCAGCGACCCGCACGTCATGCAGGAATCGATGCGGCTGCTGCTGTCGGGCGTGTTGCGGACCACTAACGACGCGATCATGCATGACCGCAGCCATCCTATCTTCGTGCCCGAACTCAACATCTGCCAGAATATCTTTCAGCCCAATGCGGACACCATTTACAAGGCGGCGCTGATCGAAAAGGGCGGAACCTATCGCATCCGCGGCGACCGTGGCACGACGCGGATGATGATCCTGGCGCAACTCGGCCCGGACACGTTGCGGACCGGCCAGCATCATCCCGCACAGGACGCCAATGATTTCGACGATCTGCATATCGGCGCCGACGGGACGTTCGACGTCATCCTTTCGCCGACCCGGCCCGCCGGCCATGAAGGCGACTGGTGGGAACTGAAGCCCGCCACCGAAAAGCTGATGGTTCGGATCGTCGCCTGCGACTGGGGCGTGGAGCGCGAGCCGCGCTTCGGCATCGTGCGCCTAGACGCCGATCATGCGGCCAAGGGGCGCCCCACGCTGGAGCAACTGGCGCACCGTTTTGCCGAAATTCCCGCCACTGCGGCGGTTTGCGCGCTGGCCTTTCCCGACAAGGTGCAAAAGCTGCGCGACGAAGGTCTGATCAATACGCTCAAAGTTGTCGATTTCTCGCAGATGACCGGTCTCGCCCGGCAATCCTATTATGAAGGCGCCTATGAACTGGCCGATGACGAAGCGTTGATCACCGAAGTCCAGATACCCAAGGAGGTCGGCTACTGGTCGCTGATCCTGACCAACGAACTGTATGAAACGACCGACTGGTATCATAACCAGTCCAGCCTCAATGCATCGCAGGCCGTGCTCGATGGCGACGGCTATTTCCGCGCGGTCATTTCGGCCCGCGATCCGGGTGTGCACAACTGGCTTGACACATCGGGCTATGCCAGCGGCGCGGTGCAGGGACGCTGGTTTAACACCGACGAGCGGCCGACGCCGACGATGAAGAAGGTCAAGCTGGCCGACGTGCGCAACCATCTGCCCGCCGACACCGTGCTGGTGACGCCCGACGCGCGCGCGCAGGCGATCCGCGAACGCACGCTGCGGGCGCATACGCGGATTATCTGGTGATGGAGGTGGCAATGAGCGACGAACTGACCAAGCTGATCAACTATGAGGCGATCCGCAATGTGAAGGCGCGCTATTGCCGCTTTCTCGATACCAAGGATTGGGACGGTTTTATGGCGCTGTTCACGCCCGATGCGGTGATGGATGTCGAGGAGGATACCGGCAACCCCCCGATAAGCGGGCACGCCGCCATATTGGAGCAGGTGCGCTCCGCCGTGATCGACGCACGGACGGCGCATCAGATCCACTCGACGGAAATCGATCTGCGCGGCGATGAAGCGGACATGATCACGGCGATGCAGGACCGGGTGGTCTGGTCGCCGGGCAAATGCCCGATCCCCGGCGGCGAGTCGATCACCGGTTTTGGCCATTATACCGAACATTATGTGCGCCAAGGTGGCGAGTGGAAAATCTCTGCGCTTAAGCTCACGCGTCTCTATGTCGAGGTGCACCCCAACCCTGTCCTTTGACAGGTTGCCAACGATCATCCCACCGGCAATGCAGCCGCAGATATTTTGAGAGGACGTGGGAATGACGGAAGCTGTGGAACCCGGCGCACAGGCACTGTTCGATAAATTCGGCACCTATATCCTGCCTGGCCGAGTGAGCGATCCGCGGCGCGGCATCGAAGAGGCGCAGGAGGCGGAACGCATCGGCCTTGGCTGCGTCTGGATTTCCGAGCGCTATGCGCTGAAGGAACCGGCGGTGCTGGCGGGCGCCGTGGCGGAGGCCACATCGAAGATTCGCATCACCGGCACCATGTATGCGACGATGCGCCATCCGCTGGTCACTGCCAGCGTCGCCGACATGATGCAGGCGATGAGCGGGGACCGGTTCCGCCTGATGTTCGCGCGGGCAGTCCCCGCCTATATGAAGATGCTCGGTTCGCCGCCCATCACCATGGAACGGCTGGCCGATCTGATCTCGATCTGTCGGCGTCTCTGGGCGGGCGAAAAGGTCGATTATGAAGGCGTGCTGGGCAAATTCCCCGCCATCAGCCTGACCGACCGCCATGGCGGCACGCCGCCGCCGATCATTTTCACCGCGATTGGCCCCAAGAGCTTGGAATTTGCGGGCGAGCATTGCGACGGCGTGCTGTTGCATCCCTTCGTATCGGCGCAGGGGGTGAAGAACAGCACGAAGATCGTCCGCGATGCCGCCGAAAAGGCAGGCCGCGATCCCATGTCGGTGCGCATCTATCACAATATCATCGTCGCGCCGGACCTGCCCAAGGATGAAGAGGAAGCCGTAGTCGGCGGTCGCGCCATCACCTATTTCGAATTGCCCGGCTTTGGCGACCTGATCGTCGACATCAATGGCTGGGACAAGAAGGTGCTGGAGGAAATCCGCGCCCATCCCAAGATCGCGAGCCTGAACGGCAAGCCGGCGGATCAGGCCTATACCCGGCAGGAACTGGTCGATGTCAGCCGCATCATTCCGCAGCAGTGGCTGGATGAAGGCGCTGCGGTGGGCACCGCGGCCCAATGCGCCGACCAGCTCATGGCCTTTCTGGATGCCGGTGCCGATGAAATTCTGCTCCACGGCTCCTCGCCCAAGGACATGGGGCCGCTCACCACCGAACTGAAGCGCGCATTGGCGGCGAAGGGGCTGTAATCATGGAACTGCTGACCCCTGAACGGATCACCGGCCCGCTGCAGGACTGGCTGGCGGGCGAGAAGCCCGAATGGCGCGACATTAAAGTCCGTCCGCTCGATGTGACGCTGGGCGCGGGATTTTCCGCCGACATTTTTTTCGTCGATGTCGATTATGTCGATCCGGCAGGCCCGCAGAGCCAGACGCTCGTCGTCCGCCGTCAGCCGATGGACCTGGAAGTCGTGTTCGGCAGCAGCCTTGCGCTGCAGGGCAAGATGATGGCAGCGCTCGACGCGCGGGGCGATTTGCCGGTGCCGTCATGGATCGGCATGCATCTCGACCCCGATATTCTCGGCCTGCCGTTCCTGGTGATGGGCAAGGTGGAAGGGGAATGCGCCAAGCAGAAACCCAACTATAATGTCGAAGGCTGGCTGGTCGAGATGACCCCGGCTCAGCGTGGGCAAAGCTTCACCAACGCCATTAACGCCTTTGCCAGCCTCGCGAAGATCGACTGGCGCGACGGCTTTGAATTTCTTGCCCAGCCGGAAAACGGTCAACCGGGCCTCGATCAATATGTTGGCGCGTTAGAAGCATGGCACAAGGCGGCCGGACGGGGCCGGGCCATGCCGATCGTCGACACAGCCATGGCCTATGTGCGCGCCAACATGCCCAGCGATGCGGGCGTGAATGTTCTGTGGGGCGATCCGACCCCGTCGAACGTCATGTTTTCCGCCGATGGGCAAGTGAATGCGCTGATCGACTGGGAACTGGCCGCATTGGGGCCAGCCGAACTCGACCTCGCCTGGTGGCTCTATTTCGACGATCTGTTCGGTCGCCGCTTCGGCGTCACCCGTCTTGAAGGGTTGCCGAGCAAGGAAGAGACGATCGCCATCTGGGAAGCGGCAAGCGGTCGCAAGGCAAAACATCTCGACTATTACGATATCGTCGCCGCGCTTCGGATGGCGCTGGTCGTGGTGGGCGCCTTCGACCGGCAGGTCGGCATCGGCAATATCCCGGCAACCAACAAATCGCTGAACGACAATTTCATGACCCTGTATCTGGCCGAAAAGCTGGGGCTGCCGATTCCTGAGTTCGGACCCGATTTCGTCGCCTTCATGAAAAATCTGACGCCTGTGGAGGATAAGGCCGCCTGAAACTGCTTTTCTGCGGGCAGATGCCAATGTCTGCTTGACCGATGCCTCTCCTCATAAATATACGGTGTGGAATAATATGATGGAGAGGTGAGTCATGCGGCAGCTACCGTTGGAAGCGTGTCTATGAACGGCGCCGTTGCAGAACGTGCGCCGCTTTCCGCAGAGGCGCTGATTGCGGAGGCGCGCGCCGCGACGGGACTGTCGGACTTCGGGCCTGACCGTTCCTTCATGACCGGTTTCCACAGGTTGGTCGGCGCGGTCGAGGCGATGGACCCGCCCAGCCAGTTGCGCGAGACGGCCCATCACAAGATCGTCGGGTTGCTCTCGACGCGGTTGCGCTTCGCCGAGGACGAACGGCGGTATCCGGATATCGTCGCGCAGGATGTGGGTGATCCATTGATCGTCTGCGGCCTGCCACGCACCGGGACGACCATCACCTATGATCTGCTCTGCCTGGATCCTGCGGCCCGGGCGCCGCGCGAATGGGAATGGTATGTTCCCTGGCCGGCGCCGGAACAGGAAAGCTTCGACAGCGATCCGCGTATCGCGCAGGTGCAGGCCATCTATGAGAATTGGCTGAAGCATGCGCCGCAACTGGCCGACATTCAGCGGATGGACTGCACCCAGCCGGGCGAATGCAATCATGGCATGATGCTCCATTTCGCCAGCACCAATTTCCCGGCTGAACTGGGCGTGCCCGCCTTTGCCCAATGGTTGCAGCAGGTGGTGCCGGAAGGACAATATCGCACCCACAAGCGCATGCTCCAGCAATTCCAGTGGAAAGGCCCCAAGGGCCGCTGGACGCTCAAATCGCCGCAGCACCTGATGGATCTTCCGGGATTGGTGGAGGCCTATCCCGGCGCAATGCTGGTGTGGACGCACCGGGACCCTGTGCTGACACTCTCTTCCCTGTCCAGCATGATCGCCGGTTTCCTGGCGGCGGTGGGCGGAGCCGACGACTTAAAGGCCATTGGCCGGTCGGTGGTCGATACCTGGTGCGCGGGGCTGGCGCGGGCGACGCTGGCGCGAGCAAGCAATCCGGCAATCGAGGGCCGCATTATCGACCTTGCTCATCGCAATATTGTCGCAGACCCGATGGCGGCGATCGAGCGTATCTATGACCGCTTCGGCTTGCGCTTCACCGGCCCGCACCGGGACCGCATCGCCGATTTCCTGACGAACAATCCCGCCGCCAGCCGTCTTGGCAAGCACAGGCACAGCCCGGACCAGTTCGGCATCGATCCGGGCGAAGTCCATGAACGGCTTGCTGACTATTATGCGAGCTATGGCCATTTGTTCGATCGCGCCTGACCCTGAACCTACGGAGTATCCCGCATGAGCATACTCGACCGTTTTCGTCTTGACGGACGCACTGCCATCTTGACCGGCGTGGGGCCGGGGGTAGGCGAACATGTCGCCAAGGCCTATGCCGAACTGGGCGCCAATGTCGCCCTCTCCGCACGCTCGCAGGACCGGCTCGACCGGATCGCGGCAGAAATCAACGCTGCCGATGGCGGCCGAGCGATCGCCATCGCCGCCGACGCGGGAGAAAAGGCCGATCTCGAAAAGCTGGTGGCGGGCGCGCGCGCCGCTTTCGGCCCCATCCATATCCTGTTCAACAATGCAGCCGCTGGCGTGGTCTATGCCGCTGACGGCGGGCTATGGGCGAATACGGACGAGGTCTGGAAGACGGCGATGGACGTCAATGTCATGGCGACCTGGCGTCTGACCGAACTGACGGAAGCCGACATGAAGGCGCATGGCAAGGGCAGCATCATTTCGGTCCAGAGCTGCGGCGGCTTCACGCCGATCCCGCCCGCCGTCGCCTATGGCGTGTCGAAGGCGGCGCTGCTGTTCCTGGTGCGCGAACTGGCCAAGACGCAGGCGCCCCACACCCGGGTCAATTGCCTGTGCGTCGGATCGATGAGCCCGGACGGTCAGGAAGCGGCCATCCACAAGGGGCTGGGGCTTGCCGAACGCAACGCGATCAAGCGGTTCGGCGCAGCGGACGAGGCGGTCGGCGCGGCCATATTGCTGGCGGGTGACGGCTCCAGCTACACGACCGGCAGCACCATCTTCACCGAAGGCGGCCGGGTGGGGACGATTTCATGACCGACAACCCGCTTTGGACCGATGACCAGGCGGCAGCGGAAAAGCTGGCGCTTCGCCTCATTGAACGGGCTGACGTCCGCGCTGCGCGCGAAGACGCGCGTCGCATGCTGCTCGCCGACCCGCTCGCCGCCACGCTCGATGGCCGCCTGGGACTTGACCGTGCGCTGGATCAGTGGGTGCTTGGCCTTGCCATGCGCGAAGCCAATGGCGATCCCTCCGATCCCAGGGTCGTATGGAACATCAGCAATGCGCCGCGACGCTGGTTCGGTCATGTCTACGCTGGTGCGGCGGTGGCGATCGACAATCCCGACAATTTCAATCGCGAAATTCCGATCGATGGCGATGGCCAATATGCCGTCGATATCCGCTTTGCCGCAGATCCGCCACAATTCAGCATCGTGGCGGAGGTCGAACCGGCGCATCATGCCGGTCTTGGCCGCAATCTGGGTGCGTTGACGCTCCAGCAGCTTGCACCCTTTTGCGATGCCGATGGCCGGGTGACGGTGACCGTCGGCCCGCAGGACGGCGGTGCGACCCATTTGCGGACGGAGCCGGGCGCACGGATACAGGTCTATACTCGCGACAGTCAGCGCGACTGGCGGCAGGTGCCTGCTGAAGTCCGCGTGCGCCGTCTCGATCCGCCCGCCAAGTTGCGCCCGCGCGACGAGGAAGAGGTCGCCCGGACCATGATCGTCGACCTGCCGGCCTGGGTGGCCTTCTGGTCTAGTTTCAAGAATGATTTTCTGGGCCACCCTGAACCCAACCGACTGATCGGACCCAATGGCCGCGAAGGGGGCTGGGGCTATCTGGCGGGCGGGCGGTTCGATCTGGGGGAAGGGCAGGGGCTGCTCGTGACCATCGATCCGGCGGGCAGCTATTATACCGGCATCCAGATTGCCGACCCGTGGACGATCTCGCCCGATCCGATGCTGCGCATGGTCAGCCTCAACAGCGCCCAGGTCGCGCCCTCGCCCAACGGAACGATCAGCTATGTGGTGGCGGGTGTCGATCCGGGTATCGCCAATTGGATCGACACCACGGGTCTGGAGGAAGGCTGGGTGTTGCTGCGCTGGCAGGGCGTGCCTGACGGAGCGGACCCGGCTCGCTTCATTCGCGATGTAAGGCTCGTCGACCTGGCTGCCATCGACCGCGAGGTGGACGCGGGCGTCCCCCGGGTCGGCCTGGCTGCGCGTGGACAGCAATTGCGCGATCGCGCATGCCAGCATGGCCTGCGCACCCACGCCTCCACCTGGGGAGACCGGTAATGCAACCTGAAGGCTCTATCCTCGAACTGTGCCAGGTGGTGCGCGATATGGACCGCGTCCTGGATCACTGGACCCGCGTCATGGGCGCGGGGCCGTTTTTTGTGTTCGACGTGCCCGTGCTGCCCGGTCAGATTTATCGTGGCGAACCGACAGAGGTGGCGATGAAGGTCGCTTTCGGCTTTTCCGGCGGATTGCTGATAGAATTGCTTCAACAGACCAATGACGGGCCTTCGGTCTTCACCGAAATGCTGGATCGGCATGGCGAGGGCTATCATCATGTCATGCTGCGCATACCCTATGACGCTGGTGTAGAGCGGCTGTCGGGCGAAGGCTATGCCATGGCGTTCAGCGGACGGATGCCGTCAGGCGAACGTTTCGCGCTGTTCGACACGCGCGCGGGCAATGGCGGCTATATCGAACTGATGGAGATTTCGTCCGCGATGCAGGCTTCGCTGGACAGGATGCATGCGGCCCATCGCGCCTGGGATGGAATCGAGCGTCCGGTTCGGTCGATCGCCGAACTCCACTGATGGTCATGCCGTGCCAGCGATGGCGCGGATGGCATCCAGCAGCATGTCGGTCGCGCGGATGAAGGCGGTTTCCACGACGCTGCGCTGCATCGCCAGCCGGTCGTCATTGTCGGTCAGGCTTTCCGCCACCACGACATTGCCAAGCACGATCACGGAAAAGATCACCAGCATCTCTTCGCTTTGTCGCGGGGTCAGCCCGGCCTCCTCCAATGCTGCGAAGATAGCGCGTCGAATAGCCAATGCGTTGGGCAGTTCCAGCCGATTGGCGCTGCGCGACAGGATGAAGGTGGCGGAGCCGGGAAAGTCCCTGTAGGCCATATGGACTGCGCGAGCGATGCTCCGCAGACGGCTCTCCCAGTCGGGTGCCGACAGGTCGGGCATCCGGCCGTTCAGGATTTCGTCGGTCAGCAGACCGAGCATTTCCTCCTTGTCACGGACATGGTGATAGAGCAGCCGCGGCGATACGCCGAGCCGCTGCGCAACCGGGCGGATATTCAGCGCCTCGATCCCGCCTGAACGCGCCATATCCAGCAATGTCGCAACCAGCCGCGCACGGTCGAGAGCAGGGCCTTCGGATTGCGGCGGTCGGCCGCGTCGCGATGTGCGCGTAATCGTTTGCTGGTCTGCCCTCATCCGTCCGCTTTAGACGTAGCAACGGCGACGGTCCATGCCCCCGGTCCTTCCGGACCGTGGGGCAAATAATTAGAGCTTTTTCAGCTCGGCATTCGACAGGGTAGTGGTCACGCCCTTTTCTCCAGCGCTCAGCGTGGAAGCGGGGATGGCGATGAACTTGCCCCGGTAGATGATGCGAACGGCGGATACAGCGCCATCGGCGGCGGTTATGACGCGATCGACCTTGCCGATCTTGGTTCCGTCGGCGGAGTAGATCGCATCGTTGCGATCGACCGCGGGAGCCTGGGCAAAGGCAGGCGCAGTCAGCCCGAGAGCGGCGAGCGCGAAGATGATCGTCTTCATATGCTGAGATTCCTTTGTCGAAGTTGGCGATCTGTTGGCGCAGACCCAGGATGGTTTCAAGGGAAAACCGATACACATCGAAAAGAATCTGTTCTATCTGTCCCACATGAATAACGATGCGGCCGGATGGCGGGGGGATGGGCGATGACAGGCAAAAAGGGGTTCCAATCCCACGACAGATGGTTCCTGCTGCTGCTGGGTGCGATCTACATGTTCAATTTCATCGATCGCACGATCATAGCCGTGGTCGGAGAGGCGATTCGCCACGATCTTCGTCTGAGTGACCTTCAGCTTGGCATGCTGGGTGGGCTGGCTTTCTCGATCTTCTACGCCGTGCTGGGCATTCCGCTCGCACGGCTGGCCGAACGTTATAGCCGGGTGCGGATCATCGCTATCGTCACGATGCTTTGGTCTGTGATGACCGCCTTGTCCGGTGCCGCAGGCAGCTATATCCAGCTTTTGCTTTGCCGCATGGGGGTCGGCGTCGGCGAAGCGGGATTCACGCCAGCGCTTGTGTCGATGATTTCCGACCGGTTCGATGCCGGACGCCGAGCTGTCGTATTCTCGCTGATTGCGTTGGGGGTGTCCATAGGCGGCGCGATTGCTGCGGTTGCGGGCGGCGCCGTCGCGCAGGCATTCGGTTGGAGAATGGCGCTGGTGGCGGTTGGCGCGCCCGGCCTGCTGCTAGCATTGCTGCTGCTCGCCACAATTCCCGAACCTGAGCGCAAGGATGCCGGAAAGTCTGCGGATACGCCGCCGTTCGTCATGGTGCTGCGGCGGCTTGCCCGCTCTCCTTCCTTCCTGCACCTGACCTTCGGCAGCGGCTTTGTGGGGCTAGTGGGGTTCGGCACCAACCTTTTCCTGATACCCCTGCTGGTTCGCCGTTTCGGCCTGCCTTTAACGCAGGCAGGGCTGGTGTTTGCGCTGTCGTTCAGTTTCGCGACGATGGTGGGGCAGGTCAGCGGTGGCTATCTGATCGGACGGCTGGTCCGGCGGGACATACGCTGGGGCGGTTGGGCGCCCGCAATCGCGGTAGGGCTTGCTTTGCCATTCTATCTGCTGGCGATCCATCAATCGGACTGGCGGTGGCTGGTCGCCTTCCTTTTCGTCGCAACCAGCCTGCTTTACGCATTCACGCCTGCGATCATGACCATAACCCAGTCACTGGTCGAACCTCGCATGCGTGCATCCGCCGCCGCGCTTCATGCTTTTGGCCAGACCGTTGCGGGATTGGGACTAGGATCGGTCCTGCTGAGCTATCTCAGTGATCGCCTCGCGGGATTCTTGTATAACGGCAATTATGCCGTCGACTGCCTCGTCTCGGATAAAGCTCGGCTCCCTGCCGCTTGTCTTTCGGCAGCGGCGAGCGGCCTGCAGCTCAGTCTGCAAGTGTCGGCATCGGTACTCCTGATTGCGGTGCTGCATTATTGCCTGGCGGCGAAGAATTTGCCGCATGAAGTAAAAACGTCGTGAAAGGCGGTAAATCTGTCGAGGTTCGGCCACGAAGCGCCTGACGGGCTGACGTCGCATCTTCGACTATGCCACCCTTGCAGCATGACTAGACAGGACCGCGAACTAGGCGGCGGAAAGGACGATGAGGATGCAAAGAGCAGGTGTTATCGGCTTGGGGCAAATCGGCGCGGGCGTCGCCATATGTCTTGCGCGGACAAATCAACTGGCCGCAGTGTACGACATTAGGCCCGATGCGGCTGAAACGCTCGACGGCGTGCCGCCGGTGGTCGGCAGCCCGGCTGAACTGGCTGCATTGTCCGATGTCGTCATCATCGCCGTCGTCAACGCAAAACAGACGATCGACGTTTTGTCGGGGCCAGATGGGGTACTGGCGCGCGCGCGGCCTGGCATGGCCGTGGTCCTGGTAGCAACCGTGTCGATCGAGGATTTGGACACCATTCGCTCTCTGACCGATGCGGCGGGCGTAGATCTTGTCGATTGCGGCGTGAGCGGTGGCCCGAAGTCGAGAGAAAACGGGCTCGTCTGTCTCGTTGGCGGCGCGGACGAAACCGTTGCGAAGGTGCGTCCGGTTCTGGACGGTTTTGCAAAGCTGGTCGCGCACATGGGCGGCCCCGGCGCAGGCATGGCCGCAAAGATCGCTCGCAATGTCATCGTATTCGGCTGTCTGCGGGCCGGTTACGAAGCATCGATTCTGTGCCGGAACGCCGGAGTGGACATTCGCCAGCTTGCACAGGCCATCGATGCTACCTCGGACAGCGTCGGCGGACCGTTGATGTTGGCGGTACGGGACGACCCTTCGTCCAGCGAGCAGGAAGCGGCGGTGCGCGAATATACGCGCGGGCTTATGATCAAGGATCTGGATGCCGCCATCGATCTGGCGCGCAGTTACGGCATAGCACTGCCGTTGGTCGAATTGACGCGCCAGACCGACAGGTCGGTCGTTGGCCTGGAAAATGCAATGGGAGAAAAAGCATGAGCATCGACGAAGCGCAGTGGCAGAAGGGGCTGGAGGTCTTCGACCAGGTCTATGGGCCGGGATCGTCGGAAATGACGCTCCCATTTCGCGAATCGCCCTTCAACCAGGAAATCGTTGGCAATCAGTTCGCCAACCTATGGGGAAGCGATATACTGTCCATGCGGGAAAAGCGCCTGCTGGTCCTGGGAGCCACCGCCATGCTCGGTCGAGCAGATCTTGTCGAAATCCAGATGAACGGCGCCCTCATCAACGATGAATTCACCGATGAGGAGCTGGATTTCATGCCGTTATTCCTGCTGTTCTATGCCGGCGCCGGCAATACGACCACCGTATTCCGCGGCATCGAAGCGGCCAAGGCGAGGCGTAAGGAACGCAACGCGACCAAATGACGAATCCTCGGTGAACGAGGGGCGGCCTGGTCGCAAGACGAGGCCGCCCTTTTCTTAGGTCTGTAAGCCGTCCTCGGCACGTCGGATGGCGCGCGACGCCAGTAGAAGCAATATGCCCCCTCCGAACGTGAACAGCATGGCAGTGCCGATCCCCCAGGCGACACCGGCCGTGCCTCCGACGAAGTCGCTGACTGCTCCGATCAGATAAGCACCCGCGCCCACGCCTATCAGGTTCGCGCCCAGCTGCACGAGCGATACCGCAAGTCCACGCAGGCGCGGGCCTGCGAGCGTCACGATGACGGCGTAGATCGGACCGTTGTAGGAGGCGCTCAGGAAGCCGCAGGCCATCAGCAGCGCCAGCATCTGATTGACGTCATGAACCAGGACCGTGCCCACGCCTGTCACTGCCGTCACCAAGGGGATCATCGCGCCGAACAGGCAAGTCCGTGCCGGATCGAAGCCTCCTCGCCGCCGGTTGACGATATCGATCACCCATCCTGCGAGAAATCCGCCCACCGAGCCAAGCCCGCCATAGGCGATCGCGATGAGAACGCCTGCCTTGGCGATAGGCATGCCGTGGACCCGGATGAGAAAAGTGGTGAGCCAGGTGCTCATTCCATAGATTCCAGCCGCGATCAAAACGATGGCCAGGATGCAATAGAGCAGCCCTGGCCTCCCCATGAGCAGGCGAATACGCTGCAACAGCTTCAGTGTCTCAGGCTGTTCCGGGGCAGGTCCGTCGTGCGCGCCTCGGACGGGTTCACGCACGGTCAGCAGCAGCAGGGGCGCCAATAACAGTCCCGGGACACCCGCGGCCACGAATGCCCATCGCCATCCCACATTCTGTACGATCACACCGCCCACGATGAACGCGATGGCAAGGCCGATGCCGGAACTCAGATACCAGATGCCGATAGCGGTAGCTCGCCGGTCTTCGCCGAAATAATCGCTAAGCAGGGACATGCCGGTCGGCGATCCACCCGCCTCGGCAGTCCCCACGGCGGCGCGGCCGATCAGCAGGGTCCAAAACCCTGTCGCCAGCCCACATAAGGCGGTCGCGCCGCTCCACAGGGTCAAAGCCGCCGCCATCAAATTACGTCGGTTCAGACTGTCCACGGCTACGCCAAAGGGCAAGGCCGCCAGTGCAAAGAAGATGCCGTACGCAAAGCCGGCCAATATCCCCAATTGCCCGTCTGACAGTGCAAATTCATGCCCGACCGGCGCCAATACCAGCCCGATGATTGCGCGATCGATGCCATGGCACGTTTGCGCGAGCGTCAATATGCCCAGCACATACCAACGATATTGGCTGCCCAAGACGGACTTGTCCGACATCGCCGTCATGATGCGCGTATTGGCAAGAGCGGTGCGATTGACATGTGCGCCTCCTGGTTTCGAATACCGAACCGGGCACATGGCAAAACTTCTCGCCGCGATACCCATGCCACGCTCGATTGGGCATGAAAGCCATTTGCCGTCGCCTCGAGTCTTGACCACCTATCCGAAGATAGAGGCGAAACAGCCCGGGGAGCCTCATTCGAGAGCGATAAAAAATAAGATTTGGCAGAGGTAGCGATGTTTCGTCCGGAAAGTGATTGGACCGGCCAGGTTATGGACGGCGTCCAGAACTTCTACATCGAAGCGATGGCGTCCGTACGCGACGCGCGGGTGGACGTGCGCCATTTCGACTGGGTGCAGCCCAGCAGCGGCGTTTTCAGCCCGGCAAAACATTATCTGGATTACTCACTCGACAGCCAGCCTCGGCGCAGTATCGTCAGCATGGGCCGACCGGATCGGCGCGCTGCGTCGGGAGACATTCTTTACATGCCGCCGCACCGCCAATATTTTGGCGAGCCCGCGCTGCAAGAGCGGCATCTCGTGTGCGTGGCCCTTGGCGACGAATTTCTGGCGGAGTTGTTCGACGGCGAGCGTCCGCTGAACAGGGTCGAGCCTTGCGCCGACATTCAGAATATTTCGATGCGTCGGCTCTTTGCGGGCCTCGCTGCGGAATTGCGTACACCCGGATTTGCCAGCCAGACGCTCATTGAATCCATGCTCATGGCGCTTGCGGTCGAACTGGCCCGGCACATCGTCCCGCGCGATATCGGCGCCTCTTGTTCGCGTAACCCGCGTCAGGTTCAAAACATCATCGACTATGTGATGGACAATCTCTCCGCGCCTCTCGGGGTCGTGGATATCGCGCGCGAATGCAACATGAGTGTACGCCATGTCGCCCGTGTTTTTAAGGAAGGTACCGGCGTTAGCCTGGGTGAATTCGTGACGCGGAGCCGTATCGCCTTGGCCAAGGAACTGCTGCACAGGGACGGTGCCCGCATCAAGGAAATCAGTTGGCGGTGCGGCTTCAGCAGCACGTCGGCCTTTTCTGCGGCTTTTCGATCCGCGACGGGCCAGACGCCCAAGGCGTTTCGTTCGACATCGTCGCAGGTGCATTGACCTGGCGGCAGGAAAATATCGACGAGCGGCCAAATTCTGTCGCTGCGCAGTCAAACAGGAACCGCCCACTGTGGAATGTGGCGGTTCCGCGCTAGGCTTAACGCTATGTGTAAAACACAGCAAAATAATATGATGGGGAGGAAAATATGAGTAGGAAGGCCGTTACCCTCGGTACGATCGGCGCCGGCGCGCTTGTCGCCGCCATGGCGCCGCCCGCCTTTGCGCAGCGAGCCCAGTCGGGTGCAGGCGAAGGTATTCAGGATATCGTCGTGACAGCGCGTCGCACCGAAGAAAGCCTTCAGACGACCCCGATTGCCGTGACGGCGCTGACTCCCGAAGCCTTGGCGACGGCCAAGGTGGAAAATGTCGTCGATCTTCAACGTACCGCACCGGGCCTCGTCATCGGACGCGGTTCCGCAGGGGGTGACGGTATCGTCTTCGTCGCCATTCGCGGACAGGGCAATCTTCAGCCCATTCTTGCCAACGATCCGGCGGTCGCAACCTATATCGACGGAATCTATATTCCACGGCCCTCGACTGGCATGACCGACATTCAGGACGTTCAGCGTCTGGAGGTCTTGCGCGGGCCGCAAGGCACGCTTTTCGGGCGCAACACGACCGGCGGCGCGATCAACATCGTCACCAACGATCCCACCGACCAGCTTAGCGGCACGTTCAAGGCTGAGTTTGGCAACTACAGTACCCTCGGTGCGCAGGCCAATATCAACGTGCCGCTCGCCGAAGGCCTCGCCGTCCGCCTGAGCGGTGCGATCAATGAGCGGGACGGTTACGGCTACAATGTCGATACCAAGCGCGATTTCGCAGACAACAGCAGCAAATTCCTGCGCGGTAAGCTCAAATACGAAGGCAATGGCTGGGATCTGACTGTAGCGGGAGACTGGAACCGCCAGTCCAATCATGGCCAGCAGATCGCGCTCTGGGCCTTCAACCCTGCCGTTGTCCCTTCGGCATTTCAGCCGGGCCTCAGGGCAGGGCTTCTGACAAAGGATAATTGGTGGGGCAATACGGCCACCGGGACATCGATCCCCGCCAATATCGGGACCCTGACTCCGGAAGCGCAGTCTCTTTACGGCGTGAAGCCATTCAATACGCTTGAGGTCTATGGCTTTTCCGGCACTCTCAATATCGAACTGGGTGGCCTGAACTTCAAATCGATCACCGGTTATCGCCACTCGATGAACTATGGCCAGAACGACACGGACGGAACGGTCGTTCCTCTGCTTGCGACCTACGCGGGATCCAGTTCCTACTATGTGTCGCAGGAGTTCCAGCTGTCCGGGAATATCACCGACAGCCTCAGCTTTATTACCGGCGCTTATGCGGGTAAGGAAAGCGGCGATGAATTCAGCCGGTCCCAAATATTCGGCGGCCTCATTCGCGATTCCAATGCCGACGTCACCAACAAGACTTTCGGTTTGTTCGCTCAAGCTTATTATCAGCTGACACCCACACTCCGTGCTGTCGGCGGCTTTCGTTATACCTGGGACACACGGGATAGCGTGTTGCACAATGCGCAGGTCTTCGGCCTGCCGTATAACGTCGCTGTGGCGGGAACCCCGACCGGCATCAACTGCACCGTTACGCCCACCGAGCCTGTCACAGCCACCACATGCAACCAGGCGCAAAATGCCAAGTTCAATTACCCGGCGTGGAATTTGGGCCTGGACTGGCAGGCGACCAAGGATCTTTTCCTGTACGTCGCAACCCGCGGCGCCGCAAAAGCCGGTGGGTGGAACCTGCGTGCAGGCGGCCTTCCCGCCTTCTCTCCGGAAAAGGTGAAGGATGTCGAGGCCGGCTTGAAGGTCGATCTCTTCAACCGTCGCCTGCGCTTCAATTCGGCAGTCTTCCACACATGGAAGGACGACAATCAGGCGATCGTCAACAGCTTCGTGCCCGGCATAGGCGTCACGCAATATATCCAGAACAACGGGAAGGTTCGCATCTGGGGCGTGGAAAACGAAATCACGCTCGTGCCGTGGCAAGGCATGACGCTCAGCGTCAACGGTTCGCTGCAGGATGGCAAATATGTAAAGGGCAGCTTCAGCGAAATCCAGGTAGTCGCCGGTAGCGGCTGCACGAACAGCGCCGGGGTGGCCAACGGCTGCGTCGTCGACCTGAGTGGCCTGCCGTTGCTGCAATTGCCCAAGAAGCAGCTGAATGTCAGCGCTACCCAGAAATTCCCGATCGGAGGCGGCACGCTGGCCGTGACCGGCGCCTACGCCTATGTCGGCGGTCAGCATTTCGATGCCGTCCGGGCGGCGGATCAGTCGTCAGCGGCGACGAAAGCCGCATATGATACGGAGAACCGCCTCGGTTTCGTGCCTGGCTATGGCATTTTCAACGGGCGTATCGCGTTCCAGCTTGAAAACCCCAATCTCGAAGTGGCGATCTATGGTCGCAACATCACGAACAAGAAATATCTGCTGCGCCGCTTCCCCGACCTGTATCGGACGTTGGGCATAGCAGCGGCCTATGTGGGCCAACCTGCGACTTATGGCATTGAAACGACGTTCAAATTCTAATCGACAAGGTGGCCGGCGAAAAAAACGGCAATCAACGCAGCTTTTTCCGCCAGCTATGACGAGGATGTACGCATGATGATGAGGTTGGTAGACAGAGTGGCGATTGTCACAGGCGGCGGCGGCGGCATTGGCGCTGCGGTCGCGCGGCGTCTGGTGGCGGAGGGTGCTCAGGTCGTGATCGCCGATCTGTTCATGGATGCTGCGGTTCGTGCGGCGGAACCACTAGGTGTCAAGGCGCTGCCGGTTCAGTTCGACGCCGCCGATCCGCAATCGGTCAAGGCGATGGTAGATCGCGCGGTCGATCATTTCGGTCGGCTGGATATATTGCACAATAATGCCGCCATGACCGATCCTGTAAAAAGCCCTCAGGATACGACTGCGGTCGATATTCCCATCGGCATCTGGCGTGAGATTATCGACGTCAATCTCACCGGCTATCTGCTGGGGTGTAAATATGCGATCCCGCATATGGTCGCAGGCGGCGGCGGGTCGATCATTAACACGGCCTCCAATTCGGGGAGCGCGGGAGATCTCGCCCGTGTCGCCTACGGCTCGTCCAAAGCGGCCATCATCGGGCTCACCAAATATGTAGCGACCCAGCATGGGCGGCAGAACATCCGCTGCAACAGCGTCGCTCCCGGCGTCGTGCTGACCGAAGCGCTCGAAAAGACAGTGCCGGGGCTGAAGGAGATCATCCAGCGCCACATATTGACGCCGGAGTTCGGCACGCCCGACGATATTGCCGGGCTGGTTGCGTTCCTGGCTTCGGACGAAGCGCGCTATATCACGGGTGAAAATATCTCCATTTCAGGCGGCGGTCTCGTCCATCAACCCCATTATGCAGATTTGCTCGCCTTCATGCAGGCGCCGGATTGAACCGTGTCTAGCGCCTGCACTCGGGGAGATGAGAGGTTAGTGTTCGGTCCGGTGGAAATATCGGATCGTCAGCCGACCGTCGGAAACCTTGTAGGTTTCGAGGCTTGGCAACGTAACGATGCCATCCTTCGTTTGCAGGCGGTTAGCGACATAAGCTGCGCCTTCGCCCCCGTTAACGATCACCTCCAGCGGTTCGGTCGTGCATGTTCCGCCGTATTCAGCCCACATTTTCGCCATTGCAGCTTCGCCGTCGACCGCTGGAGAGCCTACATATTCGATCGTAAACCCTTTTGGTCCCAGCGTCCGGAAAAGCCTGTCGAGTTCCTCACGCTTTCCTTCGTTCCACAGCCGGTAATTATCCCGGATCGCCTGTTCCAGATCCAGCGTTTCTATGTCGCTCATGTGCATCGCCTCCTGTCATCGCGGGTATTCCGCATAGCCGCCAGTCTATGCCTGGCGGCCACGAACGTACCTGTCGTTGGCAAGGGTGAAATTTACCGCTTCTCGTTTCGGAGACAATCATGACCCAAGCCACACAACAGCCTCTGCCGGCTCACGTACCGCCCGAACTGGCTATAGCACTGCCGCTTTTTTCGCGGAAGATCGTTTATGACAATCCGCAGGACGTGATCATCCCCGCGATGCATGCGGACCTGCCGCCCGTCACCTATGTCACCAACATCTTCCCGGGCGATCAGCCAGGCTGGCTCCTCAAAAATGCGGAGGATGTCCAGGCAATGCTGCGGGACGCCGACAACTTCACAAAGAATGGCATGGGCAAGTGGGCCCAGAATATCGGTGAAAACTGGCTGGTCATCCCAACAGAGGCCGATCCGCCGGTGCATACCGGTTATCGGAAGGCGCTGAACAGCCATTTTGCGCCGCAGAAGATGTTCGCGATGAAAGAACAGGTTCGCGAAAGAGCGCGAACCCTGATCGATGGCTTCAAGGATAGCGGGCATTGCGATTTCATCGACCAGTTCTCGGAAAAATTCCCCATATTCATCGTTCTCGATCTGCTGGGACTTCCGCAGGACAGAATGACGCAGTTCCTCAAGTGGGAAAAGGAAATGCTTCATTCGAACGATTGGTCCGTTCGCGGTAACGCTGTCCGCTGCGTAAAAGATTATTTGCTTGAGGAAATCGAAGCACGTCGCCAAAATCCGCGAGACGACTATATCAGCAAGGTTCTGACTTTCGAGGTCGACGGTCGTTTGTGGAATGACGACGAGGTATTCGGCCATTGCTTCAATCTGTATATCGGCGGCCTGGACACGGTCACATCTCTGTTGGGCAACATTTTCAATTATTTGGCGTCGCATCCCGACAAGCAAAATGAACTGCGCGATGATC
Organism: Sphingobium sp.; assembly: GCF_003248505.1. GTDB lineage: Bacteria > Pseudomonadota > Alphaproteobacteria > Sphingomonadales > Sphingomonadaceae > Sphingobium. Next base: position 53,221 of record NZ_QFOA01000005.1, read on the forward strand.
CGGCGCTGATCGTTCTGGCAGTCGAGGAGTTTCTCCGCGCCTTTGCGCCGGTCACGGCCTTCCGGATTGCCACCAAGGTCATCGAAATCCAAGGTCAGACGATCATGCCCGGGGATTATGTGGCGTTCAGTTCTCCCGTAGTCGGGCGCGATCCTGCGTTCTATGAAGATCCCCAGGCTATCCGGTTCGATCGTAAGGCTCCGCACATGTCGCTGGGCAGCGGCATTCACAAGTGTCTCGGAATGCACCTGGCGCGGCTGGAACTGCAGATCGCGGTAGAGGAGTTCGTCAAGGCGATACCCGAATTCCGGATCAAGGATGGGTTCCGTGTGCCCTATTTCGTCGGCAATATCCTGCATGTGCCCGACCTGCAGCTTCAATGGGGCTGAACGGGGCTCATTGTCCTGACATGAAGGAATATCGAACCTCATCGCCTTAAAATCGGGTTTGGAGCGGATATCCAATTTCACTCGGTATCCGCTCCTGATTTGCCTGCTTTCAGAACATGGGCCGAGTGGAGTTGGGGATTTACGACGGCGCCCGAAGCGACTGGCTCACTAACGAACTTGAAGGACTCTCCATGACAGATGCTATCAGGAAAGTTGGCTTTATCGGCCTTGGAAGTATGGGTGGCGACCAAGCACGGGAACTGGCTAAATTGCCGCTCGACCTTACTGTCTACGATCTGTTTCCCGAAGCATTGTCCAAGTTTGAAGGGCGGGCGACCCTCGCAGCGTCCATGGCGGACGTCGGTGTGGATGCGGATGTCGTGGGCATTTGCGTACGGGACGACACACAGGTATTAGAGTGCGTCGATGCGCTGTTCCCCGTGATGAAGCGGGGCGCGATCCTGCTCATCCACAGTACGATCAAGCCAAAGACCGCAGAGCGTATCGCGGAACGCGCACTTCCGTTGGGGATCGATGTCATAGACGCGCCGGTGACGCGCACCGAAATGACCGATGACGGTCCGTTCGTGTTTTGCATGACCGGGGGCAGTGAAGCGGCTGCCGCGCACGCCCAGATCGTACTCGATGCCTTTTCGACAAACACGATGCATATCGGGCCGCTCGGATCGGCAATGGCGCTCAAGATTTGCAACAATCTTGTGTCCTGGTGCGGTATCATGCTGGGCGTTGAAGTCGCCAATGTGGCGGAGGCGGCCGGCGTTCCGATGGACAAGCTGCTAACCGTGATGAAACGCAACGGAAATCTCACTCCGCCCATGGCGGGTTTCATCGATTTCCGCAACAATCCCGGGGACGCGGCCCGCCGCGCCTTTTTCGCCAGCCAAGCTGGAATCGGCGAAAAGGATCTTGCGCTGGCCGAAGAGCTTGCGGCTGGATCCAATGCCGCTTCGCCGATCACCAGTCACACCAAGACGCTGCTGAAGAAGACACTGCTTTCTATCGTAGAGAGCTAAAAGCGCTCATTCATTGAGAGAAAGCCAAATAGTGAGCGAACCCAGCGGTTTGGTCCCAGCCAGATCGCGGCCGCCCCCGCCCGGCAGGTTGCCCGTGCGGCTCGGTATGCGCAGGAGCGCGGGCGGCCAAGGTTCTGAAGCATCGTGGTTCAATTCGCCCGAGACGCAGACCCCGCCACCGAGCGGGAGAGGCTTGTTCATGGCACAGGAACAGGGAAGAATGCGCCACGAGCATTTTCCGGATCCTTTATGACAGACTTCATCCTGCACGGCTATTTTCGCTCCAGCGCCTCTTACCGCGTACGCATCGCACTCCATTTGAAAGGCATTGCCTATGCCGACGCCTTTCATCACCTGCGCCTGGGGGGACAGCGCGCGCCCGACTATCTGGCTCTCAATCCGCAGGGTTTCGTGCCAGCGCTGGAGGCCGAGAGCGACGTCCTGACGCAGAGCCTTGCGATCTGCGAATATCTCGACGAACGCTTCCCGGATCCGCCGCTTCTCCCCTCGGAGCCGCTGGCCCGCGCCAAGGTGCGTGCGGCAGCGCAGGCGATAGCCTGCGACGTGCACCCTCTTCAGAATCTCAAGGTGCTAGAATATCTGCGCGACGCCGGCCTGTCGCAGGATCAGGTCGCCGCTTGGGCTGCGCGCGTCATCACCGAAGGGCTCGACGCGTTCGAAGCGCTGATCGCCCGCCGCCCCGAAACTCATTCTTCCGGCCCCTATTGCTTCGGCGGCAGTGTCACGCTGGCTGACATCTGCCTCGTCCCTCAGCTTGCCAATGCCCGCCGTTTCGGCGTGGAACCGGCGTGGCCCCACATCCTGGAGGCAGAGCGCGCATGCCTTTGCCTCGACGCCTTTCGCAAGGCAGCGCCCGAAAATCAGCCGGATGCCGAATAGCGGTCAGGCAATATCCCCTCATGCAGATATGCCCGGAACATCCGACCGGACATGGCGCCTCTGCATTTACGCAGATCAACTCTGCCTTAATGTGCGATTGAATGCCTATTCGCAATGGTCCATGGAGACCGGCAGGATAGGCCAACGGAAACGTCCGCGCCGCATGAGGATGTCGCTTGCCGCTTCTCATCGACGTGTTTCCCCGATTGAGACGAAAAACGATGACCAACCAGTTCGACCTCACCGAAGACCAACGCGCGATCCAGGAAATGGCCCAACGCTTCACCGCCGACGCCATCACGCCCTATGCCGCCGAGTGGGACGAAAAGCATATTTTCCCTCGCGACACGATCCGCTCGGCTGCAGAACTGGGTTTTGGCGGCATATATGTGTCGGAGCAATCGGGCGGCATCGGTCTTGGTCGTCTGGAGTCGGCGCTCATCATGGAAGCCATGGCCTATGGCTGCCCTTCGACCAGCGCGTTCATCTCGATCCACAATATGGCCGCATGGATGATCGACCGGTTCGGGGATCAAACGGTCAAAGACAAGTATTTGCCGTCCATGATCCCCATGGAGCGGATCGGCAGCTATTGCCTGACCGAAGCGGGGTCGGGGTCTGACGCGGCCGCGCTCAAGACTCGCGCGGTGCGCGATGGCGATCATTATGTCGTTACCGGGTCGAAGCAGTTCATCTCGGGCGGGGGTGAGAACGAGATCTACGTCGTCATGGTCCGCACCGGTGAGGACGGTCCCAAGGGCATCAGTTGCCTGGTTATCGAAAAGGACATGCCCGGCGTCAGCTTCGGCGCGAACGAACGCAAGCTCGGCTGGCATTCACAACCCACAGCGCAGGTCAATTTCGACGCGGTACGCGTGCCGGTCGAAAATCTCGTCGGTGCCGAAGGGGAGGGGTTCCGCATCGCGATGATGGGTCTGGACGGGGGCCGTCTCAACATCGGCGCCTGTTCGCTTGGCGGCGCCCAGCGCTGCATCGACGAAGCCCTTTCCTATACGAAGGAACGCAAGCAGTTCGGGCAGCCGATCGCTGAATTTCAGAACAGCCAGTTCATGCTGGCCGACATGGAAACGGAACTTCAGGCCGCCCGCACCCTGCTCTACGCCGCTGCCGTCAAGGTGACCGAAAACGCGCCTGACAAGACCCGCTTCGCCGCTATGGCCAAGCGTCTGGCGACCGATACGGGATCGTCGGTGGTCGATCGCGCGCTTCAGCTGCATGGCGGCTATGGCTATCTGATGGACTATCCGATCGAACGTTTCCTGCGAGACCTGCGCGTGCATTCGATCCTCGAAGGCACCAATCAGGTCATGCGAATGATCATCGCAAGGGACATGCTGCGCTCATGACGGATCAGGTTCTTACTTTCATCGAGAGCGGCGTCGGTCGCATCCGTCTCAATCGCCCCAAGGCGATACACGCCCTGACACCGGACATGTGCGAGGCGATCAATGCGGCCCTGCTCGACTGGGCGGAGGACGACCGTGTCGTTGCGGTCATTATCGATCATGCGGAAGGGCGGGGCTTTTGCGCCGGGGGCGACATCGCGCTCATCGCCAACAGTGCGAAAGCGGATTGCGTCGAGGCGGAGCGTTTCTTCCACCTCGAATATCGCATGAACCATCTGCTGTTCATCTACGAAAAGCCGATCGTCGCCTTCATCGATGGCATCGTCATGGGTGGGGGCGTGGGCCTGTCGCTGCCCGCGCGCTTCCGCGTCGCGACGGAGCGGACGACATTCGCTATGCCGGAAACCGGCATCGGCCTTTTCCCCGACGTAGGCGGAGGCTGGTTTCTGCCGCGCTTGCCGGGACGTGTGGGCGCATGGCTTGCCGCCACCGGCGCACGGATCGATGGGGCTGACTGCGCCGGCGTCGGCATCGCGACACATTATATGGCTTCGGACAGGCTGGACGCGGTCAAGGCCCGCATCCTTGTGGACCCAACCGGCCTTGCCGACATTCTGGCCGAAAATAGCGAGACCCCGCCGCCTTCCAAGCTGGACGCGGCGCGGGGCGACATCGACCGTCTTTTCGCATCCGACCGTGCCGAGGATATCGTTGCCGCGCTGGAATCGGATGGCGGCGAATGGGCGCAAAAGCAGCGCGCGACCCTTGCCACCAAATCGCCGCAGACCATCAAGGTCGCGCTGCGCCAGCTGGTCGAGGGCGCGGCTAAGACTGATTTCGCCGACAATATGGCGATGGAATACGGTCTTGCCTGCGCGATCATCCGTCGGCCCGACTTCATCGAGGGCGTGCGCGCCGTGATCTTCGACAAGGATAACGCGCCGCAGTGGAATCCCGCCACGCTCGAAGGAGTGAGCGACGAAACCATCGACGAAATTTTCGCGCCGCTGCCGCCTGAACGGCAATGGACGCCGCTGCCGCGCCTGACCGCGCGGAACTGACAGAATAGACAAGAGGACGCCGGACATGACGCAGACGATCGCTTTCATCGGTTTGGGCAATATGGGCGGCGGGATGGCCGCCAATCTCCTGGCGAAGGGCTATGCGGTGCGCGCCTTCGATCTGTCGGAGGATGCGCTCTCGAAAGCCCAGGGACATGGCGCGGTCCGCGCCGCGAGCGCGGCCGACGCCGTTGCCGGGGCCGACGCTGTGGTGACGATGCTGCCCGCAGGTACGCATGTCGAGGCGGTCTACAAGAATGAGGTGTTCGGCGCGGCGAAGGCGGGGGCGCTGTTCCTCGATTGCTCCACCATCGACGTCGCGACCGCCCGCCGCGTGGCCGAGGCCGCGCAGGCGGCGGGCTTTGCCATGGTCGATGCGCCGGTGTCGGGCGGGATCGCGGCGGCCAACGGGGGCACGCTGACTTTCATGGTCGGCGGCACGGACGCGGCTTTCGCTGCAGCGCATCCCATTCTTTCGGCTATGGGCAAGGCCGTGATCCACGCCGGAGCCGCTGGCAACGGGCAGGCGGCCAAAATCTGCAACAACATGTTGCTGGGCGCCACGATGGTCGCGACCTGCGAAACCTTCGCCATGGCGCAGAAGCTGGGCCTAGACCCGCAGACATTCTATGACATCAGCAGCGTCTCATCGGGCCAGAGCTGGTCGATGACCAGCTACTGTCCGGTTCCCGGCGTCGGGCCGCAAACGCCCGCCGACAATGGCTATCAGGGCGGTTTCGCCACAGGACTGATGCTCAAGGACCTGAAGCTCGCGACGCAGGCCGCCGCCAGCGTCGGCGCGTCCGTGCCGATGGGGAACGCCGCCGAAGCGCTGTATCAGATGCTGGCAAACAAGGGTGAGGGCCAGCGCGACTTTTCGCTGATGATCGAGATGTTGTCCTAATCGGCAATTGCCGTTCCCTCAGTCTGCCTAGCGTCCCGATCCTGCGAGGATTTTTCAAACGTGGATATTTTCCTGGTATCGGCTGCGCGGACCGCAATCGGCAGTTTCGGGGGTTCGCTCAGGGACCAGAAGCCCGGTGAACTTGCCGCCCACGTCGCCAAGGCCGCGATAGCCCGCGCGGGGATCGACGCGGCTCAGGTCGGTAACGTCGCGCTCGGCATGGTGATCCCTTGCGAGCCGCGCGACGCCTACGCCGCACGTATCGCAGCGATCGACGCAGGCATCCCGCAGGAGGTTCCCGCGATGACCGTCAACCGGCTGTGCGGTTCGGGCCTTCAGGCGATCATCAGTGTGGCGCAGTCGATCATGCTGGGCGATTGTGACATAGGGCTGGGCGCGGGCGCCGAGATCATGAGCCGTGCCCCTTATTATCTTCCCGCCGCGCGGTGGGGCCAGAAAATGGGGGACGCGGCGCTTCAGGACGGGCTGACCGGCACGCTCAGCGATCCCTTTCACGCCTATCATATGGGTGTGACGGCGGAGAATATCGCCGCTCGATACGGCATTTCGCGCGAAGACCAGGATGCGCTTGCGCTGGAGAGCCAGACGCGGGCGACCCATGCCATTGCCGAAGGTCGCTTCAAGGAACAGATCGTTCCTGTCGACATCATGGTAAAGCGAAAGCCTGCCACTTTCGACACCGACGAATATGTCCGTGCCGCTGCCGCTGCGGAAGATTTTGCAGCTCTCAAGCCGGTGTTCCGGAAGGATGGAACGGTGACTGCCGGCAATGCGTCTGGCATCAACGATGGCGCGGCGGCCGTCATATTGGCGAGCGATGCGGCGGTGAAGGCGCATCGCCTGACGCCCCTCGCGCGGCTGGTGGCCTACGGCCATGCCGGTGTGGATCCTGCCTATATGGGCATCGGCCCCGTTCCAGCGACGCGCCGTGCGATGGAACGCGCCGGGCTGTCTGTCGCCGATATGGATGTGATCGAATCCAACGAGGCGTTCGCCGCGCAGGCCTGTGCGGTGGCGCGGGAGCTGGCGTTCGATCCCGCAAAGGTCAATCCCAATGGCAGCGGCATCTCGCTCGGCCATCCGGTCGGCGCCACGGGCGCTATCATCACGACCAAACTGGTTCACGAACTGCACCGCACCGGCGGACGCTATGGCCTTACCACCATGTGCATAGGGGGCGGGCAGGGGATCGCCGCAATCTGGGAACGCGCCTGACAATAGGTCAGGCGTCGATCGCCGCGATCGCTGCGCGCACACGCGCCACATGGTCGACCCGGCATATCAACAGGTCGGGCATATAGGTGTCGGGCTGGTTGTAGACGAGCGGACTGCCATCGAGGCGCGATGCGTGGAGTCCGTGCGCACGCGCCACCGCAGCCGGCGCGCAGCTGTCCCACTCATACTGGCCGCCCGAATGCAGGTAGATGTCCGCCTGTCCCCGTACGATACTCATGGCTTTCGCCCCCGCGCTTCCCATCGGGACGAGTTCGGCATCGAGGGCGTCGGCCACGGCGACCGCTTCCCTGGCAGGGCGCGTGCGGCTCACCACCATGCGCAGGCGCGCAGGCGCAGGGGGGACCGCTGCCGGCGCGTCGGTTCGCAGGACCAGGCCCTTGCCCCCATCAGCCCCGGGAAGCGCGACTGCGCCCACCACCGGGTCTCCGTTCACCGCCAGCCCGACATGCACTGCCCAGTCTTCGCGCGATTCCCCATATTCCCGCGTGCCATCGACAGGATCGACGATCCAGACGCGTTCCTTGGACAGGCGTTCAGGATTGTCCTTCTCTTCCTCCGACAGCAGCCCGTCGTCGGGCCTTTGCTGGCGTAGCGCGTGTATCAGGAATTGGTTGGCCGTCGCATCGCCCGCCTTGCCCAGCGCGCCGAGATCGAGCATCCCGCATCCACGCACCGTTAGCAAAAGCTGACCCGCCACCTGCGCCAGATGCGCAGCAAGCTCCCCGTCCGTCATGCTATCAACGCCTTTCCGTCAGCAGGTCGACAATCCGGTCGGCGGCCTCTTCCGGAGATACGGATCGGGTGTCGATCCGCAGGTCCGGGCTTTCGGGCGCTTCATAGGGGCTGTCGATGCCCGTGAAGTTGCGCAACTCGCCGGACCGCGCCTTGCGATACAGGCCTTTCACGTCCCGCCGTTCGGCTTCCTCCAAAGGCGTATCGATGAAAATCTCGATAAACTCGCCCTCGGGAAGCATCGCGCGCACCATCTCCCGCTCGGCGCGGAACGGGCTGATGAAGGCGGTCAGCACGATAAGGCCCGCATCGGTCATCAGCTTGGCGACCTCACCTACGCGGCGGATATTCTCGATCCGGTCGGCTTCCGTAAAACCCAGATCCTTGTTGAGGCCGTGGCGTACATTATCGCCGTCGAGCAGGAAGGTGTGGTGGCCGAGCGCATGGAGCTTCTTTTCGACCAGATTGGCGATGGTCGATTTGCCCGACCCAGACAGACCCGTGAACCATAGCACGCCGGGCCGCTGATTCTTGAGTGCGGCATGCGCATCCCGGCTGATGTCGAGCGCCTGCCAATGGACATTCTGGGAACGGCGCAGGCTGAAATGCATCATGCCTGCCGCCACCGTCGCATTGCTGATCTTGTCGATCAGGATGAAGCCGCCAAGCGTCCGGTTCTCGCAATAGGGTTCGAAGACGACAGGACGGTCGGTCGCAATCTCGACTACCCCGATTGCGTTCAGTTCCAACGTTTTGGCCGCCAGCTGCTCCATCGTATTGACGTTCACGACATATTTGGGCTGCTGCACGGTCACGGAAACCGTCTGCGTGCCGATCTTGAGCCAATAGGCCCGCCCAACGCGTAAGGCCTGATCGTCCAGCCAGACGAGCGTCGTCTCGAACTGGGCTGCGGCCTGTGGCGGCGCATCGGCGGACGCGATCACGTCGCCGCGCGAGCAGTCGATTTCGTCGGCGAAGCACAACGTCACAGATTGGCCTGCCACCGCGCGGTCGAGATCGCCGTCCAGCGTGACAATGCGCGTGATCGTGCTGGTCCTGCCCGAAGGAAGAACGCGCACGGCGTCGCCCGGTGCGACCGTGCCGGTCGCGATCTGACCGGAAAATCCGCGAAAGTCGAGATTGGGTCGATTGACCCACTGCACCGCCATGCGGAACGGCTTTTCCGCGTCCAGCGACGAAAGCACTTCCACCGTTTCCAGATGTTCGATCAGCGTGGGGCCGCCATACCAGGGCGTCTTGTCGCTCGGCAGCGAGATATTGTCGCCCTTGAACCCTGAAATGGGAATCGCGGTGAAACGCGTGATGCCAAGGTCGCTTGCAAAGGCGCGATAGGTCATGACAATGCGATTGAACACCGCCTGGTCATACTCCACCAGGTCCATCTTGTTCACGGCCAGCACGATGTTGCGGATGCCGAGCAGGTGGCAGAGATAAGTGTGTCGCCGAGTCTGCGTCAGGACGCCCTTGCGAGCATCGATGAGGATCACGGCCAGATCGGCGGTCGATGCGCCCGTCACCATGTTGCGCGTATATTGTTCGTGACCGGGACAATCGGCGACGATGAACTTGCGCTTTTCGGTGTTGAAAAACCGATAGGCGACATCGATCGTGATGCCCTGCTCGCGTTCGGCGGCGAGCCCGTCGACCAGCAGCGCGAAATCGATTTCCTGCCCTTGCGTGCCGACTTTCTTCGAATCGTTTTCCAGCGCGGCCAGCTGGTCTTCGAAGATCATCTTGCTGTCGTAGAGCAGCCGTCCGATCAGCGTCGACTTGCCGTCATCCACGCTGCCGCAGGTGATGAAGCGCAGCATCGTCTTGTGCTGATGCGTGTCGAGATAGGCGTCGATGTCCTGCGCGATGAGCGCGTCGGTCCTGTAGATGGCATCACCGTCCGACATCAGAAATACCCCTCCTGTTTTTTCTTCTCCATGCCCGCGCCGCCCGCATCCTTGTCGATGACGCGCCCCTGCCTTTCGCTGGTGGTCGTGAGCAGCGTCTCCTGGATCACCTCGGGCAGAGTGCTGGCCCGGCTTTCGACAGCTCCGGTGAGCGGGAAACAGCCCAGCGTGCGGAAACGGATGGAGCGGTTTACGATGTCGGGCCTGCGGCCCAGCACCTTTTCCAGGCGGTCGATGTCGTCGGCCATGAACAGCTGGCCTTCCCATTGGTAAGTCGGTCGTTCTGCCGCGAAATAGAGCGGCACGATGGGCACGGCATTCAGGTGGATATATTGCCAGATGTCGAGTTCGGTCCAGTTGCTGATCGGAAAGACCCGGATGCTCTCGCCCTTGTTCTTGCGGGCGTTATAGAGGTTCCACAATTCCGGCCGCTGGTTCTTGGGGTCCCACCCGTGGCTCGCCGTACGGAAGGAGAAGATACGCTCCTTGGCCCGGCTTTTTTCCTCGTCGCGCCGCGCGCCGCCAAACGCCGCGTCGAAGCCATAGAGATCGAGCGCCTGTTTCAACCCTTCGGTTTTCCACATGTCGGTGTGCAATGGGCCATGATCGAACGGATTGATCCCGCGCTCCTGCGCATCGGGATTCTGGTAGACGAGCAATTCCATTCCGCTTTCGCGCGCCATGGTGTCGCGCAGTTCGTACATCGCCTTGAATTTCCAGGTCGTGTCGACATGCAGCAGCGGAAAGGGCGGGGGCGAGGGATAGAAGGCCTTGCGCGCCAGATGCAGCATCACAGCGGAGTCCTTGCCGACCGAATACAGCATTACGGGCTTGTCCGCGTCGGCCACGACCTCGCGCATGATATGAATCGCCTCGGCCTCCAGCCGCTGCAAATGCGTAAGCCTGTCATCGTCCATGGATGTGGCATGCCTCTCGTATCATGGGGTTGCGCGTTGAGCCGCTGGCCCGTTTCTCTCTACGGGCTGCCCGTAAAGCCCGATGGGAGGAAACCAGTTTTCTTTTACCCTCGTCAACCGCATCTTTCCAACATGGTACAGGCGTGCCGCTCACATGCAAAAAAGAACGGCGCGGATATCCGCGCCGTTCCTCAAGATACTCACCGAAAGTCCCTACTTCGCCTTGGTCGCTATGTTGGATGCCGCAGCGCCCGCCGACCGCAATTATTGCCTGCGCCATCGACCGGGTTGCAACCGGCAAGGGCACGGAGGGTAAAGGCGATGGTCTTCATGCCTGTCTTTTTCCCCCCTGCCGCGTCCTCAGTCTCGCCGACCGCCGGTCAGCTTGCCAAAGCCTTCCTCCAGCTTGCCGGTGGCATTCTTGATCGCGCCCGAAATGCGTTCCTCGTTCATGTCATTCTCCATCGTTCGATACATAAAGGGGTCAGAGGTTGCGGCGGGTTGCGGCGACGCCCCCCGCAGCGGCCGATGCGGCGCCCAGCAACATCACGAGGAACAGGGCGAAGGCCGTGCCTGCTGCGATGTCGGCACTGGTGCTGCCGACTTCAGCGGCGGTGGCCAGCGCATCGTCCGTGGCGGCGAGGAAATCCGTGCGCGCCTTGTCTACGCGGATGCGGGCCTCTTCCTGGCTGATACCCTTCTGAACTGCGACGATGGCAGCTATGCGGTTCTGCGCTTCCTGACCTTCGGCACCGCCGCGTGCCATCGCGGGCAGTTCGCCGGCGATCGCCTTGCGGCTCTGTTCGGCGGTCATGGCCTTCGGGTCGGACGGCGTATCGTCCAACAGCGCGGACAGTTGCGAGTCCACATCCGCCTTGTCGACGCCCGCGGCCTTGGCAACGGTAGGAGTTATAACGCTTGCGCTTGTCGCCGCCGCACTGGCGACGTTGCCGACGGTACGGAATGCGCCGCCCACCAGTCCGCCGATCGCGGACGTCAGCAGATAGAAGGTCACCAGCAAGGTCAGCGCCCAGATGGCCAGGCCGTGCATCGCGCCGTCGATCTTGCGACGGCTGTTGGCGACCATCGCTGCGCCATAGGCGCCCGCGCCCAGCGCGACAACGGTGCTCACCGTCCACCAGAGAAGAGCGCCGATGCCAAGTCCTCCGGCACTCGCTCCGTCGCCTTGGGGATTGATCGCCGAAAAGCCGATGCCTGCGCCCAACAGGCCGAGCATCAATTCGACGGCGAGCGCGATGACGGTGCCGACCAGCAGGGCGGACCAGCTCATCCGCGGTGTGACGCGAACGTCGAAATGGGGGTCGTTCATGGTCGTGGCCATGTTGTTTTCCTTGTTTCTGTTATGATGGAAATGAAGCGCTGCTTATTTCTTCAGCGCGCTTTCGATGGCTTCGCCGGCCTTTGCGGCGTTGGCCTGCACCTTGCCCGCCATTTTTTCTGCAGCGCCTTCGGCCTGCGTCTTGCGATCGCCGGTGATCTTCCCGATCGCTTCTCTGATCGATCCCTTGATCTGGCGCAGTTCGCCTTCGATGCGATGTCCGTTCATCGATGTCTCCATGGCAAAGCGACGCGTTCGACAGCGTCGATGATGGAGAAATAGGATCGGAGGCGGCGCGTCGGCAGAGACGATACTACTAAATCATATAGTAGTTACGCACCAAAAATCACCGGATCGGGCGCTGGAGCGGGTAGCCGCGTTCCCGTGCCCAGAGAATGGCCTGCGCGCGGCGATTGACGCCGATCTTGGCATAGACGCGCGCGACGTGGTTGCGCAGGGTATTGCGCGATACGCCCAATTCCTTGGCGATGGCGGCATCGTCCGCGCCCTCGCACATCAGGCTCAGCACCTCCTTCTCGCGCCGGGTCAGTTCGCTCGTCTCTACCGGGCGCGCGGTGCCATGGGGTGCGCGCAGATTGGCGAGCTTTTCCACCACCGTGCGGCTGAACCAGTTGGTGTCCTTCATCACCGCCTCGATCGCGCCGATGAGTTCCAGTTCGCTGTGACGCCGATCGTGAATGTCCTGGATCACCCAGAGCGTGCAGGTGTCTTGCCCCAACGGGATCGCCGCCGCCGACACCAGACAATCGGTGACACCGCCATCCTTGTGCCGGACCCTGGCGTCATGGCCGCGAAAGGCGGTGCGCTGGCCCAGTTCCGCGTCGACATGCCGCAAAAACGCCCCATCCTCCCACAGCTTGAGGGCGGTCATGCCTTTTCCCATCGCTTCGTCGGGCGACCAGCCCGTCAGCTGATGGAATGCGTCATTGGTATCGCACAGCGCATGTCCGTCGCGCGTAGTGATCGCCATTGCGACCGGTGCCAGCCGGAAGGTGGTGACGAACCTTTCCTCGCTGTGACGAAGCTCGTTTTCGGCCTGTCGGCGCGGCTCCAGATCGGCGAAGGAAAACAAGATGCATGGCTCATCCTCCAGTTCGACCGGCTGCCCCGCCACGATCACCAGCTTGCGACCCCCGTCCGGCAGTTCGAGGTCCGCCTGCATCTGCGGAACGGTGCGCCCTTCGCGCAGCCGCTCCACCGCCATGTCGATATCCGCCGCATCCTTGAGCACGTCGATCTCGTAGAGCGTCCGGCCCAGCACCTCGTCCCTGGCGTAACCGGTCAGGTCGAGGAAGCCTTGGTTCACCTTGACATAGCGCTGATCGGACAGCCGCATGATGACGGCGGGGGCAGGGTTGACGTTGAAGGTCTGCTCAAACCGCTGCTCCGCCTCGAAGCGCAGCGACACATCCTGTATCACCAGCACGAGAAGATCGGGATCGCCCGCCTGGTCGGTCAGGATCAGACTGCGGATTTGGTGGATCCAGCGCGATTCCTCCTCGCCCTTCGGTATCACCTCGACGATCACCTCGTCGAAGGCTTCGCCTGCGATCACTCGGTCGAGCGGATAGTCGCCGCGTTTCAGCCGATGATTGTTGCGATATCGTAACTGAAATAGCTGGCGATAGGCGTCGACCGTTCCACCCAGCCCTGCGACCTCCTCGACCCCGTGCATCCGCAACGCCGCTTCGTTGGCCCAGAGGATGCGCTGCTGCGCATCGACCAGCAGTACCCCTTCGCTCAGGCTGCCGATGATGTGGCGAAGACGGTCGAGATCGATGGTGGGATGGGCGTCGGTCATCCCGCACAGATAGAACGCTCTTGCGTTCGAGAGAAGACGGCGCGTCGCCTGTCAGGTCCGACGGCGGACCATCGTCCACCTCTGTCCGCCTTGACTGTAACAGGCGTTTGGTATAGAAGTCGCGGCATAAGGAGAGACCATGTTCGCCTACACCCCGCCCATCGACGATTATCGCTTCCTGCTGACCCGCGTGCTCGGCTTCGACGATGCGATGCGCGACATCGGGAAAGAGGTGGATACAGACCTGGCCGTCGCCGTACTCGACGAAGCCGGGCGCATGTGCGCCGAGCGGCTTTTGCCGATCAACCGGGAGGGTGACGAACATGGCAGCCGCCTGACCGCCGAAGGCGTGGTGACGCCCCCCGGCTTTGCCGACGCCTGGCGCGATTTCGCGGCGGCTGGCTGGGCCTCGCTTTCGGGTGAGGAAGAACATGGGGGGCAGGGGCTGCCCTTCGTCCTCCAGCTCTGGCTCGACGAGATGATGTCGGCGACGAACCTGTCGTTCGGCCTGTTCCCCGGCCTCACGCGTGGCGCGTGCGAGGCGATTGCCGCCCATGCGAGCGACGCGCTCAAGCAAACCTATCTTCGCCCGCTGGTGACCGGCGAGTGGACTGGCGCCATGGCACTGACCGAAAGCGGGGCGGGCACCGACCTTGCGCTGCTCAAGACGAAGGCGGCCCCGCTCGCAGACGGCAGCCATGCCGTGACCGGGACGAAGATTTTCATTTCGTCGGGCGACCATGATTTCGGTGGCAACATCGTGCATCTGGTGCTTGCCCGCTTGCCCGATGCGCCTCCGGGGGTGAAAGGGATCAGCCTTTTCCTCGTCCCCAAATTTCTGCCGGACGGGGAAGGGGGCTTTACCCGCCGCAACTCGATGTCGGTGGGTGCGCTCGAAAAGAAGATGGGCATTCATGCCCAGCCGACCTGCGTCATGAATTATGATGAGGCTGTCGGCTGGCTGGTGGGCGAACCGCATCGCGGCCTCGCTGCCATGTTCACGATGATGAACGCGGAACGGCTGATGGTCGGAATTCAGGGCCTGGGCATCGCGGGCGGCGCGTATCAACAGGCTGCGGCCTATGCCAGGGATCGGTTGCAGGGCCGCAGCGGCGATGGATCGCGCGGCCCGGTGCCGATCATCGACCATGCCGACGTGCGGCGGATGCTGCTGTCGGTGCGCGCCTTTGTCGAGGGCGGACGCGCGCTTGCGGGCTGGGTCGCGCTTCAGCTCGATCGCTCGCGCCACCATCCCGATGCTGCGGAGCGGGCGACGGCGGACGCACTTGTCGCGCTCCTGACCCCGGTCGTGAAAGCCGCCTTTACCGATATGGGTTTCGAAGGCGCGGTGCAGGCGCAGCAGGTGTTCGGCGGCCATGGCTACATTCGCGAATGGGGCATGGAGCAATATGTCCGCGACGCGCGTATCGCCCAGATTTACGAAGGCACCAATGGGGTGCAGGCGATGGATCTGGTCGGTCGCAAGCTCGGCCTTGGCGGCGGAGCGGTCATCGATGGCTTTTTCGCCATGATGGCGACCGATCTGGACGGGGCGGGGGATCGCCCGATCGCCGAACGGACCCGCGCCGCGCTCGCTTTGCTGCGTACGGCGACCGGGGGACTGCGCGGTGCCGATGTCAATCGCGCCGGTGCGGCGGCGGTCGATTATCTCCGCCTGTTCGCGCTGGTATCGCTCGGCTGGATGTGGACGCGCATGGCCGTGGCTGCGGAGCAAGGCGACAGTCCGCTCGACGAGGCCAAGCGCTACGTTGCGGACTTCTATGCGCAGCGCCTCCTTCCCCAGGCGCAGGGTCTTGCCGAGGCAATCGCGGCGGGTGAGGCATCGGTCATGGCGCTTTCCGCCGACGCTTTCTGATGGCCGATGCCGACCGCCCGAGCCGCCGCCGCGAGATATTGGAGATCGCGGCGCGCCTCTTCGCGCGCAAGGGTTATCGCGGCACGTCGATGCGCGACATCGGCGAACAGGCAGGTGTGCTCGGCGGGTCGCTCTATCACCATATCAAGTCCAAGGACGCGCTTTTCGTCGAACTGCACGATGCGGCGCTGGATGCGGCGGAAGATCGCATCGCCCGCGCCGTCGCGGATGAAAGCGACCCCTGGGACAAGCTTTGCGCTGCCTGCACCTGTCTGCTCGAAATCCAGCTTGCGCCCGATTCCCTGACGACCCCGATGATGAACGACTTCCGCGAAGTCCCGCCTGCCGTGCGTGCGCAACTGGTCGCACGGCGCGATCGGTTCGAAAACCTGTTCCGCGCGCTCGTCGACCGGCTCCCGCTCCCGCCGCAGTTCGACCGCTCCATCTACCGCAACCTGCTGCTCGCACAGCTCAATAGCGCCGCCGACTGGTATCGTCCCGGTCGGCTGAAGCCCGCTGAGATCGCGGCGCAGGTCGCCGCACTTTTCCGCCACGACTGACGCGCGCTTCTTACAAAGGCAGGGCGGTCGTATATTTCGTCATCGACAGCGCGAAATGCGAAGCCGCGCCTGCGACCGACGGATGACCGAGCAGGATTTGCATCAGGAAGCGATTATAATCCTCTACGTCCGCCACCACGACGCGGATCAGATAGTCCCACTCCCCCGACATGGAAAAACATTCCACGATTTCGGGCCGTCCGTCCACGAACTGCTCGAACGCGCTACGCGCCTCGCGGGCGTGGCTGCGCATGCGGACGTTGCAGAGCACGTTGACGCCGCGCCCTACTTTACCGGCATCGACCAGCCGCACCGTGCGCGTCAGCACCCCCATCTGCTCCAGCGCCTTGATCCGCCGCCAGCATGAAGCACTCGATGCGCCTACGCGCTCGGCCAGGTCCTGATGGCTGATCGCCGCGTCCAGCTGCAAGGCGGCAAGGATACGGCGGTCGACCGCATCGATCTGTCTGTCCTGTTTCACGAATTTGCCCGATATGAAGACTGTGTTTCATTTTCTACGGCATGGCTGCCCATTATGAAACGATTTTCCTCATCGTTCATGGCATGATCGATACATGGCTGACCCAGATCGCTCTCTCCCGCACGGTGCCGCCGCCGACTGGACCGTCGCGCAGGACTGGTCCGCCTACACCGCGCAGGATCATGCAATGTGGGATCGGCTGTTTGCGCGGCAGTCGGCCCTGCTCCCCGGTCGGGTTACGCCCCAGTTCCTCGAAGGGCTGGACATTCTGCGCATGACGAAACCGGGCATTCCGGATTTCGGCGAACTGTCAGAAAGGCTGATGCAGCGCACCGGGTGGCAGGTCGTCGCCGTTCCCGGCCTCGTCCCCGACCGCGTCTTCTTCGAACATCTCGCCAACCGCCGGTTCGTCGCCGGGCGTTTCATCCGTCGCCCGGACCAGATCGACTATCTCGAGGAGCCGGATGTCTTCCACGATGTGTTCGGCCACGTCCCGCTGCTCGCCGATCCCATATTCGCCGATTATATGCAGGCCTATGGGCAGGGCGGCCTGCGCGCCGATGCGCTGGGGGCCATCGACCGGCTTGCCCGACTTTACTGGTATACGGTGGAGTTCGGCCTTGTCCGCGAAGGCGGCGACCTGAAGCTCTACGGTGCGGGCATCGTATCGTCCCACGCGGAATCGCTCTTCGCGCTGGAGGACCCGTCGCCCCATCGCATCGGCTTCGACCTGCGACGCCTGATGCGCACCCGCTATCGCATCGACGATTATCAGCAGACCTATTTCGTCATCGACAGTTTCGAAGACCTGTTGCGCGCCACGGTCGAAACCGACTTCGCTCCGCTCTACGCGGAACTGGCGCAACAACCCGATCTCGCCATCGACACCATCCTGCCGACCGACCGCGTCATCACGCACGGGACGCAGGCTTATGCCTTTGCAAGGAAAGAAGAGGATCGCCCATGACCGCGCCCGACATTGCCCCTGAACCCACGTCCGCCAAGACCAATCCGCTGGGGCTTAACGGCTTCGAATTCGTCGAATTCACCTCGCCCGATCCGGAAGCGATGGCCGCGCAGTTCGAGCAGTTGGGCTTCGTGCCCACGCACCGTCATCCGCGCAAGAACATCACTCGCTACAAGCAGGGCCGTATCAACCTGATGCTCAACCGCGACGATGCCGGTCGCGTCGCCGAATTTCGCGGCGTCCACGGCCCTTCGGCCAGCGCGATGGCCTTTCGCGTCGCCGATCCGGTCAAGGCGATGGATTGGGCGCTCGCCCATGGCGGCCAGCCCACGCAGGAGGATGACACGGTCATCCAGGGGATCGGCGGCTCCTACCTTTATTTCATCGCGGATGGGGCCGATCCTTATGACGACTGGGCGGAATTTCCCGGCTGGGAGGAGGCCGAAGCGAAGAACAGCGTCGGTCTCGACCTGCTCGACCATCTGACCCACAATGTCCGGCGTGGGCAGATGCGCGTATGGAGCGAATTTTACCGCACGCTCTTCAATTTCGAGGAACAGAAATTCTTCGATATCAAGGGGAAGGCGACCGGTCTTACCAGCCAGGCTATGATCGCGCCTGACCGTGCCATCCGCATTCCGTTGAACGAGAGCCAGGACGACAAGAGCCAGATCGAGGAGTTCATTCGCGAATATCATGGCGAAGGCATCCAGCATCTCGCGATGACCACCGACAATATCTACGACACGGTGGAAAAGCTGCGCGCGCGCGGCGTCCGGCTTCAGGACACCATTGAAACCTATTATGAACTGGTGGACAAGCGCGTTCCTGGCCATGGCGAGGATCTTGGACGTCTACGCCAAAACCGGATCCTCATCGACGGCGACGTCGAGAGCGAGGGCATTCTCCTTCAGATCTTCACCGAAAACATGTTCGGTCCGATCTTCTTCGAAATCATTCAGCGCAAAGGGAATGAGGGGTTCGGCAATGGCAACTTCCAGGCGCTGTTCGAAAGCATCGAACTCGATCAGATACGCCGTGGGGTCGTCAGCGTCGATGCCTGACGCATAACCGAACGCACATAAATTGCCGCTCGCGAAATACAGGTTCGGCTGTCTACTTCGTTGTCTCGTTAAATGCCCCGGCAGTTATCGCTGCCGGGGCATTTTGTCTTACTTCATCGTCGGAATGACGAAGCTCTGGTCGATCACCGCGCCGCCGCTCGGCCAACGCTGCGTGATCTTCTTGGTCCGCGTATAGAAGCGCATTCCGTCGAGGCCATATTGGTCGAGGTCGCCGAAGCCCGAGCGCTTCCATCCGCCAAAGCTGTGATAGGCGACCGGCACCGGGATCGGCACGTTGATCCCGACCATCCCGACTTCCACTTCGGCAGCGAAGCGGCGGGCATAATCGCCGTTGCGGGTGAAGATGGCGACGCCGTTGCCATATTGGTGCTTCGAGGGGTAGCTCAACGCTTCTTCGAACGTCTCGGCCCGCAGGATTTGGAGCACCGGCCCGAAAATCTCGTCCTGATAGCTTTTCATCTGCGGCGTGACGCGGTCGATCAGGGTAGGGGCGAGATAGAAGCCCTCCTCATAACCTTGAAGGCTGAAGCCGCGACCGTCGACGACGATCTCCGCGCCTTCGTCCGCCGCCATCTGGATATAGCTCTCCACCCGCGCCTTGTGCTGGGCCGTGACGAGCGGACCATATTGCGCCTGCGGATCGCTGGGGATGCCGGGGCGCAGCGTTTCGATCGCGGCGACCAGCTTTTCGCGAAACGCATGGGCCGTCGCTTCGCCGACCGGCGTGACTACCGGCAACGCCATGCAGCGTTCGCCGGCCGAACCATAGGCTGCGCCCACGATGTCGGCGACTGCCTGGTCCATGTCCGCGTCGGGCAGGATGATGCCGTGGTTCTTCGCGCCACCCATGCACTGGGCGCGCTTCCCATTCGCGGCGGCGCGCTGGTAGACATAATTGGCGATGTCGGACGATCCGACAAAGCTCACTGCCTTGATGTCGGCATGGTCGAGGATCGCGTCCACCATCTCCTTGTCGCCGTGCACGACATTGAGGATACCCTTGGGCAGGCCTGCTTCGATCGCCAGTTCGGCTAGGCGCACTGGCACCGACGGATCGCGTTCCGAAGGCTTGAGGATGAAGGCGTTGCCGCACGCAATCGCCATTGCGCTCATCCACAGCGGGATCATCGCGGGGAAGTTGAACGGCGTGATGCCTGCGACGATACCCAAAGGCTGGCGCATCGAATAGACATCGATGCCGGGTCCCGCCCCTTGCGTATATTCGCCCTTCAGGAGATGCGGAATGCCGCAGGCGAATTCGACCACTTCCAGACCGCGCTGGATGTCACCCTTCGCATCGGCGATCACCTTGCCATGTTCAGACGACAGCATGGCCGCCATCTCGTCCATGTTCGCTTCGATCAATTCCTTGAAACGGAACATGACGCGGGCACGCCGCTGCGGGTTGGTCGCGGCCCATTCGGGCTGAGCCGCGAGGGCGGAATCGATCGCTTTCTGGAGATGGGCGGCGTTCGCCAGTTCCACTTGAGCCTGCACCGAACCGGTCGACGGATCGAGCACATCCGCCAACCGCGCACCGGCCATGGGCGCATTCTGTCCGTCAATGAAATGCGTGATAGCGCGCATCGGTCATCCTTTCCTGAGCATGGGCTTTGATGCGATCATAGACAGGGCGGCTGTGCAGCGATACGGACATGCTCGCACATCAGATTTGCAGAAACATCCATGCTTCAGTCACCCGATCTCATGCTGTTCCTTGCCATCGTGCGCGAAGGCAATATGGTTGCCGCAGGAAAGCGGCTGGGTATCGACCAGAGTACCGTCGCCCGCCGCTTGACGGCGCTGGAGCGCGATCTGGGCGCGCGGTTGTTCGATCGATCGTCGCGCGGCGTGTCGCCGACCCCGGCTGCCTTCGCCCTTCTGGCCCATGCCGAGCGGATCGAGAGCGAATTGCTGGCCGCATCGGCCAGCGTGGCGGCGCGCGACGACGTGGTGGAAGGGGTGGTCCGCCTCGCAACGACGGAAATGTTCGGCGCCTATCTCGTGGCACCGCATGTCGAGGCGTTGCATCGCCGCCATCCGCGCCTAACGCTGGAACTTGCGACGCAAAGCCGTTCCACCAGCCTAGCGAAGCGGGAAGCCGACATCGCAGTCATGCTGACACTGCCGCCGCGCGGGCGGCTCATCGGACGCAAGCTTACCGATTATCGGCTGGGGCTCTATGCATCGCTCGACTATCTCGAACGGAACGGCACGCCTGCGAGCATGGACGATCTTCATCGCCACCATTTCGTATCCTATATCGAGGAATTAGCGGGATTTCCGGAAATGATCGCGCTCGATCAACTTTTGCCCGGTGCCTCCGTTCGATTTCGTTCGACCTCGGCGGCAGCGCAGCAGGCGGCGGTTGCGGCAGGCATGGGAATAGGAATGCTGCACCTATTCTCCGCAGAGCAGGATGAACGCCTGGTCCGGCTCCTTCCGGCAGAGGTGGAATCATGGCGAAGCTATTGGGTTGTCATGCACGCGGATTTGCAACAGCTACCGCGCATTCGCGCGACTATCGGATTTCTGGAAGATGCGGTCGCTGACACACGCGCCGGACCGTCGGGAATTTAACATAACCCTTATTATCGATGTTACGTCAGGTTTTCACCCGACGTTACTGATCCGCACCGATAACTCTGTAAAGCCGGATGCGATTGCTAACGAGCGCCAAGTCCGTCGCAATGGCCGACTGTTGCGCGTTGTAAAGCGATCTCTGACTGGTGAGTGCGGTGAGGAATGTGTCGATTCCGGCGCGATAGCGTTGCTCGGCCAGGTCATAGGCTTGTTGGTTGGCAGTCACCAGACGGCGCTGGGAAGCTTGTTGGGCGTCGATGGTTCCTTCACGGGCCAAGGCATCGGCGACTTCCTGGAACGCAGTCTGAACTGCCTTTTCATATTGTGCGAGATAAAGATCGCGTTGCGCCTTGCTGTAGGCAAGGTTTCCGCGATTGGGTCCGCCAAATACAGGCAGACTGGCCGATGGACTGGCCGACCAGCTGAATGATCCCCCGCCAAAAAGGGACGACAGGGCGGAACTTGCCACGCCGATGGCCGAAGTCAGGCTGATCCGCGGAAAGAAAGCGGCACGGGCCGCGCCGACATCTGCATTCGCCGCCTGCAATTGATGTTCTGCTTGCAGTACATCGGGACGCTGTAGCAGCACGTCGGAGGTCACGCCGGCGGGCACCCTGGATATGGTGCGCGTCAGGTCCTGTAACGAGGTCGGCAGCAGCGCAGGTTCGACCGGCGCGCCAACGAGCAGGTCCAGAGCATTGCGATCCTGGGCGACCTGCGTGATCGTCGCGGCCACGTCCGACGATGCCTGCTCGACCGTGGTTTCTGCCTGTCGCACGTCGAGCTTTCCGGCTAGACCCGCTGCATTGAGCGAGCGCACAAGGTCGAGTGTCCGTTGCGCGCTTGCCTGGGTGCGGCGGGAAAGAGCAAGCTGATTCTGATCGGCGGCCAGTGTCGCATAGGCGGTTGCGGTTTCGGCGATCAGGGCGATCCGGGTAGCGCGAGCCCCCTCCTCTGTCGCCAGATAGGATTGTAACGCGGCTTCGCTTAGATTGCGGAGGCGACCGAACAGGTCGATCTCGAATGCGCTGAAGCCCACATTGGCGCTATAATTGTCCTGCCGGTTGTCGTTCTGCCGCGCAAAGCTGGCACCGGCGCCCGCTGTAATGGTCGGCAGTTGAACCGCGCGCTGAATGCGATATTGCGCGCGCGCCGCCTCGACGCTGGCGAGCGTGGCGCGCAGGTCACGGTTTTCTGACAGCGCGCGCCCGATGATCGTTGCAAGCCGCGCGTCCTGTATCAACTGCGTCCAGGGGAGACCCGCCCTGTCGTCGATCCGCGGGGCATAGGCTTCCCCGGTTGGCAGGGCCGCGGGTACGGGGGGTGTCGGGCGTGCATAGGGCGACGCCAGGTTGCATCCTGACAACAGCATCAGCGCCAGCGGCGTGGGACGAATGCGGATCATGCGGGCACTCCTGCGTCCGGGAAGGGCGGCTGCGGCTCGTCCTTCGGCTTGTCGTTGCCGAAAAGGCGCGCGATCGTCAGGAAGAAGAGAGGAACGTAGAAGATGGCAAGGATCGTCGCGGTCGTCATGCCGCCAATGACCGCCGTGCCGATCGCGATCCGGCTTTGCGCCCCCGCCCCCGTCGCGATGGCAAGCGGGATACAGCCCGCGATGAAGGCGAGCGATGTCATGAGGATCGGACGGAAGCGCAGTCGCGCGGCCGACAACGCAGCCTCCCACGCATTCTTGCCCTCATGATGTGCCAGTTCGGCAAATTCCACGATCAGGATCGCGTTCTTGGCCGCCAGCCCCATGGTGGTGAGCAGCCCGACCTGAAAGAAGATGTTGTTCTCAAGCCCTCTCGCCCACACCGCGATGACCGCGCCGATCAGTCCGAGGGGAATGACAAGCAGCACGGCAAGAGGGATCGACCAGCTTTCGTAAAGCGCCGCAAGGCACAGGAAGACGACGAGGACCGATAGGCCATAGAGGAGCGGAGCCTGCCCGCCCGACAATTGTTCCTGATAGGACAGCCCGCTCCATGCATAGCTGGTGCCGCGCGGTAATTGCTTCTGCAACTCGACCATCCGATCCATCGCTTCGCCCGAGCTTGCGCCTTCGGCCGCCTGCCCCTGAAGCTCGAAAGAGGAAAGACCGTTGAAACGCGAAACAGTCGTCGGGCCCACGGTCCAGTGCGTTGTCGCAAAAGCTGAAAATGGAACCATCTGGCCGGTGCCGCTCGACCGTACCATCCAGTTGTCGAGGTCGGTCGGCAACGCGCGATAAGGCGCATCGGCCTGCATGTAGACGCGCTTGACCCGCCCGCGATCGACGAAATCGTTGATATAAGTGCTGCCCCATGCGGAACTGAGCACATCGTCGACATCCGCCTGCGTGAGACCCAGGACGGCGAGCTTTTCGGAATCGACGTCAACGCGCAGTTGGGGCGTGTCCTCCAGGGTCGCAGCGCGGACGCCCGCCAGCATGGGGTCCTTTTGCGCGGCGGCGATCAGCTGGTTGCGCAGCTCGAGGAAGCGCGTACGGGTCAATCCCCCGCTGTTCAACAGTTCGAAGGTAAAGCCGTTGGACTGGCCGAGGCCGCGAATGGCGGGTGGTGTCATCGCCAATATCTTTGCGTCGCGGATCGCGGCCAATTGTTTGCTCGCCCGTCCGGCAATAGATGTGGCGGTGTTGGCCAAGCCTTTACGGTCCTCCCAGGGCGCAAGGTTGATGAAGCCCTGCGCCACATTCTCCCCCTGCCCCTGAAAGCTGAAACCGGTCATGATGAAGGCGTAGGCGACATTATCCTTTTCATCGTTCAGAAAGTAATTCTGCACCCGTTCGACCGCCGCTGCGGTGCGGCTGGACTTCGCTCCTGCAGGCAGCGTCACCTGCGCCATCACCTGTCCCTGATCCTCGACGGGCAGGAAACTGCTGGGCAGTCGCACGAACAGAAGAATGAGGATGGCGAGAACCGCGATATAAAGGCCCCAGAACAACTTGCGGCGCGTCATCACATGTTCGGTCCGGCGGATATAGCCGTTCGTCATCCGTTCGAACCAGCGGTTGAATTTGCCTGCCCAGCCCTTGTCCCGCTTGTGATGGTCGATGGGTTTGAGCAAGGTCGCGCACAGGGCCGGCGAAAGGACCAGCGCCACCAGGACCGACAGCAGCATCGAAGATACGATGGTGATGGAAAACTGGCGATAGATAACGCCGGTCGATCCGCCGAAAAAGGCCATGGGCAGGAGCACGGCGGACAGGACGAGGGCGATGCCGACGAGCGCGCTGCCGATCTCAGCCATCGACTTGATCGTCGCCTCACGAGGGGAAAGTCCCTCCTCCTCCATGATCCGCTCGACATTTTCGACGACGACGATCGCGTCGTCCACGAGAAGGCCAATGGACAACACCATCCCGAACAGCGTCAGCGTGTTGATGGAATAGCCGAACAGAGCGAGGATGCCGAAGGTGCCGAGCAGCACGACCGGCACCGCGATGGCCGGGACAAGAGTGGCGCGCCAGCTTTGCAGGAAGACGAACATCACGATCACAACGAGTGCGACCGCTTCGACCAGCGTGTGGATGACTTCCTCGACCGACAGCTTGATGAATGGGGTCGTGTCGCGTGGATAGACGACTTTGTAGCCGTGCGGGAGGTTGCCGGACAATTCCTGCACCTTGGCCTTGACCAGTTCGGCGGTCTTGAGCGCGTCGGCGCCCGGTGCCAGTTGGAGCGCGATGCCCGAGGCGGGATGGCCGTTCAGGCGAGCCGCAGTGGTATAGCTTTCGTTGCCCAGTTCGACGCGCGCGACATCGGACAGATGGACGACCGACCCGTCGCTTTGCGTCTTGACGATGATGTTGCGGAACTGGTCGGGCGTCTGGAGCCGCGCCCTTGCCGTGACGGTGGCATTGATCTGCTGCCCGGCGGGAGCGGGATCGGCGCCGATCTGTCCTGCCGACACTTCGACATTCTGAGCTCGAATCGCATTTTCCACGTCCGAAGGCATCAGTTTGACGGCGGCGAGCTTGTAGGGATTTAGCCAGATGCGCATCGCATATTGCGACCCGAAGATCTGCGTCGCGCCGATACCGTCGATGCGGGCAATGGGGTCCTGGAAATTATTGACCAGAAAGTCCGAGATGTCGGACTGGGTCGCAGTGTCGGTCTCGTCGTAGAGGCCCACGAGCATCAGGAAGTCGGTCTGCTGCTTGGTGACGGTCAGGCCCTGTTGCTGCACCGGATTGGGCAGGCGGCTGAGCGCCTGCTGCACGCGATTCTGCACCTGCACTTGCGCGGTATCGGGATCGGTGCCCTTCTGGAACGTGACGCTGATCTGCGCACGCCCGTTCGCCGAGGAGGATGATGAGAAATACATGAGACCGTCGAGCCCGGTCAGCTGCTGCTCGATGATCTGGGTGACGGCGGTCTCGACCGTTTCCGCCGATGCGCCGGGGTAGGTCGCGTTGACGCCCACTCCGGGCGGCGCGATATCGGGATATTGAGCGATGGGCAGCGACAGCATCGATCCGAGGCCAGCCAGCATGATGCCGATGGCGATGACCCAGGCAAAGATCGGTCGTTCGATGAAAAAGCGGCTGAGCACCGACCCGCTCCTACTTCGCGGTCGCGACGGCGACGGGTTTCACGACATCGTCGGGCTTCACCTTGTCGGTGCCTTCCACGATGAGCCTGTCCCCGGCCTTGAGGCCGGACGTGATCAGCCATTTGTCGCCGATAGCCTGTCCGGCGGTGACGGTTCGCCGTTCGACCTTGTTCGCCCGGTCGACGACAAGCGCGGTTGCATTGCCTTTGGGGTCGCGGCTAATGCCCTGCTGCGGTGCGAGGATCGCGCGGGGAACGACCGCCTGTGGCGCGACGACGCGTACGAACATGCCCGGCAGCAATATCCCGTCGGGATTGGGGAACCGTGCACGCAGCGTCACCGTGCCGCTGTTCACATCGACGATCGGCTCGGCGAACTCGATCCGGCCGGGGAGCGGGTAGTCTGTGCCGTCGTCCAGCTTCAGGCGGATGGTCGCGCTTGCGGGCAGCGTCTGCCCCGCCGCCAGCGACCGGCGCAGCTGAAGCAATTGTGCGCTCGATTGCGTCACGTCGACATAGATCGGGTCGAGCTGCTGGATCGTCGTTAGCGGGCTGGCCTGGCTTGCGGTGACGAGCGCCCCCGGCGTGAAGAGCGTGCGGCCGATCCGCCCGCTGATCGGCGCGCGGACCAGCGTGAATTCCAGGTTCACGCTGCTGGTCTGAAGGCTGGCGCGCGCCTGCTGCACCGACGCCTGCGCCTGCCGTGCCGCGGCCACGACATCGTCGCGATCCTGTGCGCTGACCGCTTCGGTCTGGCCCAGCAACTGGTAGCGCCGCGCTTTTGCTTGCGTTGCCACCAATGTTGCCTGCGCACTCGCGAGCGCGGCCTGCGCTTCGTCCCGCGACGCGCGATAGAGGCGCGGGTCGATCTGGTAGAGCGGCTGCCCCGCCTGCACCATCGCGCCTTCGGTATAGAGCCGCTTCTGGATGAGTCCGGCGACCTGCGGACGCACTTCCGACATCATGGTGGATACGGTGCGCCCCGGCAGTTCGGTCGACACTGTCGCATTCTGGGCGGTCAGCGTCACCACGCCCACCTCGACCGGCCCCTTTTGCGGCGGTTTTTTCTCGCCGCACCCGGCGATCAGAATGCTGAGGACCAGGGGTGCGACACGAAGCGACGAAAGCATGGATGGCACGGGCATGTCTCTGTGCAAGGTCTTGGCGGAACCAGCGGGAGCCTTACGCCACGCCCCCGCCCGACCGGGGGGCAAGGGCAGGACGTAAAGCGTGCGCAAGCGCTCCGGCTGGCGTCGGCGGGGGCCACCGACAGGCATGTTCCTTTCCGCTTTTGCCTGTTACAGGAAAGTGCGATTTGTCATCGGATTGTCGTAAAGCTCTATCGGCGAGTATCGCTTTGTATCACCCTGTAACATCAGGCCGCTCGGGACAGACTTTGCCGCGGATCGACGATAGATGAAGCATATGTCAGACTCCGGCCCCGGCGGCAGGGCGACCGTCATGGTCGTCGATGACGATGCCGACATCCGCAGCCTCATCGTGGGCCAATTGCAGCAGGAGAATTATCGCCTGCTCAGCGCCGCCAATCTGGGCGAATTGCGCCGCGCGTTGCAGGACGAACCCATCGATCTCATCGTGCTGGACCTCAACCTGCCCGATGGCGACGGGCTGTCGCTTTGCCGGGAATTGCGGGCCGAGGGATCGCCGGTGCAGATCATCATGGTGACGGCGCGGGGCAGCGCAGTGGACCGGGTGCTCGGCCTTGAGCTGGGCGCGGACGATTATCTGACCAAGCCATTCGAGCCGCGCGAACTGTTGGTGCGCATCCGCAATCTGTTGCGCCGGGCAAAAGGCGAAGGCACCCGTCCGACAGCGGCGCGTTACGCTCATGTCGGTCGGTGGCGGCTCGACCTTCAGCAACGGCGGCTGGTGGCGCCCGACGACCGGCTTGTGATGCTGTCGTCCGCTGAATTCCGGCTGCTCAGCCGTTTCATCGACGAACCCAATGTCGTGCTCGCCCGCGAAGTGCTGTTGCCCGAACGCAAAGCGACCGCTGCCTTCGACCGTTCGATCGATCTTCAGGTCAGCCGTCTTCGGCAGAAGCTCGCCGCCATAGCGGGCGGCGACGAACTCATCCTGACGGTACGC
The DNA here is from genome assembly GCF_003248505.1 of Sphingobium sp. Lineage (GTDB taxonomy): Bacteria > Pseudomonadota > Alphaproteobacteria > Sphingomonadales > Sphingomonadaceae > Sphingobium. The sequence continues at coordinate 81,076 of NZ_QFOA01000005.1, forward strand.
GGCGAAGGCTATGTTCTCGCCTGCGAGGTCGATTATTCATGATCCCCCCGCTGCGGCGCGCACGCGCCTTCTTCGGGACCATGGCGGGCCAGATTTTCGTCACGCTGACGCTGGGTATGTCGGTCGCGGCGATCGTGGCGCTGCTGGTGGCGGAGCAGACCCGCCAGCACGACTTCGAGCGGGTGCGCCGGCAACGCGTCCTTGCCAGCGCCACCGACATCGCGGCGCGGATGCGGCGCGATCCCGCTAAGGTCGAGCAGATGATGGCCGATCATAACATCGTCGGTGCCTATCCCGCGCCCGAGGGCGTGGCGCTGAGCGAGTCGGACGGGGATCTGGAACAGGCATTGCGAGCAAGGCTGGGTCCGCAGTCGCAGCCCGAGGCGGCGCAGGTCCCGATGGGCCTGTGCTTTCCCGACCGCAGCAGGCAACTGGCGGCGGGCCTGGTCGATGCGCCGCGCCCGGATTGCTGGGTCGTGCGCTATGTCGACCGGCGCGGCGAGCATCGCGCCATGGCGCTGACCTTCCCGCGGATCGCCAAGCCACCCAGCACCGTGTTCAATCCGCTCTACCTTCTCGTCATCGTTGCGGCGTCAGCGGGGCTTGCCATCCTCGTGGCACGGTCGGTCGCGCGTCCGCTGCGCCGGCTGGAGCGCGCGGCGGAGGCCTTTTCCCTCTCGCTCGATCCGGAGGAAATTCCAGAGCGGGGGCCGGAGGAAGTCCGCGCGGCGCTGTCCACCTTCAACCTCATGCAGCGGCGCGCGCGAGCGGGCTTTGCCGAGCGCACCCAGTTGCTCGCCGCGATCAGCCACGATCTCCAGACCCCCCTCACCCGCCTTCGATTGCGGCTGGAACTGGTCGAGAATCCCGAGCTGCGCGATCGGCTTCTGGCCGATCATCAGGCGATGCTGACCCTGGTGCGCGAAGGGCTGGACCTGGCGAGCAGCACGGAATCGCGGGAGGATTGGTCGGTCATCGACATCGACTCCCTGCTCATGAGCATGGCCGAAGACGCGCAGGATCTGGACCAGCCGGTGCGGTTCGCGGGCGGTTGCGGCGGGACGGTGCGGGTCAAGCCCAATGCGCTGATGCGGTGTATCGGCAACCTCGTCGACAATGCCGTCAAATATGGCGGATCGGCGCAGATCAGCTGCGCGCGATCCGGGGGGCGGCTGCTGATCCAGGTTTGCGACGCAGGGCCGGGCATTCCGCCCGAACAGATCGAACAGATGTTCGAGCCGTTCACGCGGGGCACGGAAGGGCAGCCGGGCGGGCGGCACGGAACCGGCATCGGCCTCACCATCGCGCGCGCGCTGGCGATGAGTTTCGAGGCGTCGGTGCGGCTGCGCAACGGCGAGGACAAGGGCCTTGTCGCGACTATCGACATGAAGGCATGACCGACTAACGCGACAACGATGTAGACAGCTGAACATGTTTTTACGCGATGCGGCTTCCAGCGTCAGGGTTTAGCGTCGGTGGAGAGCGCAAGGGTCGCCGCGTCGATGCGGCCCAGCATGTCGCGGAGCTGGCGGATTTCTGTCGGGGAAAGGGACGCGATGACCTGCGCCTCCAGGCGTAGCGCTTCGGGCGCGATGCGGTCGAACAGCGACCTGCCCGCAGGCGAGAGCCGCAGACGAAGCGCGCGGCGATCCTGTCCGCTCGCTGCCCGATCGAGCAGCCCCTTGCCCGCCAGCGCCTTGGCCGCACGGCTGACCATCACTTTGTCCATGCGCGTGCGGTCGCCGATGTCCTGTTGCGAGATGCCGGGGCGTTCCGCGACATGGGCCATGACTCGCCATTCCGGGATCGAAAGGTCGAACATCGTACGATAGGCCCTGGCGATGCGTTCGCTCAGCACGCTTGCGGTGTAGGACAAGCGATAGGGGAGAAAGGTGTCCAGCGTCAGCCCATCGTTACTCATACCGAAAAACGTAACATTTGACACCATTTGCGGCAAGGTTCATGACTGCGTAAGGTTTCAAATGTAACGATTTGCTCCGGGAGACGGCGATGGAGAGGCTATCTTACCTGACGGGATTTGGTGGCCATTTTTCGACCGAAGCGGTCGAGGGCGCCTTGCCGATCGGGCGCAATTCGCCGCAACGTCCGCCATTCGGACTTTATGCAGAGCAGCTTTCCGGCACCGCTTTCACTGCTCCCCGGCACGAAAATCGCCGGAGCTGGCTCTACCGCATGCGGCCCGCAGCCCAGCATGACCGGTTCGAGCGCTACGAAGGCAATGCTTTGTTCGGGCAATCCTTCTCCGACGATCCCCTGCCCCCCAACAGAATGCGGTGGAACCCGTTAGAGGAGAGTGCGAACGGGGCGGACTGGCTCGATTCGATGCGGACCATGATGGGCAATGGCTCGGCCGAACGGATGGAGGGCGTTGCGGTTCACCTCTATGCCGCCGACCGGGACATGATCGATCGCGTCTTCTGCAACGCCGACGGCGAATTGCTGTTCGTGCCGCAGCAGGGCAGCATCATGCTGGAGACGGAGTTGGGGCGGCTGGCGGTCCCGCCCGGCCATGTCGCAGCGGTGCCGAGGGGCGTGCGGTTTCGCGTGCTGCTGCCCGAAGGAAGCGCGAAGGGGTATGTCGCGGAAAATCACGGCGCGCTGTTCCGCCTGCCCGACCTAGGACCGATCGGATCGAACGGCCTTGCCAACCCGCGCGATTTCGAAACGCCGGTCGCCTGGTTCGAGGATCGCGATGCACCGACGCAGGTCGTGCAGAAGTTCCTCGGCCGGTTGTGGCACGTGACGCTGGACCACTCGCCGCTCGATGTTGTCGCATGGCATGGGAACCTTGCCCCCTATCGTTACGACCTGTCGCGGTTCAACACGATGAATACCGTCAGCTACGATCATCCCGACCCGTCGATCTTCACCGTGCTCACATCCCCTTCGGAAAGCCCCGGTCGCGCCAACGCCGATTTCGTGATCTTTCCGCCGCGCTGGATGGTGGCGGAGGATACGTTCCGCCCGCCCTGGTTCCACCGCAACGTCATGAGCGAGGCGATGGGCCTGATCCACGGGGCCTATGACGCCAAGGCTGAGGGGTTCGTGCCCGGCGGGCTCAGCCTCCACAATCTGATGGCGGGACACGGGCCGGACCGGGCGACATGGGAAACGGCAAGCCGCGCGGACCTGAAACCGCACCGGATCGACGCGACGATGGCGTTCATGGTCGAAAGCTGCTGGCCATACCGGCTGACGCCCCATGCCCTGAGCTGTGCGCAGGGCAATTACGACAATGTGTGGAACGGATTTACCAAGGCGGAGCTGCCCCGATGACGACGACGATCGACGAAACCCACGACCCCGCCCGGCAAAGCTGGGTCGAGAGCGCCCGGGGCCATGCGGACTTTCCGATCCAGAACCTGCCGTTCGGGATTTTCGCGCCCGCAGGGGGCGACAGGCGGGTCGGCGTCGCCATCGGCGATGCGATCCTCGACCTTCGCGCCATGGCGGACCGGCTGCCGGAGGATGTCGCGCAGGCGGTCGGATCGGACAGCCTGAACGCCCTGTTCGCTTTGCCCGCCAGCACCCGCCGGGCATTGCGGCGGCGAGTGTCGGAGTTGCTCAGCCGGGAGGAGCATCGTGACGCGGTCGCCCCGCATCTGCATGAGGCGGGGTCCTGCACGCTGCACATGCCCGCCAGGATCGGCGATTATACCGACTTCTATGTCGGCATCCATCATGCGCAGAATATCGGGTCGATGCTGCGGCCCGACAATCCGTTGCTCCCCAACTATAAATGGGTGCCGATCGGCTATCACGGTCGGGCTTCTTCGATACGGATCACGGACGAACCGGTGCGCCGCCCCAAGGGGCAGATCAAGCCGCCGGAGCAGGATGCGCCGGTCTTTGCCCCAACCCGGAGGCTCGATTTCGAGCTGGAGATGGGTTTGTGGATCGGACAGGGCAATGCGCTCGGCGAAGCCATCGGGATCGATGAGGCGGGCGAGCATATCGCAGGCTTCTGTCTGCTCAACGACTGGTCGGCGCGCGACATGCAGGCGTGGGAATATCAACCGCTCGGCCCGTTCCTGGCCAAGAGTTTCCATTCGACCATCTCGCCCTGGGTCGTGACGGCAGAAGCGCTGGCGCCGTTTCGCGCGGCGCAGGCGGTGCGGGCGGAAGGCGATCCCCGCCCGCTCGACTATCTGTGGGACGAGGCCGATCAGGCGGCGGGCGCCCTCGACATCGAGCTCGAAGTGCATCTGTCGTCGCGGGCGATGCGGGAAGCGGACATGGCCCCGCATCGGATCGGCCATGGTACGGCGCGGTCGATGTATTGGACCCCCGCGCAGATCGTGACGCATCACGCCTCCAACGGATGCAACCTCCAGCCCGGCGACCTGTTGGGGACCGGCACGATATCGGGAACGACGCAGGACAGTTGCGGCAGCCTGTTCGAAATGAGCCGGGGCGGGAAGACGCCGGTCGTGCTGCCGGACGGGGAAAGCCGCTCGTTCCTCGAGGATGGCGACGAGGTGACATTGTCCGCCCGGGCGCGGGCGGAGGGCTTCGTATCCATCGGCTTCAGCCTTTGCCGGGGGCGGATCATGGGCTGATGCACCCGGCGGGCGATATCGAGACAGCGAAGGATACAGTTACGCACCGTTTGCGCGTACCTCGGCAGCCGGCGGATACGATAGTCTGCGACATATCGTGACACGGCCTTCCCCAAAGCGGGATCGGCAATCGCACGGTGCGGGATTCAGTCGCGCCGGGCGGTTGCCGCCTTTTGATGATCGTGCCGTGACAATGGGCAGATGAGGCTATTCAGGCGCGTTTCATTCTGAACGCCCGATGCCAGCATCGCGCACAGCCAGTCCAGACACCTTGCCAGTAACAGCATGGTCCTCTCCATTTTCTCCTGTCCGTGAATTTATCACAGGCGCTTCGAGAGAAAAGACGGATTCGTCGTGCCCGCGAAAATGATACGGGACGGTACGGAGACGCCGTTGCGCCTCCCCGTCAGGCAAGGCGCGCAACGATGGTTTCGGCTTCGGGCCGGTCGAGCCAGTCGGGGCTGACGTCGATGGAACGCACGACGCGGCCCTTGCCCACATGGAGCACGGTGGGTTGAGGCAGCAGCCATGTGCCGGTGCCGGTCACCTCGCCGATCCAGCCCGCGGGCGGGGGCGACGGTGTGTCGTCGGGTTCGAAAGCGATGCCGATGTGTCGTGCGAGGAGATTGTCGGTGTCGGTCGCGACGGGAAAAGGCAGCCGGTGGCGGTGCTTGATTGCCGCCAGCGCATCGGGCTGCTGCGGGCTGAGCGCGACGAGCGGAATGTTGCGTTCGGCAAGATCGGGATAGAGCGCTTCGGCATAATAAGGCAGCGCGATGTTGCAGGCGGGGCATCCGGCAAAGCGGAAGAAGATGAAAAGCGCCGACCCGTTGGCGGTCAGGCCGCCGATCGACAGGTCGCCGCCGTCGACTTCCGGAAAATGAAAGTCGGGCAGGCTGTCCCCTGGCTGCGCCACGGCGGCGGGATCGAACCGGTCGAGCAGCAGGCGGCGCTGCCGTGCATTGCCTTCGAGCTGAGCTGTCGACCATGTCCGGTCGCGCTCTGCCTGAAGTGCGGCGTATCGGGTGCTCAGGGGCTGGGTCAATAGGGTCGCCATCGTAGTCTCCTTGCGGTCGGGCTGGCGTCGCCGAAGGGCGGCGCATGTTCAAAGGATCAGGCTGCGTCCCGCCGTCCGGCTTCATGCGGTGCTCCGCGGGTCGGGATCGGCAGGCCGAGATGCGCGCGCAGCGTGTCGCCTTCATAATCGGTGCGGAACAGGCCGCGTGCCTGGAGGATGGGCACCACTTCGGCGACGAAGCGGGTGAACTGCGCGGGATGGCCGAGATGGACGTTGAGCCCGTCGAGCGCCCGCCCTTCGAACCAGCGCTGAATTTCGTCGGCAACGCTGCGCGCCGATCCGACGAAAGGACTGCCGCGCCCGGCCCGCGCCTGTTCGACCGCCTGGCGCAGGGTCAGGCCCTTTGCCGCCGCATCCTGCGTGATCCGGCTCGCCTGCGTGAAGAAGCTGCTCCTCGCATGGTCGAGCGCCTTGACAGGGAAAGGCGCGTCGGGATCGTAGCGGCGAAAGTCGTGCCAGCCGAACGGGCGACCGAATTCGGCCAGCGCCTGATCGAAACTCTGGTCCTGTGCGCGGCAGGCGCGTTCGGTTGCCCTGGCGTCCTCGTCGGTGTCGCCGACATAGACGGTAAAACCGGGCAGGATTACGATGTCGTCGGGATCGCGGCCGAGCCGCGCGGCGCGCCCCTTGAGGTCGGCGTAGAAGGCCTGCCCCTGTTCGAATGTCGCGGCGTGGGTGAAGATCGCGTCGGCGACCGTCGCGCCAAGGTCGCGGCCCTGGTCGCTGTCGCCCGCCTGGAAGATCACCGGTTCCCCCTGCGGCGAACGCTGGATGTTGAGCGGGCCTGCCACCTGGAAGAATTCGCCGCGATGGTCGAGCCTGTGCAGCCGGTCGGGATCGAGGAACTGCCCGGTCGCCCGGTCGCGGACCAGCGCACCATCCTCCCAGCTCGACCAAAGCCCGCGCGCCACGTTCAGAAATTCGGCCGCGCGCCGGTAGCGCGTATCATAGTCGAAATGGTCCGGCAGGCTGAAATTGCTTGCGGTGCCCGCGTCTCCGCTGGTGACGACATTCCACCCTGCCCGCCCCTTGCTGATGAGATCGAGCGAGGCGAGCCGCCGCGCGAGGTTGAACGGATCGTTGTACGATGTGGTGAAGGTGCCGACGAGGCCGATACGCTGCGTCGCGACGGCAAGCGCCGACAGGAGGGTGAGCGGTTCCAGCCGATTGAGATAATGGGGCGGCGAATGGGGCGTGATAAACTGGCTGTCGACGATGAAGACGAGGTCGAACCTGGCCGCTTCGGCCTGGCGGACGATGTCGATCGTCCAGTCGATGTTGACGCTGGCGTCGAGCGGGATGTCGGGATCGAGCCAGCGATTGCTGTCGCCGGGACCGCCGACGCCGGTGGGCACGAGCCCGAGCTTGAGCTGCCGCTGGCGCATGGTCGGCTCCTTATGCATCGAAGCCGGGGGAGTGGCGCTGCGCCTTGCGGAGCGCGGCCTCCCAGACGAGATCGTAATGCGACCGTGCGCCCTCGACGGGCTTGCGTTCGCGGGCGATCTGACGACGCACTTCTTCCTGCGCGGCTTCGGGGGCGATCAGCACATGGTCTCTGCCGATCGAAAGGGTGCGCACCTGAGCCTTGCAGGCTTCCTCCAGATGATAGATGCCGCCGAACGCCTCGCCCGGGGTCTCGCCGAGCGCCAAGGTACCGTGATTGCGCAGCAGCATCACCTTGGTGTCGCCGAGGTCGGCGACGAGCCGGTCGCGTTCGTCGAGATTGAGCGCGACCCCTTCGTAATCATGATAGGACAGGCGCGGAATGAGCGCGAGCGCCCGCTGGTTGAGCGGCAGCAGCCCTTCGGCATGCGCGGACACCGCCATCCCGTCCGCGCTATGGAAATGCGCGATGTAATGCGCATCCTCCCGCGCGCCGTGGATCGCGGAATGGATGACATAGCCCGCATAGTTGATGCCATATTGGCTCTCGCCGATCACATTGCCGTCGAGATCGACCTTGACGAGGCTGGACGCAGTGATCTCTTCGAAAGTGAGGCCGAAGGGGTTGATGAGGAAATGATGGTCCGGCCCCGGCACGCGCGCTGAAATGTGGGTGTAGATGAAATCGTCCCACCCATGGATGGCGGACAGGCGGTAGAATGCGGCGAGATCGACGCGCACCTTCCATTCCGCCTCGCTGACGCTGGAGCGGCTGAAACGCGAATCCTTCAGAACGGTGGCCATGGCGAAGCTCCTTTAGGGGAAGAGTGTAGAAAGGCAGCGCCGCGCCGCCCAATGAGAATGTCTGATGCAATGGCGAGAAGCGCTCATGCCGGGAAGATGCCGGGATCGACGATGGATGCGACATCGATGCGCGCGGGCAGTTCGCCATCGGCATAGAAGCGATCGACGACGCGCTGGAGCGGGACGATGACGGCGGCATCGGGTGCGACCAGCACGCCGCGCTGGCGACGGGCCATGACATCCGCCACGGCGCGCGCGACCTTCGTCTGGCGAACGAGGATGTCGGCATAGGCGTCGGGATGCTTCGCCGACCAGATCGCAGCCTTTTGCAGCCGCCCCATCACGTCGCGCAAAGCCGCCCGTTTGCCAGGGTCGTCGAGCGCCGCCTGAGACGCGGCGATGAGCGCATAGGGGCTGTTGATCCCCTCCCCATCGCGGATCAGCCGCGCGCCCGCCAGTTCGGCGGCGATCTGGTAGGTGCCGAAGGTCGCCCACACGTCGATCCGCCCCGCGGCGAAGGCCGCCGCCGCGTCGTTGGGCAGCATAAAGCCGATCTCCACCGCCTTGCGATCGACGCGCGCTTCCTTGAGCGCTTCGATCAGCAGATAATGGGATATGCTGCCCCGCGCGCTGGAGACGATCACGCGGCGGCCCTTGAGGTCCGCGATCCGGCGCACGGGCGAGCCCTTGGGCACGACGATGCCGATGTCGCGCGTAGAAAACTGCGTGCCCGCGACGATCTTGAGCGGTGCCTTGGCCGCAGCCGCGAGCACGACCGGCAGGTCGCCTGCGGGCGCTGTATCGACCGCGCCTGCGTTCAACGCTTCCAGCAGGGGCGCGGCCCCGACGAAATTGGCCCATTCGATGTCGTAGGGCAGGTCCTTTAAGGCCCCGGCGCTTTCCGCCCGCGCCTGGAGGAGGTGGACCTGATCGCCGAGCACGAGCCTAGTCCGCCCCCCCTTGCCGCCCCCGCCACATCCGGCAAGGGCGAGCGCAGCTACGCTGCCGAGGAAAGTGCGTCGATCAGAATGCAAGAGCGATCCGCCCATAATAATAGCCGCCTGCCGGATTGAAGGGGGACGGACCGTAATAGCCCTGCCCCGTCTGGGGATTGCCCGGCCCGTTGGTTTCGGGCCGCACGTCGAAGATGTTGGTCGCCCCCACCGAAAGGGTGGCGAAATGCGTGACCTTGGCGCTGATGCTGGCGTCGGTGATGATCTTGGCGCCGAAGGACCGGTCGTCGCCCGCCGCCGTGCGCTGCGTATAGGTGCCGTACCGGGTCGCGGTCAGGCTGACGCCGACGATGCCCTTCGACCAGTTGACCGTGCTGACGAGTTTCGTGCGGGGCTGGATCACTTCCAGTTCGCCGATCTTGTCGCCGCCGAAAAAGGCCGATCCGGCTCCCAGCAGCGATGTGCCGTTGGCGGCGAACAGCTGCGAAGGGGTGTCGACCACATCGGTGACACTGGTTTTCGAATAGTTGAATGCCAGCGTGACGCCGATCTTGCCCAGATCGCCCAGCGAACGGCTATAGTCGGCGACGAGGTCGAAGCCCCTGGTTTCGGTATCGGCGGCGTTGATGAAATATTCCGCCTGCTCGATATCGGAAAGGCCGTTGGCGGCGAGGATCGCGGAGATGCCGGGGCCGAACAGGCGACCGGTCCGCTCGATCCGGTTGCGGATACGGATATAATAGCCATCGAGCGTGACAGACAGCGCGGGCGCCGGAGTGAAGACGAGGCCGAGGCCCGCATTCCACGTCTTTTCCGCCTTGAGCGGCTTTGCGCCCAATAGTTGCCCGACCGTCGAATCCGCCGTCACGAGCTTGGCGACGGTGGGGCGCAATTCGGTCTGCCCGGTCGCTGCGTTGAAGAAGGACGAAGTGCGCCCGTCGGTCTGCGCATAGCCGATCTGGGTCAGCGAAGGGGCGCGGAAACCCGTGCCCACAGTGCCGCGGATCGCGAGCGTCGGCGTGAGTTCGTACCTGCTGTTGAGCTTGAGGCCGATGGGGCTGCCCGAACCGTCGCTATAATGTTCGGCACGCACCGCAGCCCCGATATACCAGGCATCGGTGGGATAGAGGCCAAGATCGACATAGCCGGCATAGACCCGGCGACCGATATCCGCTTCGTCCGCCGGGGACAGGACGATGGCACCTTGCACCACGGGCGAGGCGATCTGGCCCACATTCCAGTCATATTGCTGGTCGCCGGGACGGAAGGTGTAAGTTGCGGGCCGATAGGCGAGCGGGTCCCCGGCGAAGGTGCGGAAGCGGTCGAGCCGATATTCGCCGCCCACCGAAATCTCCAGCGGTTTGGCAAGGCCGATATCGACGCTCCGGTGCAGGTCGATATTGTGCGTCCACTGGCGGAATTCGAAATTGGCAAGATCGGGCCATTGCGTCGGGCCGGTGGGGCCGAGCGAGGGGCGGATCGACAGCCTGGAATATTGGTGGCTGTAGTTGCGTCCGAAGGAGGACGACAGGTCATAATCCCATCCGGCAAGCGTCCCGCGCAGGCCGCCGACGAACTGGAAATCCTTCTCGTCGATATTGTTGAGCGGGTAATAACCGTCCGGGAACAGGGCCGTGAAATTGGCGGTGCTGTTGGGGCGCCGGAAATTGTTGCCGATCTGCGCGTCCCGCTCGCCATAAGTGCCGAAGCTGTAGAGCGTGACATTGTCGGTCACCGGGAGTTCGGCATTATAGGCGAGGTTGAACGCCTCGATCTGCGGATCGCCATTATGCGCGCCGTCGCGGTTCCATTGCGCATTGCGGGCATTGGAGGCAGCCATATTCGCTTCCACCTGCGCTCGAGTGAGGCCGCTCGTCGCCACCACCCGATCGACGGTGCGACCGGCAGGCAGGCCGTAGATGTTGGTATCGGTCGCAGGCAGGTTCCACCACGACCCGCCCCGCCTGCGGATATCGCCGCTCAGCGTCAGGAAACCGCCATCGTCGCCGATCCGCGTGCCATAGCGGATCGTGCCTTTCCAGCTATCGGGATTGCCGTCCGCGTCGTAGAGCGTGCCATAGGTGAAATCGCCGCTCAGCCCCTCCTTCTTCGCCAGCTGGATATTGATGACGCCCGCAATGGCGTCGGTGCCATATTGGGCGGCGGCGCTGTCCTTCAAAACTTCGATCCGGTCGATGGCGCTGGTGGGGATAAGGTCGATGTCCACCGGGTTCGCGCCCGACGTGTCGGTGGGCGAATTGTTGAGAAACGCGCCGTTATGCCGCCGCTTTCCGTTGACCAGCACCAGCGTGTAGGCCGGTGCGAGGCCGCGATTGGAAACCGGGCGGCCGATGGAAAAGACACCGGCGTTGGTCGCGCCGAAATTGAGCGAGGGCAGCAGCTTCGTCAGCGCTTCGCCGAATTCCGCCGAGCCGGTCGCTTGGAGCTTTTCCGCGCCGATGACGTCGATCGGCGCGGGGCTTTCCGCCACGGTGCGGGGCGCGCCGCGCACGCCGGTTACGATGATCGTGCCCGCGTCGGCGGCCCCTGCGTCCGCCGGTTGAGCGAGCGCAGCGACGGTCTGCGCTCCGGCGGGCGAGACAGCGATGGCGACAGCTGAAACGACTGTCGGTGCGAAAAAGGCTGATCGTCTGGTCATGGTCATGGTCCCCCAAATGTCAGGGGGGCTTTATTTTCTATCGTTTTTGTTGATAAATAAATTCGGCGCGAGATCGTTGATCTTCCCTCAATTGACAGCCGCGCCGCCGCCGAAGCTGGTGTCGAACGCGCCCGCCGCGTCGCGGGGATGCTTGACGAAGCCCGCTCTTTCGAACCGGCGGGTGATGTCGCGTTCGTGCGCGACCACGGTCTTGTCGATGGGACGGGACACGCGGTTATTGCGGTCGAAACTCGCGCGGGCGATGTCGAGCGGCAGGCCCGTTTCCTTCGCCAGCACCTGCGCGAACGCGTCGGGATGGGCGCGCGCCCAAGCGACGGCCCGCGCTTCGCGTTTCAGGAAATCGGCGAGCAGGGCGCGCTTGGGACCGATCGAGTCGGCATAGGCGATGTCGATATAGAGCGGCAGGCCGTAATCCTTTGCGTCCACGACCGCCCGGGCGCCTTCCTTGACGGCGACGTTGGTGTAGGGCGTCCAGGTCGACCATGCGTCGATGGCGCCGCTGTCGAAGGCGGCCTTCGCGTCGCCGGGCGGAAGGAAAGTGATACGTACCTTGTCCGCCGGAATGCGGGCGCGTTCGAGCGCCTGCAACAGCAGATGATGGCCGATGGAGCCCCGCGTCGTGGCGACCGACCGTCCGACCAGATCCTGCGCGGTGCGGATGGGCGATCCGGTCTTCACCAGTACGGCGAGCGCTTCGGGCGCCTGGTTGACGGGAGCCTGCACCGCGATCGCCTTGACGGGGCTGCCGCTCTGCCAGGCGAAGATGAAGGGCGCGTCGGCGGCGAGGCCCAGGTCCGCCGCGCCGCCGCCGACCGCCTCCAGCAAAGGCTGAGCGGCGGGAAATTCGGACCATTCGACCTTGTAGGGCGCGCCTTCCAGAGCGCCCGAGGCCAGCATCATCGCCTTCACCTGCCCCTTCTGGTTGGCGACGCGCAGGACATGATCGTCGCCGCGCGAAAAGGTCGCGGCGGCAAGGCCAAGGCCCGCCACCGCGACAAGAGCCGTCGACAGGAGGACGACAGACTTCTTTTTCGCCATCGATCAGCCTGCCAGCGCCAGGCGACCCGCGTCGCGCTCGGCCACTTTGGCGCGGACGAGCGGCAGCAGTTCGCGGCCATAGAGGACCGAATCGCCCAGCGGATCGAAACCGCGGATCAGGAAATGATCGATGCCGATGTCATAATAATCGAGCATCGCGTCCGCGACCTGTTCGGGCGTGCCGACAAGGCCGGTGCTGTTGCCCTGCGCGCCGGTGAGCGCGGCGACGCCTGTCCACAGCCGCTTGTCCTGACGGTTGGCGCTGGCGGTTTCGAGCAGGCGGAGCGATCCTGCATTAGGCGGGCGATGGCCGCTGAGCGGCAGGCCAGCCGCAACCCGGTTTTCGCGCACCTGTTCCTCGATCTCGGCTGCGCGCCGCCATGCCGCTTCCTCGGTGTCGGCGATGACCGGGCGCAGCGAGAGCGAGAAACCGGGATTGCGGCCGAAGCGCGCGGCGGATCGGCGTACGGCGCGCACCGTGTCCTGCACGGCGGCGAGCGTTTCGCCCCAGAGCGCGTAGACATCGGCATGGCGGCCCGCCACTTCGATCGCCTCGTCCGACGATCCGCCGAAGAAGACGGGCAGATTGTCCGGCTTGATCGCGCTGAACGCCTGGCGGATGTCGTAATAGCGGCCCTGATGATCGAACGGATGGGATGCCGTCCATTCCTGCCGCAGCACGGTCAGATATTCGTCGGTCCGCGCGTAGCGTTCCGCCTTCACGGTCCGCGTGTCACCGTCGCGCGCCATTTCCTCGTCCGCGCCGCCGGTGATGATATGAACGGCGACGCGCCCGCCCGATAGTTGGTCGAGCGTGGCAAGCTGCCGCGCGGCGACCGTGGGCTGAGTGAAGCCGGGACGGTGCGCCACGAGGAAGCCGAGCCGGGTGGTGCGGGCGGCGGCATGGGCAGCGACGATCTGGCTTTCGGGGCTGTTGGAGCCGAAGGGGATGAGGACGCGGTCGAAGCCTCCCTCCTCCTGCGCCTTTGCCGCTGCGTCCACATAGTCGATGTCGAGCGCGCGGCTGCGCACCGCCGCCTGCGTTTCGGACCCGTTGTTGAAGCCGATATAGCCGATGAACCTGACGCTCATGACGCGTCCTCCCTTGCTAGAAGATCAGATGACGAAGAAGCCGTGGGTGCCGTCGCGCTCCAACTGCGCGACAAGGCCATATTCCCAGTCGAGATAGGCCTGCATCGCGGCGGCCTTGTTATCGGTGCCTTCATAGGGGCGCTTGTAGCGGCCCTCCGGGCCACGGGGCGGCGGGGCGCCGTCCGACCCGCGCTCCAGCGCGACCGCCGACCAGTCGACGTCGAGCACATGGACGTCCCATCCCAGCTGTGCGAGCCAGGATGCGGTCATGTCGGCGCGCACGCCGGTGGGATCGGTCACGACGATGCGTGCGCCGCGCACCGGGGCGTTATGGTCGGTTTCCTGCACCAGCTGGCCGCCCTGCGCATTGCGAAAGCCCGGGAGATGGCCGCTTTCATATTCGCGCGGCTGGCGCACGTCATAGAGGTAGAGCGTGCGTGCGGTGTCCGCCCTGAGCGCCTCCAGCTCATCCCAGCCGATGCGTTTCACGCCTGCGCGATAGGCGACGTCGCGGGCGTGGATGCGCGCTTCCTGCGTTGCGGCGGCGTCCACCTCCGGCGCGGCGCGGGTCTGGCCGGTTTCAAGCTCCTGCCCCGCCAGCGTCCAGCCGATGGTGCCGTTGCGAAGGGCATAGACCCTGTTGGGGACGCCTGCGTTCACCAACGACTGCGCACCGATGATCGACCGGGTGCGGCCTGCGCAGTTGACGATGATCGTGGTGTCGGGATCCGGCGCGACGGTGCGCGCGTGCAACGCAAGCTCCGCGCCCGGCACGCTGGTGCCGGTGGGGATGCTCATCGTATGATATTCGTCGTAACGGCGGGCGTCGAGAATGCGAATGTCGGCCTTTTCGCGGATCAGCGCCTGCACTTCCTCGGCGGGAAGGCTGGGGGTGTGGCGGCGATGTTCGACCAGTTCGCCGAACGCCTTGCTGTAACTGTTCACGTCCTCGAACAGTTCGTATCCCGCGCCGCGCCAGCCCGAAAGGCCGCCCTCCAATTCCCGCACGTCGGTGTAGCCCAGCGCCTCCAGCCGGACGGCGGCCTTGCGCGCGAGCCCTTCGCCATCGTCGTAGACGACAATGGGCGTGGCAAGCCGCGGGATGCGCCAGCGCGCTTCCTCGTCGATGCGGCGCAGCGGGATCTGTGCGGCAAAGAGCGGGTGCCCCTGGGCGAACTCATGCTCCTCCCGCACGTCGATAAGCGCGATTTCGCTGCCGATCAGCAGCGCGCGGCGGATGTCCTGCGGGGTCGATAGCTGGATACGGGAAAGCGTGTCGGTGGTCATGGCTGTCTCGATCTGTCCCAGAGGTTGGGGATGACGCGATTGGCGTATCCCGAGATGAAGGATTTGGACGTGCCGTCGGGCGCATAGGTCGCGCGCTCCACCGCACCGATGTTCGCGCCATAGACGTGGATACTGACGGAGGGGCGGTCGGCAAGGGCGTTGGTCACGCGGTGGATGTCCCCGCCGCGCGGCGAGAAGGCGTCCACCGTGCCTGCCTGCAACAGCTCCTCTCCCTCCGCCACCAGCGCGCCTGACGGCGCGCGGCGGAACCGCTCCACCTTCTCGGCCCCGCGCAGCACGCCGACGAGGCCCCAGACGCTGTGATCGTGGATCGGGGTCGACTGGCCCGGCCCCCACACGAAACTGACGACACTGAAGCGTTCGCGGCTGTCGCAATGGAGGAGATATTGCTGGTAGCGGTCGGGATCGGGCCGGGCGAAGGCGTCGGGCAGCCATGCGTCGTCGGCGATCAGGCGCGCAAGGAGCGCGCTGCCGCTGTCCAGGATCGCTCGTTCGTCGCGCGTGGCGGCGAGAAGATCGGCGAAGGCCGTCACGAAACCGCGCAGGCGCGCCGTGTCCGTCGGGCGTTCGAGGGCGGCGAGTGCCGTCATTCCGCCGCTTCCAGGGTGGGGGCGAAGGGCAGGATGCGCGGGTCGTCGCCGCCCAGATGGGACAGCAGCGTGTCGCGCAGGCGAGCGGAGAAGCTGGCGCGTTCGCCGCGAGGCGCGGCAATGCGCTCTTCCGCGACGATCCGGCCCCGGTCGAGCACGAGCACGCGGTCGGCAAGCGCGATCGCTTCCTCGACATCGTGAGTGACGATCAGCACGGCGGGGCGATGCGCGCGCCAGAGCGACAGGACAAGGTCGTGCATCCGGTATCGGGTCAGCGCGTCGAGCGCCGCGAAGGGTTCGTCGAGCAGGAGCAGGCGGGGTTCGCGCACCAGCGCGCGGGCGAGCGCAGCGCGCTGCGCCTCCCCGCCCGACAGAGTGAGCGGCCAGGCGTCGATGCGGTGGCCAAGGCCCACTTCGCGCAGCGCCGCTTCGGCGCGGGGGCGGATATCGCCCTTGAGGCCGAGGCCCACATTCTTCCACACCGGCTTCCACGGCAACAGGCGCGCGTCCTGGAACACGACAGCGCGGCTGTCGGGCACCTCGACATCCTGCCCCCGCACTTCGTCGAGACCGGCAAGGGTGCGCAGCAGCGTGGTCTTGCCGGAGCCGGAGCGACCCAGGAGCGCGATGAATTCGCCGGGCGCGATGTCGAGGTCCAGCCCGTCGATGACGGCCGTCGGTCCGAAGCGGCGGGTGAAGCCGCGCAGGCGCACGACCGGTTCGGGATGAGGATGGGCGTGGTGGATGGCGGTGTCGACCGTGGCGAAACCGAGGCGAGCGTCCATGCTTATTGCTCCGTAATGCTGGGGCGCCAAACGAGGGCGCGCGCTTCGAGGGCACGGACCAGCCAGTCGGCACCCAGGCCGAGGATGGCGTAGACCATGAGGCATACGACGATGATGTCCGTCCGCATGAAATCGCGGGCGTTGTTGATGAGGTATCCAAGGCCCGCCGACGCGTTGATCTGTTCGGCGACGACAAGAACCAGGATCGAGACAGAAAGGGCGTAGCGCAGCCCGACCAGCAGCGAAGGCAGCGCCGAGGGCAGCACGACATGCCAGACTTGCTCGGCCCGGGTCAGCCCGAAGCTTTTGGCGGCGTCGAGCAGGCGCGGATCGACGCTGCGGATGCCGCTGTAGAGATTGAGGTAGACGGGAAAGATCGTGGCGAAGGCGATCAGCGCCACCTTGGGCGTTTCACCGATTCCGAACCAGACGATGAACAACGGCGTCAGCGCCAGGGCAGGGATGGTGCGCTTGATCTGCATGAGCGGATCGACCGCCAGTTCGCCATTGCGGGACAGGCCCGACACAAGGCCGAGCACGAGCCCCAGGGCTACGCCGATCGCCAGACCGGCAGCGACTCGGGCGAAGGAGACGAGGAGGTTGGACGGCAATTCACCGGACACCAGCATTTCCACCAGCGTCCCGATCACCGCAGAGGGTGCGGCAAGCGTGCGTTCGGGGATCAGGCCGCTGCGCGAACCCAGTTCCCACAGCAAGAGCAGCAGCAGCGGCGACAGCCAGCGACCGCCAAAGCGCGACAGTGAAAATCCGGGGCGTATCCTGTTTGACGTGTCGATTGCGGCGCTCGCCATATCGGGGTCCTCGTTCGGGTTCCCCAAGGCTCACCATTTATTCTCTACCAATTCAATTAAGTTTTTTCGCTGCGACTTATGAGCGATGTTTATAGCGCGCGGTCGGGCGTCGGTAAGGCTCCGTTCGACGCGTAAAATGGCGGATTTCGGTAACGTGATCCTTTGGGCGTAGATTTCATTGGCCGTGGCCAATCTCTACTTTTTTGATTGATATATGAGCATGGGCGATAGATGGCGTCGTTCCCGGCACCGGGTCGATCCATCCCTGTTTCTTGCAGAAAGGCCCGCCGTGCCGGTCAATCTTCCTACCAACCTGCTGCGCAGCTTCGTCGCTATCGTCGATACCGGATCGATGCTCAACGCATCGGAAAAGGTGTTCGTGACGCAATCGGCACTAAGCCTTCAGATCAAGCGACTGGAGGAACTGGTGCAGCAAAGCCTGTTCCTGCGCGACGGGCGGCGGCTCAACCTGACGGCGGCGGGCGAGGTGATGCTCGATTACGCGCGGCGCGTCTTGCTGCTCCACGACGAGGCAGTGGCCGCGGTCAGCGCCGGGCGCTTCGCCGGGCCGGCACGGATCGGCATGGTGCAGGATTTTGCCGATACGCTGCTGTCGGGGCTGCTTTCGCGCTTTGCCGAACTGCACCCCGACGCGCAAATCTATGCGCGGGTCGCGGGCACGGCGGAGTTGCAGGCGCTGCTGGATCGAAGGGAACTGGACATCCTGCTCGGCTTTGCCGCGCCCAGCGACCCGTCCGCCGTGACGGTCGCGCCGATGAGCTGGTATGGCGACGCCGTGCTGGCCGACCGCAGCGTCATTCCGCTGGCCGTGCTGGAGGAACCGTGCCGGTTCCGCGAGGCGGCGATCCGGGGGCTGGACGATGCGGGGCTGCCATGGCGGATCGCGGTCGAGACGCCCAATCTCGCGACGCTCAAGGCCGCCGTCGGGGCGGGCCTGGGCATTACCTGCCGCACGCATCTGTTCATCGGCGACGATGCGACGCTGGTGCATGAGAGGCTCCCCGCGTTGCCGCATGTCGCCGCGATCCTGCGCACCGGCGACACGCTCGACAACGCGGCCCAGCGACTGGCCGAACTGGCACACGAGACGGTCGAGGCGCTTTAGGGCCGTAGCGGCATCAATAGCCGCGCGCGGGATCGACGACGTCGGACGGCGTTTCCCCGCGCACGAAGCGCGTGATGTCGTCTCGCACCTTTTCCAGCAGCCGATGGCGCACCGAGGCGTAATTGCTGGAGATATGCGGCGTCAACCGCACCTTGGGATGGGTGTAGAGCCGGTGCCCGTCCGGCAGCGGTTCGGGATCGGTCACGTCGAGCGTGGCGAAGCCCGGCCCGTCCGTGCGGTCGAGCGCGCGGATCAGGGCATCCTGATCGACCACCGATCCTCGCGCGACGTTGACGATATGCGCGCCGGGCCTCACACAGGCGAGCAGCGCGTCGTCGAAGAGATGGCGCGTATGGGGCGTGGCTGGAACGGCGATGACGATATGGTCGGCGCGCGCGACCAGCGTGGGCAGGTCGGCGAGCAATTCGACCCCGCCGGTGCCCGTCTGCGCGCCCGACCGGCGCAGCGCGACCACCTGCGCATCGAGCGCGAGCACGCGGCGAGCCACGGCCCGACCGATGGCGCCCAGGCCGACGATGCCCACGGTGGTGCCCGACACCCGCCCCAGCGGCGCCTGTATCCATTGCGCGCGGGAGCGGGCCGTGACGGCGTCCAGATTCTTGGCATGAGCGTAGATGGCCGCGATGACATAATCGGCGATTTCGTCCGATGCCACGCCGCGACCGCAGGTGACGAGCGGTGCGTCGAGCAGCCAGTCCGGATAGAAATCGATGCCTGCCGATGCGCTATAGACCCATTGGAGCCGCCCCGGCCACACGGAAGGTCGCGCTACGCGTGGCTGTCGCCAGGCAGGTGACGGGCGGACGAGCAGCAGATCGGCCTCCGCCGCTGCGGTCCACGGTTCGTCCTCGGCCACGTCGATCACGACCGGCGCGACCGGATGCTGCCCCAGCCCCCTGTTGAATTCCGCGTCGAGTTGGCTAGCGATGATGAGCGACATGGCTATTGCCCCAAAGCAGCGCGACCGGCGGCCAGAAGGATCGTGTCGGTCTGCGGCGAATGGATGCGGCTGCACAATATGTCGCGATAATGGCGTTCCAGCGGATTGTTGCGACTGAGGCCGGGATTGCCGGTGAGTTCGAGGCCGATCTCGACCGCGCGGATGGCATTGGCGGTGACGACATGCTTGACGCTGTTGACCGCGATCGCGGTGGGCGGATCGCCTCCGTCGTAGCGCGTGGCGGCATCGCGGATCAACGTCGCATTCACCTGAAGCAGGGCCTCGATCTCGCCGAATTTCTCCTGCACGCGCGGCAGGGTGGCGAGCGACGCGCCGAGGTTCGAAGGCCTGCGGTCGTTAAGGTAGCGCGTCAGCCAGTCGCGCGCAGCACGGGCCACGCCGTCGTAGATGGTCGATATGGCAAGCGCGTTCCATATGGCGAGACCCGTGTCGCCAGCCCCTGTCGCCCATTGTTCAGGCAGGCGGATATCGACCGCATGGTCGAGCGGGGTCGGGGTATCGGTGAAGTGAACGGCGTGGCTGACGGTCGCCCGCATCCCCAGATGATCCCAGGCAGGCTCGATCACGACGCCGGGGCTGCCCGCTCTTACCAGAAAATTGCCGACGCGCGGCGCGTCCTCGTCGGTGCGGGCCCAGACCGAATACCAGTCGAGACCGGTCGATCCGGTCGAATAGATTTTCGTGCCGCTGATCGCCCAACCGTCGGCGGTCCGCCGGGCGGTCGTCGCGGGAAGGCCGCCGCGCACCGGCGTGCCGAGTTCCGGTTCGACTCGCAGCCCGCCGATCAGTCCCCGCCCCGCGACGGCATCGGCGGCCAGCGCTTCGTAGATTCCGGCGGGCCAGCCCTGCGCGCGATGGGGGCTGGCGTGATAATGATAGGTCATGAACAGGATCAGCGCGGTCGAGGGCTCACCCTTCGCCACCGCGCCCAGCACGCGCAGCGCTTCTGTCAGGTCCGCTCCGCGCCCGCCCAGTTCGCGGCGGACGGTAAGGCCGATCAGCCCCTCGCGCGCCAGCAGATCGAAGGGCGCTCGCGGAAATTCGGCGCTGCGGTCGCAGGCTTCGGCATGGGAGGCCAGTTCCTGCGTCAGCCAGTCCAGATAGGCGTCGGTGAGCGCGGGGGCTTCGGTTTGCGGGGGCGCGAGGCGGGTGGCCATGACGATCAGCCTTTTCGAACGAGGACGGAATGGAAGCGATCGTCCCAGAGCGGACGAACGTCGACGGGCCGGGGAAGCAGCTTTTGCGCGTGGAACAGGTCGGCGACCTTCTGCTGCGATGCGATGGCGTCGGACGTCACCGGACGCAGTTCATAGTTCGCGCTTTTGCGGCGGAACTGGTCCTGGACATAGGCGAGCGGCACGCCGATATCCTGCGACACGATCCGCGCCCATTCGTCCTGATGCGCCGCCGCCCAGGAATAGGCCCTGCGCAAGAGGCCGAGATAGTCGCCGATGATCCGTGCCCTGGTCGGATCGGCCAGCGCATCGACATGCGCCGCGACCAGATAATTGCCGGACAGGATGCCCTGGGCGGTGCGCAGGATGCGCGCACCCTCGGTCGCGATCGCGCGCTGGATCGGAAAGCCGTAGATCGCCCATGCGTCGAGCGCGCCTTGCGCGAAGGCCGCCGCGCCGTCGCTGACGCCCATGGCGACCGGCCTGATGTCGTCCCAGCCAAGGCCGACTTCTTCCAACATGCGAATGAGGAAATATTGCGATGTGGTGGCGCGCACATAGCCGACCCGCTTACCCTTGAGATCGGCGATGCTCTTCGCCCGCGATCCTTTGGGGACGATCACGGCCTGATTATTGACGTCGCCATGGACCACCGCGATCTGGCGGAAGCTCTGGATGGTGGAGGCGGCGGCGAAGATGGGCGGGATCTCGCTCATCCCCCCGAAGTCGAGCGATCCGCCGTTCAACGCCTCGATCACCAGATGGCCCGACTGAAATTCGCTATAGGCGATATCGAACCCTTCGGCCTTGATCCCCGCCACCTTGAAGAGCAGTCGGGTGTCGCTGTCCCCCTTGCCGGTGACGGAGACACGCAGCGTCGGTCGCCCCCCGCCGCCCGCCCCGCATGCCGACAGCATGAGGCAGGCCGAGGCGGTGCCGCTCAGGAACAGGCGGCGCGAAACGGCGTCAGCGGTCACGATCGCCTTGCCCGTCATGCAGGGGGCCGCCTGCGCGTTCGAACAGGACCACGTCGGGATCGCGCAGCAGTTCGCGGGCCGCCGCCTCTTTCCAGCGGCGCCATCCGGCCAGAAGAGATCGCAGGGATGACATCGAGTCGCATCTCCAAAAAACATCGCAACAGCTATTTATCTATCGGGCTAGTAGAGATATGTCTCACAAGCAATGCTGACCGATCCATTAGAAAAGCTTGATCGATGCTGATCGCAGACCATGTCGCCATTGTCGGCGGGGGCTTCACCGGGACGCTGTTGGCGATCAACCTGCTGCGTCATGGCGACGCACATGTGACGCTGATCGAGCGGCGGCACGACAGGCTGGGGCGCGGGCTTGCCTATGGCGCGGCGCAGGACGACCATCTGCTGAACGTGCGCGCCGCCAATATGAGCGCCCTGCCCGACCGCCCCGGCCATTTCGCCGACTGGCTGAAGGCGCGTCAGGGCGGACAGGATGCGAGTTTCGCGACGCGCGGGACCTATGGCCTCTATCTTCGTGCGTTGCTGGACGAAGCGGCGAGGGATGCCGGCGCACGGTTGCGCCTGATCGAGGCGGAAGCGGTCGACATCCAGCAAACGACCGGCGCCGCGACGGTAAGCCTGGGATCGGGCGAAAGAGTGGAGGCGGATATTGCCGTCATTGCGCCGGGGAACCTGCCGCCGCACGATCTGCCGCCCTTTGCGGATCTGTCGCACCCGGCCTATATCGACGATCCCTGGGCGGCGCGGTTGAGCGAGGGTCTCGAGCGGCAGGACGACGTACTGCTGCTGGGCAGCGGCCTCACGGCAATCGATTGTGCGCTCAGCCTTCAATCGTCGGGATTTGCCGGGCAGATCGTCGCCATATCGCGGCGCGGCCTGATGCCCCACGCCCATGCGCCGGTGTCGATGGGAACGCCCCTTCCCGAAAGGCCGACGGGATCGGCGTCCCAGCTGGTGCGGCAGGTGCGTGCGCGGGCGCTGGAAACCGGCTGGCGCGCGGCGGTGGACGAGCTGCGCCCCTTTACCCAGGACCTGTGGCGCAGCGCGAGCGCGCAGGAGCGCGCGCGGTTCCTGCGGCACCTGAGGCCCTATTGGGACGTGCATCGCCATCGCATCGCCCCGGCGGTCGCGGCCAGGCTGGCGGCGATGCAGGACGCGGGACGACTGGAGATCGAGGCGGCACGGATCGTCGAAGTGCGGCCGGAGGCGGAGCGGATCGCGGTCGCGCTCCGGTCGCGCGGCGGCGACGCGATCGCATGGCGGCGCTTTGCACGCGTCGTGAACTGCACCGGCCCGCTCGGCGACCTGCGCCGGACCCGCGATCCGCTGTTGCGCGCGCTGACGAAGCGGGGTGCGATCCGCCCCGATCCGCTGGCGATCGGCATCGATGTCGATCGCCAGTGCCGCGCGGTGGACATGTCCGGCGCGGCACAGGACAGGCTGCGCGTCGCCGGGCCTATGACGCGCGGTGCGCATTGGGAGATCGTCGCGGTGCCCGATATCCGGCGGCAGGTCTGGACGCTGGCACGGGAAATCAGCCATGCCCATTGGGTCGAGGCAGCGGGGCTGTGATCCCGCGCAACTATTTGCCCAAGTCATAACGTCCGCACGACTTCGCGTTGGTCGCGGGACGCCGCCTGCCCCTATCCTTTCGCCCTCTTCTTCGCACGAAAGGGCAGTCCCATGGCGAAATCCCCGCACATCAAGCTCGGCTTCATCCTGCACGGCGTCGGCCGTACGTGGAACGACTGGCGTCACCCCGACCGCGATGTCGGCGCGAGCACCAGTCTGGCGCATTACCAGCGACAGGCGGCCACGGCGGAGCGCGGCAAGTTCGATTTCCTGTTCGTCGCCGACAGCCTGTCGATTACCGAAAAATCGAGCCCGCATTACCTCAACCGGTTCGAACCGATCACCATCCTGTCGGCGCTGGCCGCCACCACATCTCGCGTCGGATTGGTCGCCACGCTGACCGTCAGCTATTCCGAGCCGTTCAACGTCGCACGCCAGTTCGCCTCGCTCGATCATTTGAGCGGCGGGCGGGCAGGATGGAACGTCGTTACCTCCTGGCTCGGCGATACTGCCGCCAATTTCAGCAAGGCCGAACATCCCGCCCACGCGACCCGCTATCGCATCGCCGCTGAATATCTCGATGTGGTGAAGGGCCTGTGGGACAGCTGGGAAGACGGCGCGCACGTCGGTGACAAGGAGAGCGGGCGTTTCGTCGATTCCGACCGGCTGCACCGGCTGGACCATAAGGGCGAATTTTTCCAGGTGCGCGGCCCGCTCAACATCAAGCGCACGCCGCAAGGGCAGCCCGTGATCTTTCAGGCCGGCGCATCGGAGGATGGGCGCAGCTTCGCCGCGCGACATGCCGAAGTGATCTTCACACATGCGCCGACCCGTGAAGAAGGGCAGGCCTATCTTGCCGACGTGAAAGCGCGTGCCAAGGGCTTTGGCCGCGACCCCGACCTGCTGTTCGTGCTGCCGGGCATCGCACCGATCGTCGGCGACACGGACGAAGACGCCGAGGCGCGCTATCGCGAACTGGCGGCGCTCGAATCCATCGAAACCGGCCTCGGTTTCCTGTCGCGCACGTTCAACGATCATGATTTCCGGCAATATGATCTCGACGCACCCTTTCCCGATGTCGCCCATATCGGGTTCAACAGCCAGCAAAGCGGCGCATTGCGCATCCTGGCAGACGTGCGGGCCGAACAACTGACGCTGCGCCAGGTCGCGGAACGGCTCGCCACGCCGCGCGGCGCGTTCGTCGGGTCGCCCCAGACCGTCGCCGACCAATTGCAGACATGGTTCGAGGAGGGAGCCGCGGACGGCTTCGTCATCTTCGAGCCGTTGCCGGGCCAGCTAAACCTGTTCGTGGACAAGGTGATCCCGATCCTTCAGGCCCGCGGGCTGTTCCGGCAGGATTATGAGGGCGAAACCTTTCGCGCGCATCTGGGGCTGCCGGAACCGGAGAACCGGTATGGCACGCGCCGCTCGACGCTCCACGCCGCTTAGTCCGGTGGGCGGACCGCAACGCGCAATATCCCACCCGAACGCGCCTTTCATGACGACCATGTCCGTGCCTTAATCGCCAAGCAGCTTGCAAAGGCAGCCCGAGCGAGAGATGCGGCCGACTTGTCATCCTTCCATGCGTCACCTACCAGATGCCGGGCGCGGACAGGCGCCTGATTGACGAGTGGCACGCAGGGAATAGACAGGGTGAATGGATCGTCACGAGGTGGGCCGCATCGTTGCAAGATCGCCTCCGGCCCGACGTGTGCCTCTCTGCGGCGCCCCTGAGGAAGTGGAGCGATGAACGGCGCGGGAATGGCGACGGGGTACGCCGGGACGTTGCATATCGACCTGGGCGCGTTGATCGACAATTATCGGGCGCTTGGACGTCGCGTGGGCCATGCCCATGTCGCCGGTGTCGTGAAGGCCGACGCCTATGGCCTTGGCGCCCATGTCGTCGCGCCGGCGCTCGCGGCGGCGGGGTGTCGCCATTTCTTTGTCGCGATGCTGAGCGAAGCGCTGGCGCTGCGGCCCTTGCTCGATGCCGATTGCGATCTGTTCGTCCTCAACGGGCTGATGCCGGGGGATGAAGGCGCGTGCGCGGCGCAGGCGATTGTCCCCGTCCTCAACTCGCTGGATCAGATCGCGGGTTGGGCTGGCGAAGCGCGGCGGCTGGGCCGCCGGCTGCCCGCCGCGCTGCATCTGGACAGCGGCATGTCGCGGCTCGGCCTGTCGCCCCGCGAACTCGACCGGATTGTTGCCGACGATACGCTCATCGCTGGGATCGATGTCCGTCTGGTTATGAGCCATTTCGCTTGCGCGGATGAGCCGGACAATCCGATGAATGCGACGCAACTCGCGCGCTTCGCCGATGCAGCCAGGCACTTTCCCGGTGCGCTGCGGTCGATCGACAATTCGGGGGGCGCATTCATGGATCGTCCCGACCACGGCGATATCGTGCGTTCCGGCATCGTCCTTTATGGTGCCGCCGCGCAGGCGAGCGGTGTCGGCCTTTCTCGCGTCGTGACGCTGGAAAGCCGCGTCGTCCAGTTGCGCGATGTCGAGGCAGGGGACAGCGTGGGATATGGCATGACGCACCGCTTCGCCGCACCGGCGCGGCTGGCGACGATCGGCGTCGGCTACGCGGACGGGTGGCCACGCAGCCTGAGCGGGCGAGGACGTGTCTTCATCGGGGGACATGCAGCGCCCATCGTGGGCCGGATTTCGATGGACAGCATGACCGTCGATGTGACCGGAGTGCCAGAAGCTCTTTTAAAGCCCGGCGCCGCGGTCGAACTGATCGGCCCCCACCAGTCGGTCGATGCCGTTGCAGCGCAAGCGGGCACGATATCCTATGAAATCCTGACGCGGTTGGGGGCACGGTATGAGCGGCGATACACACCCGCCGCTCTTGTCCCCTGATCTTTGGCCACAGGCGGCGGAATAAGCGGGGCTTTATCGGCCATCCGATTGATATAGACTTCCCCCCTCCCCATGCGGGCGGAAGGACGAGTGCGTGATCAATTGCGAATTGCTGGATTTGAGGGCGCTGGTGGCCGTGGCCGAAGGTCGCAGTTTTCAGCGGGCCGCGCAGCAACTGAACCTGTCCCAGCCCGCGCTCAGTCGGCGGATCCAGAAGCTGGAAAATTCCGTGGGAGCGATTTTGTTAGATCGCACCACACGCCATGTGCGCGTCACCCCTGCGGGCCGGGAAGTGCTGCCGTTGGTCCGCCGTATGCTCGACGAATTCGACGGGTCGCTGGTCGGACTCATGGCCGATGGAGAGCGACAGGCGGGGCGGATCACGCTTGCCAGCGTGCCGAGCGCGACGGTTCGCTTTCTCCCTGACGTACTGCAACGGTTTGGCGAGGATTATCGCAATACCCGCGTTCGCATCCTCGACCTGTCGGCAACCGAATGTGCGGAGGCAGTGCGAACGGGCGAAGCGGAATTCGGCCTGTCACTGCCGGTATCGAGCGATTCCGATCTGGCCTACGAACCGCTTCACGACGATCCCTACGGATTGATCTGCCGAAAGGACGATCCGCTCGCCGCGATGCCCGATATCGCCTGGAGCGACCTGTCAGACCGGCGCCTGATCACCGTGCACCGGGCGAGCGGCAACCGCACCACGCTGGAGGCGGGACTGGCGGCGCATGGCATCGACCTGACCTGGTTCTATGAAGTGACGCGCCTCACCTCCGCGCTTGCGCTGGTGGATGCGGGGCTGGGACCCTCGATCCTGCCGCGGCTGGCCTGCGCAGGGCCGGATGCGCGCGATCTTGTCTGGCGACCGCTGGGCGAGCCCGTCATCGTGCGGACCATCGGACTTCTGAAAAGGCCTTCCGCGCCGATTTCGCCCGCTGCGGCGCGGTTCGTCAGCCTGCTGAAGGATGCCTGGGCGAAGGTTTGAAGGGCACGATGAAAGCATAGGGGGGAGCCGCGTGGACGGGGCGGCGCATATCCCGATGGGCATGATCGGCCAGACAACTCTGGGTGTAGCGGCTTCGTTCTTCATTCAATGCGCCTTGCACATAAGCTGCCCCATTTATTGCATTTGATAAATGCATCAACCGGCGCTTCTATCGTTGCCTAGGGACGGTGCCGACGGCGGCGATGCCCGGTATCGAAAAATGCAAGGAGAGCGAGGGTGCAGACATGTGGAACAGGCCGCGCATGAGGAGGCCCCACAGGCTTTCAAGCGGCAACCGGCCGAAAGCCACATTGTCCGCCGTCGCGGCGCTGCTGGTGTCGGCATGTCACACGGTTCCGGCCACCTCCCCCGCCGCGACCGCCAACGAAGTGCATGTCCTGAGCTCCGGCGGCTTCAGCGCCGCCTTCGACGCGCTGTCGCGACAATATAGCGCCGAGACGGGGACGAAGATCGTGACCGGACATGGGCCGTCCATGGGCGATACCGCCAACGCCATCCCCGCGCGCCTCGCCCGGCGCGAGGCAGTCGACGTGGTTATCCTGGCGCGGCCCTCGCTCGACAAGCTGGCCGACGCCGGACAAATCGTGCGCGATACGGAAGTCGATCTCGGCCTGTCCAAGATCGCCGTCGCCGTGAAGGAAGGTGCGCCTGTCCCCGACATATCGAGCGAAGCGGCGGTTCGATCGGCGCTGCTCAAGGCGAAATCGGTCGCTTGGTCGGACAGTGCCAGCGGCGTCTATATCCAGACGACGATGCTCGACAAGCTGGGCATCGCAGACCAGGTGCGCCCCAAGGGGCGTATGATCCCCGCGACGCCTGTCGGCAGGATCGTCGCCCGGGGCGAGGCGGAAATCGGATTTCAGCAACTGTCCGAGCTCAAGCCCGTCAAGGGCATCCGCATCGTCGGCTTGCTGCCCGAATCGCTCCAGAAGGTAACGCCTTTTTCCGGCGGCATCGTGTCCTATTCGACCAGGCAGAAACCGGCCCGCGCGCTGCTCGACTATCTCTCGTCTCCCAAGGCGCATGCCGCGATCCGGCAGACCGGCCTCGAACCTGCTTCGCAAAAGAGGAATCCATGACCGTCCCACCCATGCCTGCTGCGGGACAGCTGTCCCAGGCCACGGATGCCCGCAAGAAATCGGCTTTCAAATCCATCTTCATCGTTGCCAGCGGCAATTTCCTGGAGATGTTCGATTTCATGGTGTTCGGTTATTACGCCACCTATATTTCGAAGGCGTTTTTTCCGACCGGCAGCGAGTTCGCTTCGCTTCTCCTCACGCTGATGACCTTTGGCGCCGGGTTCCTGATGCGACCGGTGGGCGCGCTGGTCCTCGGCGCATATGTCGATCGTCATGGCCGCCGCAAAGGGCTGCTGCTGGTGCTGGGCCTGATGGCGCTGGGCACGCTCGCAATCGCGGTGACGCCGACGTACGAGCAGATCGGGCTTGCCGCGCCGCTCATCATTCTGGTCGGGCGACTGGTGCAGGGCCTGTCGGCAGGGGTCGAGGTGGGCGGCGTGTCGGTCTATCTGAACGAGATCGCGCCCCCCGGCCGCAAGGGCTTCTTCACGTCGTGGCAGTCCGCCAGCCAGCAGGCGGCGGTTGTCTTCGCCGCGCTCATCGGCCTGGCCGTGTCGACCAGCCTGCCGCCCGAAACCATGCAGGCCTGGGGCTGGCGCGTGCCGTTCATTATCGGCTGCATCATGATCCCGTTCCTCTTCGTCATTCGAAGTCATGTCGAGGAAACCGATGCTTTCCTTCAGCGCAAGGAGCATCCCAGGGTCGCGGAGATCATGCGGATCATCGGTGCCAACTGGGGCATCGTGCTTCAAGGCGCGTTGATGGCAGTCATGACCACCGTCTTCTTCTACATGATCACCGCCTATACGCCGACCTTCGGCAGCAAGGTGCTGAACCTTGGCGCGGGAGAGGGATTGTTCGTCACGGCATGCGTGGGCATCGCCAACTTCGTCCTGCTGCCGGCGATGGGGGCGCTGTCGGACCGCATCGGTCGTCGCCCGCTGCTGATTGCCGCGACGCTGCTGGGCGCGGTGCTCGCCTATCCGCTGATGAGCTGGCTGGTGTCGGCGCCGACTTTCGGCAAGCTGCTGACGGTCGAATTGTCGCTCGCGGCGATCTACGCCACCTATAACGGCGCGTTCATCGTCTATCTGACGGAAATCATTCCGGGCCATGTCCGCACCGTGGGCTTCAGCCTCGCCTACAGCATGGCGACCGCGATCTTCGGTGGGTTCACCCCCGCGATCAGCACCGCGCTGATCGGGGCGACGGGCGACAAGGCGATCCCCGGCGCCTGGTGCGCAGCCGCCGCGCTGCTGTCCCTTCTCGCGCTGCTGATCGGCAGCCGTGTCAACCGGCGGGTGATCGACCGTGCCTGATGCTCTATCCTCGTCGAACGTGACGAGAGTGGCATTGAGAGCTAAGGTCCGGGCGGGCGATCCCGTCCGGAGTGCGTCGGTCGAACGATGGGAGAAACGGGTTCCGGTGAGGTTGGACAGCAACGTACCGAAAAGGTTCGGCACCGTCGGCGATAAGCAGCGTTGTGTCGCACAATATGTCGTCAAAGTCCGGACAGCCTTTGCCTGAACCCCGCCGCCCTTATCGTGTAATCGCGCTCGTCGTCGCGTTCGCCCTGTTCATGCAGCAGCTGGATGCGACGATCCTGTCCATCGCCCTTCCGGCGATGTCGCGCGATTTCGGCATTCCTGCCTCGGGCCTTAGCCTGGCTCTTACGTCATATCTCGTCGCGCTGGCCGTCTTCATCCCGGCGAGCGGCGGTCTGGCGGACCGTTTCGGCTCGCGGACCATATTCTGCGCCGCGATTGCAATCTTCATGGCAGGGTCCATCGCCTGTGCGCAATCGTCCACTCTCGCAGAGCTGGTCGCCGCGCGTTTGTTTCAGGGCATCGGCGGCGCCATGATGGTGCCTGTCGGTCGCCTCGTTCTGTTGCGGAGCGTCGAAAAAGAGGATTTGGTGGCCGCCTTGTCCTGGCTGGTGATGCCCGCGCTCGTCGGCCCCATCGTCGGACCGCCGATCGGCGGCCTGATCGTGACCTATCTCGACTGGCGCTGGATTTTTTATCTCAACATCCCGATCGGCGTCGTCGGTCTTGGCCTTGCGGTCTGGCTGATGCCGCAGATCAAGTCCGCTGCCGTAGCGCGATTCGACATGGCGGGCTTTCTGCTGTCCGGAATAGCGCTCGGATCCCTGGTGTTCGGCCTGGAACTGGTCACCCATCCCATGTCTGTCGCGGTAATCGCCGCGCTTCTGGGATGCGGTTGTCTTTTTGCTGCGATCTATTTTCGTCATGCGCAGCGCGTCACCGATCCGATTCTCGACCTTTCCCTTTTCAGGACACCGACCTTCGGGCTTTCCGTTGCAGGCGGAACGCTCATCCGCATCGCGCAGGGCGCGCAACCTTTTCTGCTGCCCCTGCTCTTCCAACTCGGCTTTGGCCTGTCCGCCGCCACGGCCGGCGCCATCATGATGGCCAATGCGCTGGGCGCTCTTGCCATGAAGCCATTGGCGCCGCTCATCATCCGCCGCTTCGGTTACCGCGCCAGCCTTGCCGGTGCGAGCGTAGGGGCTTCGATCGCCATCGCCAGTTGCGCCCTGTTCAGCCCGGGGTGGCCCCATATCGCCTTGGCCACGATCCTGTTCGTATCGGGATTCTTCACGTCGCTGCTCTTCACCGGATACAACGCCATGGCGTTCGTCGATCTGGACGAAAGAACAATGAGCGCGGCTACGAGCCTTTACGCTACCTTCCAACAGCTCAGCCTGTCGCTGGGCATCTGCTTTGCGGCCAGCTTGCTTGAGCTTGGCGGGCCGACTTCCGTCGACACGATTGCCCCTGTCTTCGTGATCATCGGCATGACCGCCTTCGGCGCAACATTCATCAACCGAAAGATACCCACGGTCGCACCGGGCGCTTCGAAGGTGGGCGAACCCTGAATGCGCTTACAGGATCGATCCTGATGCAGCACAGGCCGCCTGCGGTCCCGCGTTTCCCTTTTGCCTCTTCATCGAAGGTTCACTCTGCCGCTGCAAAATCCTGCAGTATATTCTTGGCCCCATAGGGAGACGGCACGGCATGAAGATGCGCGATCTTGGTGAATTGGCGGGCGTAGGCACCCTGCTACTATGGGCCGTAGCCGCACCAGCCGTGCAGGCGCAATCCGATCCGGGCAAGAAAGCCTGTGTGAAGGAAGCGCGGCTACTGTGCCCGGCGGAAATGAAGAGCATGAGCCGGAAGAAGGTCGAAGCTTGCATGATCGCAAATATCGAGCGGACATCGCCTGCATG
Source organism: Sphingobium sp. (assembly GCF_003248505.1). GTDB lineage: Bacteria > Pseudomonadota > Alphaproteobacteria > Sphingomonadales > Sphingomonadaceae > Sphingobium. The sequence goes on from NZ_QFOA01000005.1 coordinate 112,235, forward strand.
TCATGCGGCGATGTTGCGCATCAAGGCGGAGCGCGAGGCGAACGCCAAGCGTTCGGGTCATGACGAAGGACGATAGAGCGCGCGATTTTCCGCGCCGATCCTGACGTAAAGCATGGCCGCGTTGAGCAGCGTGAACAGCGCCGCGATCCATAACAGGCCGAACACGAGCGGAAGCACCGCGATTTCGGCGGTCACGACGGCATAATTTGGGTGGCGGAGAAACCGGAAAGGTCCCTTGCGGACCAGCGTCGCCGCAGGGGTCACGATGATACGGGTCGTCCAGCGCGACCCGAGCGTCACGAGCACCCAGACCCGCATAAGTTGCAGCACGGCGAAAACGAGCAGCAGCGGCAGGTTGACATCCCGCCCTCCGACGGTCAGCCACAGAGCCGCGAGCCAGGCGGTGTGCATCGTGACCATGACCGGATAATGGCTTGCACCCACTTCATACGCGCCGCCTGCGAGCAGCCGGGCGGTGTTGCGGCGGGCGATCGCCAGTTCGCTCAGCCTTTGCAGCGTGACGAAAGCCATGATGGCATAAGGCAGCGTCATGCCGGACACCGCAACGTCACGGTCGACGCGGTAAAGCCCGGGCCCAGCGCATTCAGGACGGACAGGGGCGGCAGTCCCGCCCGACGGTATCGGTCGAGTACGAAGAGGATGGTCGGTGCCGACATATTGCCGTGATCGTACAACACTTCGCGTTCCTTGATGAGCGACCCTTGATTAAGCGATAAAGCGTCCTCCAGCGCGTCGACGACTTTCGCGCCACCGGGATGGCATATGAACTGATCGACATCGTCGATGCCAAGGCCCTGCGGGGCCAGCATCTCGGCCATCGCCTGCCGCATCTCCCGCCGGGCGAACACCGGGATGGCACGGTTCAGAACGACGCCAAGGCCGGTGGGCTCGGCACGCCAGCCCATGATGTCGAGCGTTTCGTTCCAAGTCTTTTCGGCGTTTCCGGTGATGTGGGCGAAGCCGTCTGTACCCGTCCGCAAGATACACGCGGCCGCTCCGTCCCCGAAAAGGGCGGTCGAAACGATGTCCGCCTTGTCCGCGTGATCTGTTCGCAAGGCCAGGCTGCACAGTTCGACCGTGACGAACAATATCGTCGATCCCGGCATGGCCCGTGCAAGCTTGCTGGCCAGGCCGAGGCCCGTTGCGCCGCCGGCGCAGCCCAGACCGAAGACCGGGACACGCTGGACATCGTTGCGGAACGGCAGCCGCGCCATTGCGCGTGCCTCAAGACTGGGCGTTGCGATACCTGTCGATGACACGGTAACGATCGCATCGACATCCTGAGCGCGAACGCCGGCCTGTTCGATCGCCTTTTGCGCGGCGGCGACGAACAGGTCCACTGCGACATCGAGATAGACAGCTGCACGTTCGGGGAAAGAGCGGGGGCTGCGATACCAGTCCACCGGCATGGCAAGCTGGCGGTTCGAAACGCCTGCATTCGCATAGACCGAGGACAGGCGTTCGAAATCGGCGAAATCCTTGCCGATCAGATCGCGTGCCGTTTCGAGCGCCTGTGCCTGGGAGAGATGATAAGGCGGCGTTTCCGTCGCTAGCGATAATAGGGAAACCGGTTTCAAATAAGGCCGCCTGACGTAACCGGGGGACCGGCAAAAAAGGTTCTTGTGCGCAACGAGTTTGCCCATCACGAGTTCCCTTTGTCTAGTAGCGATCGTGCGAGAGACACAAGGGCCGACGGGGTGGCACGGTTATGAATGATGGGGGCGACCTGAACGGTTGCGAAACGCAGACCGCCGGATATCGTGAGTGGATCGGTTTTGTCCTGATGTGCGTCGGGATGTTCATGGCGATCCTCGACATCCAGATCGTCGCCACATCCCTCCCCGCCATCCAGGCGGCGCTCCATATTGCGCCCGACCAGATGATATGGGTGCAGACGGCTTACCTCACCGCCGAAATCGTCGCCATACCGCTGACCGGGTATCTGACCGCGAGACTGGGTATGCGCTGGCTGTTCCTGAGCGCGATCAGCCTCTTCACGGTCGCCTCGTTCGGCTGCGCGATGAGCAACGACTTTCACCAGTTGGTCGCATGGCGGATCGTACAGGGATTTTCCGGCGGCACGCTGATCCCCGCAGTGTTTGCCGCCGTATTCCTGCTCTTTCCGCCTCGTTCGCAGGCGCTGGCGACGACGATCGCGGGGGTGGCGGCGGTCCTGGCGCCCACTATCGGCCCGATTGTCGGCGGATGGATCACGCAATCCTATTCCTGGCACTGGCTGTTCCGCATCAACATCCTTCCGGGCATCGTCGCTGCGACGGGCGTGGCGATCTTTCTGCGCGGAAAGGTCGCCGAACGGCACCGTGCGCGGCCCATCGACATTCTGGCGCTCATATTGCTCGGCACTGCCCTCGTCGCGTTGCAGATCGGTCTTAAAGACGCGCCGTCCCTGGGATGGAGAGCGCCTTCTGTCCTTGTCCTGCTAGGTTTGTCCGCAGTGAGCGCGGCAGCCTTCATCGGGCGGACATGGGTTTCGGCCTGCCCGCTGGTCGAATTGCGCTGCTTTGCCGATCGCCATTTTACGATCGGGTGCGTCCTGAGCTTCGTGCTCGGGTTCGGCCTGTTCGGATCGACCTACCTGATGCCCTTTTTCCTGGGGTTGGTGCGCGATCACGGCCCGCTGCGCATCGGCGAGATCATGCTGGTGACAGGCCTCGCTCAACTCGCAACGGCGCCGCTTGCCGTCTATGCCGAGCGCCGGGTCGATCCCCGGTGGCTCACCGCCTTCGGCTTCGGGCTGTTTGCGATCGGCCTTCTGATGAGCGCGCATCAAACCGCGCAGACAGACTTTGCCGACATGCTGATCCCCCAGATCGTGCGGGGCGCGGCCATCATGTTCTGCCTGCTGCCCCCGACGCGGATGGCGCTGGGGCGATTGCCCGCGGCGATGGTGGCGGACGGGAGCGGTCTGTTCAACCTCATGCGCAACTTAGGTGGCGCTGTCGGCCTGGCGATGATCGACACCACGATATTCGGCAGGGCGGCGAACGAAGCCAGCCAGATTGCCGGAAAGCTACGCGCGGGCGATGTGGCGACGGCAGTGCGGATCGGCATACCCAGGGACGCTTTCCTCGAACAACGCGGACAGCCTGTCGACGAATTCACGACGGAGATGATCCGGCCTCTGGTGGAGAAGGCGTCGCTCGTCCCTGCGGTGAACGCGGCCTGGCTTTTATGCGGATTGCTGACGGCGCTCGTCCTGCTGACGCTGCTGTTTGCAAGGCGGAGCCATATGCCGACCGACGCGGCGGACCGGTAAGCCGACATCCGTCGGTTGCCAATTGCCGTTCCGCGCGTTGGTCCCGGATGGCTGACACGATCGAGACCCTTGAAATGCGGATGGAAGCCGCGGCGCTGGCACTGGACTTCGAGGAAGCCCGGCGGTGTCGCGACATGATCAACCTCATGCGTGGCGGTGCGACCGCGGAAGAAGCGGCGAAGGCGGATTTTTCCGGGCTGGAACGACCGAAGCCCGGAGCGATGGGGCTGGGGACAAGCCAGCAGAAGATGGTATCGCCGCCCGGCTGGAAACCGCCTTCCAAACCCGATCCGATGACAAAAGGTCGTAGTTCGCCCAAAGGCAAAAGGCGATGAATGTGCGGGCAGCGCGCAAGGCGGCGATGGCCCTTATTGCAGAGAGGCAGGAGGGAAAGACCGTCTGCCCTAGCGAAATCGCGCGCGCAATGACGCAGGGCCACAATTGGCGGGATGCAATGCCGCAGGTCCATGAGGCCATCGATGCGTTGCTGGTCGAAGGATCGGTGCAACTGAGCTGGAAGGGCGAGATCATGACGGAACGGTCCGGCCCCTATCGGATCGGTCGGCCGGATTAGCCCTTTATGGCCGATGGGGCGGAAGGCCGCACCTTGCCATATGACAGGCCGATCATATAGGCACAGGGCATGAAGATAGGCGCACTCTGGCTGAAATTGCAGATCGCCTGCGGGGATGCCGTTGCGCTGGGGCCGGGCAAGGCAGACCTGCTCGACGCCATCGCGGCGCAGGGGTCCATATCCGCTGCCGCTCGCGCGATGGGGATGAGCTATCGTCGGGCATGGCTTCTGGTCGACGAGATGAACCGCTGCTTCGATCCCCCGCTCGTGGAAACCTTGAAGGGGGGCGGCGTCGAACGGGGCGCACGCGTCACGCCGACCGGCATCGACGTTCTTCACGCCTATCGCGAAATGGAGCGGGACGCGGCCACAATCTCCGACCGGCCCGCTTATGCGCGGTTGCGAGCGAGCCTGCGGGCCGAACCCCTCCCGCCCGGATAGGGCACGGCACCTCCTTTATGTCTATATACGATTGAATATAGACTCGATATACGAACGAACATCATGAACGGGGACACCCGTGCAACAGGGGTGTCCGTCGATGTCGAAGCGTTTTGCGATCTTCTTATGTGGCGTTTGCTCGATCCTGCCGGGTCCATCCGCTTTCGCCCGGACGCCCGGCCCGTCTCCCGATGCGAACGCATTGCCGGATGTGATCGTCACAGCACGACGCCGGCCAGAAAGCGCGCAGAAGGTGCCTGCTGCCCTGTCCGTCGTCGGCGGCGATCTGCTCGACCGCAGCTACACGATCAACACCCAGGGACTGACGACGCTCCTTCCCAGCCTCAATTACAGTTCGGCCAATCCCCGCAATACCGCCTTCACCATCCGCGGATTGGGGTCGAGCGTGGTGGCTGTCAGCCAGGCCAACGACGGTCTGGAGCCAGGCGTCGGATTCTACGTCGATCAGGTCTATCACGCGCGACCGGCGACCGCCGCGTTCGACTTTGCCGACATCGAGCAGGTCGAGGAGTTGCGCGGGCCGCAAGGCACCTTGTTCGGCAAGAACACAACCGCAGGGGCCCTCAACATCACGTCGCGCGCGCCGACTTTCACGCCGGAGGCGTTCGTCGAACTGTCATATGGCCAACGCGACTTCGTGCAGGCGAAGGGGTGGGTGTCCGGGCCGATCACCGACACAATCGCCTATCGCCTGTCTGGCGTATCGACCCGCCGCGACGGCGTGATCCGCAACGTTCGAACCGGTCGCGACACCAACACTCTGGGCACGCAGGCAATAAGGGGGCAGTTATTGTTTCAGCCCGACGATGGGCTTCAAATCCGCCTCATTGCCGATTTCACGAATTTCCAGGCCTATTGCTGCGGCCAGGTCTATCTGCGCACGGGCCAGAGCCTGCGCCCCGCGAATCGTCAGTTCGGCGGCCCTGCAGGTCTTGCCGCTCAATTTGGCTATACCCCCGCCAGCACTAACCCCTATGACCGCGTGACCGACATCGACGGCCCGCTTGGCGTCGATACCGATGAGGGCGGCGTGAGCGCGATCGCCGACTGGAATCTGGGCTTTGCGACGCTCACGTCCGTCAGCGCATGGCGGTTCTGGAACTGGGACGCGGAAAACGACCGCGACTATACCGGTCTTCCCGTCCAGCTATCTCAGCACATTCCTTCGCGGCAGGACCAGTATAGCCAGGAATTGCGTCTCGCATCCAACGGCGCCGGGCCGGTTTCCTACGTAGCGGGGTTGTACGGATTTCGGCAAAAGCTCGTGGGGCGCCCGATCAGCGTCTACGGCCCCGCCGCGGCGCGCTACCTGATCGGGACCACGACCGGTGCGGCGGGCACGCCAGTCCCGGCGAACCTCCTCGACGGCTACGGCCAGGACGGTCGCACCGACTTTCGCAGCGTCAGCTATGCCGCGTTCGGCGAACTGAACTGGCGGGTCGTTCCGACCGTGACGGCCACGATCGGTCTGCGCTATACGCATGAGAAGAAGGACGGCTCTTATGACACGGTCGTCTCAGGCGGCCCCGCGACCGGGAATGCCGCGCTCATCAACGCGCGTCTGGGCGTGTTGCGCCCGCAAAGTTATGAGGCGCACGACAGCGATGGCAGTTTGTCCGGTCGCGGCAATATCGCATGGCAGGTGACGGAGGGTACGATGGCCTATGCCAGCTATGCGCGCGGTTTCAAGTCAGGCGGCATCAACATGTCGGGCCTGCCGCTGGATAATGGCAACCGCCCGGTTCTTGCGACCGCCGTCGTGCGTCCGGAGCGCAATCAAACTTATGAAATCGGCATCAAGAATAGCCTGTTAGACAGGCACCTTATATTCAATATCGACGGTTTTTACACGAAAGTGCACGATTTTCAGGCAACGGTCGTCGAAAATTCGCTGACCCAAACGGTGCAGTTGCGCGGTTATCTTTCCAATATTCCCGAAGTGACGGTGAAGGGGATCGAGGCGGACATGACAGCGGTGGTCGGGCGCGGCTTGAACCTGCGCGCCGGTTTGGCATGGTCGGACGGACGATATAGCGACTATCCTGCGGGCCCTTGCCCGCTGGAGGTACAGACGGCAGCGACGACACAGTGCAGCCTTACCGGACGCCGACTGGCCTCACTCCCTCGTTTGGCGCTCACCGCAGGGCTGGATTACACACGGCCTGTCGGGCGCGGCGAGGCATTCGCGCATATCGATACCGTGTCGCGCAGCGGTTACAACGGCGATCCCAGCCTGTCGCGCTTCACCTATATTCGCGGATATACGCTGACCAACGCCAATATCGGCTATCGCTTTGCCAATGGACTTGAGCTGGTCGTGTGGGCGCGCAACCTGTTCGATGCCGATTATATCCAGAACCTGACGATTCAGGCCGGCAATTCCGGCCTGATCCTGGGGTCGCCCAGCGAGCCACGCACGACCGGCGGGACAGTGCGGTTCCGGATATAGCGTGCCCCCGCCCCGCCGCGGCGGACCAGGAGAGTCTCCCTGTCCGTGGCGGAGGGTCTTTTCCGAAAAGATGCCGGAGGCTCAATCCTCCTGTTCCTTGATAACCAGCGATTTTCCATAATAATAAGACGGCTTGACCCCGGAAAGCGTCTGGAGCTTACGACCCTTCTTCGTCATCCAGGTGACTTCGACCTTCACAGGGGCGAGAGATTTTAGCCCGAAATGCAGCGGCGCTGCGTTTTCCGAATTGTACCCGTCCCCGGTCGATAGCTGGCGCGTAGCCAGTATCTTGCCCTTCCGGTCGTAGAGCCGCACTTCCGCGCCCATCCGGGTGAAGCGCCCCCGGGCATCGAGCAAGGTGATCGACAGGCTGCGTTTCGCGGCAGCACGATCGAGATCGTTGTGAAACAGGAAATGGCCGCCCTGGCTGGTATAGCCGCGCATCACGGACAGATCGAGCGCGCCGTCCCGGTCGTAATCGACCCACTGCACGCCATGGTCGCCGACATTGAGCCGGGACGTTTCGGTCAGAACCTGCCGGAAGCCCTTGCCGCCCTCATTGTGGAACAGGCTGTCCCTGGGCTGCTGCTGGTCACGGGGACCGTGATAGGAAGTCACGTAGAGATCGATATAGCCATCATTGTCATAATCGCCCCACACGGCACCCACCGCATGATTGTCGATCGCGACGCCCATGTCTTTTGCGACATTGGTGAACGTGCCGTCGCCATTGTTGCGATAGAGCGCGTTCACGCCGTAATTGGGGACGAACAGGTCCAGATAGCCGTCATTGTCGTAATCGCCGACCGCGCACCCGACGCCGCCTTCTTCCTTCGAACGCCCGGCATTGTCCATGCCAAGTTCGGGTGCGACGTCGGTGAACGTGCCATCGCCATTGTTGCGCCAGAGCGCATCGGTCGCACCGGACTGGTTGGCGAGAAATACGTCGAGGAAGCCGTCCCGATTATAGTCGAACCAGCATGCGCCGACCGTCGGGCGGCTGTCGGATACGCCGGTTCCGACCGATATCTGCACGAACTTGCCGCCATCGTTGCGATAAAGGCTGTTGGGACCGATCCGGTTCGCGGCATAGACGTCCAGATCTCCGTCATTGTCGACATCGACAAAGCTGGTCTGACGCGCGGATCTGTTGGGGATCGTCAGGCCCACCTCCGGCGCGACATTGGTGAACCTTTTGCCGCCTTCGTTATGGAATAGCAGGCTGAGATCGCCCGGCATGGTGGCGCCGCCCAGCAGGTCGATCCAGCCGTCTCCGTCATAATCGCCCCATGCCACACCGCGCATTTCCGGGCCGGACGTCGGCAGGCCCATCTGCGGCCCGACATCGACGAAGGTGCCTTTGTCGTTGCGGTATAGCCGGATGTTGCCGCCCTTCAAGGATACGACGAGGTCAAGATCGCCGTCATTGTCGAAGTCTGCCCAACTGTTGGACAGCGAACCGGCGATGGCGAAGTCGCCGGGCTGCACGGAAGTAAAGGGCGGCTCGCGAGAGACGGAAGCATCCTGTGCGAGCGCGGGCTGACAAAACAGGACGAGCGGCACGATATGGCAGAATCCGCGCGTGAATGACGGCATGAAATATCCCCTTCCTATCATATTTGGCTGGTTTTGCGGGTATCGGGCATCCGCAGGTAGACGATGAGGGACACACCGATCAGGGCGGTGACATACCAGTAGAAGCCCCCCTCCATCCCGATATGCTTGAGCCAGAGCGCGACATATTCAGCCGTGCCGCCGAAGAGCGTATTGGCGAGCGCATAAGGCAGCGCGACGCCGAGCGCGCGAATGTTGGCGGGAAAAAGCTCTGCCTTCACGATTGCGTTGATCGACGTGTAGCCGGTGACGATCACCAGCCCCGCCAGCACCAGCAAAAACGCCCCGAAGGACGAAGTGACGCTTTGCAATGTCCGGAAAATCGCTGTCGTGCAGAGAACGCCCGCAACGCCGAAACCCACAAGAAGCGGCTTGCGACCGATGCGGTCGGACAACCAGCCTGCCATGGGTTGCAGAAGCATGTAGATGAACAGCGCCGACGCCATGATCGCGGTTGCGGTCTGCCGTCCGAACCCGGCGCTGTTGACCAGGAATTTCTGCATATACGTGCTGTAGGCGTAGAAGGCGAGCGTGCCACCTGCGGTCAGCGCCATCACCAGCAGCACCTCGCGCGGATGCCGGCGGATGAGAGTGAGGCCGCTCGACCGGGGGTGTTCGGGGACCGCCGCACTCCGATTGAAGGCTTCGGTTTCCTTAAGGCCCCGGCGCAGCCGATAGACGCCGATCGCCATCAGGCCGCCGATCACGAAAGGCACGCGCCAGCCCCATCGTTCTAGCTGATACTCGCTGAGGAAGAGCTGGAGGATCAGAAGAACGCACAGTGCCAGGAGCTGCCCGGCGATCAGCGTCACATATTGGAAGCTGGAAAAGAAGCCGCGCCGATCCTTATGCGCCATTTCCGAAAGATAGGTCGCGCTTGCGCCATATTCGCCGCCGATAGACAGCCCCTGAACGAGGCGGGCAAGCAGCAGTAGCGCGGGCGCGGCGACGCCGATGCTGGCGTAGCTCGGTATCGCAGCGATCATCAAGGATCCGCCCGCCATCATCATGACCGACAGGGTCAACCCCGCCTTGCGCCCTTTTCGGTCGGCGTAGATCCCCATCGCCCACGCCCCGATCGGTCGCATGAGAAAACCTACGGCAAAAATCGCCGCAGCGTTCAGAAGCTGTGCCGTGCTGTCGTCCGAAGGGAAAAAGATTGGCGCGAAATAGAGGGTGAAGGCGGAATAGACATACCAGTCGTACCACTCGATCAGGTTGCCGATGGATCCGCCGATAATGGATTTAAGGCGGTCCCGGCGAGAAATCGTGGCAGGTGCGAAAGACGAAACATGGTTCATGTCCGTTGATACGGACGGCCCCGCGCCTTTCTGCTAACTGCCTTCCGCAGAAACCAGGATGATCGAATTGTCGCTGCCCGGAACGGCGCGAACGCCAAAGCCGCTTTCCAGCGCATCGACGAAATCCTGCGACCGATCGAGCCGGAAGGCTCCGCCGACCCGGAGGCTGGCGATCGCGGGATCGCCAATTACCAAGGGGTTGGCGCGATAACGATTGAACTCCTCGACCGCCTGCGCCAGCGTGTCGCCCTGAAATTCGACCAGGCCTTCCTGCCAGGCGGTACGCTGCTTGATCGTGGCAGGTTCGAGATGGGTGACGGCAATGCTGCCGCTTCGCACCGCAGCGCTCCGGCCGCTCTCGATCCGGCGGACAGCCGACGCTCCGTTGCGCACCGCGACAATGCCCTGGATAACCGTCAATTCCGTCACGTCGCTCCGCAGGCGCACGTTGAACTTCGTACCGATCGCGCGGACGAGCGTGCCATCGGCATTGACGATGAAGGGCCGCCTGGCATCGTGCGCGACATCGAACTGCGCCTCTCCCTTCAACAGCTTGATCGAGCGGATATCGTCGCGCAGCGCAACCTCGACCGAGCTGTCGGTATTCAGGTGGATCGTCGATCCATCGCCCAGCCTGACATTGCGCGTCTCACCCAGCGCCGTGCGATAATGGTCGACGGTCCCGATCAGGCGCAAGGTCACGGTGGATGCGATGCCAACGGCTGCCGCCGCCGCCGCCAAGCCGATGAGCACCCGCCGACGACCGATCGCGCGCGGCACCTGTCCCGCCGCTTCGTACGACAGGTCGGCGTGCGTCGGATGAGCCGCTGCCGATGCGGGTCGGTCGATCCGGCCAACGGGAAGTTCGTTCAGTCGCTCGGTCAGCTCCCAGCCCGCTTCCGCCTTGGCAAAGGCAAAGCCGTGCGCCGGATCCTGCGCGACCCAGGCATAAGCGACGGTCCAGTCCTCGTCCGCGTCGCTCGCACGCGCCTTAAGATAGAGGCGTGCCGCTTCCGCTTCGATCGCCTGCATCTCTTCTGCGCTTTTGTAGCGACCATCCAAATCCAGAACCCTCAAACTGTCCGATGGCTTGCATTATCTTTACTGCCGCGCGCGTCAAATGCTTGTCCACGGTAAAGACGGACAGGCCCATTTCCTCTGCTATCTCCTTCACCGGTTTCTCATGCACACGGCGAAGGATGAAGGCCCGACGGCATTGCGGGGGAAGCGTATCCAGTATCGCCTGAAGATGGCGCAGCTCATCGCGTGCATGAAGCGCTTCCTCGGTCGAGTTGTCAGCCTGGAGCACATCGAATTCGGCGACCGTCTCAAGCGACACGATCTTTTCGCGCCGCGCTTCGTCGATCAGCAGGTTGCGCGCGATCTGGAACAGAAAGGCCTTCCCGCTCAGGGGTCGCGAAATATCGCCATGCGCATAAGCGCGGGTCATGCATTCCGCGACGATATCGTCGATATCGTGCCGATGCGACAGCACGCGACGCAACCGCGACCGTAGCGCACCCTCGTGCGGGAGGATCGCTTGCTTGAACCAATCCAGCCTTGCCCTGATCGATTGCACGTTCACCCCGGTCCCCCTGCATCGTCATGTTTCGCTGGATCGATATCGAACAGCCTCGCGTCACGAAAATGAGATATTTTCAAGTGTCGATACCAGAAACGCGCACGTGCCCCGTATCCACCACTGAGGACCAGATCATTTGCGGTCATTTACGGGGGATATGATGACGCGTCATTTTCGACAGCTTTCCGAGTGCGCCATAGTCGCAGCCACCGCCTGGAGCAGCCAGGCCGCCGCGGCAGAGCCGGCCAGTTTCAAGATCCCCGCCCAGTCGATGCAGACCGCACTGCCCCTGTTCGCCAAGCAATCGGGAATCCAGCTTCTGTTCCCCTACGATCAGGTGGCAAGCCTTCACGCTCAATCGGTGAACGGGAAGATGACGCCGGAGGTCGCGCTTCAGCGACTGATCGCGGGATCGGGTCTCAAGATCACCTTGTCCAATAACAGCGTCATTGCCTTGTCTCTGAACCAGCAGGGGCAGAAGAGCCGCCCCGTGGAGGTCGCGAGCCTGGGCGTCACCGCGCTACCCTTCGCCATGCAGGCCGGGGCGGCCCCGCAGGTGGGCAGCGCCGCCGCCGAGGAGCCGGTCGGCGCGGCCATCGTCGTCACCGGATCGCGTGGACAGGCCCGCACCGTCACCGACAGTCCGACGCCGATCGACGTGATATCGGGCGAAGACCTCAACCGGACCGGCAGGGCGGGCGTGTTCCAGGCGCTCAACACGCTCGTCCCTTCATTCAACCTGCCGGTGCGCGCTGGCGGCGCGACCTCCACGGTCATCGCCACGGGCGGATTGCGCGGCCTCAACCCCGATCAGGCCCTGATCCTCGTCAACGGCAAGCGGCGGCACAAGACATCGCTCATCAACGCGGTTTCGACGCTCTATAACGGATCGGTCCCCGCCGATCTCGACATGATCCCGACATCCGCCGTCGACCATATCGAAGTGCTGCGCGACGGTGCGGCGGCGCAATATGGGTCGGACGCGATTGCGGGCGTCATCAACATCATCTTGAAGGACGATGCGAAGGGCGGATCGGCGAATGTCACCGCCGGGCAGAATTTCGACCGGTCCGATGGCGAGCTTTATCAGGCTGACCTGAACTTCGGCATGAAGCTCGGCGATGACGGCTTCGCCAATTTTTCGGTCAACCTCAAGAAACAGGAGATGTCGAACCGCGCCCTGCCGATCGCGGACTGTTCGGTGACGGCGACAACGACCTGTTTCTACCCGCTGGTGAACCGGCAGCTCGATCCCCGCGATGCGGCAGCGGTCGGCACGGACCGGATCGTGACCATCAGCTATGGCGTCATGCCTTCGCGCAGCGTCAACACCGCGCTCAACGCAGGCTATGATCTTGGCGGTGTCCAGCTTTACGCATTTGGCACCTATAGCCAAAGGCGGTCGGATTTATGGTACAGCTTTCGCTATCCCAAGGACATCAACAACGTCATCGGCATCTATCCCAGCGGCTATCGCCCCCACGTCAAGATCGACGAGGAAGATTTCGAATTCACGGTCGGGGCGAAGGGCGAAGTGGCCGGATGGGATTGGGACTTGTCGACCGGCTATGGCCGCAATCGCGCGCGTCAGTCGTCGGAAGGGACGCTCAATCCCTCGCTGGGACTGCTCAGCCCGACCGAATTCTATATCGGCACGCTCAAGTCTTCCGAATTCGTCACCTCGCTCGACGTGACACGCGGCTACAATGTGGGCGGGGGCAACCTTCAGGTGTCGGCGGGCGCACAGCATCGCCACGAGCGTTATCAGACTTTTGCCGGCGACCCCGCCAGCTATGCCGTCGGTCCCGCGATCGTATCGGGTATGACGCCTGGCGCGCAAAGTTCCGCAGGTTTCCAGCCGGACGATGCCGCCTCCATGTCGCGCGACAATTTCGCGCTGTATGCCGATGTCGCCTGGGACCCGAGCAAGGACATCACCATCGGCGCGGCGACGCGTTTCGAACATTATGACGACGGCAGCGGCGACACGCTGATCTGGAAAGTAAACGGTCGCTATGCCGCGACCGACTGGATCGCGTTCCGCGCTGCGGCGAACACCGGCTTTCGTGCGCCTGCCATCGCCCAGCAAATCTATACCCAGACCACCAACCAGTTCCGCACCGTCAACGGCATCCCCAACCAGTTGCTGCAAATCAAGACGCTGGCCGTCGACGACCCTGCCGCCATCGCGCTGGGCGCAAGGCCGCTTCAGCCGGAGACATCCTTCAACATTTCCGCAGGCGTGGTGTTGACCCCCCTGCCCAACTTCAACCTGACCATCGACGCCTATCAGATCGACGTCGACGATCGCATCACGATCACCAGCACGCTGACCGGCACGGCGATTTCCAATATCCTGATCGCCAGCGGTGTCCCCGCTGCCGAAGCCCGCACATTGACCGCCCAATATTATACCAACGCCATCGACACGCGCACGCGCGGCATCGACGTCGTCGCTTCCTACAAACACAGCCTGTTCGACAGCGTTAGCATGCAGTGGAACCTTGGCTTCAACTATAATAAGACCAGGATCACCCACATCATAGATAATCCACCCGAACTGGCCGCACTCGGCAGCGATTATGTGCTGTTCGACCGGGCGCGGCGCAGCAATATGACCAACAATCTGCCGCGTACGAAATTGTCGATCAGCAATCTGGCCACGATGGGAGATTTCACCTTGTCGTCCCGCCTGACCCGGTTCGGCGGCTTCAAATCCTTCCAGAACGGGGTCGTCGTCAACGGCGTCACCACCTACCCTAACGATCGCAGCTACGGCGCCAAGTGGCTGACGGACCTGGAAGCGAGTTGGCAGGTGACACCGCTCGTCAGCGTCTCGGTCGGCGCGAACAACATCTTCAACGTCTATCCCGACAGGAACCCGGCCGGGGACATCAGCGCAACGCTTGGCCAGGGCCAGTATCCCGGCACGTCGCCCATCGGCTTCACCGGCGGCTTCTACTATGCCCGTGTCGGGCTGACATTCTGATATATATCGCACATGCCGCGCCGCCCGAATGCAGGCGCCGCGGAACCTGACATGACAGGAGACAGTCTGGCTATGCGCCCCATCACGATCTGGCTTGCGGTTCTGGCCGCCTCGTCCGCCCTCACCGCTTCGGTCGCCGCGCCTTCGGGCAAAGGGGCCGGCGGCGAGATTTTGTGGGACAGCTTCGGCGTGCCGCATATCTACGCGAAGACAGAGGAAGGCGGTTTCTACGGCTTTGGCTATGCGCAGGCGCAAAGCCACGGCAATCTGCTGCTGCGCATGTATGGCGAAAGCCGCGCCCGGGCCGCCGAATATTGGGGCGACAAATATGAAAGCCAGGACAAATGGCTGGTCGCCAACGACGTTCCTGCCCGCTCGATCCGGTGGTTCAAGCAACAGACGCCGCAGATGCAGAAGAATCTCGATGCGTTCGCGGCCGGTATCAACGCCTATGCCGCGGCCCATCCAGACCGGATCGCCCAGGAGGTCAAGGTCGTGCTGCCGCTTAAAGGCGTGGATATCATCGCCCATGCGCAACGGCTGATGAATTTCGGCTATATCGCGTCCGACCGAAAGGTGCTGACCGATCCGTCGATCAACGAGGCGGGCGGATCCAATGCGTGGGCGGTCGCGCCCTCCCGATCGGCCAGCGGCAAGGCGATGCTGCTCGCCAACCCGCATCTGCCCTGGGCACCCAGCCAGTTGACCTATTACGAGGCGCAGATCACCGCGCCGGGCCTTGCCATCTACGGCGCGACGCAGGTCGGGCTTCCAGTGCTGCGCTTCGGTTTCAACAATGATCTGGGTTTTACCAATACCGTCAACACGATGCAGGGCTTCACCAGCTACAAGCTGACACTGGAGGGCGATGGATATCGTTTCGACGGCAAGACGCTGCCGTTCCGAACCGTCACGAAAAGCTATAAGGTGCGGCAGGCCGACGGGACGCTGAAGACCGTCAGCTTCGAGCAGAAGAGCACTGTGCACGGCCCGGTCTTCACCCTGCCCGACGGCAAGACGACCATTGCACTCAAGGTCGCGGGGCTCGACCGGCCCGGTGTGCTCGAACAATATCTGGACATGGGCAAGGCGCGCGACTGGGCGACGTTCGAAAAGGCGTTGCGCAAGATGCAGGTCGTGATGTTCAACATCATCTATGCCGACCGGGCGGGCCATATCCTGTACCTGGACAATGGGCTGTTGCCCAAGCATGCGGGCGGCGATCTGAAATACTGGTCCGCGCCTGTTCCGGGCGACACGTCGACGACGCTGTGGAAGGATGTCCACAGCTATGACGATATGCCCAAGCTGCTCGATCCCGCAACCGGCTTCGTACAGAATGCCAACGACCCGCCATGGCTGGCGACCTGGCCGCGCGCGCTCGATCCCAAGGCCTACCCTGCCTATGTTGCGCCCGTAGGACCGATGAGCCAGCGCGCGCAGATGTCGGTCAAGCTGATGACGAAGACGCCCAAGATCAGCTTCGACGATTTCATATCGCGCAAGCTGACGACGACATCGCTGATGGCCGAACGAATGCTGCCAGAGCTGCTGAACGCCGCTGCCGGTTCTGACGATGACGACGTCAAGGCAGCGACAGCACTGCTCAAGGGCTGGGATTATCGTTTCGAGCCGGGCAGCCGGGCGGCGTTGCTGTTCGAGACATGGGCAGCCCTGTTTGCGCCCAAAAACTTCACCGACCAAACCAATTATGCCGTCAAATGGACACTGGACGATCCGCTGGCAACGCCACGCGGCTTGAAGGACCCCGCCGCCGCCGTCACCATGTTGAAGCAGGCCGTCGCGAAGACAAAGCAACTATACGGCGCGATCGACCGCCCGTTCGGCGACGTGTCCCGCTTTCATATCGGCAACGTCAGCGTTCCCGGCAATGGCGGTTTCGGTAATGCCGGGGTGTTCCGTACCATGACGTGGGGGCCCATGAAGAATGGCGAGCGCACGCCCGTTCATGGAGAAACCTGGGTATCGATGGTGGAGTTCGGGACACCGATGAAGGCCGTGGGTCTGATGAGCTATGGCAATTCCAGCCAGCCTGGTTCGAAGCATAACAGCGATCAGCTGCAACTGCTGGCCGACAAGACGTTTCGTACCCTATGGATCAATCGCGCCGACATCGAGCGGCACCTGGAAGAGAAGACGAATTTTTGAAGGCCATCTGACTCGGCTTGGAAGGAGGTGTTTGACGCCATCGGTCGATCATTCGGTTCGGCCCGGTTTCCAAAGCCTCCCATTCAAAAGGAGCCGGGTGACCGGTTCCCGGCTGTATCGCGATTGCCTGCGCGCGCATTTGCCCGCTATGGGCGATATCGTCAGGCGGCGTCGACATTGGCATGAAGGGGGCGGCACCTTTCCGCCGAGCCACTCCACGCATGCACGCGTCCTGAAACTAACTGGCGCCACCGATCGCGCCCGGCGTCAGTATGATAGCCATGATGATCAAGGCGGCGCAGACATAAGCCCATGCGCCCATCCCCGCCCAGGCGATGCGACCTGCCGTCCGCCGATGACGCTCGGCTTTTTCAAGCCGCTTGGCGTAGATGATCACGCCGGTCACGGACATCGCCGTCAACACCGTTCCGAACAGGAACCAGACGATCTTGGTGGCAAGCCCCCCGAACGTGCCGAAATGCAGCGGATCGGCCATCTCGGAAATCCGCTGATGAACGTCGAGGTTAGAGCCGTCGAGCGAGGTCGACACATGATTGTCGGCAGGGTCGATCGCCACGCCATTGGCGCGGTCGCGGACCAGCCAGGCGCGATCCTGCCCCAGCAGAACGACGCCATTGTCGCGCGTGAAGCGGATTTCGCGAATGTCGAGATGAGGGCGCATATGCCGTGCCGTTGCGACAAGTCGATCCAGCGCGGCCCCCGTCGGCAGCGGAGCCACCGTTTCGACTTTCGTAAGCCTGGGTACCGCTGCATTGCCGCCTAGCGTCTCAACCAGATACCACACGCCCGTCAGCGCGATGAGGGCGACGAACCAGAGGCTCCAGAGCGCGCCGAGCCGGTGCAGGTCTCCGCTCAGCCGCCGCGCATCGCCGCCCCGGGGCAGGCGGAAGAAACCACGCCACCATTTCTTGTAGGTGACGATGCCGGTCACCAGCGAGGCGAGCAATAGCAGCGCCAGCGAGCTCACCAGCGGAATGCCGACCTTCGTAGGCAGCATCAGATGACGATGTATCTGCCGCAGGAAGCGGTGGACGTTCGCCCAACCGTGGGTGCCGGTCACTTCCCCGCTCCAGGGGTCGATGTAGACGCGGCGTGGCGCGCCCTTTCCCATGTCCACCCACGCTTCGACAGTGAACCACGGGTCGATTGGCGCGTAGAGCGTCGTCAATCGTCCGTGCGGTTCGGCCTTTGCCGCAGCGGCGGCGAGCACGCCCCAACTGGCGCGGGGGCCATCCTGCGGCGATGCGCGCATTGCCGGTGTTATCAGCCAGTCGATCTCATGCGCGAAGACGGCAAGGGTGCCGGTCGCCAGCACGAAAGTCATGAAAATCGCCAACTTCAGCCCGGCCCAGCTATGGACCCGCCACCAGAGCGAGCGACCTTTATCCTGTCGTGCCTTCGCCATCGTCAGAACTGGAAGCGCAGCTCTGCCAGAAACGTGCGCGGCTCACCCGGGAAGTGCCCGCTCTGCGCGGAAAAGCCCGAAGCGGCGTACACCTTGTCGAAGATATTATCCACGCGCAGCAGCAGTTCGGCGAAACCCAGACCTTTGGTGATCGAAGCATCGAAGATCGTGTAGGGCTTTACCGTCTGACCCGAAAGGCTGATGCGGCGCGAGACATGCTCGCCACCGAAAGCGAACGCTGTGCCGATCGCCGGGACCTGATAGCGGGTCCAGAAGCCGACCTTGTGCTTGGGGGCGTTGGCGAAGCGATCGCCCACGGCGTTGGTGATCGCCTGCCCCACTGCGGTTCCGGTAATCTTCGTATCGTTATAGCCATAATTGACCAGCAGCACCCAGTTCGGGGTGATATCCGTCGTCAGGTCGAATTCGAAGCCCTTGCTCGTCACCTCGCCTATGGGTGCGAGCTGGTCCACGCCGTTGACAGGTTCCCGCGCGGGGTCGACCTGAAGGATGTTCTTGCGCACGATGCGATAAACGGCGGCATTCGCCTGAAGCCGTCCATCGAACAGCTGCGACTTCACACCGCCTTCCAACTGGTTACCGGTGACCGGGGAGAACGGACCGCCCGCGTCGCTGTTCTGGTCGGCGGCGGCCTGCGGCTCGAAGCTCTGCGACCAGCTGGCGTAGAGAGACACGTCGGGACGCGGTTTGAAGATCGCGCCGCCCCGGAACGTCACGTCGCTGTCGGAATATTTGGACCGGCCGGAAATTTTGCCGCCGCTGCTGGTCGTGACGCCGTCATCGAATTTGTCGTAGCGTGCACCTGCGACCAGCAGCAGCGCGTCGGTCACGCTGATCTGATCCTGGAGATAGACACCCTTGCGCTTGGTTCGGGTATCGGTGGTGGTGAAGGGCAGCAGGGCCGCGCGCGCCGCGTCGCCCGCGCCGCTGCCGTAGACCGGATTGCTGAGGCTGAGCGAGGCCACGCCAGCGCGCAGGATACGCGAATGCAGAACGCTCTTTTCATCGTACCAGTCCGCACCGGTCTGAAACTTGTGTTCCATGCCCAGCACATCGACCCGTGCCGTCAGATTGGCCATGAACGACAGGCCATCGACGGGACGGATCTGGTCGCGGAACTCGCGGCGGACGAGATCGGGGTTGGAGGGATCGAGTCCGCGCGGTTCATGATATTGCTGCTTTTCGGTAGCCTTGAAATAGCGCGCACCTGCGTCGAAGGTCACGCGATCGCCGATCGTCGTCGCATAACGCGCCTGATAGGCTTGCGACCGCAAATTGAGGAAGTCGGTCTTCTCATTGGCATTCCAGCGGATGCCGGTGAGGAAATTGCCGTTATTGTCGGTCAGCACGCCGCGCAGACGGTTGGCTTGAAGCTCGTTGTCGTAGATCGTCGCCTGAAGCGTCAGCTTGCCGCCTTCATTGGTCTTGATGGCGATGCCGGCATCGCCGATCCGCGACTTGTTTTGCGTGTTGCGCCGATAGGGATCCATCGATTCATAGAAACCGCCGAGCCGGTACGTGATCACACCCGCATCGTCGACCGGCCCGGTCGCTTCCGCCGACAAACCGATCCGATCGTACGTGCCGCCGGTCAGAACCGCGCGCAGGCCGGTCTTGTCGGAAGGCGCCTTGGAAACATAGTTGATAATGCCACCCGGCGACCCGGGGCCGAAGAACAGGCCCGCCGGACCTTTCAGCACTTCCACTCGCTCGATGTTGAACAGCTGCGGCACCGAGAAGCCGATGAACGGGTTGCCGCGCTGCCCGTCGTAAAAAGACTGGTCCTGCCGAAATCCGCGGAACGTGACGCCTGCATAGCTGAAGAAGCTGACGCCCGAGATATTACGGTAGATGTCGGTCGCATCGCGCGCGCCCTGATCCGCGAAGAGATCGGAGTTGATTACCTGGATCGCCTGCGGGATGTTCATCGGGTCTTCGGCGGCCTTGCCAACCGTGGTCTGTTCCACGCGGTAGAGGCGCTGCGCGCGACCGGTCACGATGATCTCGCTGTCGGCGCCCGACGCTTCGGCTGGCGCCCTGTCCTGCGAGAAGGCCTGCATGGAAACGCAGGACACCGATGCAACCAGCGCTGTTTTGAAAGCCCCCAAAATATACCCCCGTATAACCATGATGCGAATCAATCGCAATATGCCGGGATGTCTATCAGGGCGTTTGGGTGGCGCAAGCGCTATTGCGAGCTATTATCGCATTTCCGCCGCTCGCGATTTCGATTTGACCGAGCGCGCACGGTTTGATGGGCAAGGATAATCGGCGATGGAGGGAGCGGCCCCGACTTCGCCCGTACCGTCTGCCATCCCGTTTCAGCCTTCGAATTTCGGCGCCTTGTCGAAATCGGCCTTTCCAAAGGGCTTGTCGGTAAACAGATAGCCATAGTAAAAATTGCGAAGCCGCTTGTGGAAGGCGCGGATACGGTCCTGATAAGCGAGTTGGGCCTGCATATCCGTGTCCGCAAGGCGTGCGAGCACGGACTGGACCCCGACCGAGGGCAACAGCCAGCCGATGGCGTGAGCGGCCGCGTCCCGGGCCTCTATGGCGTTGCGATAGTCCGCGACCTTCTTCGCGACACTCTCGTCGCCCACCTGATGGAAGGCGAGATACCATTTATAATGGAAGGCGGTCGTCAACGGCGGGCTGCCCCTCCATTCGGGATGATTGGCGTAGAAAGCCCGCATCGTGTCCTCGCGCGGAATGTCCCACGCGCGATTCACCGCCTCTCGCTGCGCCAGACTTATCTCAACGCCCTGACCGACCGGGATCACCCTGTTGATCGCAACATGCGCGATGGTGGGCAGGACCAATGTCAGCATCAGCCATAGCCCCGCCAGCGTCGCGGCATTGGCGACAGAACTCCAGCGCAGCCGCCCGATCAGCAGCGTGACGCCGATCCAGAAGCCTAGGTAGAGGGCGACCAGACCCAGCACGACAAGCAGTTGAGCGACCGGCACATGCGACAGGATTGCGCCGACACACAGCGGGACGCCGAGGGCCAGAAACAGCAGTCCGCCGCGCAAGCCCACGCGCCGAGCCCAAAGATGACGCCCCGATCCCACCAAAGCGTCGAGCATAGGAAGCCGCCCCGCTTCCCGTTCGCCCGACACCAGATCATGAAACAGCGCGATGACGAATAGCGGGGTCAGATAGACGACGACAAAGGAGAAATCGAACCGACCGGGCAGGGCGAGTTCCGGATTGAAGGCTTCGCCGTCATAAAGTTGCGCCTCCAGCCCAAGGGCTCGGACCCGCAGGATATAGGGGGCGACATCGCGCAGACCCAGCGCCGCAAAGGCCAACGGTGCGGGTGTGTCCCAGGTCGCGTGAAAGCTATAATAGGCGGCGCTCCCAGCGTCCTTGTCCCGGTCGATCCATTCGGCGATCCTGGCGATATCCTGCGCCTGCTCGGGCTGGATACGCGCGATGACCTCACGCTGGCGGCTGATCTCCGCCATCCCCGCCACGACGGCGGCACTGGAAAGCGAAGCGACGAGCAGCAGCGCCAACGCCGCCATGCGCGACCGCAGCAACAGACGCAGTTCGTGGGCTATCAGGATCATGAACGGGCTTTCTGAAGATGGCGTGCGACCGGCACCAGCGCCAGCGCAGCGACGATGAGCCAGCCTAGAAGCAAACCAAGCCCCGGTAGGCTGGCCTTTACCAGATCGGCGGCGCCGGGAGGCTCAAAACGGAAGGGCGGGATTTCGTGCCAATGCCCGGCAGAGATGCGCTTGCGCCGGTCAGCGCCCGCATCGCTCGCGGTGTCGTTGGCGTAGCTAACGGCATCGGCCTGAAGCCGGTTCAAACGTTGCACCATATTGTACCGATAGGTTTCAGCCTGCGTGAGGAAACGACGATGCCCTTCGAGATCGGTGCCAGCCGCCGCCATGGACAATTGCCGCAGCGAAATGGCCGGGCTGACGATGCCAAAGCTGTCGTTCAGCCCGCTCTGCGACCGCTGGACGGCGAAGCTGCGGCGCGCATAGTCGTCGAACAGCCGGGACGTGAGCTTCTCGCCCTCCAGCGCCAACAGCCCCTTATAATTGACCGGTAGATCCTCGACCCGGGTCACACCGTAATGGCGCAGCGTTTTTTCCTTGAACGCGGTGAAAAAGGGATCGTCCGGGTTATGACTGTCGCCCAGCTTATGCAGGTCATGCGCGATGGCGATATCGGTTTCCAGGCGTGTGGGTAACACATATGCCTGCGACGCGACGTCTGGCGCGATGCGTGGCACAAGGATCACCAGGACAGCCCAAATCGCCAGCAGGGCAAGCAGAGCGTCGCGTCCGCGCTTGCAAAGCGCAGAGACGAGGATGGTGATGATCGCCCACAACGTCAGATAGGCGGCATAGCCGAGCGCGATGACCAGCATGGGTCCAGCCAGTGCACCGGGTTGTCCGGCGATCAGCAGGAAAGCGATCATTGCGGGCAGCCCGACCAGCGCCGCAACCAGGGCCAGAGCGAGCAGCTTTCCCAGGATCGTCGCGCGCGCGGATACGCCTTGCGCCAGCATTTGGCGCAATGTGCCGCGCTCGCGTTCGCGGGCCACCGCGCCATAGCCCAGGAAGATCAGCAGCAAGGGCGCGATGACCTGCAATACGAAAGCGGGCGTCAACTGACCGAAGCGGACCAGCAGCGAGGATTGGCGGACATCGCCGAAATTGGCGCTGTTCTGGCGATGGCCTTCCAGGAACATGCTGTTGCCGGTGAAGGCGTCCACGCCCGGATCGAAAGCGGCGAGCGGACCCAGCTGACGAAAGATGAAGTTGCCATAATGGACCATCCGGTGCGGGTGGCGATCGGGCTGGGCTTCGAACGCTTCGCTGGCCTGCGCCTGAAAGCGAGCGCGGGTTTCGGCGATGGATCGCTGATGCGACCAGCTTATAAGCGCTGCCGAAAATGTCAGCAGAACGAGCAATGCAAAGGCGATGACAGCGACCCTGTTGCGCCGCATCAGGCGCAATTCGTCCCGCGCGATCAGGCTGACGGGGCTCATGCGGCGATAACTTCGCGTGCGAATTTCCGGTGCAGCTCACGCACGTCGAACCGCTCATCGCCTTGCGCCGATGCTTCATCGACGATGCGACCGGCCTCCAGGAAGCCGATGCGGTCGGCAATGTCGGCTGCCGACAACAGGTCATGCGTCACCATCAGCACTGCGGCGCCTTTGCGGGCGACATCGTGGACCAGCCTGTTGAAATCGGCGGTGGCACGGGGATCGAGGCCGGAAGATGGTTCGTCTAGCAGCAGCACCGGCACTTCGCGCAGCAGGGCAATGGCGATCGCCACCTTCTGCCGCATCCCCTTGGAAAAGCCGCCGAGCCGCTTGTCCCAGGCGGCATTCTGCAATCCGGTTGCATCGAATGCGCCGTCGATGGCGTCCCGAGAGGGATAACGGCCAGCCAAAGCCAGGAGATAGGCGGCATTTTCTCGAGCGGTCAGATGGTCGTAGAGGGCCACATTCTCGGGAACATAGGCGATCTGCTCGCGCGCCTTGTCTGGCGCCGCCGCCGGATCATGCCCAGCGATCAGGACGGTTCCGCTGTCTGGTCTGGCAAAACCCAGCAATGTAGACATGGTCGTGGACTTGCCAGCGCCATTGCCGCCCAGAAGCGCGTAGATTTCACCGGCGTCGACTTTCAGACTGAGGCCGCGCAACACATGATGGCGACCGTAGGACAGGTTGACGTCGGACAATAGGATGCGCTGGCCGATGGCGGTCAGGGACATGAATGATGCTCCTTGGCTGTTGCGCCCGAGCATTTCGCCTATGCCGCAATCTGTCAATGGAACGTTATAACATTTTCAATTATAGTTCCCTACAACGTTGCTATTCATTCATCGCCATATCGTCGTTCGACAGCATCGCTGGAGCCTGCGGAGGCCGGTCAGTTGAGATGCTGCAGCGCGTCTGCGATGCGAACCAACTGCGGTAGCGATTTTGCACCCATTTTCAGCATGACCTGACGACGTCGCACCTTGACGGTGATTTCGCTCACCCCGAGCGTACCGGCAATCTGCTTGTTGAGTAGCCCCTCCACCACTAGCTGCATCACTGCTTTTTCGCCTTCGTTCAGGTCGCCAAAGCGTCGTGCCAGATCCGCGCCATAGGCAGCCTGGGTCCGCCGCGCTCGATCCCGTTCGATCCCGCGATGGATCGCGTCCAGAAAGTCCTGATCGTTGAACGGTTTGGTGAGAAATTCTATGGCGCCGGCCTTCATCGCACGAACCGACATGGCGATATCGCCGTGCCCGGTAATGAAAATGACCGGCAATGCTATACCGCAAGAAGCCATATGCTCCTGAAATTCCAGCCCGCTTTGTCCCGGCATCCTGATATCGAGGACCAGGCAACCGGGCGCATCCGGCAAGGCACTGTCCAGAAAGTCTCGCGTCGAGCCGAACAGACGCACGCCGATCCCCATCGACGCGAGCAAATCCTCCAGCGCCGCGCGGACCGAAGCGTCGTCGTCGATCACATGCACGATGGCGGCTGCATGTTTGAACGGGGCCTGCTCCATCAGACGCTCCCCGAGCAGCGATGAGCCGGGAGCCGGACGTGGAAGCAGACGCCCTGCGGCTTTAACCGTTCTACCCATATCGTGCCCCGATGCGCTTCGACGATCGACCGGCTGAGCGTCAGCCCGATCCCGGTGCCATCCTGCTTGGTCGTCCAGAAAGCGTCGAAAAGGCGAGGGAGATGCTCTGTCCTGATACCTGGCCCCGTATCGCTCACTTCAATCTCCATGTTTCCGCCCACGTCCGGGGCGACGGAAATCGAAAGGCTGCGTTCGTGTCTGGGAATGGCGACCATGGCCTCTATCGCGTTGAGGACCAAGTTGCAGATCACCTGCTGCAACTGAACCTTGTCACCCCAGATCAGAGGTAATTCCTGTGCAAATATCATGTGGAGCGTGACGCCGTTCCTGTCGATTTCGCCTCGCGACAGGGCTATGGCCTCCCCCACGAATTCCTCCGCCCCCAGGGCCTGCCGGTCGAGGGCTGTGCCCTTTACATGGTCGCGCACCCGGCCGATGATCGTGCTGGCGCGATTGGCGTCTTCCACCACGCGCCCGATCGCCCGCTGCGCCCGATCGACGTTCGGCGGCGACCGGGTCAGCCAGCGCAGTGCGGCGTCGCCGCTCGTCGCGATGGCGGCCAGCGGCTGATTGACTTCATGCGCGATGGAAGCTGCCAACTCGCCCAGGCTATTGACCCGGGCAAGCCGGATGAGCTGCGCCCGCGCGCCATGGGCCGCAGCCTCCGCAGCGACGACCTTGAGAGCGAGATAGGCCGTGATAGCGATGGTCGAAACGCTGATGGCGAGATTCACGCCCCCGGCTTCATGCGCCCCCGACCTGTTCAAACCAAAGCTGATCAAAGAGAGCAGGATGCACCCGGTCGCGATCCGGACAATGGTGCGTCGCCGAAACTGGCCGACCGCCAGAAGGATAACGACGATATAGAAGACGGCGGTCGCGATCTCCCGGTCGGTCAGCGTGTCGAACACGAATATCACAGACATCAGCAAGCCGATGACCAAAACTCTGGCGGCGGGGGACGTCAGACGCCGATACAGGGACGGCGATCCATCCCGCCCATCCGCAGAGCGTGCTTCGATCATGCCCGTCTCCGCCTGCCGTGACCTGTCATCCAGCCCTATCATAGCCGCTTTGGCGCCACGGCAAAATCCGTAAACGGCAAGCCTGTTACGTTATACTTTCGTATATCGCGCCTATCCCGATGGAGTCTCGCCCGACCGCCGCACCCATTGTATCAGCCCGCAGCTAGCCAGCCGGACATTCAAAAGAATGCCGGTAACGGGAGATATTCGCTGGTGCGCTGACGGTGATGACCGGGGGAACCAGAATGCCTATCGACCGGAACCAGAGCATTCGCGAATGCCATGAGGCGGCGTCGGGCATCGCACTGCGGATCGTGCCGTCCGTCCGCCTGGTGGCGATCGTGGCGGTTGCAGCCCTTGCGGGATGCGGTTCCAAAACATCGACATCCGCTCCGCCACCCGCGCCCTTCACCATGGAGGGCAATAGGGTGGTGATTCCAGCGAGCTCTCCACTCCGCAAAAAGATCGCGATAGCGCCCGTCACCGATGCCAGCGTCACACAGGGCGTCGAGGCTCCCGCGGCGGTCGAAGCAGACCCCGCCCGCCAGTATCGCATTTTGACGCCTCTCACAGGTCGGATCACGGCCTTGGGCGTCCATGTCGGGGATCGTGTCCGCGCGGGGCAGGTGCTGGCGACGGTGGCTGCGCCCGACCTGTCGTCCGCGCAGGCCGACGATGCACGCGCGCGTGCGCAATTGCGGGTTTCCGCCACCGCCCGCGACCGCGCTATCGCGCTCAAAAGCATCGGCGGCGGCGCGGACAAGGACGTGCAGCAGGCACAGGCTGATTTCGCCGCTGCGCAGGCCGAAGCGGCCCGGGCCGCCGACCGCCTTCGCCAGCTAGGCGCGTCCGCGCGGATGCGGGGCGGCGGGCTGGCGCTGACGGCGCCAGCCGCGGGGATCGTGACCGACCTTGCTGCCGCGCCCGGGGCTTTCTGGACCGACACCGCTGCACCGTTGATGACCGTAGCCGACATCAGCACGGTGTGGGTCACCGCAAACGTCACCGAAAGCAACCTTGCCTCCATCCGTGCCGGGCAACCGGCCACGATAAGCCTTACGGCCTATCCGGGCGAAACCGTCACGGGCCGCGTACAATCCGTCTCGCCCCTGCTCGATCCCGACACCCGCCGTGCCAAGGTGCGGATCGCCATCTCCAATGCGAACGGGAAGCTCAAGCCCGGCATGTTCGGGTCCGTCAGTTTCATCGCGCCGTCAGGCCGGATGACCGTCGTTCCGACCACCGCGCTCCTGCTCAAGGATGACGCCACGACCGTCTACGCGGAGGTCCGCCCCTGGACGTTCGAGCGCCATGTCGTCGAAACCGGAACGGAAATGGGGGGGCGAACCGTCATCACGAAGGGAATTGCCGTCGGACAGCGCGTCATCGCCAAGGGCGGCGTTCTGCTCGATGATTGACCGTTTCATCCGGCTCGCGATCACGCGGCAGAGAATAGTTTTGATGGTCGCGGCATTCGTCGCCATCTATGGCTGGTATTCATGGCGACAGCTGTCGATCGAAGCCTATCCCGATATCGCCGATGTCAGTTCGCAGGTCATCACCCAGGCCCCCGGTCTGGCAGCGGAAGAGGTGGAACAGCAAATCACCGTGCCGCTGGAGCGCGCCCTCAACGGTACGCCGGGCCTTACCATCATGCGGTCGAAAAGCACATTCGGCCTTTCGCTCATAACCCTCGTCTTCCGGGACGGGTCGGAGGATTACTGGTCGCGCCAACGCATCCAGGAACGTATCCAGGACGTGACCTTGCCCCCCGGCATAACGCCGGGCCTCGACGCGCTGACATCGCCGGTGGGCGAAATTTATCGCTACACGCTCGAATCCGGTACGCTGGGTCAGCGTGAATTGTCCGAGATTCAGCGTTGGGAAGTGATTCCCGCCCTGTCGCAGATACAGGGTGTCGCGGCGGTCAACAATTTCGGCGGCATCACCACCCAATATCAGGTGGAGCTCGATCCGGCCCAGCTTCAGCGGTTCAATCTTTCGCTCAAGACGGTCGAGAATGCGATCACCGCAAACAACCACAGCACCGGCGGCAGCATCATCACGCGTGGCGAGCAGGGCTATGTCGTGCGCGGCGTCGGCGCGCTGCACAGCCTTGACGATCTCGGCAGCATAGTCGTCAGCCAGAAGGGCGGCTCTCCGATTCTGGTGCGCGACCTCGGCAAGGTACGGCTCAGCCAGGTCGAACGGCACGGGGTGGTGGGCAAGGACGATCATGGCGACACCATCGAGGGTATCGTCACACTGCTACGCGGGGAAAATCCCTCTCGCGTGATGGGGGATGTCCATGCCAAGGTAGCCGAACTCAACGCCGAACTGGCGAAGAAGGACGTGCGGATCGTTCCTTATCTCGACCGGTCCGACCTCGTCCATACCACCATCGACAAGGTGTCGCATACGGTGTTCGAAGGCGTCGGCCTCGTCCTCATCGTACTCATCCTGTTCCTCGGCAGCCCGCGCAGCGCGATGATCGTCGCCATCGTCATCCCCCTCGCGATGCTGATCGCATTCATCCTCATGAATCTCACACATGTGCCCGCCAACCTTCTATCGCTGGGCGCGATCGATTTCGGGATCATCGTCGACGGCGCCATCGTGATGATGGAATCCCTCCTGCGGCGACGCGAGGAACGCCCCGACAAGCCCCTCACCCGCGCCGAAGCGACCGACGCTGCGATCCAGGTCGCCCGACCGATCTTCTTTGCGACGATCATCATCGTCACCGCCTATATGCCGCTCTTCGCGTTCCAGCGGATCGAGGCGAAGCTGTTCACGCCCATGGCGTTTACGGTGGGCTATGCGCTGCTCGGCGCGCTGCTGGTGTCGCTCACGCTGGTGCCTGCGCTTGCCTATCTGGCGTTCCGCAAGCCGCAGAAGCTGTTTCACAATCCGGTGCTGGCGATCCTCGACCGCCATTATACCGTCCTCCTGCGCCGCTGTCTCGACATGCCATTCGCGATCTATGGCGTCGTCGCGGTTGCAGCGGCAGCGGTGCTCATGCTCGGCGCGACGGTCGGACGCGAGTTCCTGCCGACACTCGACGAGGGATCGATCTGGTTGCAGGTGCAGTTACCCAGCGGCATTTCGCTGCAAAAGAGCAGGGAGATGGCGGCCGAACTGCGCCGTGCAGTGCGTTCTTTCCCAGAAACATCCTATATCGTGACGCAACTCGGTCGTAACGATGACGGCACCGACCCCTTCACCCCGTCCCATATCGAATCGAGCGTCGGCCTCCATCCGTATGACACCTGGCCGTCAGGCGAAACCAAAGCGGACCTGATCCGACGGATGGACGCCAAGTTCCGAACGATGCCCGGTTTCCGGGTCGGCTTCAGCCAGCCGATGATAGACGGCGTCTACGACAAGATGGCGGGCGCGCACAGCGAACTGGTCATCAAGGTCTATGGTGACGACTTCCGCGAACTGCGCCGCATCGGCAACGCCATTGTCGATGTGCTCGACCACACACGCGGCGCAGCCGATGTCGCCGTCGATCAGGAGCCGCCCCTCCCCCAACTCGTCATCAAGGTGGACCGGGAAGCTGCCGCGCGGCTGGGTGTCAACGCCGATGACGTGGCCGACCTTATCAAGACCGCCATCGGCGGGAATGCGATAGATCAGCTCTATGTCGGCGATCGGCGCTACGACATCGCCGTGCGCTTCCCGGCGGCATCGCGCACGACCATCGCCCAGATACGAGATCTGCCGATCACCACAGGGAGCGGCGCGCAGGTGCCATTGTCGGCCGTGGCACAAGTGTCGCTCAAGTCGGGCGAGAGTACGATCACACGTGAAATGGGCCGTCGCCAGATCACTGTGAAGCTGGGCTATCGCGATCGCGACCTTGCCTCCTTCCTGAAGGAAGCGCGGAGCAATATCGCGTCGAAAGTGCATTTCGACCCATCGGCCTATCGCCTCGAATGGGGCGGCCAGTTCGAAAATGAGGCGCGCGCCGAAAGCAGGCTGCAGGTCATCCTCGCCATCATGTTCGGTGCGATGGCGTTGCTGCTCTACATCCAGTTCGCCCTGTTCCGGCAGGTGCTTCTCATTCTCGGCGTGGTGCCGTTGGCGACGCTCGGGGGGCTGGTGGCGCTGCATCTGACGGGCATGACGCTTAACGTCGCCTCCGCTGTGGGTTTCATCGCATTGTTCGGCGTCGCCATCCAGAATGCAATCATCATGGTGTCCAATCTCAATACCCATCGCGTCGATGGCGAGGGGCTGCTGGACGCCGTGCTGACCGGCGCGGGCGAGCGGCTGCGACCCGTATTGATGACCGCGACCGTGGCCACCATCGGCATGCTTCCCGCAGCGCTCAATACCGGTGTCGGCAGCGACGTGCAGCGCGGCCTGGCCACGGTCGTCGTCGGCGGCTTGATCGTAGCGACCGCACTGACACTGTTTGTGGTCCCAACGCTCTATTATGTCATCGAGCGGAGTGCGTCCCGACGCGGTGAACGGCGCAGCCGACGGGTCACCGATATGCCGCAACCGGAAATGGGAGCCTGAAACGATGCGTCGCCGCTGCTCTCTTCCCATCATCGCGTCGGTAGGCGCCCTGCTTGCCACGGCAGGCTGTACCGCAGGTCCCGATTTTCATCGCCCGCCCCCTCCGCCTTCCGCCGCTTATGCCAATGTTCCCGGCGCGAAACCCGGCGTTCAAACCATCGCAGCGGGCGCCGATATCCCGGCGGACTGGTGGACGGCATTCCATTCGCCCGCTCTGGACGCGCTGGTCCGCCGCGCCATCGCCGCCAATCCCGATCTCGAAGCCGCCCGCGCCGCGTTGCGTCAGTCGCAGGAGCTTATGAAGGCTGAGCGCGGAGCCCTATTCCCCAGCGTCAATGCCGACGCATCCGTGACGCGCGCACGTAATCCCGCCACCCTTGCGTCGCCGCTGCAATCCAACAGCAACCTCTATACTTTGCATACCGCTCAGCTAAGCGTCGGATATACCCCCGACCTGTTCGGCGGCACCCGCCGCCAGATCGAGGCGAGCGCCGCTGCGGCGGAGGTCCAACGCTTCCAGGTCGAGGCTACCTATCTCACCCTCACGTCCAATGTCGTTGTCGCTGCAATTACAGAGGCATCGTTGCGTGCTCAGATCGACACCACGCAACGGAGCGTCGCTGCGCAATCGCGCATTCTCGAAATCCTGCGCGGGCGCCTCCGCTTAGGCGATGCCGCGCGCGCCGATGTCGCGGCGCAAGAAACCCTCCTCGCCCAGACAGAACAATCGCTGCCCCCGCTTCAGAAACAACTGGCGCAGCAACGCGACCGGATCGCGGCCCTCGCCGGACAGATGCCCGATGCGGAACAAACATATTTCGACCTCCACGGGCTTTCCCTGCCGAGCGACCTGCCACTCAGCCTGCCGGCGAAACTGGTCGATCAACGACCGGACATTCGAGCGGCTGAGGCCAATCTTCACGCCGCTGCGGCACAAGTCGGCGTCGCGATAGCCGCGCGCCTACCCTCCATCACGCTCAGCGGTGGCGTCGGCGGATCGTCCACCGATTTCGGCACGCTGCTGGCACACGACAATATCCTGTGGAGCATTGTCGGCGGATTGACCGCCCCCCTGTTCGACGGGGGGGCGCTGCTGCATCGCAAACACGCTGCGGATGCTGCATATGACGAAGCCAAAGCCCAGTATTGCAGCGCCGTTCTGGCAGGCTTTCAGAATGTCTCCGATGCGCTGGCCGCCATCAGCGCCGATACCGACGCACTCCGCTCTGCAGAACGAGCCGAACGGGCGGCTGCCGACAGTCTGGCGATAACTCAGGGACAGGTTCGGCTCGGCGCGGTTGCGCAGTTTCAGGTGCTGAATGCCGAGCAGGCCCACTGGCAGACCGGCATCGCCTTGCAACAGGCGCGCGCCGCGCTGCTGAACGACACCGCCGCGCTGATCGAGGCTCTGGGCGGGGGCTGGTGGAATCGGGACGCCCCGTCACCGGGCAGTTGATGCTTGCCGGTGCGGCCCGGCTTGTCACCCTTTCGTAAGCGGGGCCTGGAGGCCGCAGATCAGGCGGCTTCGGCGATCGGTTGCTGATCTGGCTGCCAGTTCCATATGTGGACGGCTCCCTCTTGCAAGGGCTGAACGGAAAATTTGATCG
>NZ_QFOA01000038.1 GCF_003248505.1 Sphingobium sp.
TCAAGGACTGGCGACGGGTCGCAACGCGCTACGACCGGTGCCCCCACGCCTTCTTCTCGGCCATCGCTCTCGCTGCCACCGTCATCTTCTGGCTATGATCAGTGAGTCCCGAGCCTAGAATGCTGGAGTTCGCTCAGGCCGCGGTAACGGCCAGGGACGGGCGCGATCGTCAGAAACGCCGAAAGCCCCAGTCCGATGGGACTGGGGCCTTAGTTGTGGCACCGTTGGTTGCGGGAGGGCGATACAACCGAAGGCGACATCCAATATCCTCACGTATATGATCGAAGTTCCATATTTTCAATATTATTCAAAGTTTTACATCACTGTGAATACTTACTCCACAGACCGTTCTGCGGCCCGCGCACGGTCCCCATTGATGCATGCTGTGTTTGCTTGTGACGGCTACGCGATTGATAAGTTTCGATCCGCCCTTTTCGCCAAAAGAAACTTGGCGGTCGAAAATATCAAGCGATTGACCCATAGACATTGTCGTGACGCCTCGCCGGTAGATTTCCATTCACTCAAATCCCCTGGGGCGAAAGGTGCCGGGAATTCGAACATCTACATTGTTCCGAAATGTGATGTCGTCACCATACAGGGCACGCTCCTAAACAATTTAACATACCTATTATTATCAACCCGGTTTTTTGTAGGCGGCGGATTCTAGATTGAAGTGCGAATTCCTTGGATTTCTATGGGGTTTCCCCTTTTCAAGGAATGCGAATGATGGGCCGGTATCATCACCTCGGATTGGACGAGCGGCGAATATTATATCGTCTGGTGCAGACTGGGCGAAGCGTAAAGCAGGCGGCGATGGATCATCCGGGCTTGTGTCGCGCCGCCCTGGTCGACCCGGCAACCGGCGCTTGGATGATGCCATCAGAGATCAGATTGTCGCACTCGTTCGGACCCATTATCATGATTTTGGTCCTACCCTGGCTGCGGAGTATTTGGCGGAACGGCATGATCTCCGAATCTCGCGTGAGAAGCTGCGCAAGTTGATGATGACGCCGGTCTTTGGAAGGATCGTCAAGCCTGTCGTCCTCGCCCGTATCAGCCTCGCTATCGCCGGGATTGCCGTGGCGAGCTGATCCAGGTCGAGTGGATCGAAGCATTGGTGGTTCGGCTTGCGTTCGTCTAGCACGGCAATGGCTGTCGCCGGATGGCCCAAAGCATCAGGGCCGTTCCGCCAGCGATCATCGGGATACAGAGCCATTGCCCCATATGCAGCCCGGTCGCTGTCGTGAAAGCAATGAGTTGCCTGTCGGGCTCGCGAACATATTCAACGAGAAACCGGAACACGCCATAGCCAAGGACAAACGCACCGCTCAGCATGCCGGGACGCTGGCGTGCATTCGTGAAACGGAACAGGCACCAGAGCAACAGGAACAGACAGGGCCCTTCGAGCGCAGCTTCATAGAGTTGGCTCGGATGGCGCGGATAGGGGCCGCCGCCGGGAAAGACGATGCCCCAGGGTAAAGTCGTTGGCCGCCCCCAAAGCTCGCCATTTACAAAATTCGCAAGGCGGCCAAGCAGCAGCCCGATCGGGGCGCACATCGCGACATAGTCGATGATCCTAAGCCACCGCAGGCTATGGCTGCGCGCAAATATGATGATTGCGATCGCCACGCCGAACGCACCACCATGGAAGGACATGCCGCCCGCCCAGAGCTGGAAGATCTTCCAAGGCTGGGCCACGTAGGTGCTCAAGTCGTAGAAGAGAACGTAGGCAAGACGCCCGCCGATGATGATGCCCGCCGTCACCCATGTTACCAAGCCGTCGGCTTGGTCACGCGTCATCGGTGCCCCATCTTCGGCGAGCAACCGGATCAGATAGAACCAGCCCAGTAGAATGCCCGAAATATAGGCGACGCTGTACCAGCGCAGCGCGAACGGCCCGATCTGAACCAGCACGGGATTGAGATGCAGCGACGAAAAATAGATCGCGGTTTGGGCATGACCCGCGAGACTCATAGGATAGTCCATTCTAAGGGAAAATGCCCCTTCGCATCTCCCTAACTCAGGCTCAAATGGTATCCTCGGCATGCTCCTCCTCCAAAAGTCCTTGCGCAGCAGAACGGCGCTCTGCGAAATCCGGGATGAGTGAGCGTTTCTTGCGTCCTGCGGGCATCGTGTCGGCGGCGCGCCGTATTTTTCGTTCCAGTGAAGCCAGCTTCATTCTCTTGGCAGTCGGCGTTGGCATTGCTGCGGGCCTGCTTGCGGCTATGCTCGGCGCAACTGCGCATTTTTTCCAGTCCACGCTCTACGGGTTTCAGGTCGATGATCGCTTGAGCGGTCTTGCGCACATCCCGCCCGTACGGCTTCTAGCGTTGCCGCTAGGCGGCCTGGTGCTTGCAGGGATCGTTCTCCTTGTCCGCAATCACAAGCGGACAGCTATCGACGTTGTCGAGGCGAACGCCCTCCATGGCGGGCGCATACCCTTTCGGGACACGATGCTGGTATCCGGTCAGACCTTGATTTCCAACGGTTGCGGTGCATCGGTGGGGTTGGAGGCAGCTTATGCACAGGCCGGAGGCGGCATTGCATCGCTCATCGGCCAATGGTTGAACCTGCGGCGCAACGACCTGCGCGTTTTGGTAGGGGCAGGGGCGGGGGCCGCGATCGGTGCAGCGTTTGGCGCGCCTCTGACCGGCGCTTTCTATGCTTTTGAAATCGTCATCGGCGCCTACACGCCGGCGAGCATCGCTCCCGTCGTGGCCGCGACACTAGCAGCCGTCGTGACCGCACGTACGCTCGGCGCCACACCGTATCTCATTGCCGCCACCAGCAGCCAGAGCCTCGAGACAGTGGACTATCTGCTTTACGCCATCCTGGGTCTCGCTTGCGCATTGGTGGGCATCGCACTTATGCGCTTGGTATCACTTGCGGAAGCTTGCGTCCGTCGAACCCCACTGCCGGAGTGGGCAAGGCCGATAGTTGGCGGGGCGCTGCTTATCCCGATTGCACTAGCTTCTCCTCACGCGCTTTCGGCCGGGCACGGGGCGCTGCATCTCACCATCGGTGGAGAGCTGGCGATCGGCGCGCTCGCTTTTATTTTTGTACTCAAATGCCTCGCGTCCGTGGTGTCGCTGGGCTTCGGCTTTCGTGGCGGTCTGTTTTTTGCATCACTTTTCTTGGGCGCCTTGCTCGGTCAAATTCTTGCCGGGCTATGGATGCTGATCCCCGGGGTTGTCTCACTATCGCCGGTGGACGCAGCACTGGTTGGGATGGCGGCGCTGGCCGTAGCGGTCGTCGGAGGGCCAATGACCATGTCCCTTCTGGTGCTTGAGGCGACGCATGATTTCGGCATCACCGCGGTGGTGCTCACCGCAACGCTGTGCTCGAGCGCTCTGGTCCGGGAGCGCTTCGGTTACTCCTTCTCGACCTGGCGCCTGCACCTGCGTGGTGAAGTGATCCGAAGCGCGCGCGATATTGGCTGGATGCGTTCGTTGACGGCACGCAAGATGATGCGCGCTGCCCCGGCGACCGCACTGCCGACACTTTCGATGTCCGATTTCAGGCAGCAGTTCCCGTTGGGTTCGACGAGCCGGGTACTCCTGCAGGACCGATCAGGCCTCTACGCGGGCCTGGTGCCGACTGCGGCCGTCTTTGCAGATTTGGGCTCGGCGGAGCGGGCCATCTCCGAGTTGGCTATCCTCCAGAATGTCGTGCTGTCACCTGAAATGTCGATCGCTTCAATCATGGAAGCATTCGACGTGAGTGGAGCCGACGATCTAGCCGTTGTCGATGAAGATCGACGGATTTTGGGTATGCTGACCGAAAAATACGTTCGCAAACGCTATGCTGACGAGATCGATCGTTCGCAGCGCGACCTTTATGGCGAAAACTGACTGCCTGTCGATATCAGGGCTTCAGCCAGAAGCGCAGAATCATCGATACTGCACCGAGCGCAACAACGCTCCCGGTCCAGATCAGCGCCATCCATCCCAGCCGCTTCCAAAAGGGCGTATACTTCATCAGTGATAGCCGTGCGTGCCAACTTTGCCACGAAAGACCCAATAGGCCCATCCAGTATAGGCAAGGATGACCGGCATGATGATCGCGGTCCCTACCAACATGAATATCTGGCTCCGCTCGGGCGCGGCGGCATCCCATATGGTGATGCTGTCGGGCACGATGTAAGGAAATAGGCTGATGCCAAGTCCTGCAAATCCTAACGCGAACAGGGCCAGCGCAAGCAGAAACGGTGCAGCGGTGGCACCGCCGCGCAGTTTGCGGAAAAACAGGACAGCGACGATCGCGGTAAGCAGCGGCACCTGCGCCGTCGCCAGCACGCCGGGCATGTCGAACCAGCGCTTCCAATATTCGAACTGCAGGAACGGGGTGGCGGCGCTGACGGCCGCCATCGCGACCAGCGTGCCTGCCCCCGCCCACAGCGCCAGTCGGCGGGCATGCGCCTCTGCGCTACCTTCGACTTTCCAGATCAGCCAGGCAGCGCCGAGCAGCGCATAGCCGATAACCACCCCAGCGCCGGTCAACAGGCTGAACGGGGTCAACCAGTCGAGCCAGCCACCGGCATAGGCCTGGTTTTCGACCTGAACGCCTTGGAGGATCGCGCCCAGCGTCACGCCCTGCGCAAAGGCGGCTATGAACGAGCCCAGGCTGAACGCAATGTCCCATAGCGCACGGTGCCGTGGGTCGCGCCAGCGGAATTCAAAGGCCACACCACGAAAAACGAGCCCCAAAAGCATCGCGATAATAAGTGGGTAGGTCGCGGTCAGGACGACACCATAGGCGAGCGGGAAGGCAGCGAAGAGCCCGCCGCCGCCCAGCACTAGCCATGTTTCGTTGCCGTCCCACACCGGCGCGATCGAATTCATCGCCTGATCGCGCTCATCCCCAACTTTGAAGCTCGGAAACAGGATGCCGATGCCCAAGTCGAACCCGTCCATGACAACGTACATGAATACGGCGAAGGCGATGATGAAAGCCCAGACGACCGTCAAATCGACGTTAATGCCCATTTTGTTTACTCCGCCCCAGTCGCGATGGCCGGCGCAGGCGTAATACCCGCAGTGCGTACCGGCATATGCTCAGGCTCGGACTCATCCGGCCCGGCCGGCTTGTGCATCAGATGTAGAATGTACCAAGCGCCCGCACCGAAGACTGCGAAATACACGATGACGAACGCGATCAGCGAGGCGGCAACCGCAGGCGCGGCGAGAGGCGACGCGCTTTGGGCCGTGAGCATGTGGCCATAAACGGTATAGGGTTGGCGCCCCACCTCCGTCGTGATCCACCCGGCAATCACTGCCACGAAGCCTGACGGCCCCATCAGCACGGCGGCGCGATGCAGCCACGACCAGTCGTAGAGACGTTTACGCATCCGCGCGACCAGGCTCCACAGACCAAGGCCCAGCATGGCGAAGCCGATGCCGACCATCACCCGGAAAGACCAGAAGATGACCGGCACGGGAGGCTCACGGTCATCGGGAATCGTATCGAGGCCGGCGAGCGGTGCGTTCAGATCATGCTTCAGGATCAGCGATGACGCTTTGGGAACCTCCACGGCATAATCGATGCGTTTCTCCGCGCTGTTGGGAATGCCGAACAGGATAAGCGGCGCACCGTCCGGGTGGCTCTCGTAATGCCCCTCCATGGCCATGACCTTGGCGGGCTGATGCTCCAGCGTGTTGAGGCCGTGCATGTCGCCAGCGAAAATCTGAATCGGCGCGACGATCGCTGCCATCCACATTGCCATGCTGAACATCTTTCGCGCATGCAGGTTTGCGCGGTCGCGCAGCAGATGCCAGGCGCCGACCGCGCCCACGACAAAAGCGGTGGTCAGATAGGCGGCGATCACCGTATGGACGAGCCGGTAGGGGAAGCTAGGGTTGAAGATGATCGCCAGCCAGGATTCGCCCGGCAGGAAACGGCCATCGGGTGACATCTCGAAGCCGGTGGGCGTCTGCATCCAGCTGTTCACCGACAGGATCCAGAAGGCCGAAATGAACGTGCCAAGCGCCACCATGCAGGTAGCGGCGAAATGCAGGCCTTTGCCCACCTTGGACATGCCGAACAGCATGACGCCGAGGAATCCGGCCTCCAGGAAGAAGGCGGTGAGCACTTCATAGGCCATCAGCGGCCCGATCACCGGTCCAGCCTTTGTCGAGAAAACCGACCAGTTGGTGCCAAACTGATAGGACATGACAATGCCGGAGACCACGCCCATCGCAAAGGCGATTGCAAAGATTTTCACCCAGTAGCGGAACAGGTCGAGATAGATGTCCCGCCCGGTTTTCAGCCACAGTCCCTCCAGGACCATCAGATAGCTGGCCAAGCCGATCGAAAAGGCCGGAAAGATGAAGTGGAAGCTGACCGTGAACCCGAACTGGATTCGGGCGAGCAGCAGGGCATCGAGTCCGTCGAACATCTTTAGTCTTCCGGTAAAGCTGCGCGCTGTGCGCGCCGCCAGCGATTGAATGTCTTTTCGGATATACCGATTTGTCGGCAACTGATGCAAACGCCTTGCCCGGATGCGATCAGCGCGGCGATCGCCTGGCAGCGGCGTTCCTTGTCGGGGATCGCGGTCACAGGGCCGCCGCGCTCTTCCAGAGCATATAGGCCGCGACGACGAAGATCAGCACCGCGAACACGGTTGTCAGCGTTCCGGTCCCGGATAGCCGCTTGGCGGCGATTGTGCCGATGAACCCGCCAGCGA
This sequence comes from Sphingobium sp., assembly GCF_003248505.1. Classification (GTDB taxonomy): domain Bacteria; phylum Pseudomonadota; class Alphaproteobacteria; order Sphingomonadales; family Sphingomonadaceae; genus Sphingobium. The sequence goes on from NZ_QFOA01000038.1 coordinate 6,683, forward strand.
TGCCACCAGTGATGAACACGCCAGCCAGCACCCAGTCGATCAGCCCGGAAAATGCGTAGTTGGCGGCTGTCGTCAGGCCGAATGCCGTTACCGCGACGAGACTGGTTCCGACCGCGTTGATAATCGGCATGCTGGTCGATGCAACGAGGCCGGGGACGATCAGGAAACCGCCACCGATGCCGAAGAAGCCCGAGAAGATGCCGGTGCCCAGACCATAGCCCAGAACTTTGGGCGCATTCTCACGATTACATTGGGCACCCGGGATGCCCAGCGCTTTGCGCCCGCGCAGCATCAGTATGCCGACGACGATCATCACCAGGGCGAACAGGAACAGCAGCTTCTGTCCGTCGAACGCCTTTCCGACCGTCGACCCGCCCAGCGCGCCAAGGATACCTGCCGCGGCATACATGCCGCCGCAGCGCCATTTGACCGTATGCTCGCGTGCATGGCTGGCCAGCCCCGTCGCGGCGTTGACGGCGACCGCCAGCGCCGACGTGCCAATCGCGACATGCGGGCTGGATACACCGACCAGATAGACCATCAGCGGCACGGCGAGGATCGAGCCGCCGCCGCCAACCAGTCCCAGCGAGAAGCCGACCAGCGAGCCTGACAGGAGGCCCAGCACATATTGCAGGGGTTCGAGCATGGTGATCACGCCGCCTGACGCACGCGTTCGATCGGTTGCGGCTTCACCAGCCACTCATGACCCTTGAGCATGCCGTTCCAATAAATCCACGGCAGCGCCTCGGACTTGAGCAGCCAGGACAGCCTCGCAGGCTGCGTTCCATCGATCAGCCATTTTGGGAAGCTCGGCATGAGCTTGCCACCATAGCCGAACTCGGCAAGGACGATCTTGCCCTTCTCGACGGTCAGCGGGCAGGAGCCGTAGCCGTCATAACCGGCAACCGGCTCTCCACCCTTAAGTACCGACAGCAGATTGACCGCCACGATCGGCGCCTGTTTGCGAGCCGCGGCGGCGGTCTTGGCATTGGGTGTGGAGCCACCATCGCCAAGGCCGAAGATATTAGGATAGCCGACGTGCTGCAACGTCACCTGATCGACCTCGACATAGCCTGCCTTGTCCGCCAGCAGACTGTCCGCAACGAAACGCGGCGCGATCTGGGGCGGGGTCACATGCATCATGTCGAACGCGCGCGTCACTTCGCCCGTCTTTTCGCGAAAGGTCGCGGTCTTTGCCGCGCCATCGACCGCGATCAGGGTGGATTCGAAATTGAGGTCGATGCCGTACCGCTCGACATAGCTCATCAGCGCGGGGACATAGTCCTTCACGCCGAACAGCACGCCGCCCGCATTGTGGAAGGCAACATCGATGTTGTTCAGGACGCCGCGTTCAAGCCAGTTGTCGCACGACAGGTACATCGCCTTCTGTGGCGCGCCGGCGCATTTGATGGGCATCGGCGGCTGGGTGAACAGCGCCACGCCTTCCCGCAGATTGCGTACCAGCTCCCAAGTATAGGGCGCTGTGTCGTAGCGATAATTGGACGTCACGCCGTTCTGGCCCAGCGTTGCCGCCAGCCCGTCGATCGCGTCCCAGTCGAGCACATTGCCCGGCGCGACAACCAACGCGCGATAGCCAATCGCGCGGCCATTGGCTGTCGTCACCTGATCCTGTTCGGGCTGAAAGCTTTGCACGGCTTCCCTGATCCAGGTGACACCCTTGGGCATCACTGACGCCATCGAATGGCAAGTTGATTTCGGTTCGAACACGCCTGCACCGACCATCGTCCAGCCGGGCTGATAATAATGCTCCGTACGCGGTTCGATGATCGCCACCGAAAGCTTGGAATCCCGCTTGAGGATCGATGCCGCCGTCGCGATGCCGCCTGCACCCCCGCCGACAATGACAACGTCATAGCGGGCGGCGGGTCGATCGGTCGCGGGGCCATTGGGGCTGCTGGCCGATGCGGTCTCGATCCGGCCGCGCAATTGCGACAGGTCATAGCCAGCTGCATTTGCCGCGCTCAGGATGGCTGCGGTCGGGCGCGATCCGGCTTGGGACAATGCCCAGAGCGTCGTGGCGCGGGTTCCTGTCCGGCAGAAAGCGAGGGTCAGGCCATCGGCAGAGGCCAGCGCATCGCCAAAGTCCGCAACAGATGCCTCGTCGAAATTGCCACCGCTGATGGGAATATGACGATAGGCAATGCCGAGCGCGTCAGCCTTTGCCTTCAGGTCGGCTGAGAGAGGTTGGCCGGGCTCTTCGTCATCAGGCCGGTTGTTGATGATCAGACGGACGCCAGCAGATGCGGCCTGGTCAATGTCTTCCGGGGTAATCTGGCCACAAACGAGCAGCTTTTCGTCGAGCTTATGGGGATTCATCGAACCTCTCCTTTCTTAAGTTCAGGCGTGGACCGGCGTTCGTGGTCCCGACGGGCGATCAAGCGCCCAGACGATCGCGAAGCCGACCGCCATCGCAGCAGTAAAAACCGCGGCTGCCGGAGGGTTGATGGCAAATGCGGCCAGCGCCGGGCCTGGGCAAAGGCCGCCCAGCCCCCAGCCGATGCCGAACAAGGCAGAGCCGCCGAGCAGGCGCGGCGTGATTGGATCGGTGTCGGGCAGATGAAAATCGGCATCGGCAACTGGCGCCGCCATCCGCCGCTGGATCAGCCAGGCGATTGCCATCGGGATCATCGCGCCGCCCATGACGAAGGCAAGGGTGGGATCCCAGGCACCAAACAGGTCGAGGAAGCTGCGGACCCGCACGGGATCCATCATGCCCGACACGGCGAGGCCCGCGCCGAACAACAGGCCAGAGACAAGGCCGATCACGCCGCGCATCACCAGCTACCTCCAACCGCATTGACGATTGCCACAGTCACAAAGCCCGTCGCCATGAAGGTGAATGTCGCAACGATGGATCGCTTCGACAGGCGCGACATGCCGCATACGCCGTGACCGGACGTGCAGCCCGACCCAAGCCGCGTACCAATGCCGACGACGAGCCCTGCGACCGCGAGCGTTGCCATGCTCATGGGGAAGCGTGACAGGATCGGTCCCGCCGCCCATGCGACAAGTGCCGCGCCGAGGGGCAGGCCGATGATGAATGCCAGCGCAAGCGAGCGCGGTGCGCCGCTGCCCAGCCCGATCGCTCGCGCCGCCATGCCGCTGACGCCGGCGATGCGGCCCGCGCCCAGCAGCATGATGGCAGCCGCCACGCCGATCATCAGGCCACCGATCAGCCCCTGCCCCGGCATCGCATAATCAGGCATCACAGCACGTCCAGCGGAAGCTTGAGGTAGCGCGTGCCATTCTCTTCTGGCTCGGGCAGATGCCCGCCACGCATGTTCACCTGTATCGAGGGGAGGATGAGCCGCGGCATCCCCAGCGTCGCGTCACGCCGAGTGCGCATCTCGACAAATTCGTCCTCGCCCACGCCTACATGGACATGGACATTGGAATCGCGTTCCTGGCCGATCGTGGTTTCCCACACAAAGTCGTCGCGGCCCGGCGCCTTGTAATCATGGCAAAGGAAAGTGCGCGTTTCACGCGGCAAATCCATCAGACGGCGGATGGAGCGATAAAGCATTCGCGCATCGCCGCCGGGGAAATCCGCGCGGGCGGTGCCATAGTCCGGCATGAACAGCGTATCGCCGGTGAACACAGCATCGCCGATCACATAGGCCAGGTCGGCGGGCGTGTGCCCCGGCACGTGCAGCGCGACCGCAGGAATCGACCCGACCGCGAACCTGTCGCCGTCATCGAACAGATGGTCGAACTGCGACCCGTCACGCTCGAACTGCGTGCCCTCATTGAAGATTTTGCCGAATACGCTCTGGACTGTCGTGATTGCGCGACCGATCGCGAGCTTGCCGCCGAGCTTTTCCTGGAGGAACGGCGCGGCGGACAGATGATCTGCGTGGGCATGCGTTTCCAGCAGCCATTCGACTTTCAGTCCTTCAGCCTGGACATAGTCGATGATGGCCTGCGCAGAGCCGTGCTCGGTGCGGCCTGATGCAGAATCAAAATCGAGCACGCTGTCGATAATCGCTGCGGCGCGGGTCACCGGATCATGCACCACATAGCTTGCAGTGAATGTCGCCTCGTCAAAGAAAGAGCGCACAACTGGCGCGGGTATTTCGCCGGCGCGGGTGTCCGTTACAATCTGCGCTGCGAGCATGAGCGGCTCATCAGGGTGGTCCATCTCGACTCTCCAAACTTTCTCACTTACACGGTTCAAATAATCGAGTATTATGGTTGCGTCAACCGACGAGATTGATGACAATGTCGATCAGCATGAATGAAAGGTTCGATTTGGCTTCTGAACTCCCCTCCTGTTCCGCGTTGCGCCTTGGCGAGGAAGCGCCGGATTTCACCGCGCGCTCGACCCGTGGCCAGGTGTCACTTTCAGATTTCCGAGGACGCTGGCTTGCGCTCTTTTCGCATCCGGCGGATTTCACGCCGGTCTGCACCAGCGAGTTTGTGTCGATTGCGCGCGCGCATGACCGGTTTGCGACACTGGGATGCGAACTTATGGCACTGTCGGTCGACAGCCTGTTTTCCCACCTCGCCTGGATCCGCGCGATCCGCGATCGGTTCGATGTCGTCGTGGACTTCCCGATCATCGAAGATCCGACGCTGGAGATCGCGCGCGCCTATGGAATGGTCGGCCCAAACGCGATGGATGCCAGCGCGGTGCGGACGACCTATTTCCTCGATCCGGACGGGATATTGCGGGCATCGACCTGCTATCCGGCCAGCGTCGGGCGCTCCGTGGAGGAGATGCTGCGCCTCGTCGCCGCGCTTCAGCGTGTCCATGATGGATCGGCTCTGGCGCCGGAAGGTTGGATGCCAGGCAGTGATCTGCTCGCGGTCCCAAGCCACGATGTCGCAGACGTGCTGGCAGCGCCCGCCGGCACCGACTGGTTCTACACGCCGATCAAGGATCAGGCATGATGGCGGATATCGCGACGCTTGATCTCGAGGCCGCGGCGGATTTGCTTCGGGCGCTTGCACATCCGGTGCGCCTCTCCCTGCTGCGCACGCTCATAGATGGCGAGCGCTCGGTCGGCGAGATCGAACATTTAGCCAATGTGGTGCAGCCCGGCCTCAGCCAACAGCTCGGTGTTCTGCGAAAGGCCGACCTTGTGCATACACGACGCGAGGCAAAGCTGGTTTTCTATCGAATCAACCAGGCCCGTATCGCTGAAGTCAGCGCGCTGCTTGATGCCTATGCGGGGACGGTAGCCATATCCCGTGCAGACGCGGTCGCGGCCCGACCGCAGGCTGGCGGGGGGGCGGCCATGTTCGCGCGGATCACGCCACGTAAATGATGCTGCGAGGCTCAAAAGCCTCGCAGCATCAAACTCTCAGTCCACCAATACGGTGCGCAGATAAGGGCGATGCTCGGTCCAGCCCTGGGGGAAGAGGGCGCGTGCCTCGTCATCCTTGATCGAGGGAGGAATGATCACTTCCTTACCCTTCTGCCAGTCTGCCGGAGTCGCGATACGCTTGGCGTCGCCGAGTTGCAGCGCATCGATCACCCTCAATATCTCATCGAAGTTACGTCCCACGCTCATCGGATAGGTCATTGTCAGCCGGATCTTCTTTTTTGGATCGATGATGAAGACCGATCGCACCGCTGCGGTCGCGCTCTGATCGGGGTGGATCATGTCATACATCTTGGCGATCGACAGATCCGCGTCAGCGACGATGGGGAAAGTCAGGTTGGTGTTCTGGGTGTCGTTGACATCCTCGATCCATTTGCGATGCTCGTCGGCAGTGTCGGTCGACAGGCCGAGCGGTTTGACGTTGCGGGCCTCGAACTGATCGGCAAGCTGGGCTGTGCGGCCCATTTCGGTCGTGCAGACCGGCGTGAAATCGGCCGGGTGGCTGAAGAAGAAGACCCAGGATTCCCCGGCCCATTCGTGCAGGCTGATGGGGCCGTTCTGGGTATCGACGGTGAAATCGGGTGCGATGTCGCCAATGTGCAGGCTCATGTCGGGTCCTTTCGGGGTTGCGATAACAGACACCTACCGCAGGATACCGAAAGCGACCAACATAATATATAACTTTCTGTGATCGTGTATATGAATATGCGCAATTATATGAGTTCAGTGCTTGAGCTTTCCGCGCCATCGGCCCCAAGCCATGGTCTCGCAAGCCTTCGACGCAGAGCGTCAATCGCCGAGATAGGCAGTTTACGCCGGTTAGCGCCGAATTTCGCTGGGACACCTTGGGCAGTAATAAAAGCGGCGGTGTAGCGAGCAGATTCCTCAATCGGAGCGCCGTCGATATATAGTCGGTCAATACGGCGGCCTTTATCATTCTCCGCTTTGAAGACGAGCCGCACGCCGCGCATCCTTTTGATATAGCCGCCCATCTGCTCATACGGATCCGACGCAAAGGTTCGCTCGAGATTTTCCTCCAGCATTTCGCGGATTTCCGCGCCGGTAACGTCCACAACCGAAACAGGTGGGTCCACCGGCACCATGTTCCAAAGGTCGTTCATCGTGATCGGTCCAAGCGCGATCGGTGCGCCGTAACGCCAGCCATTAGAAAAGGCGATCGGCGTTCCCGCTGCCTCGGCAATAGCTTCGAGCAACAGGTCATCCATCGGACTGTTGAGCATCGCATACCGATGCAGCGCGACGTCCGTGTGCCCGACGACCTCGCTCATCGACTGCCTTTCGCTTGCGAGAGCCGCGGCGACAGCATCCGCCAGGCCCGGATCGCTCGCAACGCTGTCATCGACGGGTATCAGGCGATGGCGCCAGCCCTGAATGCCATTTTCCGAAACATCCAGATCGAGCCGCCCGACATAGGAGCCATGACAGCCAGACTGGAAGATGATCGCTCCATTGACGACGACGGCGTTTTCCATGCGGTTATGGGTGTGGCCGCTGACGATCACGTCGATTCCGGCCACGTCCTTGGCCAGTTGCACATCCTGCGGAAAACCGAGGTGGGACAGGACCACAATCAGATCGGCATCCTGCCGCAGCCGTTCAATATGGCCGGGCAGTTCGGCATTGCCCGTGACAAAGCGAAGCCCCTTGCTGAAAGATGGCGGCATCGTCTTGTCCACAATCGGGCAGGCTAGGCCGACAATGCCTATCCGCACCCCGTTGCGTTCGATGATGGTCGAGGGCGGCATAAACAATTCGCTACTGTCTTCGCAGAAGATATTTGCAGCGAGCATAGGGTGGGCCAGCTCGCTCGATATCTCAGCCACACGTTCCGGGCCGTAGGCAAACTCCCAGTGTAGCGTCATCGCGTCGAAGCCCAGCGCGTTGATCAGTGGCACCATCGCCCGTGCCCGATCCTGCACGGCGAAATGGGTGCCGTGGAACGTGTCGCCATTATCCAGCGCGATCACTCCGCCGGGATTTTCCTGCCGTGCCTGGTCGAACAGAGTCTTGATTCGCGCCAGCCCACCCATCTGCGCGAACTGGAAATCGCCATGCGCATCGCGCCGCAGTTCGGAATGGGGCTCCACATAGCCGTGCAGATCATTCAGTTGCAAAATGGTCAGGTTTGTCATGGCGGCTCAAACCCCTTCCGCGATCAGCGCTGCGGCATCCAGTCCCCATGCGGGCACTTTGCCATCTGCGGCAAAGAACATGTCGCGATATCGCATTTTCAGAAAATAGGGCACGCGCCCCATCTTCAATATTTGGCGGTCACCGCCGAACCAGCTGTTGGAATGTATCCAGAACGCCTTCCCATCGCCCATATCGCCGATGCACAGCACCTCGGGCTTCAGCGGAACGTCAGCCTTTTCGGCATCCACGGTGCCGAAAATCTTGCCAAGTTGAAGCCCGATGATGTCTGATTGCTGATGTCCGATGGCGCCCAATTTGGGCACCGTAACAGCGGCGCAATCGCCACAGGCGAACACTTCGGGGTGGTCAGGGTTGCGCATCAGCAGGTCGGTTTTGATAAACCCTTCGGAATCGCTGACAGGCAGGCCTTTGACAAAGTCGTGCGCTACCCAGTCGGGGAAAATGATCTTCACCTCTGCCGGCAAGGTGCGGCCATCGGCAAACTCGATGGCGTCGGCCGTCAGTCGCGTGATATCCTGCGTGTTGTTCCAGTAGTTGAAGCCCATCTTGGTCGCGAGTGTCAGGAGTTGTTTGACGACATCCTCGCCTGCGTCTTCCGCGATCATGGGGGCTGGCGTAAAGACAGTGACGTTTTCGGGGCCGCCAAGTTTCCGATCCTTGAGCCAGGTCGCCATCGACATCATGACCTCGACGGGAGGCCCTTCACAGGCGGCAAGCGCCCGCGGGATCGATCCGCCGGGATAGGGTTCCAGACCGTCAGCTCCGTCCCCTTGGTGGAACCTTGCCGATCCGATCGCGATCGGGCCGCCTGCGTAGCGGGTGTTGAGATAGCGGCGCAGCTGCTCCCCGTGATACAGGTCGCTGACGGTGTGGCCATGCTCGGCGAAACCCTCGATCCGGTCATAAGCAAGCCGGGCACCCAGTGCGAAGATGACATAATCATAATGTTCGACATGATCTTCGGCGCCACCCCGTTCTGCGGGCCTGAAGGTTACATTGCGCGCTGCGATGTCGACAGCAGTGACTTCCCCATGGATAAAATCGATCTCATCCTTTGCCAGAATGGGCACCAGATCCATCCGCTGGTGCAGCGCTGGGTTGCGATCTTCGAACACGTCAGCCGGGATGTTGGGAATGAACAGCAGATAGCTTTTGCGATCGATTACGGTGATGCGCGCCTTGTCCCCCACATATTGCCGCACCTTCTGTGCGCAGGCCAACCCGGCAAAATTGCCGCCAAGAATGAGGACATGGGGGCGACCATCATAGTGTGGCATAGTAATCTCCTTGGCCGTCGCGGGTGGCGATACGTTAGTACAACGAATATCGCGCGCGCGTTGCAGCCCCGCATGATAGCCTTGCAGCTTAAGGCATCCTTACCACTCGCGGATGCGGCAAGATCCGCGCTGCGCGGCAGCAAATTTATAGTTCTGGCATAAGCCTGCCTTAAGGTAGTGCCGCTTTTGACCTCCCCGACGGGAGGCTCAAAACCATGACCAATTCATCAGGGCGCGGCGAACGATGATCGCGCTAGTGCGCACCGCGCTGACGAAACCGCTGACTTTTATCGTGATGGCCGTGATGATCTTCGGCATTGGGGTATTGTCTATCCTGCGGATGCCGGTGGACATCTTCCCGCGCATCGGCGTGCCGGTGATTGCGACGGCATGGACCTATACCGGCCTGTCCCCGCAGGACATGGCCGGGCGCATCGTCACGCCGTATGAACGCGTGCTGACAAATGCGGTCAACGATATCGAGAGGATCGAAAGCCAGTCCCTGAACGGGGTCGCAGTGGTGAAGATCTATTTCCAACCGGGCGTCGACATCCGCACGGCCACGGCACAGGTCACCTCCATTTCGCAAACCATCCTGCGCCAGCTGCCGCCGGGCATCACCCCGCCCATGATCGTCAATTACGACGCCTCGACCGTGCCCATCCTGCAACTGGCCTTGTCGGGAAAGGGCTTGAGCGAACAGCAGCTATTCGATCTGGGATTGAACCAGGTCCGTCCGCTATTAGTCACGGTGCCCGGGGTAGCCATGCCATTCCCTTCTGGCGGGAAGCAGCGCCAGATGCAGATCGATGTTGATCCGGCCGCGTTGCAGGCGCGTGGCCTTTCTGCGCAAGACGTAGCGAACGCGCTGACCGCGCAGACGCAAATCAGCCCGGTCGGCTTCGCCAAAATCGGCGACCTGCAGTATAATGTCCGCCTGAACAACGCCCCGGCATCGGTCGAGCAACTGAACAATCTGCCGGTGAAGGTGGTGGACGGCGCCACCATCCTGATGCGCGATATCGCACAGGTGCGCGACGGGTCCGCACCGCAGATCAACGTGGTCCATGTGGATGGGCAGCGATCCGCTTTGATGACCGTGCTTAAAAGCGGTAGCGCATCCACACTCGCCATTGTCGACGGGATCAAGCGGCGCCTGCCGCAGGCGCTGGCAGGCCTGCCCGATACGCTGAAAGTGACAGCAATAGGTGACCAGTCAGAACTGGTCAAAGCGGCGGTTTCGTCGGTGGTGACCGAAGGCGCTCTCGCTGCCCTACTGACCTCGCTCATGATTCTGCTTTTCCTTGGATCGTGGCGATCGACCATCATCATCGTCACGGCCATCCCGCTGGCGATCCTGGGTTCCATTGCCGGTCTGGGCGCGGTGGGCCACACGCTGAACCTGATGACGCTGAGCGGGCTGGTGCTGGCGATCGGCATTCTGGTGGACGATGCCACTGTCACGATCGAAAACATCAACTGGCATCTGGAACAAGGCAAGAGCGTGATCGCTGCCATCCTGGATGGTGCGGCACAGATCGTGAAACCGGCACTGGTCGCGTTGCTGAGCATCTGCATCGTTTTCGTGCCGATGTTCTTTCTGCCCGGCATTGCGGGCTTCCTGTTCGTGCCGCTGGCGCTGGCGGTGATATTCGCCTTGCTCACGTCCTTCGTGCTCGCCCGCACGCTGGTGCCGACCATGGCGATGTTCCTGCTGCACCCGCATGATGAGGAAGCAAAGACCCGCCCAACGCGCAATATATTCGTTCGTTTTCAGCGCGGGTTCGACCAATGGTTCGAGCGGATGCGCGCGCGTTATGGCCAGTTGCTGCGCCGCGTGCTGGATGTTCGCCGCGGCTTTGCCATGGTCTTTCTAAGCGTCATGCTTCTGTCGCTGGCGCTGGTGCCGTTGCTTGGTCGGGACTTCTTCCCGGCGGTGGATGCCGGTCAAATCGCCCTGCATGTGCGGACGCCTGCGGGGACGCGGATCGAACAGAGTTCCGCCACTTTCGCGCAGGTGCAACAACATATCCGCAGCGTGATCCCCGATGCGGAAATCGAAACGATGGTCGATAATATTGGCATCTCTCTGGCGGCGCTGAACAATATTTATGCCAATTCCGGCACGGTCGGCTCTAATGAAGGCGATATCCTGATCACTTTGTCAAAGGATCACGGGGATACGAATGAATATGTGCATGCATTGCGCCACCAGTTACCGCTCAAATTCCCAGGCGTCGATTTTGCTTTCCTGCCGGCAGACATGACGAGCCAGATTCTCAATTTCGGATCGCCAGCCCCTCTCGATATCCAGATACGCGGGCGCAACATCCCGGAAAATCAGCGATATGCGCAAAAACTGTTGAAACGCGTGCGGCAGATTCCGGGGCTGGCCGACGCGCGCATTCAGCAATCGACCCGCTATCCCCAACTGAATGTCGATGTCGACCGCGCACGCATCGCGCAATATGGCCTAAGCCAGCGGGATGTGACGGCCAGCCTTGGCACTGCGCTTGCCGGTACGGCGCAAAGCTCGCCCGTATTCTACCTCAACCCGGAAAACGGCGTGTCCTATCCTGTCGTGGCGCAATTGCCGGAACGGGACGTAGGCTCCGTCGCCGATCTGGCCGCGCTGCCGGTCGCAGGCAGCGTCGATGCAGCATCGCAAACGCTTGGCGGTGTCGCACGGATCACGCGCGGCAACACACTGTCCGTGGTCAGCAAATATGACATTCAGCCGGTCATCAACATCTATGCCACCACGCAAGGGCGTGATCTGGGTGCAGTTGCGACCGATGTGAACGCCGCCATCGTCGCGCTGGAAAAGGACCTGCCGAAAGCATCCACCGTCACACTGCGCGGCCAATATGAAACGATGAACATAGCCTTCACCGGCCTCGCATTCGGCCTGATCGCGGCGATCGTGCTGATCTATCTGGTGATCGTGGTGAACTTCCAGAACTGGATCGATCCGCTTGTAATCATCGGCGCGTTGCCCGCCGCATTGGCAGGCATTGCGTGGATGCTGTTCCTGACCGGCACCACTTTGTCCGTACCGGCACTGATCGGCGCGATCATGGCAATGGGCGTATCCACTGCCAATGCCATCCTCGTCGTCAGTTTCGCGCGCGAAAGGCTGGCGGAAACGGGCAATGCTGCAACGGCCGCACTGGAAGCGGGCATGGTGCGCCTGCGCCCGGTGCTGATGACCGCGCTGGTAATGATCATCGGCATGTCGCCCATGGCGCTGGCCCTGGGCGAAGGGGCGGAACAGAACGCGCCGCTGGGCCGGGCGGTGATCGGCGGTTTGGCGTTCGCCACAATCGCCACGCTGGTGCTGGTGCCCGCGCTCTTCGCGCTGGCCCACCGCAAGGGCGCCCCGAAAACCCGCACTATCGAACTGGAACCGAGCCATGTCTGATCCCACCCCATCACGGACTTCATCGCGAAAGGGCCGCCTTTATGGTGCGGCGGCAGTTGTTGGCATTGCGCTGCTGGTGGGTGGCGGCATCGTTGCCCGCAATGCGGACCATACCGAACAAGCGGAATTCGCCCGCGCCAATGCATTGCCGACCGTCAATGTCTTGCACCCACAACCGGCGGAAGCAGGCGCAATTCATCTACCCGGCATGTTGGAACCAGATAACGAAGCCGCCATCCATGCTCGCGCCAGCGGCTATGTGGCGCAGCGACTGGTCGATATTGGCGATCATGTGCGTGCGGGGCAGGTTCTGGCCGTGCTGGACGCGCCGGAGGTGAAACAACAACTGGCACAGGCGCAAGCGGACCTGCGCACGGCAGAAGCCAACCGTGGACTGGCGCAAACTACGGCCGTACGTTGGGACGCGCTGCGCGCGAAGGACGCGGTATCGCAACAGGAAACCGATGAAAAGAGCGGGCGGCTAGCGGCGGCAACGGCCCTTGCCAGTTCGGCCCGTGCCAATGTCGAACGATTGCGCGCCACACTCGGCTTCACCCGTGTTGTGGCACCTTTTGCAGGCCGGGTGACCAGCCGCAACGCGGAAATAGGCGCCCTGGTGAATGCGGGCAACGGCGCGGCCAGCCCCCTGTTCACCATTGCAGATGACCGCCGACTGCGCCTGCGCGTCCGTGTGCCCCAGGCCTTGTCAGGACAGCTGACGCGGGGCGTGGTGGCCAGTCTGACCGTACCGGAATATCCGGGCGAGCGTTTCGACGCCGCACTGGTACGCACAGCAGGTGCGGTGGACCGGGCATCGGGCACGGTACTGGCCGAGTTCGAGGTGAACAATACTGGCCAGCGGCTGAAGCCGGGCGGCTATGCCGAAGTGGCCATCCCCATGGCGGCGGGCACCGCCGTAACACTGCCTGCCAGTGCGCTGATTGTCACACCGAAGGGAACGATGGTGGGGCTGGTCGATCGCGAAGGGCGCGTGACGATGCGCCAGGTTATGATCGGACGGGACGATGGCGCCAGCGTGCAGATCGCTTCCGGCCTGACCCCGCAGGCCCGCGTGATCGCCACTCCTCCAGAAGCGCTGTCACAAGGCGATCGGGTTCGCATCGTCCGCAACCGGGGGAAAGGTACTGCCAATGCGCAGAATTAACCTCGCCGCGCCCGCCTTGCTGTTGATGGCGGGCTGTTCCATGGCGCCGCCACTCAATATTCCGGCCACGCCGGTGGCGGAAAGTTACAAATATGGCGCACGCTGGCAGGATGCCGCGCCGGCGGATCGGCAGCCGCGAGGGCAATGGTGGCGTGATTTCGACGACCCTGTACTGGACGACCTGATCGCGCGGGCGGACGAGGGCAGCCCAAGCCTTGCCGCAGCAGTAGCCCGGCTTGACCGCGCGCGGGCGGAGGCGCGCCTTGCGGGGTCGGATCTTGTCCCCACGCTGGATGCCCGCACGGCCATTTCGCGCGAACGGCTTTCCGCTGGACGGCCCATCGGTCCCGGCGTTCCGATAACGGCGGACCAATATATTCTGGGCGGTGCGCTGAACTATGAAATCGACCTGTGGGGCCGGGTGCGCGACAGCATCCGGGCTAGCGAAGCGGACGCGGGAGTCGAAGCGGCCAGTCTCGCCTCCGTCCGCCTCAGCCTTCATGGCGCGCTGGCGGATGCCTATTTCCAGTTGCGTGGACTTGACCGGGAAGGTGCCCTGCTGCGCCGCACAGTCGACGCTTACGAAGCGTCAGACGCACTGATCCGCATCCGCCATGAAGGCGGCATCGCATCGGGCGTGGATCGCAGTCGGTCGCAGACGCAACTCGCCAATGCACAAGCGCTGTTCCGGCAGATCGCGGCACGCCGGGCGACGCTGGAAAACCGCATCGCAACACTGATTGGCATGATACCCGGGCAATTTGCCGTCGCCCCCGCCGATAGCATTGGGGCTTTGCCCACCATTGCGCCGGGCCTGCCATCCACCCTGCTCGAACGGCGACCTGACATTGCCGGGGCACAGCGGCGGCTAATTGCTGCCAATGCCCGCATCGGCGTGGCGAAGGCGGCCCGGTTCCCCCGCATCGATCTGGCATTGGCCGGTGGTTTTCAGGCCAGTGGTGCGCCCCTTGTCAGCGCCCCAACCGGATATTGGGCGCTGGGACCATTGTCGGCGGTGCTCCACCTGTTTGATGGCGGGCGGCAGCGGGCGCGGGTTGCCGTCAGCGAGGCGGAATACAACATCCTCGCCGCCAATTACCGCGAAACAGTGCTGAATGCCTTCCAGGAAGTAGAGGATTCGCTGGCCAGCAACGCGGCGCTGGCGGCCGAGGAAGCCGACCGGCGGCGGGCCGCGCAGGCCGCTGCGCGCGGGGAAGAACTGGCGTTGGACCGTTATCGCGATGGCGCGGCGGACTATCTGGAAGTCGTTACCGCACAAACTGCCGCCCTGGCTGCGCAACAGGCCTTCATCACTGTGCAGACAGCGCGGCAGCGGGCAGCGATCACCCTTGTTCGCGCGCTTGGCGGCGGGACGGACAGGGTCGAACCAGCCGGTGGCTGATACGGATACGGATCCGGCTGAGGCTAGCCGGGCTGCAGCGCGACGAGATCGATCAGTGCGGACATCCCGCCATGGCCGCTGCCTTCACGAATATCCGCATCGTAGCTTCGCAGGGAAATGATATCCCACCCGGCGAAGGCGTCGCGCAGCATGCTTTCGGTATAGAGGTTGTCCTCCACTTTCGGCCCGCCGGTGCCATATTCCAGCTGTTCCGGGCGATAGCCTTCCAGCAGCAGAATGCCGCCGGGCCGCAAAGTTCTGGCAAAGCCGGCGAACATCTTGGCCCGCAATATGGGATCGGCAAATTGCACGAAGATCGCCACGACCGCGTCAAATGCAGCCTCCGGCCAGTCGTAGGCGGCCAGATCAACCTGCTCCAGCGTCAAGGAAACTCCACGCTGTTGCGCCAGCCTGCGCGCCTTCGCGATTCCGGCGGCGGATATGTCGGTTGCGGTAACATCCAGGCCCTGTTGGGCCAGATAGACCCCATTGCGCCCTTCCCCATCGGCCACCGCCAGCACCCGCCCGCCTCGCGTCAAACGGCCCGCTTCACGGCGCACAAATGCATTGGGCTCGGTTCCAAAGACATAGTCTTCCGAAGCGAAGCGACTGTCCCAGAATGCGGCTGAATCCATACGATCAGTCATGCGCTGCCTTCCATGCTCCCATCGAACCAAGATAGATGTCGAGCTTTTCAAAACCGCGGCTGGCCAGCCACCCTGCGGCGACCGTCGCGCGCATGCCGCTGGCGCACATCAGGGTGTAATGGCGCTTCTTGTCCAGTTCCTGCCAACGGTCGTTAAGCTGGCCGACATAGATATGGTGCGATCCGTCGATGGCAGATTTGGCCCGTTCGTCTGCATCGCGCACATCCAGCAATGTCCACCCTTCAACACCACCCAAACGGTTTTCGACTTCGTCCGTATCGATCATGGGCGTCTGCTGCATCATTACGCCTTTCGCCGCGGCAGGCACCATGCCGACATAGCCACCCACCACATTATCCAGCGCGATCCGCACCAGATGTTCCAGCGCGGCGGCGAGTTGATCTTCATCTGAAGCGATCAGGGCGACGCTTTCCCCTTCGCGGATGAACCAGCCAGCAAATGCGGAAATCATATCCACGGGCAGGCTCATCGCGCCAGGCAGATGGCCCGAGGCATAGGCCATGGGTTCGCGGACATCGACCAGATGATCCGCTTCGCAGTCCCCTAACTGCGCGAGCGAAAGGCGGCGCGGGCGCATCACCGGCGGCGGCGCACTGCCCCCTTCCACGTTCAGCCGTTCCATCAGCCGAAAATAGGGCGGTTGATAGTGGTTCTCGTTGACTTTTAACCGAATGAATTCCTCGCGATCCGTGATCAGGAGGCGCGGATTGTTGAGCCGCTCGTGCCCGATGGTGGAGAACTCGCGATCGGCCATGCCTGATCCGCAGACCGAGCCGGCACCGTGCGCCGGATAGATGATGGCCTGATCGCCGAGCGCCAGCAGCTTGCGGAGGGAATCGAACAGCAGCCCGGCCACTTCCTCGCGCCGGTCGGGATAAAAATCAGTGCGGCCGACATCGCCAACGAACATGGCGTCGCCAGTGAACACGCCCACCGCCTTGTCCGGATAGGCGGTATCAAACAGCGCATAGGCCAGATGGTCATCCGTATGGCCGGGTGTTTCCATGGCCCGGATTTCCAGTTGGCCAACGGCATAACAATCACCGTCCCGCGCTGTCGTCGCATAAACTATGGGCCGCTCCGGGTTTGGCCCATGCAGCACTTTTGCACCCGTCATGCCGGCGAGCACTGGCGCGCCAGATACAAGATCTTCGTTACGATGAGTCTCGAAGATATGCGTGATCTCAAGCCCTGCTGCACGCGCCTTCTCCAGGTAGATGGTGCAGTCGCGGCGTGGGTCGATCACGGCTGCCTGCCCGCCCGACCCCACCAGATAGGACAGGTGGGAAAGGCCCGGCGTCTTGATCTTTTCCAGCAGCATAGTTCTTTCCTTCTGGTATGGGTTTCGCGCCGCGACGACTGCTATTGTCAGTCTGAAACGAGCGGCCATCCCTGGCGTTGCAGGAGGACCAGCGTCGTCATCGCGGACAGATCGAGAGTGACCGCCGGATCAATGTCCTCCCGCGCAATGCCCTGTCCAGCGGTGGCCTGGCCACAGACATGGATTTCAACGCCAGCTCGCTTGAGTGCGGCAATCAGCGGCGTGTTTGGGTTGGTGGAGTTGAACCGCTTTTGATAGGCTTCTTCACGCAGAATCAGCGGTGTGGCTGGCCCGTGGATGATGACCTTGATATCGCCCGGTTTGGTGGAAACGCCGCTCGATGCGAGCAGATTGAGATAGCGCGCGACCCTGTCGAGACTACGGTTGACCCCGTTTGGCCCACGTGCCTCGCCGGTGATTTCGAACAGCGCACGCATATCATCCGTCGCGGCGGGACGGTTGGCAACCTGCGCCATGGGCGCAATCGCGCCATAGTCCGCGACCGCCGGGTGCCTCGCAACTTGAGCGGATGCGGGCATGCAAACAACCAATGTGGCGGCGCCCCCCAGAATGAGTAATTTGTTATAAATGCTCATCATCTGTCTTTCCCTCCGACTCATTGGCTAGCCCGATCAGCATCTCGCTGCTTAACATCTGCGGCAACTCCCGAACCGGACTTTTCGACGGCGCGTAGAGATAGTAAGGGATCGAATTGCGGCCGCGGCTGGCGAGGAAGCGCGTGATCTCTGGATCGCCCCGCGTCCAGTCGGCAACGAGCATCGTCACGCCCGCCTTCGCGAATGCCGCTTGCGTGTCCGCCCGGTCGATCGCCACTCGCTTGTTGACTTGGCAGACAAGGCACCAGTCTGCTGTGAAATCGACAAAGACCGGCACGCCCTGCGCGCGCAACTCAGAAAGGCGCGCCTCACTGAACATTTGTGCTCCGGTATCTGCGGGAGCGGTCGCGGCGGCCGGGCGCGGCAGCTCTACGGCAATCGCGACCAGGAGCGCCGCCATCACCGGTGCCAGCCCGACCATGGCGGAGCGCCCCCCGCTTTGTCGCAAGCCCACCCACCATAATCCCACCGCGGCCAGCGCGGCGATCAGCAGGCCCATCGCAAGCCCGTCCACGCCGCTTTGCCGTCCCAGGACCCAGGCAAGCCCGATCGCGGTCAGCAGCATCGGAATCGCAAGAATGCGACGGAAGGTTGCCATCCACGCGCCGGGTTTCGGCAGCCAGCGTTGAAGTCGGGGCACGAAGGCGATCAGCAGGAATGGCAGCGCCATACCAAGGCCCAGGCCTGCAAAAACCGCCAGCGCAGCTGGAACCGGCAGAACCAGTGCCGCGCCCAGCGCGACGCCCATGAAGGGGCCACTACAAGGCGTCGCGATCAGCGCAGCAAGCGCACCGGTGCCAAACGCGCCGAGGCCGCCTTTCTTCGTCATCCAATTGCCGGACAAAGAGGGGCCACTCACTTCGAACAGACCAGCCAAATTGAGCGCGATTGCCAGCGACAAGAGCATCAGCAGCAGGATCATCCGGGGATCCTGAAGCTGGAAAGACCAGCCAATGTCATGGCCCATCGCGCGGGCGCCGACCAATATTGCGCCCAGCGCCGTGGTCGTCGCTACGCTCCCGGCAAAATAGGCAAGCCCTTCCACTTTCGCGGTGTGCCGGTCAGCGCCCGATCGAGCGAGGCTCAGCGCCTTGAGCGACAGGATCGGGAACACGCAAGGCATCAGGTTGAGCAGCAACCCGCCAAGGATCGCACCGGTAAGTGCAATTCTGAACGCGCGCGTGTCGGCTGGCGCGGCACGCTTAGAGCCCTGCGCCGGAGTGGGCTTATCGACAGCGTCGGGGAGAACCGCGGCTGTGGAGGCTGGCGCCGACCGTGCTACAGGCGCCTTGGTCTTGGGGGGTTCACGGGCACCCGAAGCCATCAACGCGAAACTGCGCTTACTATCCGCAAACACGCCCCGAAAATCTGAAGGTGTGGGCGCAGCATTGTCCGATGCGGCGACAGTCACGCGCCATCCACCTTCCCGGCGCACGACGGTCTGCGGCGCCGATGCCGCGAACCAGCCATCCTGAGCGGGAAACAGGCGCACCGACGATGCATCCAGCCTGGCTTCGCCATCAATGTCGAAGCGCCAGTCTCCACCCTGACGCGCGACCACCAGTTTAAGCCTGCCTTCCACAGGCAGTGCCGCCTTGGCGGCCCGGAAAACCGGCGCCGCAGCTGCATTGGATGTTCCATCACCGGCCGTCAGCAGCAGATCGAGCGTGGCGCGTTCGGGGACACACAGCGTGTCCGAACAGGCAAGCCATGAGAGGTTGACGCGCAGCGGGATGGCAGTGCCCGGAGCAACATCGTCGTTCAGGTTCAAATCCGTAAGGAGCGTGAATGCACCTTTGTGAACATAGCTTGCCAGCCCCGCGAGCTCGAGCAGGGTTGGTGCGGGATGGCGCAGATCACCCATGGTTACGCCGTCCGGCACGGTCCAGTTCGCCTCTACCGAGAGCCCGCTGTCGCCCGGATTGACCCAATAGCCATGCCAGCCAGTGCGTGGCACCATGCGGATAGCGATGCGCGTTGTTGTGCCGGGCTTTGGGGAACCGGATTCGGCCAGCACCGACGTATTGATATTTGCCGTGCCCTGAGCGGCGATCGGTCCAGCGATGAAACCAAGCAAAGCGGCTGCGAAGAGTGCGAAAAACCTTATCGTAAGACGCGGTAGTCGATCAATCATCGTCCTGGCCGGCGTTTTCATTGTGATGCAGTTCCGTTAGGGTCGCGTCGCGCAAGCGCCACCGCCTCACGCAACCCGCGCAGATCGATGCCGCCGGGGATGAGATAGGGGCCGATCAGCATACCGGGCGTGCCTTGAAGACCCAGCATTGCTGCGTATCGGCTATTGCGATCCAGCACAGCACCGATCTCAGACTTGTGCGCGGTGAGGTCAGCCTGCAGTTTCGCCCAATCTACCCCCGCCTTGCCTGCTGCGGCGCGAATACTGTCCGATGTCAGCTTGCCTGTCGTGGTCATCAGCGCATCGTTGAACGCGGCATGCTTGCCTTGCCATTTGGAGGCGATGGCTGCCCGCGCGGCTTCGGTGGACGCAGCGCCGAAGACCGGCCAGTCACGAAAGACCAGTTTCACCTTGGGGTCTTCGTTCACCAGTGCTTCGAGCGACGGGTGGAGCTTGCGGCAAAAAGGACATTGATAGTCGGAGAAAACCACAACAGTGACATCGTGCCCCTGCGGCGCGATGGCCGGGGCAACAGGATCATTCTGGATTTGCGAGCGGATGCGCAGCGCGTCTGCGCTGGAGGTGTCGCTCGACGCCTGACGAGCTTGCGCCGGGTCGGCATCACCGCTCCAAAGCGCTACGCTGCCGGCCAGAAGCGCGGCCATGCCGATGCCAGCGGCGATTGTCAGTGTCTTCATCTCATTGGGTCCTTTGCAGATCACGCATCCCTGCGGTCAGCGCCGCCCGGGATATCTCGCCGGCGTGGAGACCGGCAATTTCGCCCGCCTCGTTGACGAACAGGGTGGTTGGAAGCGCCACCGAAGCGACAACTTTGCCCAAGACGCCGCCCGGATCAGTCACGATTGCCCCGTTGGCCAGGCCCTGCTTGGCAAGAAACGCACGGATGGCCGCAGCGTCCTCGCCTTGATTGACGAGCAGAACCGGAACTTTGGAGCTTTGCGCCACGTCGATCAGCATCGGCATTTCGCGACGGCACGGCGGACACCATGTGGCCCACAGATTGATAACCATAGGTCGCCCTGGAATGCCCAGCTCGACCGGTTTGCCATCGAGGTCCGTCAGCATCAGGCGCGGCATCGGTCGTACATCCGGTGCAATCAAGGTGGCCGCACCGAGATGAAGTACAAAAAGACCTGCGACCGTGGCGATCAGGGCAAGACCTGCAGGTTTGCGCCCCAGCATAACCAAGATGATGATCAACGCCGCCGCAGCGCCTGCCCAGACCGAGAATCCGCCCTGCCAGATTGCAAGCATGGTCCAGGGTTCGGCGATAAAGGCATCAATATTGGCAAGAATAAAGCCGATGCGCGCTGCAACCAGTCCGGCCAGCAAGGACAACCATCCGGCACGCATTGCCCTACTATCCAGCCGCGCGGCAATCACACCCGCGATCGCCAGAAACGCCCAGATCGCTGCAACAGCGATCAAACGGTCTGTAGCCATGGCAAGTGGGCCGATCTGTATGACGCCATCCATTGTGGTTCTCCTTGCCGCCCTTTCTTAAGGCAGGCTTAGCATCCGGCTTAAGGTAGCGGTAAGGCGGACAGGGAAAGGAGCAGAAATGCGGATTCTGCTTGTTGAAGATGATGATATTCTGCGCGACGGTATCGTGGTGGGGCTGGGCCTTGAGGGGTTCGAGGTCGATGCTGTGGCCTGTCTTGCCGACGCGCGCGCCGCGATAGGAGATCATGCTGGCGTCGTGCTCGATATCGGCCTGCCAGATGGTTCCGGTCTCGACCTGCTAGCGGAATGGCGACGGGCCGGCGTCGAGACCCCGGTGCTGCTGCTGACGGCGCGTGACATGGTCGCGGACCGGGTCGAGGGACTTGATCGCGGTGCCGACGATTATCTGGGCAAACCCTTCGATCTTACGGAACTATCAGCCCGCCTGCGCGCGATCATGCGTCGAGCCAGTGGCCGGGCAAGCGGCGATCTGGAACTGGGTGCGCTGATAATCAGCGAAGCGCGTAGATCAGTGGCCTTGGATGGCGAGGAAATCGCCGTGTCCCGCCGCGAGTTTGCGATCCTGCATGCTCTGGCGGAGCGCCCGGGGCACGTGCTGTCGCGCAGCCAGCTGGAAGATCGCATCTACGGCTGGCAGGAAGAAATCGAAAGCAACGCGGTGGAGGTACACATCCACAAGCTCCGTGCAAAACTCGGCCGGAGCCGGATCGAAACGGTGCGCGGAGAGGGTTACCGGATTATACGATCATGACTGCGTTACGGATCCGTCTGTTCATTCTCGTCGCCGGCGTGACCATGCTCGTCTGGGCGGGTGCAGCAGGCTGGACGAGTTTTTCAACCAGGGCTGAAGTGCAGCGTGTGCTCGACGGGCGGTTGGTGGAGGCGGCACGAATGGTCGCTGCACTCGATATTCCCGCCAGCGGACCAGTGCGGCGACTGGCCCCGGCACCTTACTCCCGCCAGTTGTCGTGCCAGATCTGGTCACTGAACGGCGCATTGATCGGTCAGTCAACCGGAGCGCCCGATGCACCGTTGGCCGGGGGCGCACCCGGTTTTTCCAGTCGCCAGATCGAAGATGAACAGTGGCGTGTCTATACACATGTCGACACAGCGCGTGGCATCAGGGTCATGGTCGGCGACAGCTTGGCGGTCCGCCAGCATCTGGTCAACGATCTGATGCTGGGCTTGCTGTTGCCCGCAGCGGTCGGGCTCGTTGCGCTCGCAGTGCTGCTTTGGTTTGGTGTCAGGAGTGGCCTTGCACCGCTCGGTCGTGTTGCCCGCGCAATCGAGCTGCGTTCGCCACAGACCCTTGAGCCGCTCGCCGTCGACCCTGTGCCCGAAGAGCTGAGGCCTCTGGTGCAGGCTATGGACGATCTGCTTAGCAGACTTGAAGGGGCCAGACGGGCCGAGCGCGACTTCGTGGCCAACGCCGCGCACGAACTCCAGACGCCGCTGGCTGGTCTCAAGACCCAGGCGGAAGTGGCCCGTCGCGCCACGGACCCGGCCATGCGGGATCATGCCCTGGAGCGCATCGCTATAGCGGTGGATCGCACCAGCCGACTGGTACGCCAGTTGCTGGAGCTGGCCCGGCAGGAAAGGCGAGAGGCGGAACCAGCCAACTGCTTCGCACGCGTGCATGACGTGGTGAACGGCGTGGTCGGCGATTATGCACATCTGGCCGCGACGGGCCGTCGATCGATCGTCACCGCCTGCGGACTCCGCGATGTCGACCTGGCAATCGATGCCGAAGCCCTTCGCCTTGCGCTGGGCAATCTGGTGGAGAACGCTCTGCACCATGGCGGCAAAGGCCCAGTCCGGATCGAGTGTGCCGCAAACGATGGACTGGAGCTGCGTGTCATCGATTGTGGGGCGGGCATCGCGGCGGATGAGGTTGAGCGTGTGCGTCGCAGGTTCGAACGTGGCCCTCGCGCCACGTCGGGCGGCACCGGGCTGGGCCTGTCGATCGTCGAGGCCGCAATCGCTCCAGCGCAGGGCGTTCTGGAATTTCGTCTGGATGATGCCGGCTTTGCCGCCGTGCTGCGCTTTCCATCAAATCGCGTCAGGATATCGAGCAATGGTGCCAGCTGACGTTCCCCCCGATCAAGGAGATGTATCTCCGCGAACGGCATTCAACCGCCGCGACTTTGTCATGCTGAGCGGATTTGCCGCAGTGGGATGGCTCGGAAGCTGGGCACTTCGCGAAACTGCGCCTTTGGCTCAGGACATGTCTTCAAATGGCAGAGCTCAAACCGCCGCAGACCAGCGGACGGGTCGGTCGGCTGGAAACCCGGATGGGTCGGTGACCGTCGTTGCGTTCAATGATTTCCTCTGTCCGATCTGCAAGGTGACCGCGCACATACTTGCAGCCGCAGTGAAGCAGGACGGTGACGTGCGGATCGAGTATCGCGATCTGGCGTTCTTCGGGCCAATGGCGGAGCGTGCCGCCCTGGTCGGCCTCGCTATGGACCGACAGAGTCTTTATCCCGCCTATCACGACCGCACGATGGCAATGCACATACCGCTGAACGAGACAGCGCTGCGCGACATCGGACACGATATAGGCGCGGATTGGGAGCAGGCCACGAAGGATCTGAAAGACCGGCGCCAGGCATTTCTAAACCGTTTGCATCAGGACGCCAATCTTGCCTTCGGTCTCGGTATCCGCGGCACACCTGCGTTCCTCGTCGAAAGCCTCCTCGCCATTGGCCGTAAGACTGAAGATGAATTTTTGGCGATCTTTGCCGAGGCTCGGGATAAGGCTCGCATCGCTGAATGACTGACCAGCTAACGCCGGTACGGTCATTGCACTATTCGTTCGCGGTCTCGCGAAGCGCAATATCGCGCTGGACGCGCGTCATTTCGCCTATAGGAATCGTCCGTGAGCTTCCCCGACAATCGATAGGCCGCGTTGTTGTTAGCGTCTGGGCTCCAGACAACGTGGTTAGAACACCCTATCGGCCGCTAGTAAGTCTGTGAAAGCCGGTTTGTTAGACGATCGACTTCACGAGGTATTGCCATCGCTATCCGATTTTGGCCATAAGTCGACCGGCCGCTCCTTGCTCAGCTGCTAGATTGCGATTGTATGCAAGTGGCATTCGCGGCGACTTCCACCGCAGCGCGTCCATGATGCCGGCCAAATCCTCCCCGCTGGCGAACAGGTCCTGATTGAGCCCGATCCGCGTCGAGTGCGCACTG
>NZ_QFOA01000039.1 GCF_003248505.1 Sphingobium sp.
AGTCACACTCGCGTCCGCGCCGGGATCGGGCATCACGGACGACAAGGCGGTCTATATCTACGTGCCGGAGATGATCCGCTTCTATCTTGGCGAAAAGCCTATTCTGGACAACATCCGGACGTGGCAGTGCGGCAAGCCCGACGAACTTGCCTATGTGCTGGAGCATCTGCCCGAACTGGTGGCCAAGGAAGTGCACGGTTCGGGCGGCTACGGCATGTTGATCGGGCCGAAATCCTCCCATGACGAGATCGCCGCCTATGCCGAAAGGATCAAGGCCAATCCTGGCGAATTCATAGCGCAGCCGACGCTGGACCTTTCGACCGTGCCGACGCTCGGTCCCGCGGCAATCGTCGGGCGTCATGCGGATTTTCGTCCCTATTGCCTTGTCGGCAAACAAATCCGCCTCGTCCCCGGCGGCCTCACCCGCGTCGCACTGACCGAAGGATCGCTGGTCGTGAATTCAAGCCAGGGCGGGGGGGTCAAGGATACATGGGTCTTGCAGGAATGATGCGATGCTGAGCCGGACCGCCGAAAATCTCTTCTGGATGGCGCGCTATATGGAGCGCGCCGAGGCCACTGCCCGCCTGCTGACGATGGGACAGCGCATGGCGATCTTACCGGGTGCCCATCATCGTGACGAATGGCGATCGGTCGTTCGCGCGACAGGGACGGGGCACCGTTTCCCGGAAGGCCGCATCCTGAGTGAGAGCGACGCTGTCGCTCATCTCATGCTGGACCTGGACAACCCCAGTTCGATCCGGTCCTGCCTCCTCAAGGCGCGCGCCAATGCCAAGTCGGCGCGCACGATGCTGACGCAGGACATGTGGGAATGTCTCAACGAAGGCTGGCGAAAGCTCGACAGCTACGATCTGGGCGAGGCCCGGCAGCAATTGCCGACGCTGATCGATTGGGTGAAGACTCGCGTCATGACCTTTCGCGGGGCGACCCACTCGGGCCAGTTGCGCAACGAAGGACATGATTTCCTGCGCACCGGGTCCGCGTTGGAGCGGGCGCAAATGACGTTGCGGCTGCTCGACGTCAAATATTATGTGCTGCTTCCCGAAACCGAAGTCGTGGGCGGCAATCGCGATCATTATCAGTGGACGTCGGTGCTTTACGCGCTGTCTGGCTCCAGAGCCTACCATCATGTCTATGGTGGCACCTACACGCCCTGGCAGATCACCGATTTCCTGATGCTGAACCGCCTGTTTCCCCGCAGCGTTGCTTATTGCTACGACCAGATCGCCTATCGCCTTAACCGGCTTGCGGGCTGGCACAATGCGCGGGCTGCGTGCCACGACACCGCGCAGGAACTGGTCGAAGCGATGCAGAGGCTCGACAGCGGGGAGATTTTTCGACGTGGCCTGCATGAAACGGTGCAGGGCGGTCTTGCTATGACCAACCGTCTGGGCTTCGAAATCGCAGAGGCCTATCATTTCGGCTGACATATCGGGTAGGGGGGCTGCATGAAGCTGCTGGTTCGCCACCAGACGATGTACCGATACACCTCCTCAGCGGGGCGTGTGGCCATGCGTCTCAAACTGATGCCCGTCGATACGCCGGCGCAGACGGTCGAAAGCTGGCAGGTTCGCGTCAACGACGAACCGGTCGAAAGTTTTCGTGCCAATGCCTATGGTGAGCGGGAGGCCGTCTGGATTCGACATGACCGCATCGACGATGCAACCATCGTGGCGGAAGGACTTGTCGAAACGCGCGATACCCATGGCATTCTTGGGCCGCTATCTTCTCGTGTGCCGCCCGCCTATTTCCTGCGCGATACGGAGTTGACGCAACCGTCTGACGGCATCGCAACGATGGCGCGGGCATTGCCGGGGGAAAATGGTTCCCTCGCGCGGCTTCATGCCCTTTCTTCCGCCGTGGCGGATACGGTTCAGTATCGCTCCGGCGTCACCGTGTCGACGACCACGGCGGCGGAAGCTTTCGCTCTGGGCGCGGGCGTGTGCCAGGACCATGCGCAGGTGTTCATCGCGGCGGCGCGCACGCTGGGTATGCCCGCGCGATATGTTTCGGGATATCTGCTCGCCGGGGACGGGGATTTGCTGCACGAAACCCACGGCTGGGCAGAGGCTTTTCTGCCCGACCTTGGCTGGATCGGCTTCGACCCGTCCAACCGGGTTTGCGTCACGGATCGCTATCTGCGGGTTGCGAGCGGACTGGATGCGAGCGACGCTGCCCCCATTCGTGGATCGGTCACTCTATCGGGCGACATCGTGATCGAGGCGGACGTGCGTATTTCCATTGCGGACGACGGGGTGGAGCAACGGCAGTTGCAGCGGCAGCAGCAACAGATTACGCCGCCGTCCCTGGATTGATGGCCGGAATAGGAGGTTGGGGGCGGCATGACCTATTGTGTGGCGGTACGTGTGGATCAGGGGCTGGTGATGCTGTCCGACACCCGCACCAATGCAGGCATGGACAATATCGCGCGCTTTCGAAAAAGCTTTACCTATCATGTTCCGGGCGACCGGGCGGTCACGATCCTGTGCTCCGGCAACCTTTCCATCACGCAGGGTGTCAAGACGACGCTGAGCAAGGCAATCCGAGAGTCGGAGCTGGATCCCGCCGTCGAGACCATTCTCAACTGCGATACGATGCATCGCGCGGCCCAGATCGTGGGCGACGCCATGCGGTCGATGCAAGGCCGTTATCGCGAAAGCATCGAGATGGGCGGGTCCGGCTCCAGCGCCTCGATCATGATCGCGGGCCAGCGGCGGGGTGGCAAGCCGCGCCTCTACCTTGTTTATTCGGCCGGTAACTTCATCGAAGCGACTGAAGACACGCCCTTCTTCCAGATCGGCGAGCATAAATATGGCAAGCCGATCCTCGACCGCATCATCCGCCGGGGAACCAGCCTGGAGGATGCGACCAAGGCCGTGCTGGTGTCGATGGATTCGACCCTCCGCTCCAACCTCTCTGTCGGTATGCCGCTCGACCTGACAGTCATCGAGCGCGACACCTATGATTTTCGCGTCCGCACGCGCATCGAGGCGGAAGACGAGCGGTTCTCCCGTATTTCGCACAGTTGGGGCTCAGCGCTGCACAAGGGCTTCAGCGACCTTCCCAACGTGCTGGATTAGGGAAAAATCCGCATTCTGCCCGGTCAGGCGCGACCGACGAAGAGGAAGGCGACCCCGGCCATGATGCAAAGGAAGGCGGCGGCGTGCCGCCAGTGCAGGGGTTCCCCCAGCACCGTCACCATGAATATGCCGAATATGACAAGCGCAATCGCTTCCTGCGCGATCTTGAGCTGCCCGGCTGTCCAGCCATGGGCGAAGCCGATGCGGTTCGCGGGCACCGCCAAACAATATTCGATGAAGGCGATGGCCCAGCTGATGAGGATCACCGTCAGTAACGGCTTGTCCATCCCGCCCTTGAGGTGCCAATACCAGGCTGTCGTCATAAAGATGTTGGACAACAGCAGCAGCAGTAATGTTGGCATGGACGATCTCGACCGAGAAGAAGGGCGGGGGGAATTTGCTTACCGTCTCGGATCGCCATTCGCCATTTGAATAACGAAAAAGGCCCGACTTTCAGCCGGGCCTTCGTCATGTCAGCGCGACCTTGATTTAACGATAGCGGCCGGTGTTGTAGCTGCCAGTCGACCCCGACTGGCTGTTTTCGCTCGTCCAACCGTTACGATCGTCACCACGTTCGTTGAACAATGCGCTTTGCTCCTGCTCCGTGCGCCAAGCTTCCTGAGCTTGGTCGGCTGTCTTTTCGAGCGTCACCTTGGTGGCATCGACCGACTTGATCCAATTCGACGGGATGGAATGATGAACGCCACCGGCATCCTGATCGTTCTTTGTCAGAATAATCCGGTCGCCCCGCAGCTTGTCCACAGTACCGACATGTTCGCCGTCGCTACCGACGACTTCCATATGTTCCTTGACCTGCTGAACGGCCTGACGCTGTTCACCGCGACGTGTGCGCCATGTGTTGAACTCGCTGTTGAAACGATCCCGATGTTCCCGCTGATATTCGGCGTAATCGCGATCCAGTTCCTCGACGCGCTGCTTGCGCCAGCTGTGATAATTGCTGTCATATTGCGATCCATAGTCCTGGCTGGGACCGAACGCACGGTTCCGGTAGCCATGATCTTCGCTGCCGTATCCGCTCCGTTCGCTCGTATAGGGTGCATTGCCACGATTGGGCAGATAGTCCCTGCTCCCCGCTGAGGCGTAACCGAGGCGGCTCGACTGATCGCGAGGATCGCCATAGGGCCGGTTGTAATATTCGTCATATTCGCGCCGACGTTCCGCCTCTTCGTCACCGAACCAACTGCGGATTTCATCCCCGGCGCGATCGAAGAAACCGCGTTCATCGGGATCATAATCTTGTGGGCGACCGCGATACTCTCCCGATCCACGATAGTCATTTCCGCCGAATTGGCCGCGCGTGCCGTAGCGATATCCGCGATCGTCACGGCGATAATCGTTCGATCCGCTATATCGGTCGCCGCGATCCCAGCCGCTGCCATAGCGATCCTGGCCGTAGCGACCTCCGCCTTGATAACCCATCGTCCTTCTCCTTCTCCGGTCGGGGCGCGTCATGTCTGCGCCGACATTCCTGACAATGAGCGGGAGAGTGAGGTGTTCCGGCTGTTACGCTGGGGTAATATCCAGCGTCACGGGCGTTTCGTCGCGTTCGTGGACTGGCAGTGGCGGTCGAATATCCTGCGAAAATTTGTAAAAATCCCCGTTGCAACCGCGAAATCGCTCGCCTATAGCCATCGCTCCTTTGGGGCCGTAGCTCAGCTGGGAGAGCGCGTCGTTCGCAATGACGAGGTCAGGGGTTCGATCCCCCTCGGCTCCACCAATTCCCTTCATTTCAAATACAAGCGTCAGCGGGCGCCCGGCCATGGCCGCCGCCACACCGCCTTCGCCAAGGAAAGCAGCGGCCCAGCAAGAGCTCGTGCGACAGGACTCCTTCGGCTCAGCCCGCGTGATCCGGGCGCGGGGCTGCTTCTATAATCGCGACAGTCTCTAGGGCGGGCCGTTTGATAAGCGCTGTCGCGCATCGCAGCAGGGCGTCACGACTGAACGGTTTTGTAACGATCATATGGCGATTAAATCCAACAGGCAGATTTTCACGTCCATAACCCGTCACAAAAGCAAACGGAATGTCGGCCTGCACAAGGGCGAGGGCCACCGCTTCCACGCTCTTTCCCTGTAGATTGCCATCGAGCAAGGCTAGGTCGATCCCGCCTTTTCCGATTGCTTGGATGGCTTCAGCTTCCGATGCGGCAATGCTCGCCACCTTCGCGCCACGATCTTCCAACAGGTCGGCGATTTCCAGCGCCACCAAAGGTTCGTCTTCGACGATGAGCACGGCGCGGCCCGACAAATCCCGGTTCTCGTCGATGACCTCCGCCAGCAGCGGCTCTTCCTTATCGCGCGGCGGGTTGGCGCGACTGATGCGCGGAGAATGCGGCAAAGTGAGGGTCCAGACAATGCCGTCGGGCGCATAATCGACATGCGCGCTTCCCCCCTCGGCCTTGAGGCTTCGTTCGATAAGTGCGGTACCGAAGCCCTTGCGGTTGACCGGGGCGACAGGCGGCCCGCCCTGTTCCTGCCAGATGAGGCGCAAGCGATCCGCCTCGACCTGCCAGACTAACGATACCGTGCCAGAAGGCGCGGACAGCGCGCCATATTTATGGGCATTGGTCACCAACTCGTGCAGGATCAGCGCGACGTGCAATGCCAGCTCCGGCGCGAGTTGCAGTTCCGGGCCATCCATCGTCAGTTGCGTCGGATTGACCGCCCCGATGTCCAGCTGTCCCTCGATCAGTTCGCGCAGGCTGGCGCCCTGCCAAGTCGTGCTGCTGAGCAGCGAGTGTGCCCGTGCGAGGGCGTGGATGCGTCCGGTAAAGGTCGGTGCAAAATCGGAGGGCCCGGACGAATGGCGCAGTGTCTGGACTGCGATCGCCTGCACCGAAGCGAGCGTATTCTTCACGCGATGGTTGAGTTCGCCGATCAGCAGTCTTTGCGTTTCATCCGCTCGTTTGCGTTCCGTGACGTCCAGGATCTGGACATTCACGGATAGCAGACGCCGTCGCCAGTCGAGCAGGGCGGAGCAATAGCATTCGCAATCGATCGTGACGCCGACCGATGTGCGCATTCGCAAGGGCTGCATCGCTCGCAGTCTACGACCTGCGATCATTTCACCGATCAAA
This sequence comes from Sphingobium sp., assembly GCF_003248505.1. Classification (GTDB taxonomy): domain Bacteria; phylum Pseudomonadota; class Alphaproteobacteria; order Sphingomonadales; family Sphingomonadaceae; genus Sphingobium. Next base: position 6,194 of record NZ_QFOA01000039.1, read on the forward strand.
GCGCCAAAAGCCGCTGCATCCTCCGGGTCGAGCCAGTCCAGTTCCAGCGCGCGGAAGCCTGCTACCTCGCTCGCGCGCCATCCGAACATGCGTTCGGCACCGGCGGACCAGGACACGATATGCTGCCCCGCATCGAATTCCACGATGGCGAGTGGGCTGTTGTCGGTATGCGCTTGGATGCGGGCCAATGCGGCAGCGTGGTGATCGCGTTCGCGCGCCAACTCCTGCCGCTGCCGAAAGAGTTCGACGAACAGGGCGACCTTGGCGCGCACGATGTCGGGATCGACGGGCTTGACCAGATAGTCGATCGCGCCGCTTTCGTATCCGCGAAAGCGCCGCTGCTCGTCACGGCCGACCGCGGTCAGGAAGATGATCGGCACTCGGCGCGTCCGCTCGGTGCCGCGCATCAGTTCCGCCAGTTCGAACCCGTCCATGCCGGGCATCTGCACGTCGAGCAGGGCGAGCGCGACATCCTCGACCAGCAGAAGCTCAAGCGCCTGCATCCCCGAACGCGCCTTCACCAGTTCGATGCCCTCGTCGCTCAACAATGCGTCGAGCGCCGTCAGATTTTCCTCGACATCGTCGACGGCCAGGATCTTTGTCTTTTCAGGCAGCATGGGCCAAGCCCTTCAGGTCTACCAGATTGCGACGATAAATTTTCTCTCGATCGTCGAAATCGGCGAACGCACCGGAATAGCGGGAAAAGCGCAGCGTCTCCTTGGACCCCAGACCGAGGAACCCGCCGCGCACCAACGACTCGCCGAACAGGCTGAGAGCGCGGTCCTGCAAGTCGCGATCGAAGTAGATGAGCACATTGCGACTGGAAATGAGCTGCGCTTCGGCGAAGACCGAATCGCTGGCGAGGTTATGCTCTGCGAAGACGGCGCGTTTGCGCAGGCTTTTGTCGAACACGGCGGCACCATAGGCGGCGGTGTAATAGTCGGATAGCGAAGCGCGCCCCCCCGCCAGTTTGTGATTTTCGCTGAACTGCGCAAGCCGGTCGAGATCGTATATACCCGCCTCGGCCTTTTGCAGCGCAGCGGGGCTGATGTCCGTGCAATAGAAAATCGTGCGCTCCTCAAGGCCCTCTTCGCGAAACAGGATAGCCAGTGAATAGAATTCCTCACCATTGGCGCAACCGGCAATCCACACCTTGAGCGAGGGATAGGTTTTGAGATGCGGGATCACCTGTTCACGCAGGGCGCGAAAATAAGCGGGATCGCGAAACATTTCACTGACCTGGATCGTGAGGAAGCCCATGAGGTCGGCGAAAATGGCCTGGTCGCGCAGAACCAGATGCTGAAGATGCGACAGGCTTTCGCACCCGTGACGATGCTGAGCGCGGGCAAGGCGGCGGTGTAGCGACCCGCGCGAATAACCGCGAAAGTCTTAATGATAATGCCTGAATAGCGCCTCAAGCAGCAGGTCCAGTTCCAGCTCTTCATGGGGGGCGAATATCTCGTCATCCATCGCGGCAATCCCCGTCATCGCGGCATCCATACGCGAGTCAGGCTGAGCAGCTTGTCCACGTCCAGCGGCTTGGCAAGATAGTCGTTGGCGCCCGCGTCAAGGCATTCCTGCTGATCGCGGGTCATGGCCTTGGCGGTAAGTGCGATGATCGGGAGCGACCGGCCCCATTCTCTGGTCCGGATTTCGCGGGTCGCGGTCAGCCCGTCCATTTCCGGCATCATGACGTCCATGAGGACGAGATCGACCGGCTCCGCCAGTCCGCGCGCGGCTTCGTCCAGCGATTGCAACGCCTCGCGCCCGTTCCGTGCGATGCGAACGTTCGCGCCATGCGGCTCGAATATGGAAGTGAGGGCATAGACGTTGCGAATGTCATCCTCAACGACGAGGATGTTGCGCCCGTCGAGGGCAGCATCCCGGTTCAATGATCGGGCAATCAGCGCCTGCTGCGGCTCGGGGAGGTCGGAAACGACTTGATGCAGGAACAGCGTCACTTCGTCGAGCAGGCGCTCCGGGCTTTTTGCGCCCTTGACGATGATGGACTTGGAATAGCGCCGCAACCGCATCTCTTCGTCCGGTTCCAGATCGCGACCGGTATAGACGATGACCGGCGGGAAACCGACCGACTCGTCGCTAGACAGCCTTTCCAGGAGGTCGAGGCCGGACGCATCGGGCAGATTGAGGTCCAACACCATGCAGTCGAAAGTTTCCTGCGCCAGCATTTCGACGCACTGCGCCGCGCTGTGCGCTTCGACGGTTTCGACATCGCGTGAACCGAGCAACAGCTTCACGCTTTCGGCCTGCTGCGCATCGTCCTCCACAACCAGAACGCGGCGGACACGTTGCGCCATCCGGGCCTCCAGACCTTCGAGCATGCCGATCAGAGCCTCGCGCTTTACCGGCTTGAACAGATAGCCGATTGCGCCGCTGGATAAGGCAGCCTGGCTGTCATCGTCCACCGACACGACATGGACCGGAATGTGGCGCGTGCGAACGTCGCGCTTGATGCGATCGAGTACCGACAGGCCGGTATGATCGGGCAGGTTCATGTCGAGGATGACTGCACTCGGTACATATTGCCGCGCCATCAACGCGCCTTCGTCCGCCGTTCCGGCTATCAGGCACTGAAAACCCAGTTCATGCGCGACATCGCATAGGATGCGGGCGAACACCGGGTCGTCCTCCACGATCAGGATGACGCGCGAATCGCCCGACAGACGCTCTCGGTCGTCTTGCGCCGGGGGACCCGGGCGAGGGCGACCGGGCTTGGGGTTGGATGGAAGCGTGCGGGCAGGGGCGGGGGCCGTCATCGGCGCACTCGCCTGAACGAGATCGGGTTCGAACGCTTCAGGCAGGATCAGCGAAAATGCGCTTCCTTCGCCCGGTACGCTTTCCACCATGACTTCTCCGCCCAGCAAGCGCGCGAGTTCGCGACAGATGGACAGGCCAAGGCCCGTCCCGCCATATTTGCGGCTGATCGTCCCGTCCGCCTGCCTGAACGCCTCGAAAATCACTTGCTGCTGTTCGGCGGGGATCCCTACACCGGTATCCCGCACGGTGAACCCTATGCGTTCGTCGTCCTGTCGGGTGACCGCGAGTGTCACCGATCCCGCTTCGGTGAACTTGATCGCGTTCGACAGAAAATTTTTCAGCACCTGTTCGATACGCTGGGGGTCGCTGTCGATTTCGCCGGGCGAGTCGGATGCAGGCTCGACGTTCAGAGTGAGCCCCTTTGCCTCGGCGGCAGGGCCGAATATGGCCTTAAGCTTTTCCGTCAGCGTGGCGATCCGCATCCGTCGCGGCTGAAGCTCGAGCTTGCCCGCTTCGATCTTTGATATGTCGAGGATATCGTTGATCAATGTCAGCAGGTCGTTGCCCGACGATTCGATCGTTTCGGCAAAGCGCACCTGTTCGGCGCTGAGGTTGCCCGCGCGGTTTTCCGCAAGTAGCCGCGCCATGATGAGCAGCGAATTGAGCGGGGTGCGCAACTCGTGACTCATGTTGGCGAGAAACTCGGATTTGTAGCGGCTTGCCTGTTCCAGTTCGGTCGCCTGCGCCTTCAAAGATCCCTGTGTGCGGGACAGATCGTCGCGCTGGATTTCCAGATGCCGGGCCTGTTCTTCCAACTGGACGTTGGTCTGCTCCAACTCCGCCTGTTGCGCTTCCAGCCGTGCAGCGGCTTCCTGAAGCTGGCGGCTTTGCTGTTCCAGTTCCTCGTTATTGGCCCTCAATTCCTCGCTCTGCGCCTGCAATTCCTCCGCTTGCTGCTGCGTTTCCTCCAGCAGTTCGCGCAGGCGGGCGCGATATTTGCCCGATCGGATCGCGACGCCCAATTGCGCACCGACCTTGGTCAGCAAGGCCAACGCATCAGGTCCTGCGCCCTTGCGCAGGCCCAGTTCGATCACCGCGTTCACCGCATCGTCCGCCTCTGCGGTAGCGATCAGCAGGGTTTCCGGCTTTGCCGCTCCCAGTGCCGATCCATAGGTCAGATAATCGTCCGGCACATTGTCGATCAGGAAGCTGCGCCGATCGCTGACGGCTTGACCTGTAAGGCCTTCGCCAGGCCCGAACCGTTCGGGCAGTGAAGCGTCGGCTGGAACGGCATAGGTGGCATGGCGGCGGAACCCTTCGCCATTGGCGATGTAAAGCGCTCCCGCCTGCGCATCGAGATACTCCGCCAGAAAGGTGAGCGCGCTACCGCCGAGGCGGTCGAGCGGCTGTTCTCCAGCCACGGCTCTAGCCAGACCGACTTGCCCATTCTGTAGCCATTCGGCATGGGCGATAGCGTTGCGGTTGCGAATGAAAAGATAGCCAATGGCCGCCAATATCCAGAAGATGAATGCCGCCAGAGTGCGATTTGCGATGGCGAGCGACGGATCGACGCCGGCGGGCGCGAGAAACAATCCCACGACGGTAAGCAGTGTCGCGGCGCCAGCGGTGACGAGGGGTGTAACCTTGTGCGGCGCGGTGAAGGCGATAACGACCGGAAGAAGATAGGCCGCCCATACCGCCGTCCCGAGGGGGAAGATCAGGTCCGCCGCGAAGGGCAGCACGATCAGAATGGATAAGCCGGTGTAGATCCAGGGGGTAAAGCGCGCGTTCGTTCCGTGTTTAATGCTGTTCATATCAACAAGGACCGGCGCGATCGACAGATCGGTTTCCGGTCGGAGCCCCCTTTTGAAATCGCCAAACGTGCGGTGTATTCGCACGAACGTGCCATAGCCTGCATCCGTTCCGGCTGAACGCGATTTTCCGATAAAGCTGTTCAGTCGCCACGGCTTATCCTACATGCTGTGCATGGGTGTACAACATGAAGATGCACCGGGAAGACCGGCAGCGACGCTCGTGCTTTTTCGGGACCGCATGGATGCTCCCCCCGATCTGCTGATGGTGGAGCGGTCGTCTTCGATGGCTTTTGCGCCCGGTGCGCTCGTGTTTCCCGGCGGTGCCGTCGATGCAGACGACAGGGCGATTGCTGGAAGCCTTTCCCACGACCTCGAAGCGGACGACGCCGCCGCCCGGATCGCCGCCATTCGCGAAACGATAGAGGAAGCGGGCATCGGCGTGGGCATTTCGAGTATGGATGCCGCGATGGTGCTTCGCCTTCGCGACGGGTTGCACGATGGAAAATCGTTCTCGAACCTGCTGGCGAGGCACGACGCCATAATCGATCTTTCGGTGCTGACGCCCTTCGCTCGTTGGCATCCCGCGCCCTTCGACCGTGCCACCCGCGTTTTCGATGCCCGTTTTTACATAGCGCGCGCGCCCGGGGGGCAAGTGGCAAGCGTGGATACGACCGAGAATATCCGCCTTTTGTGGAAGAGCGCCAGCGAGATTATCGCTCGATGCGATCAGGGGGAGGGGCGGATCATCTTCCCCACGCGACGAAATCTGGAGCGGCTGGCGCAATTTTCCTCCTTTGCACAGGCACTCGATCACGCGGGCACCTTCCCCGTCGAGAAAATTCGTCCCTGGCATGAGGAAAGGGATGGGGAGCAATATTTATGCATACCCGATCATCTGGGCTATCCAATTACTTCGGAACCAATAAGGCATGTCCGGCGTGGTTGACGGATGCGTCGTCTGCATCGTCTGATCCGTCGATTTTTGATCCTGGCTGTCCTCCTTTCCCTGTTGATGCTCGGCTATGCCTGGTTTCGCCAGCGACCGCAGGATTTGCCGTGGACCGCGCTCGATCTCGCGCAGCCCGTTGGCCTTTTTACGGATAGAAAACTTACGGCGCTGACCAGGGATCCTGCTTTATGCAGGGCGCTGCTGGACCGGGCCGGAGTGGAATATACGCCTCTTGAACCCGGCGGTTCGGAGCAATGTCGTTATACCGATGCCGTACGATTACGCCGCGAGGCTGACGCCATCGCATTCTCTCCCGCCTCCGTCGCGCCATCCTGTCCTGTGGTCGCCGCGCTCAAGCTGTGGGAATGGCAGGTGGTCCAGCCCGCCGCTCACCGCTTCTTCGGTCAACCCGTCCAGAGCATAAGGCATTTCGGCAGCTATAGTTGCCGCCGCCTCTACGGTCGCAGCAGCGGCGATTTCAGCGAACATTCGACGGCAGACGCCATCGACATTGCGGCATTCGTGCTGCGCGACGGACGACAGATCAGCGCCGTACGCGATTGGAACAGGCAGGGGAAGGATGCTGATTTTCTGCGTGCTGTGCGGGACGGTGCGTGCGATCTCTTTTCGACTGTCCTGTCCCCGGATTACAACGCGGCGCATCGCGACCACTTCCACCTCGATCAGGCGGAACGCGGTGCAACGGGGTGGCGCGCCTGTCGATAGGCGTTACTGGCCGTAGCGGGACTGCTTGGCGACGGCGACCGCCTCCCGCGCGGCGGCCAGCAAAGCGCCGCTTTTAGCTTCGCATTCACGCTGCTCATATTCGGCGTTGGAATCGGCGACGATGCCCGCGCCAGCCTGCACATGCATGACGCCGTCCTTGAGGACAGCGGTACGCAGGACGATGCAGCTGTCCATGTTGCCGTCCGGTCCGAAATAGCCAACGCCACCGGCATAGGCCCCGCGGGTTTCGGGTTCCAGTTCGGCGATGATCTCGCAGGCCCGGACCTTGGGCGCGCCCGACACCGTCCCGGCGGGGAAGCCCGCGAACAGCGCATCGATCGCATCTTTGTCATCCGCTAGTCGCCCCACGACGTTCGACACGATGTGCATGACGTGACTGTAGAATTCGACGGTATAGCTTTCCGTCACAGTTACCGAACCCGCCGACGCCACCCGACCGACATCGTTGCGGCCAAGGTCGAGCAGCATCAGGTGCTCGGCTCTCTCCTTGGGGTCGGCGAGGAGGCTTTCGCGGTTGGCTGCATCCTCGATAGCGCTTTTGCCGCGTGGACGAGTGCCTGCGATGGGACGGATCGTGACCTCGCCGTTGCGCGCGCGCACCAGGATTTCGGGGCTCGATCCGATCAGGGCGAAGCCGGGTAGGTCGATATAATAGAGAAAGGGCGAGGGATTGATTCGCCGCAACGCGCGATAGAGCGCGATGGGCGGGAGCGTGAAGGGGCTTGTGAATCGCTGGGCGAGCACCACCTGAAAAATGTCGCCCGCGACGATATAGTCCTTGGCCCGGGCAACCATCTGCGCGTAGCGACCCGGTGCAAGCACAGGCGTTACCTCGACATCGGCAATGTCGACCGGCGTGGCGATGGCAGGGAGCGGCGCCGCGAGTTTCGCTGCGGTCGCATCGATGCGTTCGAGAGCGGCATCGATTGCCTTGTCCGCATCGGCGAAGCTGCCTTTCCATATCGGCGATACAAGATAAAGCTGGTCCGCCAGCCGATCGAAAATCAGGATCACGGTGGGCCGCACGAAAAGCATGTCGGGCACGCCGATGGGATTGGGCGCGGGGCGCGGCAGCTTTTCGACCAGCCCGACGGTCTCATAGCCGAAATAGCCGACGAGGCAGGCGAGCGCGGCGGGCAGTTCTGCGTCCATGGTGGCCCGGCATTCCGCTACCAGCGCTCTCAGCGCATCGAGTGCGCCACCCTGCGCTGGCAGGAAAGCGTCGGGGTCGGTCGCCCAATGGCGATTGATCTGCGCGTCATTGCCCTGCGCGCGGAAAACGAGATCGGGAGCCAGGCCGATCAGGCTGTATCGGCCCCGCACTGCGCCGCCCTCGACCGATTCCAGTAGATAGTCGCCTCGACCGGGTTCGAACAGTTTCAGCGCGGCGGAAATCGGCGTGTCGGTATCGGCGACTTGGCGACGCCACACCAGCGCGGACTCGCCGCGCATTAGCGCCGCCCTGGCGCTTTCGACGCCGTCTGCCGCTGCCGTCCCGATCATCCTACTGGCCGCTGTTAGTGGCGGAAAGCGCCTGACGCAACTTGGCAAGGGCGTTCGCGTTTCGCGTCACGCCCAGCTCCTTCTCGATCGCGCGCTCGAACTGCTGGCCATATTCCTGGCCGACCACGTCGCCCAGTTGCGTGCGCACCTGGTTCAGCAATTCGGGCTGGCCCTTGGCGTCGCCCCGTTCGATCTTGTTGAGCTGTACCACGAAATAGCCGCGATCCTGCCCGATGGGCAGCGTCTTTACGGTATTTGCCGCCATCGCGAACATGATCGCGATTTCGGCGGGAGGACGCTGCTGCCCGCGCATGATGTCGGCACGCCTGCCGCCCAGAACCTGAGGCGCTGGAAGTTTGACGCCAGCCTGTGCGATGGCGTCGGAAAGCTTTGTGCCCTTCGCGACCTTCGCCTGAATCTTTTCGGCCATTGCCTTGGCCTTGAGATTACCCGCGTTGAGCTTGTATTGCGCCAGCACCAGTTGCTTGACTTCGGCCAGCGGCGGGGGCGCTGCCGCTACGATGTCGCCGGGCGCGGCGAGCGCATAGCGCTTGTCTGGCGTGATCGGAATGAGTTGCGCATCGTCGTCGGCACCCATCTGAAACACGGGGGCGACCAGCGGCGCCAGATCGGGGCCGGCGGTAAATGCGGCGTCCTTGACCTGCTTGCCCGTCGCGAGGACCGGCGGGCTGGTTTCCAGCTTCAACCCATTGTCCTTCACCACCTCCTCGAACGTGCCGCCATCGGCGATTGCGTCCTCGATCTTGCCGGTGAAGTCAGTGAGAAGCTGCTTTTCCTTTTGCGCGCGCAAGGTGGTCACGATCTCCTCGCGCACCGCAGCGAGCGGGCGGGCGGGGGTATCCTTGACCGCCGTCACGCGCAGCAACAGCCAGCCGAGCGGGCCGCGGATCGGGCCGACGAGATCGCCTTGCCTGCCCGCCCAGGCGGCATCCGCCGCCGCCTTACCCGCCGAAGCGGTCAGCGCCTCGCGGGTCTGGTCGGCCTGGACAGATACGGCAAGACCGGCTCCCTGCGCAGCAGCGGCAAGGGTCTTGCCGCTCTTTACCTGCGTCGCCACTGCCTTGGCCGCCGCTTCGGTCGGCAGCACCAATTGTTCTACGCTGCGGCTTTCCTTGGCCGCGTAGGCCGCCTTGTTTTGGTTGTAATAGGTTGCAATGTCCGCGTCTGTCGGTGCCGCCGCTTGCGCAAACCGGTCCGCGTCGATCACGGCATATCGGATGCGCCGCTGCTCGGGGATGGTGAAGCGGGCACTCTTCTTCTTGTAGTAATCGGCAAGCTGCGCATCGGTCGGATTCCTCTCGTCGAGGAAAGCGATGGCTGGGATCGCCGCGACCGTGCCCTGCCGCGCTTCGAGCAGCAGCGACGCATAGGGCAGCACCTGATTGTCCGTCAGCTTCACGCCGAGGCCGACCGGTGCGAGCAGATGGCGTTGCAGGATTTCACGGCTGATGTCGTCGCGCAACGTCTGTTCGGTCAACCGCTCGCGTGTCAGCAGCGCACGGAACGCGTCCTGGCTGAAATTGCCCGCGGCATCCTGAAATGCGGGAATCTGCGCAATTTGCGCATCGACCAGCCGCTTGGAGATATGCACATCCTCACGGTCGGCGAAGGCCTTGAGCGTCAACGCCGCCACCAGTTGGTCATAGACCTGCGCCGCGCCGCCCTGCGTCAGGAAATCGCCGATCTGAAGGCCGGGATTGGATTTTCGCGCATTTTCAAAAACACGCTGAACCCGGTCCTGAAGCTCGGCGTCGGTCAGGCTGTAGCCTTTCGCTTTGGCGGCCGTCCCTCCTCCAAGCATCGACCCGTTGCCGAATTTCCCATTGCTCACGTCACCCAGGATGAAGGCGGCGGCAATGACCCCTAAAAACAGGATCGCGAAAAGCGCGCCGAATTTGGAACGGATGAGGCGGCGAAAGACTGACAGCATGGAAGACCCGGAGAATGCGGCAATGTGGCGCACGCTTTAGGCGCGGATGCGCCCGGCGGCAAGGCTTGCTCTGGACAAATGCAGAAGTGCCGTTCATCGGCTTTTGCCAAGCTCCCGACCGGTCGGGGAGACGCCAGGAAGGCGAGCGGCGACTCGTCACGGGGTCGACCGGAAAGGGGCGACGTGCAGCAATAAGAGGAATCGGGCGATGGACAGGCGCAAGCTGGTTGTCGGCAACTGGAAAATGAACGGGATGCGCGCGCATCTGGATGAAGTGGAAGCGATCGGCCGTCTGGCGGCGACGCATCCGGCGGTGGAAGTTGGGCTTTGCCTGCCTGCAACCCTCATCATGGCGGGATCGGAACGACGCGGGGCGGCCTTCATCGGCGCGCAGAATTGCCACATGGACATCAGCGGCGCCTACACAGGATCCCTTTCGGCGGAGATGCTGTGCGAGGCGGGCGCGTCCTGGGTCATAACCGGGCATAGCGAACGGCGTGAGGCACGAGGCGAAACCGATGCGGATATCGCCGCCAAGTCTGCCGCCGCTCATCGCGTCGGGATGAAAGTGATCCTGTGCGTCGGCGAAACCATCGATGTGCGCGACAACGGTAATGCCGAGGATGTCGTGGCGCGGCAGCTGCTCGCCTCGCTGCCCGAGGGCGCTGCTGCCGACTGGCTGGCGGTGGCGTACGAACCCATCTGGGCGATCGGCACGGGCCGTATCCCGACGATGGAGGCGGTCGCTTCCATGCATGCCGCATTGCGGGCTGCACTCGCCACCCGCATCGGTGCCGATGAAGCCGCGAAGGTCCGGATTCTGTATGGCGGTTCGATGAACGGCGACAACGCGGCGGACCTCATGGCGCTGGCCGACGTGGATGGCGGCCTTGTCGGGGGAGCAAGTCTTTCCGCCGCAAAATTCGCGCCGATCATCGAAGCGGCGGACCGGCGTATGAAGGCTGCTGCCTGATCCAATTGGGGCGCGGGGGTGACACAGGTTGCCCCCGCGCTGCTTCGTCGCTATGTGCGCGCCAACGCCCTTATCACCGGACAGAAAATCGTCGCATGTTCACTTTCCTTCTCGTCGTGCAGGCCATCGTGGCGGCTCTGCTGGTCACCGTCATTCTGATGCAGAAGTCGGAAGGTGGCGGCCTTGGCGTGGGCGGAAGCCCGTCGGGCTTTATGTCAGCGCGCGGCGCAGCGGATTTTCTGACCCGTTCGACGACGATACTTGCCAGCATATTCGTGCTGCTGTCGATTGTGATGGCGGTCATCGCATCGGTGCGCCACGCGCCCTCCGATATCGACACCTCGCTGGTCAAGCAGGCCCCGGCGACCCAGGGCGCCCCCGCGCAGCCCGGCGCCGATCCACTCGGTCGGGCGGCGGGTAATGCGGCGTCCGCGCCTGCCTCCAACGGCGCGGTTCCGCTCGCCAACTGAACCGCTGTCGTATCAGACGATCTTTTTTTGAGCGTGCGTGGATTCGCGCGCTTGCCCTTTGTTGTTCCGAAAGGCTAAGCCTCTCCTCCCATGACGCGGTATATTTTCATAACCGGCGGCGTGGTCTCCTCGCTGGGTAAGGGCCTCATGGCCGCATCCCTTGCAGCGTTGCTGCAGGCGCGGGGTTTCCGTGTGCGAATCCGGAAATTCGATCCCTATCTGAACGTCGATCCAGGCACGATGAGTCCCTATCAGCATGGCGAAGTCTATGTGACGGACGACGGCGCGGAAACGGACCTCGACCTTGGCCATTATGAGCGCTTTACGGGCGTGTCCGCGCGTCAGTCGGACAATGTCACGCAAGGCCGCGTCTATCAGACGATCATCCAGCGGGAACGGCGCGGCGACTATCTTGGAGCGACGGTGCAGGTGATCCCGCATGTCACCGACGAGATCAAGGCGTTCGCCACCGCCGACACCGAAGATCTGGACTTCGTTTTGTGCGAAATCGGCGGCACCGTGGGCGATATCGAATCGCTGCCCTTCATGGAGGCAATTCGCCAGCTGCATAACGATCTGGATCGCGGGCAGTCGATCTTCGTCCACGTTACGTTGGTCCCCTATATCGCAGCGGCGGGCGAACTGAAAACCAAGCCGACGCAGCACAGCGTGCGCGAACTTACCTCGCTCGGCATTCAGCCCGATATTCTCTTGTGCCGCTGTGAAAAGCCGTTGCCCGAAAGCGAGCGGCGCAAGATCGCGCTGTTCTGCAACGTCCGGCCCGAAGCGGTCATCCCCGCGCTGGATGCCAAGAGCATCTATGCGGTGCCCGAACAATATCATGCCGAAGGTCTCGACAACGAAGTGCTGCGCGCCTTCGGTATCTCAGACGCGCCGGTGCCTTCGCTCGACCGCTGGACCGATATCATGGACCGGCAGCAGAATCCGGAAGGCGAAGTCACGATCGGTGTCGTGGGCAAATATGTCGGTCTGCTCGACGCCTACAAATCGCTCTACGAAGCGCTCACCCATGGCGGCTTCGCCAACCGGGTGAAGGTTAATATCAAGTGGATCGACGCGGAATTGTTCGAGAAGGGGGACGATCTCGCCGCCAGCCTCGAGCCGATGCACGGCATTCTCGTTCCCGGCGGTTTCGGCGTGCGCGGTTCGGAAGGAAAGATCGCCTCCGTCCGTTTCGCGCGGGAACGCAATGTGCCGTTCTTCGGCATCTGCCTTGGGATGCAGATGGCCTGTATCGAAGGCGCGCGCAACACGGCGGGCATTGCCGATGCCTCCACCACCGAATTTGGCGAGACATCGGAGCCGGTCGTCGGTCTCATCACCGAATGGATGGGCAAGGAGGGGCTGCAACAGCGCACGGCCGAAACCGATCTGGGCGGCACGATGCGGCTGGGTGCCTATCCCGCCAAGCTCGACGGTAATAGCGTCGTTGCCGGCATCTACGGCTCCACCGATATTTCGGAGCGGCATCGCCATCGCTATGAAGTGAATGCCGGTTACCGCGATGCTTTGGAGAAGGGTGGGCTCATCTTCTCCGGCATGTCGCCCGACGGCGCATTGCCAGAAATTGTCGAAAGGCCCGACCATCCCTGGTTCGTGGGCGTACAGTTCCATCCGGAACTCAAGTCCAAGCCCTTCGACCCGCATCCCCTGTTCGCCAGCTTCATCGGAGCTGCGGTCAAGCAAAGCCGACTAGTGTAAAGGCAAACGGGGCCGGAAGGCCCCGTTTTCGTTTTCAGGCCTTAGGCGTCAGTTTCAGCAATCTGCCCTGCGATCCCTTATCGCCGTCCTCCAACAGCCATAGCGCGCCATCCGGTCCTTGCTCGACTTCCCGGATGCGCGCGCCCATGTCCCACTGGTCCGCCTTGGTGGCGCTGTCCCTGTTAAGCTCTACGCGGATGAGGCTCTGGCTGGAAAGGCCACCGATAAACAGGCTGCCCTTCCATTGCGGAAAGAGGTTGCCGGAATAATAAGCCAGTCCCGCAGGCGAAATAACGGGATTCCATGAAAGCTTCGGCGCTTCGAACCCATCGCCTGCCTTGTGGTCCGGGATCGGTCTACCGTCATAATGATCGCCGTTCGACACCAGCGGATAACCGTAGTTCCGGCCCGGTTCGATAAGGTTCAGCTCGTCGCCGCCCTTGGGGCCCATTTCCTGCTCCCAAAGCCGACCGTCCTTGTCGAAGGCTATGCCCAGCAGGTTGCGATGGCCGTAGGACCAGATCGCAGGATCGAAACCCTTTGCCGCGAGCGGATTGCCTGCGGCTGGCGTTCCGTCAAGGTTGAGGCGCAACACCTTGCCCAAGGTGGCTTTAGGGTCTTGCGCGGGATCGAACTTCTGCCGCTCGCCACTGGTGAAGAACAGATATCGGCCATTGGGGGAAAAGGCGATCCTGCCAGAATAATGGCCGTTGCCTTCGACGTAGGGACTGGCTCTGAAAATGATCTGAACCTTGTCGAGCTTCGTCGTACCGTCTTTGGCCTGGTTGAACGTGCCCCTTGCCAGAGCCACGCCTTTCACGCCGCCGCGGGCTTCGGAAAAGCTGAAATAGACCGACTTGTCGCGTGCGAAGGTGGGGGAGGGGACCACGTCCATCAATCCGCCCTGTCCCGCACTATCGACAGGGGGAATGCCGGTGACGGGAATCTTCGTGCCGTTCTTCGGGTCGAACAGGATCATCTCGCCCTGTTTCTCCGTCACCAGCGCCCGCCCGTCCGGCAGGAACGTCATGGCCCATGGCGCGTCGAAGTCGGCGACGGTTGACACGGTAAAGGGCTTGTTTGCCGAAGCCGCAGCGTTTTGGCCGGTGGCATTTTCCGCTGAACAGGCGATGAGGATGAGGGGCAGGGCAGCGAAGGTGAAGCGGCGCATCCGTATCTCCGATCAAGACATTTTAGTTGTGCAAAGAATGAGCCATCACGATTAATGTTGCAGATAATTGCGATGCCGCCTATATCGCCAATGCTTCCTTACATCGTCAAACATGTCAGGGTCGCGGGCTGAACGCTCGCGGCGCGGGAAGCGCGCATATATTCGTATCTGGAGACTGCATGGCGGACATCGCCGACCTGACCGCGCTGATCGAACCCGAAGTCAAGGCTTTGGGGTTCGAGCTTGTGCGCATCAAATTGTTCGGATCGGGTGACGATCATACGCTCCAGATCATGGCGGAAAATCCGAAGACGAAACAACTCGTCATCGAGGATTGCGCCGCCATCTCGCGCCGCCTGTCGGACGTGCTCGATGAAGCCGACCCGATCGAGGAGGCCTATCGCCTCGAAGTCAGTTCGCCCGGCATCGACCGGCCCCTGACCCGGCTGCACGACTATCGCGAATGGGCCGGGCACGAAGCCAAGGTTGCCGCGACCGAACTGGTGGACGGGCGCAAGAGCTTTCGCGGAGTGCTGAATGGGATCGATGGCGAGGACATTCTTTTCACCGACGTGAAGGCGGGCGATGTTCGCATTCCCTTTACGCTGGTTCATGACGCGAAGCTGGTGCTGACCGACCGACTGATTTCTGCTACGATGCCGCTCTCCTCCGATGGGGCGGATGAATTTGAAACCGAAGAATAAGGGTTCATAACGACATGGCCAACGCCATTTCCGCCAACAAGGCCGAGCTGATCGCCATCGCCAATTCGGTGGCGAGCGAAAAGATGATCGACAAGGCCATCGTCATCGAGGCGATGGAAGATGCGATCCAGCGCGCGGCGCGCGCCCGCTACGGCGCGGAGAACGATATTCGTGCCAAGCTCGATCCCGACAGCGGCGACCTGCGCCTGTGGCGCGTCGTGGAAGTGGTCGATTTGGTTGAGGACTATTTCAAGCAGGTCGACCTCAAGCAGGCGCAGAAACTGAAGAAGGACGCCGTCGTCGGCGACTTCATCGTCGATCCCCTGCCGCCCATCGACCTTGGCCGTATCGATGCGCAGTCCGCCAAGCAGGTGATCTTCCAGAAAGTCCGCGACGCGGAGCGCGAGCGTCAGCACGAGGAATATAAGGACCGCGTGGGTGAGATCATCACCGGCGTCGTCAAGTCGGTCGAGTTCGGCCACATCGTCGTCAATCTGGGCCGCGCCGAGGGCGTGATCCGTCGCGATCAGCAGATTCCGCGCGAAGTCGTGCGTGTCGGCGACCGCATCCGTTCCGTCGTGTTGAACGTACGCCGTGAAAATCGCGGACCTCAGATTTTCCTTAGCCGCGCGCATCCCGAATTCATGAAAAAGCTTTTCGCGCAGGAAGTCCCCGAAATCTACGACGGCGTCATCACCATCATGGCTGCCGCCCGCGATCCGGGTAGCCGCGCAAAGATCGGCGTTATCAGCCGTGACAGCAGCATCGATCCGGTCGGCGCCTGCGTCGGTATGAAGGGCAGTCGCGTGCAGGCGGTCGTTCAGGAAATGCAGGGCGAAAAGATCGACATCATCCCCTGGTCGGAAGATACCGCCACGTTCGTCGTCAACGCGCTTCAGCCCGCACAGGTCAGCCGCGTCGTCATCGACGAGGAGGAGGAACGTATCGAGGTCGTTGTGCCCGACGACCAGCTCAGTCTCGCTATCGGTCGCCGTGGCCAGAATGTCCGCCTCGCCAGTCAGCTGACCGGTAAGGCCATCGACATCATGACCGAAGCCGATGCGTCGGAGAAGCGTCAGAAGGAATTCGTGGCGCGGTCCGAACTGTTCCAGAACGAGTTGGACGTGGACGAGACGCTTTCTCAGCTTCTGGTGGCCGAAGGGTTCGGCGAACTGGAAGAAGTCGCCTATGTCGAAGTGGACGAACTCGCCTCGATCGAGGGTTTCGACGAGGAACTCGCCGCCGAATTGCAGAGCCGCGCACAGGAAGCGCTGGAACGTCGCGAGGCTGCGGCCCGTGAGGAACGCCAGGCACTGGGCGTCGAGGACGCGCTTGCCGACATCCCGCACCTTACCGAAGCGATGCTGGTGACGCTGGGGAAGGCGGGCATCAAGACGCTCGACGATCTCGCCGATCTTGCCACCGACGAACTGGTGCAGAAGAAGCGCGTCGACCAGCGCCGCCGCAAGACCGAAGGCAATGAGGACAAGGGCGGCATTCTCGCCACCTATGGCCTCACCGACGAGCAGGGCAATGAAATCATCATGGCTGCCCGCGCCCACTGGTTCGAAGAGGAAGCGTAAGCGCTCATGCCCTTTGTCGACATCCGTCTGGCGGGCAACGCCACTCGCGAGCAGAAGGCCGCGATCGTTGCCGATGTCACCCGGTCGCTCGTGGAGCGGCTGGGCAAGCCGGCGGCTGCCGTTCAGATCGTGATTTCCGAAATTTCCACCGAAAACTACGCGGCCGGCGGGCAATTGCTCGCCGACCGCGCGTCGGCGGCTCAACCAAGGGAGGACGCCCATGCAGCGGTCACTCCCCGATGAGAGAATAGCCGCTCTCCACAGCGTCGGACTTGCCATGCCATCCGCTTTGACGGAGGAGCGCGCATGACCGAACGCAAATGCATATTGACCGGCGACCGCGCCGATCCCGAAACGCTTGTCCGCCTCGCGGTGGGGCCGGAAGGGCAGATTCTGCCCGATATCCGTGCCAAGGCTCCGGGCCGAGGGGCGTGGATCGGCGTCACCCGACCGGACCTCGAAACCGCGCTGGCGAAGGGCAAGCTCAAGGGCGCACTCGCGCGGGCGTTCAAAACGAACGATCTCGTCATTCCCGACGACCTGCCTGCCATGATTGAGGATGGCCTGCGTCGCACGCTGCTCGATCGGCTGGGGCTGGAGGCGCGTGCGTCGATGGTTTTGACGGGATCCGAGAAAATCGATGTCGCGTGCCGCAAGGGGCAGGTCCGCCTCCTGCTGCACGCAAGCGACGCCGCTGCCGACGGCAACCGCAAGCTTGACCAGGCGCTACGCGTCGGACAGGAAGCGGAAGGCACGGATTTGGCGGGTATCACCTTGCCTGTGGACCGCCATGCCCTATCTATGGCAATGGGGCGCGACAATGTCGTCCATATCGCGGTGATCGACTCGCGCGCGGCGTCACGCCTGCGTGCGGCCATAGGCCGCTTGGAAAGCTATCTGGGTTGCGCTACCGGAACGCCTGCGCAGGCGGAGCATGACTCCGCCGATGCGGCAGGCGTCCACGGCTAAGCATCTGTATAGGGCGCCGACGGGCCTTTCCGGTCGGGATGTAAGTGAAGGGTATAGTTCAGTCGTATGAGTGACAGCAAGGAAGACAAGCCGGTTCTGGGTCGCAAGCCGCTGGGCATCAAGCGGACCGTGGAATCCGGTCAGGTGCAGCAGCAGTTCAGCCATGGCCGCAAGAATACGGTTGTGGTCGAGGTGAAGCGGCGCCGTGTCCTGGGCAAGCCGGGCGAAGGCACCGGTGCTGCCCCCGCGACTGCGCCCCAGCCCGATCCGGCACCGGTGCAGCGTCCCGCCGCTCCCCCGCCGCAGCAGCGTGCGCCCCAGCCTGCCGCTCCCTCGCGCCCCTCGCCGCCGCAGAGCCTGATGTCACGTCAGGAACTTCAGGCGAAGCTGCTGCGTGAGGCTGAGGAGGCTCGCATGACCGCGCTGGAGGAAGCGCGCCGTCGCGAGGATGCCGCCCGCGTCGCTGCGAGCGAGGAGGAAAAGCGCCGCGCCGAGGAAAATCGCCTCGCTGCCGAAGCGCCCGTACCCGAAGCGCCTGCCGCTCCTGAGGTTCCGGTCGCAGCCGAACCTGTGGAAGCGCCTGCCGCCCCGGCGGCGGAAGCTGTTCCTGAGGTTCGTGAGGAAGCGGCGCCCGCACAGCCTGCTGCCGTCACGCCCCCGCCGCGTCGCTTCACACCGGTTACCCCTGTGAAGCGTCCGGAACCTGCCAAGCCCGAGCGGGCGAAGCGTGCCGACGACAACCGTCGTCAGTCGGGCAAGCTGACTGTTACCCGCGCGCTGGCCGACGACGACAGCGCACGTGCGCGCAGCCTCGCCGCGCTGAAGCGTGCGCGTGAAAAGGAGCGTCGCGCGCATTATTCGGGCGGCAGCCAGCAGCGTGAAAAGCAGGTTCGCGATGTCGTGGTGCCTGAAAGCATCACGGTGCAAGAACTCGCCAACCGTATGGCCGAAAAGGGCGCGGATCTGGTCAAGGCCTTGTTCAAGATGGGCACGGCGGTCACGCTCAACCAGGCGATCGATCAGGACACCGCCGAGCTGCTGGTCGAGGAATTTGGCCACCGGATTCAGCGTGTGTCCGATGCCGACGTCGAGATTGGCATGGAAGGCGAAGTCGATGCGCCCGAAGCGCTGAAAATCCGTCCGCCCGTCGTCACCATCATGGGCCATGTCGATCACGGCAAGACCTCGCTGCTCGACGCACTGCGCGGCACCAATGTGGTATCCGGCGAAAGCGGTGGCATCACGCAGCATATCGGTGCTTACCAGATCAAGACGAAGAGCGGCGACCTTGTCACCTTCCTCGACACGCCGGGTCACGAGGCGTTTTCGGAAATGCGCGCACGCGGTGCGAACGTTACCGACATCGTCATTCTGGTGGTCGCGGCCGATGACGGGCTGATGCCGCAGACGATCGAGGCGATCAACCATACGAAGGCCGCTGGCGTTCCGATGATCGTCGCGATCAACAAGGTCGACAAGCCCGACGCCAATCCGCAGAAGGTGCGCGAGCGCCTACTCGAACATGAAGTCATCGTCGAGGATATGGGCGGCGAGACTCAGGACGTCGAAGTGTCGGCGCTCAAGCGGACGGGTCTGGACGACCTGCTCGACAAGATCATGCTTCAGGCCGAATTGCTCGAACTCACCGCCAACCCGGATCGTCCTGCCGAAGGCAATGTGGTCGAAGCTCAGCTCGACAAGGGTCGCGGCGCGGTCGCTACCGTGCTGGTGCGCAAGGGCACGCTCAAGATCGGCGACACCTTCGTCATCGGTTCGGAAAGCGGCAAGGTCCGCGCGATGATCAATGACAAGGGGCAGCAGGTGAAGATCGCCGGTCCTTCGACCCCGGTCGAGGTTCTGGGCCTGTCGGGTGTCCCGATGGCGGGCGATCAACTTACCGTCGTCGAAAACGAAGCGCGTGCTCGCGAAGTTGCTGCCTATCGTCAGGAACAGGCGACCAAGAAGCGCACGACCGCCGCACCGACCAGCTTCGAACATATGTTCTCGGCGCTCAACACCAAGGTCATCGAATATCCGGTGGTGGTGAAGGGGGACGTGCAGGGTTCTGTCGAAGCGATCGTGTCGTCGCTGAACCGCATTTCGACCGATGAGATCAAGGTCCGCATCCTGCATTCGGGCGTCGGCGCGATCACCGAAAGCGACGTGACGCTGGCTGCGGCCAGCCGGGCGCCGCTGATCGGCTTCAACGTGCGTCCCAATGCCAAGGCACGCCAACTGGCCGAACGCGAAAAGATCTCGCTGCGTTATTACGATGTGATCTACGACCTCCTTGAAGAAGTTCGTGGCGAAATGGCGGGGCAGCTTGCACCCGAGCGGATCGAAACGATCGTCGGTCGGGCCGAAGTGCTTCAGGTGTTCCCTGCGGGCAAGAAGGACAAGGCGGCAGGTCTGCTGGTACTGGACGGCATCATCCGCAAGGGGCTGGCCGCGCGTCTTACCCGCGACGATGTCATCGTGTCTCGCACGAACATCGCCTCGCTTCGCCGCTTCAAGGACGATGTGTCGGAAGTGCGGGCAGGCATGGAGTGCGGCGTGGTGCTGCACGACACGAACGACATCAAGGCCGGCGACACGCTCGAACTGTTCGAGGTCGAGGAACGCCAGCGCACGCTGTAATGTGGAAAGCCCCTCCCTCCACCGGGAGGGAGGAGGTTTTGTAATCCATGGTCCAATCGTCCGAAGGCCCTTCCGTCCGCCTGCTGCGTGTGGGCGAACAGGTTCGCCATATCCTGTCTGAAATTCTCCAGCGCGGGGATGTGCATGACGATGTGCTGACCAGCCATGTCGTTAGTATTACCGAAGTCCGCATGTCACCCGATCTTCGTCACGCCACCGTGTTCGTAAAGTCGTTGCTGGGACAGGATGAGGAAGCGGTGCTGAAAGCGCTGCGGACGAACACTGCCTATCTGCAACGCGAGGTCGCGCATCGTACGCGCCTGAAATATGCCTCCAAACTCAAGTTCCTTGCAGACGAGAGTTTCGACGAAGGCAGCCACATCGACCGGTTGCTGCGCGATCCCAAAGTGGCGCGCGACCTGACGCAGGACGAGCAGGCCGAGGAATAATCTTTCGACGCGCCCGCTCGGGGTCGCTACCGTCCGTTCGACTGGACTTGAAAGGGCGGCTGGATGAAGAGCGGAATGTGGGCTGTGGCAACCTTGGCCATCGTGGCGGGACCGGCTTTTGCCAAAGAAGCCGCGCCCCTGTCCGCAGTTATCGCCGATCCCGCGCCGGACGCGGCTTATCCTGCCGGCATGAGTGCCGTCGTCATTCCCGCGCAGGGCGGTGCGATGAACGCGGTCATGTACAGCGCTGCCGGGCCCGGCACGCACCCCACGCTTCTTTTGCTTCACGGCTTTCCCGGCAACGAACAGAATCTCGATCTGGCACAGGCGGCGCGCCGTGCCGGATGGAATGTCCTGACGCTGCATTATCGCGGCAGTTGGGGCAGCCCCGGGACTTTTTCCTTCGGCAACGCGTCCGAAGACGCCTTCACCGCGCTCCAGTTTCTTCAGCAACCCGCGACCGTCGCCAAGTTTCGCATCGATACCAGCGCTCTTGTCGTTGCGGGGCACAGCATGGGCGGCTTTATGGCGGCGGATGTCGCCGCAGCAGAGCCTCGGGTCGCGGGCCTTTTTCTGATCGATCCGTGGGACCCGTCTCAGACCGTCGCGGCGCTCTCCACGCCGCAGGGGGAGGCTGCGTGGAAGGCGGAGGTCGCAGGAGACCTTCCGCCGCTTGCCGGTGCGACCTATGAAAGCCTGACGGCAGAAATCAGGGGCAATGCCGACAAATTCGACCTTGGCCGCCGCCTTGCCGGTTACGGTCGCCGCCCCTTGAGCATCGTGGGCGCGGAGCGCGGCATCGGCGATCAGGCGCGCCGCGCCGCAGCAGATGCACAGGCGGCGAACCCGCAGGCACGGCTGACGATCTGGCCGACCGACCACAGCTTTTCCGACAGACGCATCGCGCTGGCCGATGCGCTCGTTCGCTTCCTCGCTGGCGTCGCGCCCACGATCCGTTAGAGGATTGGGCGATGGCGAAGCTCTATTTCTACTATAGTTCGATGAACGCGGGCAAATCGACCACGCTGCTGCAATCGGACTTCAACTATCGTGAACGCGGCATGGAAACGATGCTGTGGACCGCAGCGGTAGACGACCGCTATGGGCGGGGGCGGATCGTGTCGCGCATCGGGCTGGAGTCGCACGCGCATTTGTTCGACAGCGAAGTAGACACCTACGCAGCGATTGCGCGGCAGCATGAGGCGACGCCCCTTTCCTGCGTCCTGTTGGACGAAGCGCAGTTCCTGACGCGGGATCAGGTCTGGCAACTGGCGGCGGTTGCGGATCGCCTTGGCATCCCGGTCCTTTGCTACGGCCTGCGCACCGATTTTCAGGGGGAGCTTTTCCCCGGCAGCGCCTATCTGCTCGGCATCGCGGACGTGCTGTCGGAGATCAAGACGGTGTGCGATTGCGGGCGCAAGGCCATCATGAACCTGCGCGTCGACGGGCAGGGGCGGGCGATCCGTCAGGGCGCGCAGACAGAGATCGGCGGCAACGATCGCTACATCGCGCTGTGCCGCCGTCACTTCGTGGAGCAGATGCAGGGCTGACAGCGGCATCCGGTCCGTTTAAGGCCCGCCGCCATGCATGGCTGGATCATCCTGGACAAACCGCACGGCCTCGGCTCCACCCAGGCGGTGAGCGCCGTCAAGCGCGCTCTGCGCCAGAGCGGGGCGGGGAAGGTCAAGGTCGGCCATGGCGGCACGCTCGACCCGCTGGCGACCGGGGTGCTGCCGATTGCCGTCGGGGAAGCGACCAAGCTTGCGGGGCGGATGCTCGACAGCGACAAGATCTACGACTTTACTGTCTACTTCGGTGTCCAGACCGACACGCTCGATCTGGAGGGGAAGCCGATTGCCCACAGTGACCATCGCCCCGGCCGGGCGGCGGTCGATGCTGTCCTGCGGCGCTTCACCGGCCCGATCGAACAGGCCCCGCCCGCCTACAGCGCCATCCTGATCGACGGCCAGCGCGCCTACGACCTTGCGCGCAAGGGCGAGGCTGTAGAGATGAAGACGCGCGCAGTCACGATCCATAGCCTGACGGTTCAGGGGCAGGAGGAGGGGGAACGGGGGCTGACCGAAGTCACGTTGACCGCCCATGTGTCGAAGGGAACCTATATCCGCAGCCTTGCCCGCGACATTGCGATGGCTCTCGGCACGGTGGGTCATGTCACGATGCTTCGCCGGGTCAAGGCGGGGCCCTTCACGCTCGATTCCGCGATTTCGCTGGACAAATTGGACCAAGCTGCTAGGGGCGGCCACCTCGGTAGTCTTATGCTGCCGTTGACGGCGGGGCTGGACGACATCCCGGCCCTTCCCGTCACTCCCGATGATGCGCTCGCTCTCCGCCAGGGGAAGGCGCTTATGGGGAAACCGCACACCGGTCTCCTGCTGGCGATGCTGGGCGATACGCCCATCGCGCTGGTGCAGTCCAGTGGCCCGGAAATCCGGGTGGTGCGCGGCTTCAATCTCTAGATACGAAAGGAAGCCCGATGTCGATCACTGCAGAGCGCAAGGAAGCGCTGATCAAGGAACATGCCCGCGCCGAAGGCGACACCGGTTCGCCCGAAGTCCAGGTTGCGATCCTCTCTGAGCGCATCGCCAACCTGACCGAGCATTTCAAGGGTCATCATAAGGATAACCACAGCCGTCGCGGCCTGCTGATGCTGGTCAACAAGCGTCGTTCGCTGCTGGACTATCTCAAGAAGAAGGATGAGGGCCGCTACGCCGACCTCATCGCCAAGCTGGGCCTGCGCAAGTAAGTCTGCTACAGAAGGAACGGCCCCCAACGGGGCCGTTTCCGATTCCGGGATGGGCGCAATTCGGCGACCCGTTCCGTCCCAGGGGCCATAGGATGCTCCACACCGCAGCGGGCCGGTTAGCCCGCAGATGAGGCCCCGCCGGGCAATAGGGCCATGGCGGGCGAAGGAAAAAGCATGTTTGATGTAAAGAAAGTTTCGATCGAGCTGGCAGGCAAGACCCTGACTCTCGAAACCGGTCGCATTGCGCGTCAGGCCGACGCCGCCGTGCTGGCGACCTATGGCGAGACGGTGGTGCTGTGCGCCGTGACCGCCGCCAAGTCCGTAAAGGACGGGCAGGATTTCTTCCCGCTCACCGTCCACTATCAGGAAAAATATTCCGCCGCCGGTCGTATTCCGGGTGGCTTCTTCAAGCGCGAGCGCGGTGCGACGGAAAAGGAAACGCTGGTTTCCCGCCTGATCGACCGTCCGGTCCGCCCGCTCTTCCCCGAAGGTTTCTATAACGAGATCAACGTCATCGCTCAGGTGCTGAGCTTCGATGGCGAGAGCGAGCCCGACATCGTGGCGATGATCGCCGCATCGGCCGCCCTGACCCTTTCGGGTGTGCCCTTCCTCGGCCCCATCGGCGCGGCGCGCGTGGGCTACAAGGATGGCGAATATTTGCTGAACCCCTCGCTTGAGGAAGCCAAGGCCGGCGAACTCGACCTGGTCGTCGCTGCCACGCACGACGCTGTGATGATGGTCGAATCCGAAGCGAAGGAACTGTCGGAAGACGTCATGCTGGGCGCGGTCCTGTTCGCGCACGACGCGTCGAAGAAGGTCGTGAACGCGATCATCGATCTTGCCGAACAAGCCGCGAAGGATCCGTGGGACATCGCGCAAGGCGACGATCTCGACGACCTTAAGAAGAAGCTCAAGAAGCTGATCGGCAAGGACATCGCCGCAGCCTACAAGCTGACGGACAAGTCGGCCCGCTCCAACGCGCTGAACGAAGCGCGCGCCAAGGCGAAGGCGCAGTTCGCCGCCGACGGCCTCGACGCCCAGACCGTGATGGCGGGCATCAAGCTTACCAAGAAGCTGGAAGCCGAAATCGTGCGCACTGCCATCCTCAAGGAAGGCAAGCGCATCGACGGTCGCACGACCACCCAGATCCGCCCGATCGAGGCGATGGTCGGCTTCCTGCCGCGCACGCACGGTTCGGCGCTGTTCACCCGCGGCGAGACGCAGGCGATCTGCACCACCACGCTGGGCACCAAGGATGCCGAGCAGATGATCGACGGCCTGACCGGCCTGCACTATGAAAACTTCATGCTGCACTATAACTTCCCGCCCTATTCGGTCGGTGAAGTGGGCCGCTTC